>CAZPME010000016.1:41686-43393 GCA_964587885.1 uncultured Candidatus Poseidoniales archaeon
AGATGAGGACCAACTAGCAGGATCAATAGCCTTAGTGATGATAGAAGTTGAACATGGGGATATCAATGCATCGGAAGCGATAGAGGAAATTGAAACCCTAGTTGGGGGCCATGGTGAGCATGAGGGACATGATAAGCATGAAGAAGAATCATCTGAAGTATCCCTCTCAGAATCTGTACTTCATGTTATAGAAGAGGTAGAAGATGGTGATATTACTTCCACAGTTGGCTTAGAAGAAATCGAGACACTCATCACCAGTCATGCGCATGAAGAAGGTGCTGAGCATGATGAGCATACTAGTGGAATTGTTTTGGGCGGAGCAATTCTTTGCGGGTTCTTACTAATGTTGATTTTAGAAGGATCTGGTGTTGGACACGCTGTCCATGAAGAGCACCATGACCATTCTGAAGAACATTCCCATGGACACGTACACCATGGTACTCCTGGCTGGTTGCTTGTCCTTGGCCTAACTTTACACTCGGCTACCGACGGCTTAGCGATTGGAGCAGCCGCTGCATCAGGCAGTGTTTCCATCACTGCTGCAGTTGCTCTAGCAGTATTGATCCACAAAGGACCTGCCGCTTTCAGTCTTGGAGTATTTTCTATGCATGAAAGGGACCAACGCAATGACTCAATTAGGGACGTCGTAATATTTTCACTTGCAACCCCGGTAATGATGCTGCTCGCATTTTTTGCTTTGGACGGCTTGGAAACTCATCTCATTGGCTTGGCAATGCTATTCTCTGCCGGTACTTTCCTATATGTCGCAACAGTTGACACACTACCAGATATTCATAATACAGAAACTGGGAAAAATGCAATGCTGTATGTTCTATTCGGGGCTGTCTTACTCGGCATCGTCTTGTTTGGATTAGATTATGCAGGTTTGATAGAACACGGTCACTGAGTCGATAGTACTAAAATGAAATAAACGAATATTTACCCTCATATCAATTCGATATTGAAATAATGAGAATATACAAAGGAGCATGATAATCCGAGGGTGGCCATGCGATTGGGGGACTTGAGGAATGACCAAACCTCTTGACCCATCCGAATGGCCATGGCGGAAGTGAGACGGTGCCCGTGGTCAACCAACGACCCTCTCTACCTTGACTATCACGACAATGAGTGGGGTACGCCCAATCGCGATGGGCGGCGACTGTTTGAGAAGGTTATTCTCGAAGGTGCTCAAGCGGGATTATCTTGGATTCAGATTCTTCGGCGACGTGAGAATTATCGCGCCGCCTTCGATGGATTTGATCCCGCCAAGGTCGCCGCCTATGACGACAACGACATCGAACGACTCGTAACAGATGCAGGCATCATCCGTAACCGCGCCAAGATCAAGTCAGCCATCAACAATGCTCGCACCTTCATCGAGCACTTCGGGACGGATGAGGACGCCTTCGCCGACTTCCTCTGGTCTTTCGTCAATGGGGAGCCGGTTGTCAATCACAGGGAGCGAATGGAGGACATCACCGTCACGACAGAGTCGAGCATTGAGATGAGCAAGGCCCTCAAGAAGCTCGGCTTCACCTTCATCGGCCCCACCACCTGCTACGCGATGATGCAGAGTGCGGGCATGGTCGATGACCATCTCGTCACCTGCTTCCGACATACTCTGAATCGTTAATCGAAGAGGTGTTGAAAGGGTACCGAAGCGCTCATTTTGAGCGCATGGGCCCCCCATGCGATTGTTGACAG
>CAZPME010000017.1:0-43289 GCA_964587885.1 uncultured Candidatus Poseidoniales archaeon
GGCGGCGCCGGTGGCATCTCACCCATCGGTGGCGGTGGAGGCATTCCGCCCATATCAGGTGGTGCCGGTGGCATACCTGGTGGTGCAGGAGGCATGTCACCCATTGGTGGCGGTGGTGGCATTTCAGGCGGTGCTGGGGGCATTCCTGGTGGCGGTGGTGGCATCATCGGTTCTTCATCACTCATCTTATTCTCCTCCTATGGACTATCTCGGTAACCCTACCATCTCCGCTCAAGGTTTAATGGTTGCGAGTATAATATCACGAATTATATATCGATAACACAGATATTCACTGCTCTTCCAGCAATCATAGGGTTCAAAGACAGGGCCTCTCCCGCACAATCATGGCGCAAGATGGAACCATGCCCCCAGTGATATTTGTTGTTGGTACTGCAGGTGCTGGCAAAAGTTCTTTAGTTACAGCAATGCAAAGATGGTCTCGCTTCCTTGAGGTAGAGACTCTAACTATCAATCTTGACCCCGGTGCTGAGCGAGTTAATTATGATCCTGAATTTGATGTTCGTGATATGATTTCTCTTTCAGATGTGATGAGTGAGTACGATTTGGGGCCAAATGGAGCGCAAATATTAGCCGCAGATTTGCTTGCTGCTCAGGCTGGTGATATTGCCGAAGAGTTGGAAGGTCTTACTGGAGATTTAGTTGTTGTTGATACTCCTGGGCAGGTCGAATTATTCGCCTTCCGCGAAGCCTCTAGTCACTTGATTGATGTCTTGGGTCGTGAGCAATCGCTAATTGTATATTTATTCGATCCGATGCTTTCGCGCTCACCTAGTGGCTTTGTTTCACAAATGCTTCTTTCAAGTATTGTCGAATTTAGGCTTGGATTACCGTGCAAGAATTTCCTTTCAAAAGCAGACCTACTTGAGGAGGAGGAATTGGATAGGATTCTCGAATGGTCTGAGCGTCTTGAATCACTTGAATTTGCACTTTACGAGGAGGCTGGGGGACAGCGTACCGAATTTGCAATCAATCAACTACGGCTACTACAAGACTTTGCAGTATCTCCTGGCCTTACTCCATTATCTAGCGAATTGGAGGAGGGACTCGCTGATGTTCTAAGTTTCTCTCAGGACATTTTCGGCGGAATGGCCGATGTTCGAGATGGCTTTGCACCAGACCTCGGAGATGCAATGGGTGACTGATTCCCAGAAATAGTCAATAATCGCTTTTTTCTGCCCCGTGACATAGGCGATTGTATGGGAGACTTATTGGCAATAGATGATTTGGGCGAGGATTTAGAGAAGATATTACGATGGGCAATCACCTACAAGGGCGACTTGGAAATTGCGCCTGAATCTCAACCACTTTCTGGAATGTCGATTGGTTGTATTTACGAAAAACCAAGTACAAGAACTAGGGTTTCATTTGAGGTTGGAATTAACAAATTAGGTGGGCAACCATTAACTCTCTTAAGCGGAGATATTCAACTAGGAAAAAGCGAGACTATTGGAGATACTGCTCAAGTTCTATCGCGTTTTCTTGATGGAATGACCTACCGTTGTTACGGTCACGAAGATGTGGTAGAATTGGCTGACAAGGCTACAGTGCCAGTAATCAATGCACTTTCTTACAAACATCATCCGTGCCAGGCAGCGGCAGATTTAATGACAATATTGGAGAAATCTGAGGACTTGGATTCCGTCAAGGTTGCCTGGGTAGGTGATGGTAACAACGTATTGCACGATTTACTGTTAGCCTGCGCAATGTTGGGAATTGATTGTCATTGGGCTATTCCAGAGGGATACGAGCCAGATAAGGATGTAGTAGATCGTGCCCGTGTATTTGCCGAATCATCGGGTGCTAATTTAGTCGAAACAAATTCACCGCAGGAGGCAGTTGCTGGGGCTCACTTCATTTACACCGATGTTTTTGTGTCAATGGGTGAGGAGCATATGGAAGATAAATTGAAGAGTTTTGATGGTTTTCAGGTAAATTTAGAGTTACTAGAAGATGCTGATGAGAATTGGAAATTCATGCATTGCTTACCAGCTCACCGGGGTGATGAAGTTACTGATGCAGTTATGGATCATGATCAAAGTATAGTTTTCGATCAAGCTGAAAACCGTATGTGGGCTCAGATGTCTATTCTTACTTACTTGCTTGACCAGCATTCGTGGGAAGTATATGCTGAGATAATGGAAGTTTAGATCATCGCCACTGAGGCGACGAAGCCGAATAAGCCGGTTAGCATTGCAATTCGAAGGCGCTTTTGAGCGCGATAATCATCGCCAGATTGTAGCACGCCATTGAGTGTAATCACATTGAGCAATGTTGGTGCCTGCCAAATAAGCATTCCAATACGTATGCCACCTACATGCAAATAATATGGGATGGATGCAAATACAATAGCACTCAAAGCCAAAACATAGCCAATCATTCTAGCATTCTCTAAACCAATCCTCATTGGCAGAGTATTCCTCTCAGAATCACCTTCTATATCTTCACAATCCTTGATAATTTCTCTTGACAGATTAATCAAAAATGCGGTAATACTTACGTAACCAATCAAGGAATAGTTGCTATTTTGATTTGCTGTTGCACCAAATACGATAACTAGTCCAACTAGTGCAGAAATGGCAATGTTACCTACTAATCCCTGTTTCTTAGTACTTGGTCCCATTTCGTAGGTGACAATTAGTAATCCTGCAAAACTCCAAATTAGTATTGTCAGGAATGGGATTGTTCCTGTGTCCTGATATATTTTGCCCGAGTAGGTTAGTACACATAAGAGTGAAAAAATCGAAAACCCGATGACGCATTTTTTTGCTCCCGCCAAGGTTATGAGTCCTTGTGGCAGTATTCGATTGGGGTGATTAACTAAGTCAGACTCGTAATCCATGATATCGTTGATGATATTGCCTGCAGCGACGAATGCTGCTACTGCCAGCATCAGAAGTATCACATTCTGATAAAACTCTGTTGATATACCGCTGGGTGCTGCGACCCATGCACCCACGCATACTGTAATTGAAGATAATATTACATTTTTCAAGCGCGATATTACTACTATGTCGCGCAGTCCCATTATTACCCCGTTACAGCACCTACACTTCATACTTCGGCAGTCATAGGTTGTTGCTTTAATGTCCAAATGCACACTCTACTTCGGCCACCGTCGGTGAAACGGTCATTATCAAAACCGGCTTTTGCAAAGCGTTTATCGCGCGCCAGGACATTACCCAATTGACTCATAGTAGCACCCCAGCGAAATCGCTGGTTAATGTGCTGATAGATTTCGTTAGTATTGGCCTCACCGTGATTATCAAGATAGTCTCTAACTGCCTCTCTAATCCTGCGTGTTCGACTCATGCGATCACCTCGCGTCGTGTGATGCTTGCCAATATCCTTGCTTTGGCTGCTAATCTAGACCAAGTTGTTGTAGCGATAGTCGTGGGGCGAGAATATGTCGCGAAGTGCCAGGTCATGCAGTAGTCAGCTGGATTTTCTGGCAGCCGACCACTGACATGACCAAGGCGGTTTTTTATGGGGATACTCCACGCGGGAGGTTCTGAATTTTGTGTACTATTTATTTGGCTATTTTCTTGACCACTATCTGTGAATTCGTCAGGGTTGGAGTCTAGATGTGTCGGTCTAAAATCGCACCAACTGAGATTGTCGAGGGCGTTTTTTTCTTGCATTTCTTTTTCCATTGGCATTGACTTGCATTTTGCGGCTGGGGTACATTAACTCTGCAAGCAGGGGCTAGGTGAAAGTGAACGTGTTTTCAAAGTTCAGTCCTCTCCTTTCACTTTCATTTTTGACTTCTACTGCAATATTGCGAGGCGACTCCTTATCCTGCGTTTGGGCTAAATAGGGGATGAGTGTGGGCGGGTCTGCCACACTGCTCGCGTAGTGTAGTGGCCCATCATGAAGGCCTCTCGAGCCTTCGACCCGGGTTCAAATCCCGGCGCGAGCACCTTTGAATTATCCCATTTTTATCTGCTATTATTGTACTCATTCACTCACCCTTATTTTATCCTACAATAGTATGGGGCACGGATACTTTGAATGATTTAGGTTTTTAGTTTGTACATTAGATACTTATTTTGAAATATTAGGTGGTAAACTTGTACGATGTGGAGAGCAATAATTCCGAGTGGTTCAAAGTCACCCAAGATGACTCTAAGAATCTAGATCAACCCAGTCCTGATGCCACAGTACATTTGAATCCCGATGAGCAGAATATGGTGCCAAAATTACTTGAGAATGTTTCTGCTGTGACTGACGGCAACACATCGTTTGAATCGATTCCAGTGCATACATGGAAGCGTCGCTACTTTGCGAGGTTAGTTGCTATCGCACTTGTCATTGGTGGAATTTACTACTCTACTGAGGGGCTATTTGTTCTCGTGTTTCTATTCATTGCAGTAGTTCCTTTTGAAAAGATGTTTCCTCGTCATGTCGGCCAAAAAACCCGCCGTCCGGAGATTGAGACTGACATGAGTTATGCTTTGGCTTCACCAGTCATCGGTATCGTTGCTGGTGTCGCAGCTATTATCGTCGGAATCTTGAGTTTGGCATGGATACCTGGCCTGTTGATTAGGCCCTATGTGGCTAAGATCCCGGATGAATATATGCCGATTGTCGGAGTATTGCTATTCGACATGACTGTCTATTGGACTCATAGATTCTATCATGAAATACCCTTTTTGTGGAAATTTCATGCCATCCATCATTCGACCAAGACTCTTGATTGGGCGAGCGGTTTTCGTGGCCATCCCTTTGATGGGACTTTGATTGCCCCAGCCTTTGTTTTTCTTATCGTGGCTGGTTTTTCTCCCGAACTAACCGGTGCACTAGCACTTATTCAAGTTCTTCTCGGTCTATTTTTACATGCTAATGTCCGATGGCGTTTGCGTCCTTTACACAAGTTAATTATCACGCCTGAATTTCACCATTGGCATCACACAAATGAGGCAGATGCGATTTGGACCAATTATTCGACTTTCCTGCCAATTTGGGATTTGATCTTCGGGACATATTTCATGCCTAAGGACAGGAGACCTCAGATTTATGGAGTTGATGAGCACATTCCCGCAGGAATGGCTGAACAATTGCTTTGGCCCCTAAAGGGAATGCGTAATCCGTTGTGGATTCTCCGTCACCCCTTCAAGGCCATAGCCGCCGGATTCAGATTTGCTAAGTTATTGATTCGTGAAATGTGGCGGTCAGCAACTAGGAAGCGTGGCTCAAAACCTCAAACAGCGGTTATTGAGGCAATGACTCCCACTGATTCTACTCCTATTCTAAAGTCTGAATAGATAGATATGGCGCTTTTTTATCGTCCTAGAAAATCAACTTTTTAGCACTTTTTCGCGGGGAACGGTTATAGCACCGACAGAGTCCCTGCTATTCGGATGGGATGCAATGATTCAGCGTAAGCAGGATGACTTAACGAGAAAATTTCTTTTCGCTTTAATGAGCGACATGATGGATGAAGAAGCAGAGGAAATACGGCGGCCGGCTACTGCTGAAGAACGGACTACTACTGAGATTGGTCACATGGATGCCAGTCTTTCTCTACTGACCAAAGTAGCTAGTGAGTCAAATGCTCTTGAGGAGCCACCTGCAACAACTGAAGGTTGGGCAAAAAATGTCTTGGAACGAGTCGATGCCCTACCCAAGGAAGCCAAGCCAGTCAAAGTACGAAGGGTGGCAAGACGCCGAGTCAAGAGAGATTTACCGGCTCAGGTTCACGGCCATCAAGAATTTAATCCAGTTCCAGCGCCCCGTGCAAGAAAAATGCGTACGCGGGCAACTCGGACCAAATCTGTTCTGAGGCAGTAGTAATTGGCGTAGAAGAACTCATAGATTAGTCGCAAGTCGCAAGTTCGCACGAGGTGCTCAATGATGGACATAGATATTGCCAATCCTAGCGATGAGCACTCAATGTTACGGGCTATGGTTCGTGACTTCGTTACCAGCGAAGTCGAGCCCCAAGCACTAGAGTATGATCGTACGGAGAGATTTAATCGAGACTTATTTAGCAAAATAGGTGACTTGGGCTTACTCGGTTTAACTGTCCCAGAGGAATATGGTGGTGTTGGATTAGATGCTGTTGCGGCAGTTATTGTTCACGAGGAATTGTCAGCCAGTGATCCTGGATTTACATTAGCCTATTTAGCCCACAGCATGCTCTTTGTCAATAATTTGGCATTCAATGGCAATACAGAACAAAAGTCACGAATATTACCAAAAGTCTGTTCTGGTGAATGGATTGGCGCAATGGCGATGTCAGAGCCAGATGCTGGGACAGATGTCCTTGGACTTGCAACTACCGCTGTGCAGCAAGATGATGGCACGTGGTTAATCAACGGACGTAAAATGTGGATCACCAATGGAGTGATTGATGAGGAAGACACACCTGCCGATATCGTACTTGTCTATGCTAAAACCGGTGAGGAAAATGGCCGTGCGAAGATGAGCACCTTCTTGGTTGAAGCAGGAATGCCTGGCTATTCAGTCGGTCAAAAAATCATTGATAAGACTGGCATGCGGGCCTCCAATACTGCCGAACTAGTCTTTGCAGATTGTATTGTTCCAGCCACAAACCTAGTCGGGAGTCAAGGTGATTCGATTACCCACATGATGCGCAATCTCGAACTTGAACGACTTACATTGGGTGCGATGGCATTAGGAATTGCCCGCCGTAGTCTTCACGAAATGAACCGCTATGCAACCGAGCGCTCTGCCTTTGGTCAGGAAATACGAAATTTCGGTCAGATTCAACGCTATATTGGTGATTCATGGGCTAAGTATAGGGCCATAAGAGCCTACGTCTATGATACTGCAGCCCATATGGAATTAGGTCAATCAGGTCACCGTTTGGACTCGGATGGCATCAAATTATTCGCCACCACCGCAGCCAAGGAAATTGCAGATGCAGCAATGCAGGTCATGGGTGGATATGGTTACGTTGCCGAATATGTCGTTGAACGTTTGTGGCGAGATGCTAAGTTGCTGGAGATTGGCGGGGGGACTTTGGAGAGTCATCAAAAGAATATCACCAAAGATTTGGCCAAGGACCCGGATGCCATTAACCGTTGAAGATTATTCCTCTTCATCATTGCTGGCATTTTCCATACGTATCTTCTCAGTTGCAATCAAGCCTATTAATGCGATAAAGGAAGGAACTGTAACAAACATTAGAGGGTGTAAAAAAGTACTTGCTACAAGGCCCAATGTGCAGGAAGCATAGAATATTCCAGCAGGAATCCTCACCTCTTTTTCTTCTGAAATTTCTATTACAATATAGCGCTCAATCTTCCTGCTGGCCCATCCCTGACCGCCTTGCTAATTTGTTTCATCTGAAGTGCTAATTTCTTCGATTTCACTTGCAGTGGTATCTTCCGAAGATGGTTGAATACCAACCTCTGATGCACTTGCAACAATGTATGAGCCTTTATTTGACATATTAGCAGAACTCAAACTCATCTGATTCTCAAGTCTTACAGTCTCCAATTCAATCCACTTTCCACGCAAATGCTCATAATCTTTGAGATCGTATTCATATTTTTCTTGGGCTCTTGAAAATTTATCCTTAGCCCTAGATACTGCGATTTTATCAAATCTAAAGAGAATTATTGAATCAATAATGAATAAAAGAGCTAGAATTCCTATTATTACGCTCCTGTTATTGTCTGAAAGACCTATAGCCGGTGTGGTGTCATCGCCACCCCATCCAATGAACAATATTGCTGCTGCACCAAAAACAAACCAAAACAAAAATGCCACCCATTCATAAAAATCCAAACCTACTCTTCTGCGTGATTTAGGCATTGAGGGAATATTTGGTTTAGATTGGAAACCTTTCGGCATAATCCTGCGTCATGATGAATCTCTTTCAATCTACCGAACCCTTAGTTTGCGCCCCAAGTATTGAATTGTGATTAGATCTCGGAGTGCTGTGAGCGAAACGGTAAGGCGGTTGCTGCTAGAATGCCTACAACTGAAACAGTTAGAGAGAGCAGGTTGGGTGCAATCAGGGATTACTAATCCAGAAAGCGTTGCTTCGCATTCTTGGGGTGTAGCCTGGCTCGCTGCAGTTCTTTGTCCAAAACATCTCGATCGTGGTAAGGCAGTTACCATCGCCGTCATCCATGATATTGCTGAGGTTCGTGTTGGAGACATTACTCCAAATGATGGTATTTCAAAAAAGGAAAAAGCTGAACGAGAACTTTCTGCTACCCGCGACCTACTGTCAGACCTCGATGAAGATGGCTCCCTGTTCGAATTATGGCTTGATTATGAGAATGAGAGGACTCCAGAAGGTCGATTTGCAAAAGCATGTGATAAATTAGATATGGCTTTACAGGCATCACTCTATAGTGAAAAATATGGCGTGGATTTATCACAATTCGTCGAATCGGCTCTAGACACGCTAAAGGATGATGAATTGCGTCAACTTGCAGGCGAATAGACGGCAATCCCAATAACCAATACCAGCGCCGACGGGTTGGAGTCCCGTAGTGTAGCGGTCCATCATATCGGGTTTTGGTCCCGATAACCTCGGTTCGAATCCGAGCGGGACTACCTAACAATCTCGCTGCAACGGCGGCGGGTTATGGCTATATCCCATCCCGTTTTCGACGCCCTATGGGCGTCGTTAGACCCGAATTGTCGTCCTTTCAATCGATTCTGTTGGTCTCCATACTATTATTGGTGCCCCTCACTCCTTTGGTGCAGTCAGGCGGCAGTCCCTCAATTGTTGAAGGAGGTGCTGTGGCTTCACCCCAAGTGATGCCTTTTCCCAACGGCCAATCGCAAGTGGTTACTTATTCGCCACAACTAGATTGGTGGTTATCATTTGGTGATGAGGAAATTCGGGTTTTGGTTATCACTCGTAATCTTCCTGCACTTCATTCATGGCAAGAAAAATATGGGTTGATGCCATCCCAAGCCGATGAATCCGCTGGTGGAAAATTGGTCGAGTCTAATGTTGAACTACTGACTGGAGTACAGCATCGGATCCTTACAATGCCCGCTTGGCAGGTAACTAAACTTGGTGGAGTTGATGGAGTAATGGTCGTAATGCAACCGCCAGAAGATCCCGAACCAGCCAACTGGAATCCTGCATTTGGGACTACTGAATCTGATCAGATTCCCGAACCCGACACCTTTGCAGCAGTTGATTTGCATGGTGCTTCAACCACATGGGAGAGAAATGTCACCGGAAGTGGAGTCAAAGTCGCAATTGTCGATAGTGGTATTGATTTTGCACACCCGGATCTAAATGGGACTCAAGCACGAGTTGATGATATCACCTCGCCTTGGCATGGCTGGCCAATAATGTTTGATGGGCGTTCGTTGCATCGTTGGCTCGATAGTGCGCAATCATATCCGAGTGATGGAAATTCGTGGTTTGCTGACACATCAACAATAGACATTGATTCCGATGGTGATGGATTGTTAGATACTAGCGGCCTCAACATTACCGGCCTTATTTCTCAGTCAGGGCAATGGCATATCGGTGAGCATCCTGACAACAATCTACAGAGTAGAGTCGGAGATGATGTGGCTGTATTAGTTGTTGATGAGGCAGTCAACTCTTCCTATGATACAGTCTATGTCGATTTGGATGGTGATGGTGAATTTGGCGATGAGGTTCCAATGCGTAAGGGCAGTGAGACTGCGGGGCTTGATTTGGATGGCGATGGCTTGTGGGACCGTTCAGGCGGACTGATTTACTTCATTGCAGATGGCAGTACTTCTCTGCCCTATGCTCCCACTTATTCTGCTCGTTCAGCAATGTCCGACCGAATACCAAGCAACGGAAACCTCGTTGCTTTCATGCTCAATGAAAATGGTGGCCCGGCAGGTAGCCATGGCACCTTGTGTGCCAGTTCAGTAGCCGCTCAAGGAGTCATCGCAAATGCCAAAGTGCAAGGTATGGCGCCGAATGCGAGTTTAATTTCGGTTGGAAATTATTATGCTGGTGGCTCAGCCTTTGACGGATGGCGCTTTGTCGCCGAGGGTTATGATGGAATCACCGATAGCGGAGATGAAGCACAAATTGGCTCGTTCTCTTTTGGTTATTCAGGAGTGGTAGATGCAGGCAGTGACCAAAATTCACTTTATCTCGATTGGTTAACTCGAGTCTATTCAAAGAATACCACATTCATGGTTGCCCTTGGAAATGGTGGTCATGGTTATGGTACTGTAGCAAGTCCAGGTGGTGCTGCAGGAATCGTTAGTGTTGGCGCTTATTCATCCAAGACTGGAGAATCGGCTGGGGCAACTTGGGGGGAGAGTATTTCGTGGTCTAATCGTGGCCCCAACAGCCAAGGTCGAATGGATCCTGATTTGGTAGCTATTGGTTGGTCAGCAACTGGAGATGTCACTCTAAACGAAAAAACAGATGCTAATGCCGCCTACCGAACTTGGGGAGGAACATCTCTTGCTACACCTGTTGCTGCTGGTCTAATGGCCTTGCTCTACGAGGCTTGGCATCAGCGTCATGGAGTCTATCCAGATAGCCAAGTAATTCGTAATTTGGCCATGTCGACTGCTATGGACCGCGCCAATGACCCATTGGTTCAGGGCGGGGGTTGGTTCGATGCAGAACGTTCTACTGCGGCGATATTCGGTGAAAATGAAACATGGTGGACTGAGCCTGCATCATGGATGCCCGGTGAGAATGATGGACAACATCGAGAGGCCAATGTTAACTGGCTATTTGCTGGGGATACAGCGATGCTTAATCTCGATTTGCACAATCCCTCAAACGACTCATATTGGGTCGACATGAATGCGACAATTTGGCAACCGGCAACCCATGACGTAATTGTATGGGAGTCAAATGATTCAGGAGATTGGGATGGCTATCAATCATCGCGACCCGATATTGTAATTCCTCTCTTAATTCATGGTGATGCTAATAACACCACCATATCTGCTGCTAGCACCCTAGTGCGAGCCCGTGCCACGCTCGACCCTCGTGGTTTTGACGGCGACCAAAATTATCAATCTGAGAATCGTCCTAAACTACGTATTTATCGCTGGAATGATACCGATGGCGATGGTATTTGGTGGGATGATGCTGATGGCGATGGGCATGTTGACTCGGATGAATGGGAATCATCAAATGAATATTCAACCATTACCGAGCATATGTATACTTCGCCACAGGTCGAAGTCCGAATTGGTGACCCGTGGTTACAACCTGGAGATGGCATATTGCTCGGTATTTTCAGAGAAAATGTCCGTACTAGTCAGGCTAACCCACTACCAATTGAAATAGACGTAACTTCATTTGAGAAGGCTCACGATTCATGGATTAGTTTACCACCACAATATTTCATTGCACCTAATTCCACCAGTCACATTCCAATTTCCTTTAGTGTGCCGCAAAATACCATCGCTGGATTGCGAATGTCAACAATTGAGATCACAGATTCGTTTGGACACAATTGGTCTTTCCCTATAGTCGCCACAATTGCCGGGAACGGTCCGACAAAATGGGAGCCCCCACTCATCGACGGCAACGTCAGCAATCAATCTCTTTACAGAGAAACGTGGATGCAAGGTGCACAACGTTGGGGCTGGCGGGCTGAATCAGGAGATTGGAAGGCTTTCGCTATTGACTGGCCGAGCCAATTGACCAATGGCACCATTATCGTTGACGTAGATTGGCCCGATAATGGATATACTGATATCGATGCACATTGGTTGAGTCGCATTCCGCATCCGTATTACCAAGATGACCCACTCGCCTACGGACAGTGGGGGATGGCTGCTGAATCAAGCTCGATTGGCAAGCATCGCGGTTCGGGTATTTGGGAACGTCAGACTGCAACGGGGAGTGACAGGGAATTGTTAACCGCAGAGGCAACACCGGGTCTGAAGCAATTGATACTGCATAGTACAATGCATGGCGTCAATACTAACGACAATCCTGTAAATGTATCAGTAGGGTATGCAGCAACAATTTCGGGCAATCTTTCACATTTGACTGATGATTGGACTCAGACAAATATCTCTGATAGCCTAATTCTTGGCAGCACGGTCGACATCACCCCTGCTGATATCAGTGGTTGGGGGTGGACTCAACCGCAGTTTTTCCCCGGCGAGGTGGCTAGCCAAGATGATCCCGATTCGGTTTCATCATCCTCATACATCCGGCAGTTATCATTTCAAGATGTGAGGCGATTGAAAGTCGAAATAAATACCGTCAACGGCGCCGATGATTTGGACCTTTACCTCTATAGAGACACCAACGGAAATGGTGTGATTGATTGGGGGAGTGAGAAAGTTTCCTCTTCTGGAAATTGGAATAGTGCAGAGTCAATAGTCCATGATTCTCCTGCGGATGGAACTTGGTGGGTCGTAGTCCATGGGTACGAGATTCCCAGTGCAACAACATCGTTTTGGTTGCGGCTGACGGAAATTGGCGGCCGGAACTTAACAATCGATGGCTGGAATGAACTGGACGAGAACCAAATCCTAGCTCTATGTCCTACTGGTTGCCCAACTTTGGGAGGAATGATGCCAAAAGTGGCCTGGCGAGTAAACCACACTATGGGGCTACCAGAAAGTGCAGGTATTTGGTCAGGATACTTTGAACTTGAATTGCCCAGCGGCGGTGGCCTGACAATTCCAACCTCATTTGAGTTGATAGAAAAGCCACCGGTAATTGAATTCCGTGGGCAAAATGACGGAGTAACTAGCAATACTTCAATGCCCCTTATCGCCCATGTAAGTGACTTGCAAGCTGGATTTTCATTGTCTGATGTATCGTTGCATAGTGAGATTCAAATTTACGCCGATGGAGATATTGAGCCAATCAACTTGACTGACCTAAATCCTTCGGTGAATGCTACATTATTGGATGGAACACACGTTGATTTAACCTCCGAATTCCTCGCTTGGGATGATGTCAAAGCGCGAGAAAATGTGACCTGGAGGCTACCACAGTCCGATTCTAATTTACAACATTGGTTGGCATTAAAAGAACCCAACAATCCAACAAGTTCGACAATAGTAGACCATCGAAGTGAATTGGTAGGGCAATTATTGGGTGATATTAATTGGTACAATGATTCTGAACGTGGTTTTGTCCTCAATTATTTTGGTGGCCCACAATCTGTTGGGTTTGATGACGCTAATACTGCAGAAATTGAGGGAATACAGGCTTTGAATCACCGTTCTACTCTTACGTATTGGTATCGCTCTGCTTCTGCAGGAGACGATCAATCACTGAATGAAAGCGGACTATTTGGCTACTTAGATAATAGTACGAGTAGTAATAATATTGAGTGGGGTTCAATAAATCAAAGTGGTCATATTGGAATCGGCAAAGGTAATGGACCAATTGCTCGTTCCTCGACCGTTGTTGCTGACGGCACTTGGCATTTCATTGCCCTTACTCGCGCGCCTTCAACTGGTTTATTGCAGGTATATGTTGATGGATTGCTAGAATCCCAAGTCAATGGTGAAAATGGGAGCTTGAGCAACAACCTCTCAAATATGGTTTGCAGAAGTATCAATTATTCTGTGGGCTCATGTCTTGATGATGGAAATTCTCACAATTCAATGATCGATGATGTCCGAATCTATGATGCCGTGTTAGGATCAGGTGAAATAGCAACTATTTATGATAACACTAGGAGAAACAATATTTCTCAACCTTCGAACTATGAGTTGCGCAGTTTGGAAATTTCTCTAATGATTCCCGACTCTAATTTGCGGGTGGGAATGTACAGTCTTGAGTTAGCAGCAGGTGATTTATCGGGACTGGAGGACAAAATTAGCATTTTGTTAGGTTATGATGACGACATTCCGCTTTACTATACGCCATATTCAAATGTCTTTTTGACCAATCAAACCTCTTGGCATCATACTATTATTGGCGAATCTAATCTGGATTTGAGAATAAATGGAATCCATGTAATTCAAGGAGATGATGCCTCGGACATGTGGATTTGGCCGTCTCAAGTATCAGCGACAACCGGTCGAGCCGTGTGGTATAATCTGACTAGGGCTCTCTCCTTAGAGGGTGAAAATCTATTCACTGTGTACGCTGTTGATAATGCTGGAAATCATCGGAGCAGTGAGATTTATGTATTCCGTGACACTATCGCTCCACTATTGTCAGTAAATCACACCTATCCTCATGAATTGGCCAATGTTAGTTTCATTGATATCGAGGTTGAAACTGAGTCGGGAGTCGAATTATGGGTCCAAGGCCAATCGGTATTTTTGCCGTCATTTGCGACCAATATCACCATCCCAATACCTCTCAATGAGGGTAATAATCTAGTCAATGTCACAGTTCGTGATGCGGCTGGAAACTGGGCTAATGCAAATTTATCATTTACTGTTGATTCTATATTCCCTAGTCTTGACTGGATTACACCAGTCGATGGTGAAATAGTCGAAAGCCATCTTGTTCCCCTCAAATGGAATCTATCTGAAACTACAATTGGATATATTTCTGTTGATGGCGGTAATTGGATTTCAGTTCCTGCACAAGCTGGGACCTCGCAGTGGTCAGTTGTTTTGGATTTGGTTGGTGAACACGAATTCTGCCTCCAATTCACTGACCCATCACGTAATACGATTATTGAATGTCGAACTATTAGGCTAAATGAAAGCACTTACACACCATTTTCTCAAATTGACTGGGATGGTGGTCTTACTAATCAGACGACTTTGTATGGGAATCTTTGGTTAGGTCCAAGTCAAAACTGGGAATTATTTTCGCGATGGAATGATGAATGGCATAAAGTTCATTCCGGATTATCTCCCAATGGTGGAATGCATACAATACAGTATGAATTGCAAGAAGGAGAAAACCTATTCCGCCTTTCAGCAGGGGGTTTGGGAATAGCCAAGGAATGGAATTATTCAGTTGTGTTGGATACAATTTCGCCGCAACTATCCATTTCCTCTCCTGTAGACAAAGGCTTGTGGGGTCATGCTGGTCAAGATGAACTGGGGTTGCGAATTGTTGGAAATACTGAAGCCGGTCTTTTCGTTCAGTGCTGGGAAATAGATGCTCAAATGACTACCGAAGGATTCGCTGATGAGGGAGGTAATTTTTCATTATCATATACTCGTGAATACAGTTCTGAAGTCCTAAACGGGCAGATGATTTCAGTCACCTGTTCGGTTGCTGACGCTGCTGAAAATTCAGTTTCGATAATTTCTCGAACCACTTTTGATGGTACTTCACCGCTTGGTAATTTATCCTACGTTTCAAGTGGTCTCAATCTCTGGGTAAGGATGGAAGCGACCTCGCCAGATGGTCTGCAAAATTGGGTATTAAATATTGAACATGAGGGAATGCTGGAACAAACAATCACTGGCCAATTCAACTCAACCACTATGTCTTTTGATGAGCAATTGGATTTAGGAATTGTAGATGGTGGGACTTGGACTGCTAGGTTCCGAATATGGGATGAGGCAGGTAATGTTGCTGAGTTCAATACAACTCATACACTGATTGAAGAATCCTCGCCACTCGACACTTTTGCTGGTGTAAATATTGGAAACCTTGGAATGCTGTTTGGGGTAATAATTTTACTATCATTATTATTCTTCATCGATCGCCGCAGGGGTAGTGATTCCACCGATGAAATGGACAAGACCGTCGCTGAAATGGATTGGATGTCTACTCCAGTGCAGCCAACACCACTTCAAGCAGTATTGGCGGCTGAGGCCGAACTTGAATTAGAAGCTATGAATCAGCCACTTTTATCTAGTGCCGAAGTAACTGAAATGATGCAAGAATCTGTTACGATTTCAGACCTATATCAGCAAGATGAGGTCATTTGAATTTGGATTGAGAAAATCCATGGCATTATGATATTGTAAACTGCGTGCAATTATTGCTCTCACTCACGCGTTTAGAAAATAGACCACCCACTTTCTAAAATGGCCACAATGACTCCATATTTGGGCTGATAATACCACTTTTTGTTTGGTCACGTATGCGTCACCCTAAAGGGTGAAATGTGTGTCTCGGATATACATGGCGGAAAACCAAGTTGGAAAAACCCCGGCCAAAAGCCGTGCAATTTTTCTTACTGTGATGATGATTTTGGTTATTTTTTCGACCATCTCATTGCCACCCGCTTCCGCTTTAGATGGTGATGGTGATGGCATTGATGATGATGTTGATGATTGCGAGTTCGCGGCTGGAAACAGCACTATAGGACACGTTGGATGCCCAGATGATGACGGTGACGGAAATGCAAATTTTGTAGGCCAATATCTTGACGACTGGGGTGATACTGATCGGGAACTCTATCATTCGGCAGGAAGCACTCGAGCAGTAACTTGGTCGCCCGATGGCAAATACATCGCAGGTGGCGGAAGTAGTGAGGTGAATCTATATTGGGTAGGTGGTTACCTTGGCTCACTTTATACAATCACACAGAATGTTAGGGCACTTGAGTTCTCTCCAAATGGTTCCTATTTGGCTGTCGGTGGATATGAAGAGGATAGTTGGGACCCTCCAAGAGGTTGGATGGTTGTATTAGAGATGGATTGGGCAACTCAATCAGCAACTGTACTAGTGAATCTGAGTAGCCATCACATCGGCGATGTTCCAAGCGTAACATGGTCTTCAAATGGCTCATATCTTTACACCGGTGCTGAAGATGAGATACGAAAATTCTCTGTTGAAGATAACTGGACAATCGTGCAGAATTACACCTATTCGGATGGAAATGTATGGGCTCTTGATGTCAGTCCCGACGACCGACTTATCGCCGGAACTTCGGGTGGTGGACAGATGCGAGTATTCTGGGCTGATAATGGCACAGACTACATGGAGTTTAGTAATCATTCAACCAGTCATGCCTTGTCACTCAAATTCAGCCCTGATGGACGATGGTTATTATCAGGTGGCAATGATAACGATGTCCACGTCTACAATGTTAGCAATAAGTCATGGGTTATTCGCATTGACACTGGGTCTGATGTCTACGGTATTTCTTTCGACCCACCTGGTGCACATTTCGTTGTTGCTAGAGGTAGTAGTTCTTCAACACGCATTTACAATGTCAGCGATTGGACGCAAGCAGAAAGTTTTGGTTCATTCGGTACAAGCAACAACAACCGTGGGCTTAGGGCAGTATCTTGGTCGCCACTTGGTGATGCAATGGCTTTTGCGCAAAGGCGCGGTAGGATAACAACTCATCTGCTGCCGAGTTCATATCTTCAGGTACATGGTGATTGGGCTGTTGATGTATTGGAGGATGGTTGGCAAAGTAATTGGCCAAATGATGGTAGGATACTGAAGCACTTCAATACAACTACATTTGACGCGACAAATTATGTTTGTAATAATGATGGAAGCATGGCTGCTTTGACTGAAGGACACAATCCTGCTTGGATTGATGAAGATGCTAATTTCAGCACCAATGGCCGTCTTGATTGCAAAGCTAATACTCGTTCAATAATTGAAGTACCAATCGGCCATATTGCTGGAGTATTTGCAGTCAAAGCTGGTGGACCGACGCAAACCTGCATCCAAACCTTAGGAGGTGGTTTGAGTATTGCTCAAATTCGTTGGATGATATCGTCCCAAAGTGGTAGTTCATTGCAAAGTGGCGGGGAATATCCAGGAATAGACTTGTCTTCTATAACTCCAAATAATGATGGCGATTTGTATCGTGAATGGTCTGACCTACATTCATCCTGCCAATCTGATACGATTCTTATGGTTCATCGCTGGCAGAATCGTAGCGAGGTTGGAATGCTCAAAGAACAATTCTTGTGTAACCATTGCACCGTGAAAGACTCGCTATACTATAGTGATAATAATGGCCGCTTGCGCTATGAATATGGATTTGGAAGCGAAATTCACGATACATTAACTGCTCCTCAGGGAGACTCAATACTTGGATTTGCCGAGTTGAATTACATGCTCGATGATACAAATGGTATTTTCCTTATTCCGATTATTGATAATTGGACTCATAGTGCCGCTGATGCGATAAATGCTGGTGGAACCTTTGTTGCCCCTTCAAGGGATAATTCTACTAACGATACATGGCGAATTCAATCTGATTTACGAGCATTGGTTCACGAGGACGATTTAGGTGATAAGTTATCATTCTTGGATTGGTCATTGAGCGATCCAGGGCAAATTACATTGGAGTCTGCTGGGTATAATCGTCTTTCAGTTCTCGACCGAGTATTGTCTTGGGACCGAATCGGTATCGACAAAACCTATCTTCTTCCCGATTCCGACAATGATGGCATTTGGGATGGAATCGATGATTGTACTAATACCTCTGCTGGCATTCCGGTAGATGAATTTGGTTGTGCTGAATATCAATTGGATGATGATAATGATGGTATCACTAATGACATAGATGATTGTGATAACGAAAGTGGCAATGCTACAATTCCACCCTTCGTCGGGTGTCTTGATAGTGATGGTGATGGTTATGCTAACGTTGACGACGCCTTTGAATTTAATCCAACCCAATGGCGAGATACAGATAATGACACCTATGGCGATAACCACCAGCAAGGAGCAACCACTCCAGATGACTGCATCGATACCTTCGGCAACTCTACCAAAGATCGCCTCGGCTGTATCGATTGGGATGGCGATGGTTGGTCAAATGCCACGAGTGATTGGAGTATCGAAGATGGTGCAGATGCATTCCCTCTAAATGCGACACAATGGTCCGATATTGATGGTGATGGCTGGGGTGATAATTATACTTGGCAGGGCCAAAGTGATAATCGTACAGCACAATTTGGCGATGCTTTTATTGAATTACCATCACAATGGAGTGATGTCGATGGAGACGGTTTTGGCGACAATAGTTCGGGCATTGCCCCAGATTCCTGTAAATATATCAGTGGCACCTCCGATAAAGGTGGAGTGATTGGTTGTATAGATTCTGATGGTGATGGATGGGCAGATTCAATTGATGAATTAGATGATAATATTGACCAGTGGTTAGATCAAGATGGAGATGGATTTGGTGATAATCCAGGTGGTGAAAAGGGTGATGGGTGCCAACAAACTCCACCTGCAGAAATTGCGGATGTGGATTATCGTGGCTGTGGTCCAAGCGAGAGAGATACCGATGGCGATGGCGTAAATGATAATCTCGACCAATGTCCAAATACTTCTCCAACAGATACCACTAAGGTAGATTTCGAAGGTTGTGCATCAGCACAGCGTGATGCCGATAAAGATGGAGCATTCGAAAATGAAGATTTTGATGATAATGATGCTACCCAGCAAAGCGATAATGATGGTGATGGCTATGGTGATAATTCAAGTGGGGTAAATGGAGATGATTGTCCATGGACGGCAGGAACTTCCACCATTGACCGATCTGGTTGCACAGATACTGACGGAGATGGATATTCTAATCCTACAGATCAATGGTCGATTGAAGATGGAGCCGATGAATATCCTTACGAGGGGACTCAATGGCGCGATAGTGATGGCGACAAATATGGTGACAACTGGGGCAACTCGAGTTGGAATGAAACCCGCGATTCTTCATCTCCGGGGATTTTCATCGTTGATGCATACAAGCCTGATAGATGTCCGGAAATGGCTAATCAATACGCTTTGAGTGACGGTTGTCCTGAAGGGACTTTTCTTCCTGTTGATGATTTGGAAATTGTCGATGCCAATGCTGGGCAGAGCGAAGATGGAAGCAATATTTTGACTATCGTCGCAGTTGCAGGTGGCCTAGTAGTTGTTGGGTTATTTGGTGTAGTATTCGTTCTTCTTCGTAAGCCAAAATCAACAAAGCCATCTCGCTCAGATAAAAAGTATGATTGGGCCAAGGGCGACCCGTTCGAAGAAGAAACCAATTCCGAAGATCCTGAACTTTCAGATAATTCAGAATTGGAACAATCCGATGGATCTGCGCAGCCTTCCACTCAACATGAAGAAGAAGTTGAAATAGGCTCTGAAGTTCAAAGCGATGCTATTGAAACATCTGAATGGCTCCAGTCTTGGGAAGAATTACCAGTTGGTGGAGAATATTCGTCTGCCGATGCAGATGGAGTTGTTTGGTATTTACTTCCCGATGGCAACTCGTGGTATCGTAATGCTGACGACTCTTGGTCGCTGTGGAAATAGTGCTGGTAATCGGCTAGTAATACTGATGAACCAAGCCGTAGACGCCGACATGATAGCATGGGAATAAGCAGTATCGCCGTTCTAGGCGCTGGGCAAATGGGCAATGGAATTACTCAAGTTGCTGCTGTAGCCGGATATCAAGTGATAATGGTTGATATTGAGCAAGAATTTGTCGACCGTGGAATGGCGGCAATTAACCAAAGTCTAGACAAATTGGTCGCAAAAGAGAGACTTAGTCAGGACGATGCCGATTCTGCAAAGTCACGGATATCCACTGCTGTTGAACGAAGCGCTTGTGCCAACGTCGATTTGGTAGTAGAAGCGATTCCCGAAATCCCAGAATTGAAATTCAGTACCTTCGCTGAACTCGACCAAATTTGCAAGCCTGAAACAATTCTTGCTAGCAATACTAGCAGTATTAGCATCGATGCAATTGCAGCAGCAACCAACCGCCCAAGCCAAGTAATCGGCATGCATTTCATGAATCCTGTACCGATAATGAAATTGGTCGAAATTATCAATGGGAGCCAAACTTCTGATGCAGTTAATGCGGCAGTTGTAGATGCTGCTGAAGCGATGGGGAAGACTGCTTTGTCCTGCAATGATTCACCAGGTTTTGTTTCAAATCGAATTCTTTGCCCGATGCTAAATGAAGCGATTCTAACTCTGCAAGAAGGTGTGGCTGAACCAGAAGCAATTGACGGGATAATGAAATTGGGAATGAACCATCCAATCGGACCACTTGCTCTGTCTGATTTGATTGGCCTTGATACCGTATTACACATCATGAATGTCCTCCATGAAGGGTTAGGGGAGGACAAATATGCACCAGCTCCGTTGCTGATTGAAATGGTTGAACAAGGTAAATTGGGACGAAAATCTGGAATGGGATTTTTCCAATACTAAGTTCGAGGATGGTGTGCAAAAGCGATACGCCAATAGGTACATGATGCAATATTTGACCTCACTCCCTTTTCCCGTAAATTGCGCTGAACCATCTTGATGCAAGCAAAGCGTCATAAGTCCGAACAATGGGGGAGTGATGAGGTTGTTTAATGCCAGGCACTACTCGAGTCGAAATCCGCACACTGAGGGTTGGCAAATATGCATGTGTCGATGATAATGCTTACAAAATTCTCAGTATCTCAAAATCCAAACCGGGCAAACACGGTTCAGCGAAGGCGAGAATTGAATTAAGCGATATTTTTACCGGCCAAAAAAAGAGCCATGTTGGAACGGTGACAGATACTATCCAAGTTCCAATGATTAACAAAGGCAGTGCTACTGTAACCCATTTAGAGGGTGACTTCGTTCATGCAATGGATATGAAAACATATGAGCAATTAGTTTTACCGATGGAAGATGGATTATCTATTGAGCCAGGTAAGGAAATAATGTGGATGGAAGCACTTGGACGTTACAAAATAATCCGTGACCATTGAACACTGAAATTTAAGGCATGAAATTTGGCTGTTTTCGCCTTTCGGCGGCCGTGAAGTTATATGCTTGCTAATATTAGCAAGTTTATGGAAAGCGTATCTGCTTCAGATTCAAATTTGGTAAAGGAATTAATCGATTCAATGCCGGACGAAGACAAGCGTTCTCTAAAGGGTTGGTACTTTTTTGATTGGGCAAATCAAGCATATGCACTCACTGTTATGACAGTTATTGCGCCGGCATTGATGGCGAATTTGTATAACTTGGCTACAGGAACTCAATCAGGCGATTCATTCTACGCTTTCGTACTCACATTTTCTATGGTTTTTGTTGTTATTACTGCTCCTGCATTAGGCGTTATTGCTGATCGAATGCCAATCAAAAAGAAGTTGCTTAAATGGTACACAGTTGCAGGTGTAGTATTCACGGCATTGATGGGCGCAGCGCCATATTTTGGCTCGCAAGGATACATCGTTCTCGCGATGATGTACACGATAGGCACAATCGGATTCACAGGTGGTAATGTCATCTATTACTCATTTATGCCATATTTAGCCGAAAGGCGTTGCCAAGACCATGTGTCGACTTGGGGTTATATGTACGGATTTATGGGTGGCTCAATACTACTAATTTTCCACTTGATAATTTTGATGGCTCTCAATTGGGATACCAATTTTAAACTTGCAGTAATTTTCGTCACTTCCTCATTATGGTGGTGGGGTTTTGGAATGTTGATGTTTAAGTGGACTCCCGAACCAGAAATCGCTGAGGAAATGGAATGGGAAGGTATTTCGGAAACCGTAAAGACTGCCTATGCTCAAGTATATAGAACCGTAATTGAAATTAGAAAATTCAAAGTTCTCGCAATGTTTCTAGTCGCTTACCTGCTATTCTATGATGGCGTTAACACAATTGCCAGTATGGCTAGTGCCTTCGGAGAATCCGTGTTGCGCATTAACCCGAGCATGAATATCATGCTGCTGCTTACTGTCAATATTGTTGCAATTCCTATGACATTTGTTTTTGGCAAGTTGGCCAATGCAAAAGGAACAAAATTTGCTTTGATGTTGGCTTTGTTAGTATATTGCTTTGTGGCTGTTGCTGCAGCCGGGTTCGCCCCTCTAGAATTAGAGGGGGAGAAAGATGCCGATCGCTATGATTTCAAATTTGAATACGATAATGTGACTGGAAACTATACCATGAAGACACTCTATGACAGAGGCTATGAGGGTTGGATAGGTGAAACATCTGAAGGAGATGCAGAATTCCGTGACGCCTTCCAAGAGCATTTTCCCGAACCAGATTATAGCGTAGAAGAAGCAGGTGAAAGTACTCTCGGAACTGGTTTGATGGTATGTCTATTCATCTTGGTAATGGTAGTATTACTCGGTGGAGGAGTCAAGTGGTTGCATGAACGAGAAATGGGTGTGACGGGAGTAATTCTATCATTACTGCTAGTTGGGGTTGGAATTTTTGGAGCATCATTCCTCGCTGGCCAATCTACAATTTCCGAAGCCGATAAAAAGTCGATTACCGAAGAGGATGCGATTGCATTAGCCTCTTCTTTTAATGAAACAAATGACCATCGATTCTCAATTATCATCATTGGCGGGAATGAAACCATTGCTGGGTCTACGGAGGTTGGAGATAAGCATCCAACAATAGTAGACCAAGGTGGGCCAGTTGATTGGTGGGCCTCAATGATGCGCAACAAAGTTTGGTCTCCACTAGGTCTAGGGGTTGAATTACAATGGATTATCCTAGGGTTATTCGTCGGTTGTGCCATGGGTTCTGCTGGAGCCCAAGCGCGTTCGATGTTTTCCCAACTTACTCCGAAAACACGCACTTCTGAATTCTTTGGGTTCTTTGGATTCCTAGGCAAGTCTGCAGCTATGATTGGGACATTCCTTTACGGCATCACCAGTACAGCATTTGATAGCCGTGTTGCAATATTGACGATAACAATAGTCATTCTCCTTGGCACTTACATCACCAGCAAAATCGATATTGAGGAAGGGATACGTGTAGCCCAAGAAGAAGATGAGAGGAACTTTGCTAAATCTTCAAGCATTGGTGCATCAGAGGAATAATGATGCGTGGATTTGCAATTGTGCAAGTTCTTGGGTCTATTGTTACAATATTTATCGCGATAATAGTTTGGGGGCTACCAATGATTCCATCGTTATTATTGGTAGGCGAGGTTGGCGAGAAATTTTCCAGTAGCGGAAACTTGGTTCAAGCATTTGCCATGGGTATCGCGATTTCTACTGGTATCGTTCTGTGGGGAATTTTCCTCTTATTGCTTTCAGGAACCCTACAGTTGCTAATACATCCTCGCATCAAGGAGGAGAAATCCTATCCTCTAGCCTCAGCCATGACCATTAGATGGGCAATTACTGCCCTATTGCATAGGTTGACTTCACCGATATTAACACACTTGGTGCCATCATTTATTGGCAATTGGTATTATCGACTATGCGGTTGCAAAATTGGTAAAAATGCTCAAATAAATAGTAAAATTGTAAACGATTCTTATGCGGTAGAAATAGGGGCTGGTACGGTCGTTGGTGGTGATGCAATAATCAATTGTCATTTAGTTGAAGATGGGAGATTAATTCTATCTCCAGTAAAAATTGGTTCTGGCGTGACTATTGGAGGCGGAGTCTCCATTCTCCCTGGTTCAATTATTGGCGATGATGCGATAATTGCATATCGTGCTGTTGTGATCAAGAGAACGGAAGTCGGAGCAGGTGAAGTATGGGGTGGTTTGCCTGCAAAAAAGATTCGCTGAGAATTTAACCATCGTATATTTCGTTGCGTAATGGTCTTGAAGCGGTTTGCGATGCCGTAGGCATCGGAGGGGTATCATGGGAGTGAAACAGTCGGCCTATCGTCAACCACTCACTCCTCAAGGGATTAAGGCCATTGAAGAAGGTACTCTCACCTGGCTCGATGAAGAGATGTACAATAATCTCAATACTGGTTTACTTGAGCAATATCTGGAAGAGAAGAATCTCAAAGAGTCGTTTGAGGTTAGTCACTGGACCACCAGTCGAGTAATGGCTGGTGTGGCTATTGGTGCGGTTTTTAGTGGTGTTACTGCTTACATCGCCCTCAAGATTGGCCTTGCTGTTTCTGCAGCATGGTATTTTGCATACCTTTTCGGGATGGCGCGCAAATGGTCGCCTTCAGAAGTCAACATCGCCACATCAGCGACCACCGGCGCAGTGCACGCTTCAACCGGCTTTATTTTCACCTTCCCAGCAATTTTCTTACTGGCAACTTCAAGTGATTATACTTTAGCCGGGGGGACTCATTTAATCAATGACCCAGACACTTTTCGCCTAGCTTTTATTGGTATTGTTGCCTCAATGTTTGCCGGATTCCTCGGCGTGATGTATTTCATTATTTTCAGACGAGTTTGGTTGGTCGAAGATCCTCTGCCAATGCCTTCTTTTGAGGCCACACTGAAGATGCTAGACATCACATGTGACGTCAATTCTGGCGCGGTTGAACATGCCCGTGACTCCCTCAAATCCATCGGATTATGGACTGTACTAACAATGGGATTCATGTTCCTAATAGATTATCCCTTGATGAAATTCCAAGAGGGCTATATCTCATTGATGGATTGGTTCGCCCAAACCGCTCATGTTGGTGGTTTCGGACTTGCTAGTATTTACAGCCACGGCATATTGCACCAACCTGCAGGGATTGACCCCGATACAGGTCAGAGTAATGGTGTCACCCTATACGATCCAGATGGTAGTATGTTCAACAATGCCTTGGCTCACACCTACATTGGAGTTGCATTTACCCCCACGATGTTCGCTATTGGTTGGTTCATGCGCACTCGTGTTGCCTTCTTAGTCAACCTTGGAACATTCGTCGGTTGGCTATATCTAGTGCCAATGGCAGTATTCTTTGATTTCCCAGTATTCGACCCTGCTGTTGGTGGTAGGGTAGCCATTGGTGATTATGCCGCGGTAAGTGGGCCGTCAGCATTGCAGATTGTTGCATTCAAGCGCGTGGTGCGTCAAATTGCCATTGGTTCGATTGTGGGAGGCGGTATTTGGGGACTGCTCAAAATGTGGCGAACCTTTGCCGGTATTGGCGGCGATATCAAGAAAGCGATGCAGAGTGACGATGGTCAAGATTACATGCCAGGTAAAGGTTGGTATGAGTGGCCACTCAAACACATACCACTATTCATGGCCATAACTTTCGTAGTGATGGTAGGAACCTTTTGGGTTGGTGGATTCGGCCTCCTCCCTTCGCTCATTTTTGCCGTTGTACTAATTTTCACAACCTTCTTCCTCGGTGCAATCGCGGTGAGAGTTATGGGTGAGACAGGTATTGAACCAGTTAGTGGAACTTCATTCATCGTATTGCTAATGTTGATGGGACTATTCTTGACTTTTGACGAATTCCTTTCGCTGTCAACCCAAGAGGCAGTGTTGCTTGGATTGGTAGGGACAACAGTATTCGGCTCAGCAATATCCATGTCGGGAACCGTCGTAACCGATTACAAGAATAGCCTCTACATCGGCAATCGTCCATATCACATCTCAAAGGGCAACATTGTAGGAGTAGTTCCTGGTTCAATATTGGGGGCTGGGATTGCCATTTTCCTCTCAATTCAGTTGGCTAATGGAACCATTGACCTCAAGGCACCACAGGCAAATGCTTTTGCAACATTTTCAATTATTATCGCTGAAGGGCAAGGTGATTTCCTATTGCTTGGATTAGGTGCGGCACTGGGAGTATTTGTTGAAATGGCGACCGGTATGGGGACTTCGTTTGGATTAGGAATGTATCTTGACTTGCCTCATACTTTGCCAATGCTAATTGGTGGCTATGCCAGAGATACATGGGAAGAAAGGCAACTCGACCCAGAAATAGAACGCATTAAGGAAGAAGAAGGTCCAGTTGTGGCTGAAAAACAGCGTGCCCTTACCCTACTATCGACTTTCATGATAGCAGCGGGTCTATTGACTGCTGAGGCATTTTTCGGTATGGAGGCGGCGATTTTCGCCTTCATGGATACTTTAGGGTTTGTGAAGGCTTTGGACCCAACTACATGGTACTTTGTTCGGCTCGGAGGATTCTTAGGTTTCAATGTACTTCTCGGCGGAATGATATATCTCTTATTCAAATCAGCAGGAATTCTCGGTAATGATAGTCAAGCGGAAGATACTGCTGCATGAGATGAGTGTGATGGATGAACGCCCACCGTGGTTTGTGTGGGTAATACTTGTTCTGGCATTATTTGCAGTTAGCAGTGCTGGAGCGGTTTTTCGAACTATGACAGATATTCCACCTATACTCAAGGCAGCATGGCGATTGCAAGCTACTACCATAGTATTGATTCCAGGTTTCTTATACCAATGGAAAACCTGCGAGGATGAAGTAAAGTCTTGGATTCTAGATCGGCGCCAACTTATTTTCCTAGGTCTTTCAGGTGTCTTTCTTTGGCTCCATTTTGCTACTTGGGTTTGGTCACTTGACCATACTTCCTTGACCCATAGCCTACTTTTTGTCACTTCACATCCCCTTGTGGTTGTGGTAGTAACCTATCTGCTCGGAAAGCATCTTAGCCGTTTAGAAATATTGGGTGCTATAGTCGGTTTTTTAGGTGCAGTAATCGCTTTACAAGCAGTACGCGGAACTGGAGAAGTAACTCTGGTTGGAGATCTAGCCGCCTTCTTAGGTGGCGTATTCGTTGTAGGGTATCTAATGCTGGGCCGAAAACTACGTAGTGAAGGAATGCCATTGCATCTCTATGCCCTGCCGGTAACTGCTGTTGCTGCAATTTTGTTGACTCTCTCATCACTTGTGTTGGAATCGACCAGTTTGGGCATGGCAACAGCCAACAATGCTACTTTCGGTTGGCTTGATACGACTTGGCTATTACCGGTTGCATATCTTGCACTGGGGCCAGGATATGTTGGTCATACGGGAAACAATGCTGTGTTGCGATGGTTGCCGGCATTGCTAATTTCGGTTACTCTTGTACTAGAGCCGGTAATAGGCGCACTAATTGGGTGGGCAATCGGAGTTGAGGCTGTTCCTGAATTGTGGACTTGGATAGGTTTACCTGTGATGTTGTCCGGCATGGTATTAGTCATAGTAGGGTTGTCACAGCGAGATATGGAGGGTGGTGAAGATGCAGAAAAACTACATATTGCTAACCAATGATGATGGAGTTTCTGCAGTTGGGATAACCTCCCTTGCAAAAGCCCTTAGTTACCGTGGTTATAGAATAGTTATTTTGGCACCTAAAGCCGACCGTTCGGCCACTGGAATGAGCATCACATTGCGAAGTGAATTGTCGATGAGTGAACATCAAAACCTCGCCGAGTCAATCGGCGGGGAGACTAGAGTTTTTTCTCTTGATGGTAGTCCTTGTGATTGCATCATAGTTGGTTTATCTGGTGCCCTAAGAGACAAAATTCCGGATTCAGAGCCGATGTTATGTGTATCGGGAATCAATCTTGGCCCAAATTTATCGGTTGATGTTTTACACAGCGGTACTGTTGGAGCAGCGCGTGAAGCGGCGTTATATGGCCTTCCATCATTGGCTACTTCACTTTGTGAGTTCGAGTCCAGCGGTCTTGATTCTGCAGTAGATGCGAGCGTGAAAGTCATTGAACAATTACTTACTCTCATACCGCCTAAAGCGGGAAATTTATTGCGCCCACAACTGGGCGAATACAGTGAAAATGAAAATTCGGCATCGTGCAACACACTCAATGCATATTGTCGCGGAGACATTTTCCTGAATCTAAATGTCCCGAAAGATTGGAATGGGGAAATTGAAAATACTCGCATCGGAATGCGGTGGTATAGAAATGCATTGCACCGTGGAGTTAACGGAGATAGTTATTCAATTGATGGGGCTGAAATCATCAGCCAACCTGTTGGGGGTTGTGATGTAGCGGCTGTGGAGTCAGGTTCGGCTAGTCTTTCCCCTTGCCAAACCTGGCCAGACAGCCATCCTTTGTCGATATCTCTTGAAGTATTACAAAAGCCGCTAATTTTCGAGTAATTATTTGCGCAGAGCGGTACCTAAATCAAGTAATTGATGGACTACTGTAATCGCCGAGTGGCCCTGTAACCAGGTATCTCCCAATGAACGTGAAAGTGAATTAGAAGCTAGAATTTTCTCTTCTTCGGCATCTAAGGGTAGATCATCAGAGAGGAAGAATCCGACTTTACCATAGTCCTGCGGCTGATTTTCGATTACACTCGATGAATCCCACAGTCGAGGAGCATCAGCGTCTAAAGTATACAACTCCACCCCCTCTCGCTGCCAATCTACTATTGTTTCAGCAAGCCCACCGCTTGAATGGCGGATTCCTGGGCTGATACTCGGCCATTGTCCAAGAGGTGGTATTGGCTCAGCCAAAACTTTGCCAATCATTCCGGCAATCGCTCTTTCCTCGACCCTCATGCTACGCAACTCAGCACCGCATATCCAAACTCTACGTGGTGGAAATTCACTACCAAGCAAGTGCAATGTTATATGGGTGTCATCACGGATTCCATGTGAAATGAATAACGCTGAGTTGATGGCTCGACAAAGCACGTCTAAGCGACCACTACCGCCGGCTAAATCATTGAGAATTATTTTTCCAGACGAAGGCACCCTGTGGCCAATAATGGCGAAACGGCGCTCAGTCATTTAAGCACCTCAGGCGCCCATGTCGAAATCATCAAGATCCATGTCGGTATCTTTCATCATTCTCTTCATTTGCTTAGACATTTGGCGATTACCAGTCATCCCTTTCATCATTTTCTTCGATCGCTTCCACTGCGAAATTAATTGACGAACGTCCTTTTCACGAACCCCAGAACCTCTTGCAATACGGCGAATACGGTCAACCTTGAGTCGATTCGGATCATTCTTTTCATCAGCAGTCATTGAGTCCATGATAATCCGAAATAGGTCTAGGTTCCGTTGAGTTTCTTCACGCTGAGATTTACTCATTTGTCCCATTCCAAACATTCCAGTTGGGAGAAATGAAAGTAACTTATCGACGGTTCCAACTTTAGACATCATTTCCATTTGCTTGTACATGTCGTTGAGAGTGAAGCGTCCTGACATCATACGTTCAGTAATACGCATAGCCTCCTCTTCATCGAGATCGCTTGGCGCTAAATCTATCAATCCTCGAATATCTCCCATTCCAAGTAAACGAGAGATGAATCGGTCGCTTTCGAACTTTTCAAGATCTGCAACCTTCTCACCTGTACCAATGTAAATTACCGGAGCGCCTGTTGTCGCAACAGCAGAAAGTGCCCCGCCACCACGAGCTGTACCATCCAACTTGGTTACGATAACGCCGGTAACTCCTACCAAATCATGGAAAGATGCTGCCACTCTTCCGGCGGCTTGACCGACTTGCGCGTCGATTACGAGCAGCCTTTCAGTAGCGTTGCATAATATTGCAATATTGTCAAGCTCGGTTACTAACTCATCGTCTAGTTGGTGACGTCCTGCTGTATCTACAATGACGACATCAGCACTACCGACTTCTGCTAAGCCGTTTCTAACGATTGTCGCAGCGTCTTTTTCATCAGGCTCACCATAGACTTCAATGGATGTATCTTCTAGAAGTTGAACCAACTGATGATAGGCTCCAGGCCGGTGCACATCTGCTTCAATTACTGCTACTTTCACGCCATGTCGACGGCTATACCAATCAGCCATTTTTGCCGTTGTAGTTGTTTTACCTTGCCCGTAAAGTCCAACCATGAGAATGGTTTGAGCATAAGGTCGTATCTCTCGGGCAGGTCCAAGGATGCGAACTAGTTCTGTATAGAGAATATTCATTGCCTGTGTTTGCAAAGTCAAACCTGGACGTCGTTCTTCATTGCGCATTCTATCTTCGACACGTTCGGTAATTTCCTTTGTCTGACGGACGTTGAAATCGGCCTCTTGCAAGGCTCGTCGTAATGAGCGAATCATTTCGGCTAATTCGGCCTCATCTAACCGACCCTTACGAGTTAATTTTGATAGCGCGGCGAAGATACCGCTGCGCAAGCCATCAAGTGCCATGAAGATGGGCGAAGCGTCGTCCCGTTTCAATCCATTGATGGGGTTATCATCCGATATTACAGGCCCAAAAATGAGCGCAATGGTCATGGCTGGTGCAGTCGCGCATCGCTACATGGCGGTATTGGCATACATCCAGGTCGCCACACTGCTAAGTCTTCTCGGCATGGCACTTGGTTGGCGCGGTGGTATGCGAAATTTACATGGATTTTACGATAGCCCTTCCATGGCAAAAGCACTGGTATGGGGTTTTGGCATCGGTGCGATAGTCGCTGCAGCGATTGATATTTTCATTTTTGACCTGTACGTGATTCTTGTTTATGAGGGGTCAAGCACAGTTTCTTGGGCCACGCTAGTACTGCTCGGGGTATTCGGCGCAGGAATATCAGCTCTAACTCTATGGCGAGCGGGAAACAGAGCGATTAGAGCGAAATTTGCCGCCCCAGTAAATGGTTGGACTTTTGGTCTTGGAACCGGTGCAATGTTAGCAGCACGTCTTGGTAATCGGGTCTTTGAATTAGCCCAAGGTTTTACATTTTCCGCAATAATTCAAGTTGCTCTTTTGTCACTCTTCCTGCCATTAATCCATGCAGTCATCGGCTGTGGTTTGGGCGCTAGGGCACAGCGAGGCGAAGTAAGTTTGGCGATTTTTTGGGCGACAATTGCCCATGCAGTAGGGATTATGATGGTCACATATGCAGCATTAGATGTTCTTGGTTGGATTTTCATAATACCTCCTCTATTATTGGGAATGCGAAGATCTGACTCAAAGTGGCTGATAGAAAGCCTTCATCCAGAAGCGGCAAGACGCCTGCGAAGAGTGCGTGCTCAAGCGATTCGAGATGGGCGAAATAGTGGTGTTCCTACGGACACTAGTTTGGAAGAAAGTGAGTAAAAACTCACTAAACTCACCATGCCTATTTTTCAGGCAAAAAAGGGCTAATTTTTCCTTGCATAATGTTAGGTTAAATGTTAAGTGATGCCGGCACCACCCCTTGTATATGGGTAGGTGTCCATTCTGCATGGCATCGACGATGCCTGAGGACATTATTTGTTTCTCTTGCGGCAGAGTCATCAGCGGCGCATCAGGAGCGGCGCAACGTTCACGTGGAGATTTTCGTCGAAGTTCTTCTCGAGGCGCTAGTAGGGCACCTAAACGTCAAGAGACTGCTAAAATGGCTGCAGCCCAAGCAGTAGGATCTCCTGCTCAAAGGAGAGTAACCAAGGCCCAAGCAGCATTACGCCATTCACGCAAAAGCAGTATGAAAAATCTAATGATGGTCGGAGCAGTTTCTTTTATCTTTCTTTTTACTCCAGCCCAAGTCCAATTGGTAGAAATGGCAATCGATCTAAAGGCTGAGGGAATGAATATGTTCAAGCAAGGACGAGAATATCCTGTTGAAGCCGAATTCACTTACGACAAGGTCTTTACTGTTATTGAAGACAATGATCCAGCGACAGGGGGGACTTCAGGAGGAGATGTTCTTTTCAAACGACAAATGGGAATTCCCTACCAGCGTACTACTAATGGGATTTCACCACACCATTTTACATCGACATTTGAAAGCGAAACTATTCAGGAAATCAAATCACTTACCTTGATTACCGAGGGCCAAGAAATTGCTGTACCGTTGGATGGAACTGCACGTTCTAGGGCAATGGCTGTCATTACGCCCTCGGGTAAAATGATTTACTGGCCTGCTGCAACTGATGATGGTACTGGTTGTAAGCACACCCAGTGTGTAATGTGGGAGGGTACTGTTTCCGATGGTGAGGAAGCAATATTGACAGCACGTGTTAATTATTATTCTAAGAGTTGGACTTGGTGGCAAGACAGCGCAGTTTACAGCGATATAGAGGGAAATAGTTGGGGAATTAATGTCGATAATAGTGGCACATTTGACAATATTAGGGAACGTGGAGACGGTGCAGCTTGGGATGATTTCGGCAAGCATTCGCAATGGTATTATTCATCTGAACGAAGTGAATATTTGATCAACGGAGATCAACCAATGATTCAAAAAACGGCTCAAGACAAAATGGCGACACTGCACGAGAGTTTGAGCGACAACACATATTAGTTCGCTAGAGCATCATTTGATTTTTTAGTTGAGAAAATAACCTATAATGACCAAGCTGAACTTCATCCTATCAGTGGCCCTACATGTATAGAATCAGGCACTGGTGACTGTGACGAAGTTTCAAATGCGTTCATGAGTCTAATGCGGGTAAAGCAAATACCAACGTGGTATGAGTTTGGTATTCTTCTCAATACCCACACGATGAAGTGGGAAGGCCACGCATGGGCCAATGTAATGTTGCCACTCGGTGATGAATGGTGCGAAAGCAAAGAGATCGTTTTGGACTCATGTTACATCAATGGAGAAGTAGATGTGGTCAATAATAAATGGCTATTGCACACTCCAACTTCAGTAACTGATTGGATTGAAGAAGCCGACTCAAGCGGTGAACTAGTAGAAAGTGCATACCGCGGATGGTCATTCTCACCTAGTAATGGTGGCCGTGTATCTTACAGCAGTTCAATCGAAACTGTAGGTCAACCGGAATATATCGGTGGGACTTACATCGTCTCGGTCGACCCTGAGTCATTCTGAGGTGATATTCAATGCTGATAATTATCGCGGGGGCGGGAAGGGTAGGTCTTGACCTTGCACGTAATCTGCGTGGAGAAAACCGCGACGTTGTATTGCTAGATAATTCTGCAACCGCGGTTAAATCTGCTCAAAGTATCGATGCCCTTGTATTACACGGAGATGCCTTGGATCGAGAAAAATTGAAGATGGCTGGAATTCATAGTGCTACTGTTTTCATTGCTGCAACTGGTTCGGATGAGCGTAATTTGCTGACTTGTGCAATGGCACGACATGAATTTTCTCAAAATGGTGATGAAGGTAAGGAATTACTAACTATTTGCCGTATTTCCGATCCCGATTTATTACAAGAATACCGCGGAGGGCATCTGCGCGAATGGTGCGGAGTCGATTATGCAGTAATGCCGATTGAAAATAGCATCAGACGTCTAAAAACCGGTTTACGGGTTACTTCTTTTGACCAAGTAATTCCCTTTGGCCACCAGTCATATATCGTCGAATTAGGACTGACTAAGGATGCCCGGGATTTGGCTTTCAGCACTTTGGATCAAGCGAATTCACGAGTAGGAGGGTTGCCAACAATCGTCGGGATGAAGCGTGAAGGCGAGTCATCGATTATCCCCACATTAGATACTCAATTACTACCAAAAGACCAGGTCGCAGTTGCTGCCATTGGGATTCGTTCATTTCCTCGTATCGTACGATTAATGGGTCACGATGAAGATGATTTTCCCGAGAATCCAAGAGTGGCTGTTTTCGGTGCCAACCATAGTGGTGCAAAGTTAGCTGAAGCCTACATAGCAGATGGCTGTGAAGTTACAGTTATTGAGCCAGATTTAGCGGTCGCCAATGCTCTTGCCGGTAGTGCAGTAGGGGCCAATTCCAATCTTGATGTGATTAATGGTGACCATCATGACAAGGTATTATTGCGGGAAGTAGAATTACCTCATCACGACATTGCAGTTGCAGCATTGGATGATGATCACGCTAGCATTGCTGTTGCCCTTATGGCCCAGAGTCTTGGAGTCCCTAGAACAGGATTAATTCTCAATGATGCGGACCTAGTGAGTGTTGTTAAACGAATGGGGATAACTTTCGCGGTGAATAAGAATCGTGTATGTGTCGATTTAATTCTAGCCAAGATTCATGATGCCTTAACCGGGGCTTATGGAGTGCTAGAGACGATTCCACATATTATTGGAGTGGGGCTTGAAGTCAAATCAGGCGATGAGAGAATTGGCTCGACATTGGATGAGATTAAGTTACCTTCATACTGTAAAGTGGCATTTATTCAGCGACTCGACCCTGATGGAGAAAGGGTTACCTTGGCAACTAATGAGGAGCGAGTATTGCAAGAAGGTGATAGAATCATTTGTTTCTTACCCCAAGATAGAGTCGATGACCTGAGGCGAAGGTTTTCGGAGTGATAAAATGCGAAAAGATGTAGTCGCCCTAATTTTGGGCGCAATCATACTGTTGATGATATTACCATTATCTTTGGCAATGCTAGTTACAATGTTTCTTGATGACCCCAATACTGCTTTGCGGGCTTTCGTAATCCCCATAGCACTATCTGGTGCACTAGGTTATTGTTTACTTACTTATTTTGTTCGACCTACTACTAATGAAAGGCTGAGGGATGCAGAAGCATTTGCTGCAGTAGCACTTGCATGGCCAGTTGCCGTAGCGATTGGCGCCTTGCCATATTGGTTATCGGGTGTATTCCACGGGCCATTTACTGACGGATCAACTTTTTCTGATATCGCTAGAGGGGCCATAAATTCATGGTTTGAAGCGATGTCAGGATTCACTACAACTGGGGCCACTGTAATCGATTGGAGAATGAGTCCAAATTGCATCAATGCAGGAACCGATTGCATCAATTCTCAACCGAAGGGAGTTCTACTATGGAGAAGTATGACACAGTGGCTTGGTGGAATGGGAATAATCATGATTGGCATGGCTCTTTTGGCTAGGATTCTAGGGGGGGGTATGTCACTTGCAAGGGCAGAATTGACTGGACCATCTTTGTCAAGAGTTCGCCCTCGCCTAGAGGAGACTGCGTTTATTCTATGGGCGATTTATATCGGACTCACGATACTGGAAGCTATACTGTTGTACTTTGTAGGCGGTTTGAGTGGTTTTGATGCAATAAATCATAGCCTTACGACGATGCCGACAGGTGGATTTTCAACCCATGATGCCAGCATAGCATACTATGATTCAATCGCCACTGAAACAATAATCATTGTCTTCATGTTTATTGGGGGTATCAATTTCAGTCTGCTAGCGCTTTTCGTAGATGGAGAATGGAAACGTGCGATTAAAGATGAGGAGGCTAGGTATTATGCAGCAATATTACTACTGTGCATACTCTTCACAGTCGGAGTTCTAAAGTACTCTGGCTGGGAGATTGGTCAGGCGACTAGAGAATCCGCTTTTACCATAGTGTCAATCGGGACATCTAGTGGGTATGTGAATAACGATTACACCGGAAACCCTTGGCCAACTGTGACTTTACTAATTCTCTTATTCCTGATGGTAATGGGTGCATCTGCAGGATCCACCAGCGGCGGTTTGAAAGTACTCCGATTTAATCTTGCCATCAAGGTTGCATGGAGAGAGTTGTCTAGGATTGCAAATCCCCGCCAAGTAAAGGCAATCCGCATGAATGACGAAGTCATCGAAGAGGATTTCATTTCACTAATTGTGGGTATGCTAATAGTTTGGATGGGGATTTTCATTTTCTCGTCTTTAGTCATGGCCTTATTGCTCCCTAATAGTGACTTTGAGACCATCATTTCAGTTGTTGCCACCTCACTTGGTAATACGGGCCCTGCTCTTGGATCCTTTGGGGCAACTGACACTTGGTCCACGATGAATACACCAGCGTTAATGTGGACTTCTGCATTAATGTGGTTGGGTCGTCTAGAATTGCTCACAGCATTGATCCTCCTACACCCGCGCACATGGAGAAATGAAGAGAGAGATAGTGCCAAAGATAAAGCATCTCTGAAATTCTTCAACAAATTATTCAAGCGCGAAGATTAGAATAGAGTTTTTTGGTTTGTTGCGGAATCACCATCGCCATCGCTAGAATCGTCATTTTCATCCTCATGAAACTCCTGTTCATCTTCCACACGGACGACTTCGATCTCTTCTGGTTTAGTTAATTCTGCTGCATCATGGAAGCGCGCAACAATATCCTTGGTTGCTTTTACATTGGGTCTTAATCCGCAAAGTGTGATATGCTCATGTCCGTCTAGGCCGTATGATAATGACAGAGTGAAGTCACTATTATCGTAATCTTCGTTACTGGTAGAGTGCACTGCAGCTAGAGAGGGATACAGCTCCTGCCTAGCGGCTTTTTTCGAACAGCCACAGGACTGTGATAATTTCTCAATAATCCCTCCACGACGCCAAGGCTCGTGCCCACGACGAAGGAAATCAGGATATGAAATGTATATTTTCCCGGATTGCGCAGCGGAAACAACAGTAGCTGCAAGGCTGGCGAGGTTTGCACCCCAATACCAAGCACGATAGGCACGATTGGTAAATCTAACATTTAGAGCCATGTCGGCGACTGATAAAGCTTGAGCTCCCCGTCGTATTTCAGCGGGATTCTGAAATATCGCCGAGTTGTTCCAAGTAACCCATGCGGCCAAATCATCCGGGTCGCGATCAAGAAGTCGAGATAATCGAACTGCATCACTTGAATTGTTTATTCTATAGAGGCGTTCAAGGCCGGGAAAAGTTTCCATTGTACTATCTCTAAGCCCTAAATCAACGTATTCCTTCACCATCTCAATATCGATATGCCCGGAACTAGTTTCAGACAGGATTTGCAGGTCTTTTACCAAGGCCCGCAAATCTCCGGGATTGCTGCGAACAAAGTAATCCAATGCCCCAATATCAATCTCAATTTTTTCCGCACTTAGGATTCGTCGGGCGATTCGCCGCTTTGATTCTTCATCCGCACGTTTGAATTCGACTTTACGGGCTAGCCGCAAAACCTTGTCGCGCGCAGTAGACCAATTTCTACCGCGCCCCCACAACCTCATTTCATCATTACAAGCAAGGATGACAGGCTGTGATGTTTTTTCCAACAGATTTAGCAATTCTCCCTTCCCTCCACTATCTCCCTTGATATTTACCTCTTCATCAGTATCAGCAGTCATATTCTTTAGCAATCTAGATTCGCTTATGGTAGCGAAACTTCCAGCCAAGTGGTCTACTTCATCGAGCAGTATGATGGTGCGGTTATTCAGTTGGTCACCATCTTGATGGAATATTGAGCGGTGGGTGGCACCACGAGTTGCAGCTTTGCGAATTGCTAGAGCGTTACGCTCATCGCTGGCATTAAGCTCAATCACATTCCAACCTTTGTCTGCAGCGATGGCCCGAGCGATTGTGGTCTTTCCGACACCAGGAGGTCCAACGAGCAGCATGCCTTTTTTCTCAGGTTTACCGGCCTCCCATTTTTCCAACCAATTCCGAATTGTTTGGCGAATACCAACATTGCCTTCAAGCATAGATTCGCTGGCTGGCCGGTATCGCTCGCTCCAGTCAGAAGGAGCGTTATCTTCAGCCATAGTGCCTACGTACTGCCGACACTCTTTCAAGGTTGAGCAGAGTAATGCATTATTCAACAAATAAGCTAGATACCTTTCCACTTGAAATAATCGTTGCAATTTCACTGATAGGGTGGCGAATTTGCATTTGACTATCACGTTGGCGAATAGTTGCAGTTCCATCTTCAAGTGATTGGTGATCAATCGTCACGCACCATGGAAGACCTACTTCATCTGCACGAGCATAACGCCGGCCGATTGAGCCCGAGCCATCATAGTAGGAAAGCAAACCAGCGGTAGAGCAAATGTCGCGATTGAGATCTGCTGCAGCAACTTCCATCCCATCCTTTTCGAATAACGGCAATACGGCAACATCTAGGGGGGCGATTGAATCGGCAAGGCGCATAACTGAGTATTCTTCACCCTGTTTGACAATTTCCTGCCACGAATGGTCGATTACATGCCAAATAATTCGGTCAATTCCAAAGGCCGGCTCAACAACATGAGGGAGAAACCACTCGCCATTTATTGACTCTTGAATTCGCTTTGTCTTGACATGTTCTGCCTCAATATTCACGCGCTCTCCGTCGGGTAGTTGTAGTGAAAAGGGGAATTCATTGGGAATTTCCGATAATGCTTCCAATGCTTGCTTGACAGCCCCCGCTAATCCCTTGAAAGCGGGGCCAGCGTTTGAGCCATCAATTGTCATTATCTCTTTATCGATCTCGACCGCTTCTGACCATGGCCGCCATGCTCGCAAGCGTTGACCAGTTGCATTTTCATGGGCTTCTAGATCATAGCATCCGCGATGTGCGATGCCAACACATTCGACCCATCCATAGGATCCGTGGATTTCGACATCCCAGCAATCACTAGCGTAATGGGCCATTTCATTTTGTAGGTGCTGGCGAAAGCGCAAACGTTTACGATCAATCCCAATTCCAACTAAGAAATCATATGTCTGAGCCATAAAATAGGCGACTGTTGGATGGCGGATAATTTCCTGCGAGAGGGCTTGTGGAATGGAGGTTTCTATCTCTCCTTGGCCATCAGCGAGTAATGTTACCAATACATCTTGCCATGGTGAAAAATCATGGTTCGTATCTGCTTCTGGGTCAATGAAATATTCCAGTTCAGCCATATTAAATTCACGCAATCTAATCATGCCTTGTCGAGGGCTAATCTCATTGCGGTAACCTTTTCCAACCTGTGTTGCGCCAAAGGGAAGACGCTGACGGAAATGGCGGTAGAGTGAGGGAAAGTTGGTAAACATTCCCTGCGCAGTTTCGGGTCGCAAAAATCCAGCTCGACCGCTTTCGCCGGAACCAATGGTCGTATTAAACATCAAATTCTGGGCTGATACTTCCGACCAATTTTGTTCACCACATTCTGGGCAGTGAGGAGATATTTTAGCAAGTAATGATTCTAATTCGGACTTGTTCAATGAATCAGCATTATTGTGTAATCCTTCGAGCAAACTATCAGCCCTGAAAGCACCTTGACAACTACCACAAGAGGAAAGAAAATCTGTGAATTCACCAACATGGCCGCTAGCCTCGAGGACTGGATATGGAGTTACTGTTGGACAGGATAACTCAACGACATTGCCCAATGATTGCCAATGTTCAATCCAAGTTTGATTCACTTTATTGCGCAGCCGCCCTCCTATTGGCCCATAATCATACAATCCGGCTGCACCGCCGTGTATCTCAAAAGAAGGGAGAATAACACCTCTTCTTCGTAGGACCCCGACCAGTCTTTCAAGCCTCTCATCGCGCTCAGACATAGCACTTCCTCGACCGGTCGTAACGTCACCCCATCATCAAAGGTGCGCTGTGAAATATTACTTGGACACGTTTTATGCAGTAATACATGAGATGCAAAGAATTGAGAGAGGAGAGGCTTTGGTAGGGTCATGACGCAAAGTATGGTTGCGATATCACAATCGGATTGCACCGGTTGCGACCAATGCATCACTCATTGTCCATTTGAGGCACTTCTTCCCGCCTTAGAAATCCCACCAGGGATGCGTAAAAGGCCTATTATTGTAGTTGAATCACGTTGCGTAGGGTGTCTTTCCTGCATAGGTTCATGCCCGACTATTGCGTTGCATGAATTGGTCGTACCACCTATTGCGATTGAATCACCATTAAAGGCCACCTCAGGCCATGTTGAAAGTGAAAAAATCGTTCGCTGGGGAAAGTATGGTTTGGGAGTTGCATAGTATCTTCTTTTGCGATATATTGAAATAGACTATCGCTTCCATGCAACCCTGTTAAAGGGCGAACAAAAATATGGCTGAAATCACATATCTCAATTCGCCGCTCGAAACCGAGTTATTGTGCGAGCGATTGAGTCAACCTGTACGAGATTGGTTTAATGCCACATTTCCAGATTTCACTGAACCCCAAAAGCTTGCAATTCCTTCGATAATGGATGGTGACCATCTTTTACTCTGTTCTCCAACCGGTTCGGGAAAAACCTTGACCGCATTTTTGACGATTATTGACCAGTTAGTTCGCCGCTCGCTTGATGGCACCCTTGAGCAACGTATACATTGCATCTATATTTCCCCGATCAAGGCCTTGGCCAACGATATCCAGAAGAACTTGCTTCAACCTCTCAAGGAAATCAGTGAGCACTATCTTCCCGACCGAGCTATCCCTATCAGGGTCGGTCTAAGGACTGGAGATACGTCTCAATCTGATCGCCAAAAAATGTTGCGTAAACCACCGCATATTCTTATCACAACTCCTGAAAGTATGGCTATTGCAATTTCATCAAAACGCTTCAAGCCAATAGTCTCAGATGTGGAGTGGTTAATCCTTGACGAATTACACAGTTTGGTTTCCAGTAAGCGTGGGACTCATCTCGCCCTAACAATGGCTCATCTTGATACATTGTTGCAACGTCCAGTTCAAAGGCTCGGAATTTCAGCGACAATGGAACCATTAGAAACCGTCGCTGAATATTTGGTGCCTTCAACGACTCAGCGACAAGAGGATGGTGGGGTCAAAATCGCCAAGGTCTCAGGTTCACGTGAATTGGATTTGGACATTGTCCTTTCACATGCTAGATTTAGTGACTTACCTGTGAAGTCAATACTTGAGCACAACATTGAGATGATTAAGGAGTATATTGATGCCCATAATACCACTCTTGTCTTTGCAAACACAAGGAAAATGACTGAAATCATTGTCCAAAAACTTCGAGTTCTTGGTATGGGTGAATTGGTTGCTGGACACCATGGTTCAATGGATAAGAAAATCCGTCTGGGTGTTGAAAACAAATTAAAGCGTGGCGAGTTACGTGCTGTCGTCACCTCATCATCTCTCGAAATGGGAATTGATATAGGTAGTGTCGATTGTGTTCTGCAAATTGGCTCACCGGGATCAATATCCACAGCATTGCAGAGAATTGGCCGTGCCAGTCACCATGTTGGTGGGATACCACGGGCACGATTTATTCCACAATCGGTTGATGATTTGATTGAACTAGCAGCACTTCAAGCCGCAATTCAAATTGGCGACATGGATAATCTCATTTTTCCTGAGAATTGCCTCGATGTCCTTGCCCAATTCCTTATCGGCCAAGTGATAATGCAGGAGATGGATTTAGATGATGCGTATGCAGTTGTTCGCTCAGCCTGGTCCTATAGGAATCTCGAATATGATGATTTCATTGAAGTATTAGATATGCTGGAAGAGGAACGCCGAATTTGGATTGATTGGGAGGAGAATACTTTTGGCGGACGTGGCTACTCACGCATGATTTATTACACCAATATTGGAACTATTGCCCCCAATAATTCGTATCTTGTATTCAACCAAGATGGAAGCATTCTTGGTCAATTATCTGCATCATTTGTTTCCAATCTTCGTACTTCGGATGTGATATTACTGGGTGGTTCAACATACCGTGTTCATACCATCCAAGGAACCAGAGTAAATGTTAATCCGGTTACAGGCCATCGGCCAACTGTTCCCTCATGGGCCGGTGAAGCACGTTCTCGCTCGCGTGAATTATCTCAACATCTTCTAGACTTGCAGCATAATTGTATTGTTACAATAAGGATGGGCAATGATATTGATGACTTACTGACACGTGTGTACGGTTTATCTGCACCTGTTGCAAAAGCCATTACCCGCTTCTTCGATGAGCATACTATAGATTCGTTTCAGGCCCCTTCGGCGCAACGTTTGCTGGTTGAACAAATACTCGGAGGAATGCCTACATATCTAGTCACAACTGGGAGAGGGCGATCATTCAATATGGCATTGGGATATTTCATGGCTGGACTTGCACAGAAAAATGAGATCCATGTCGCAGAACTTTCATTTGATGAAAATGCATTACTGATTAAGACTTCTAAAGAAATCGACCCGGGTGAATTGTATGAGTTGTTCAAAACCAATAGTCATGTAGAAGTCATCGACCGCTATATCACCACTACGCAACTTTTTGCCAAGAGATTCCGTGAAGTTGCTGGGCGCTCTCTTATTATTCCACGCCGAATTGGGTCCGATGAAATCAGTCCACAACAATACCAACAGAAGGCCGATGCTTTACTTGCAAAGCATCGTACGATGGAAGATAGTTTACTGATAAAAGAGACACGAAATGAGATCTTCTGGCAGGATATTGACTTGGCAGGGCTTGAAGAATTCCTTGAGCAATCTCGCCATCATGATGTTTCCTTAGTTCATACCAAAGGAAGCGTACCATCAAAACTTGGAATGTCTCTATTCATCGCATCCTTTGAAGATTTATTGTCGATGCGCGCCCGTGCATATCTCGTAAAGGACATAAACCCCGAAGTACTAATGAAGTTACTAGGTCGTCGAAGTCTTGCTACTGAACTCAGCAAGAACCAGCTCGATAAATACTATCTGGATAAGGTTCCAGTGCCAGAAACTGCGGAAGAATTATTGATTCTAATGAATCGTGGTGGTGGCCTTAATCGAGATCTCGAGAACCCACTATATCGACAAAAGTTGAAAGACAAGGTGGATATTGAAACCGTTAAAAGTTGGGTCGAAGAACTGGCAAATTCTGGAGTCATTACCAAAATTGATGGAACTGGAAATGAGGAATTAGATCAAAAATGGTTCTCGCAATACATGGGTGAAATCCATGGTACTTTAGGAGTGTTAGCCTCTAATGGTGGTGCTGAAATCAGCGACCTTAGGGACCTTTATTCGCGTGGTTTCACATATAAGATTGCAACAAAATTTGCAGGCACCAAACCAACAGAATGGGAAGAGCGTAAAATTGGTGACCCGCATGAAGCATTACGCGTCAAAGTGGTAGAATTACTGGGAAGTGAAGGCCCGCAATTGCTGGAAACATTTTGTGATCGCCTACCATTCCCGAGAGAACAAGTTGAGGCAATACTCCATGAATTGGAAACCCGTAATGTAACTTCTGTTGGATTTTTCACTCAAACTGATGAGGCTGAATATATTCTGCGAGTAGATGAGCACCTTTTGACAGGTGGCGAAGAAGATGTTGTCGAATATCGC
>CAZPME010000018.1:0-38043 GCA_964587885.1 uncultured Candidatus Poseidoniales archaeon
AGGCCTGCACAATGAAGCAGTGGCTGGCAGAGACGGCGTAAATCATAGGGTACCCATACGATTGACGGGTATCGCAAGGGAGGCCCATGCGATTTTTCAGACAGTGAACATTACTGTAGTGCTGATGGTTGCCGGAGACAGAGTTATTCAGAGGGTGCCACGGGAATTGGCATGGGTAACGAAGGACTATTTGACCTAACTGATATTGATGACCCATCCTTGGGGGCAGTTTTCAGAACCTCGGGAAAAATCGTGATTGTGGGACTTTGCGTTATTTTATTTCTTATGGCGCTCCAGATTTTTGCCATTGTTGATCAAATTCAAACCGAAAACTGGGAGAAGGTGTCTGGAACCGTTACGAATGCTGAATGGGACTGGGATACTGGTAGCGCCGATGGCGACAGTGATCCTCCAATCGTTGTCACCGTCGCATACACCTACTTAGGTGAAAATTACTCTACTTCGACATACAGTTTTGTATCGACAGATTGGGGTGAAGATCCTGAACATTGGTTGGCCATTGAGAGTATTGACATATATGTCAATCCAGACAACCCTTCCGAAGCCGTGTACCTAGCCGGTTGGACTGGTATCATGGAAGAGGCCATGGAAGGTTTCTTTTTCATAGGTTTAATTCTTGGATTGTATCTTGTAATCGTAGTTCCGGCATGGATTATCTATGCAAAAGTTCGACGAGATAAAGACTGACTCAAACTGTATGCAGTGAAGCAAAGGGTTAGTGCATAACACCCTTTGATTCAGAATTGGTAAATGAATGGGCTTTCAGTGGGCCCTTTCAATGCCTACTCTTTGGTTTGTTGAAGAGACTAGAAGGGCGCTGGATCAAGAGTAGTCTTGTTATTCATTAGTGGTTGCAATGCTATTGGAATTTCCACACGGCCATCAGCCATCTGATTCTGCTCCATGATTGCAACTAATGCTCTACTGGTGGCCACAGCAGTTGAGTTCAGAGTATGAACTGCTTCATTGCCATCTGCAGTTCTGTAACGCATTCTCAAACGGTTAGCCTGATAATCGGTACAATTGGAACATGACACGACTTCCTTGTAAGTCTCAGCCCCGGGAAGCCACGCCTCAAGGTCGTACTTGCGGGCGGCGACAGTTCCCATGTCGCCGGTGCAGATATTCACCACTTCGTAATGCAGACCTAATTCATCCCACAGGTCAATGCAATTCTGCAATAATTCTTCATGGTGGTCCCACGAATCATCGGGGTGACTGATTACAATCTGTTCAACCTTGGTGAATTGGTGAACTCGCCAAATTCCCTTATCTGAAAGCCCGTGCGCTCCCACTTCTCGGCGGAAACAAGGACTTACTCCGACTATCTTGATGGGCAATAGGCTAGGCTCGATTACCTCATCCATATACATCGCAGTGAGGGGATGCTCAGAGGTGGCAATCATGTACAACTTGTCCGGCTCAACCCCATACATCACGGTCTCAAAGTCAGCCAAATCGGTAACTCCTTCATAGGCGGCCCGATTCATCATCACCGGTGGTTGGACAAAGGTGAAACCACGATTGGTAAGGAAATCCACCGCATAGGACTGCAGGGCTAATTCAAGACGGGCGAGGTCACCTTTGAGAAAATAGAAACGACTGCCGGCAATTTTGGCCGCCCGTTCCAATTCGACCCACTTATTCATCTCAATCAATTCATTGTGCATGCGAGGCTCAAAGTCAAACTCCGGCTTCTTTCCATGCATCGAATGTTGGGTATTTCCACCTTCATCATCACCAACGGGAACCGCTTCGTGCAGAAGATTAGGAATACGCATGCGAAGAGAATCACGTTCGCTGACAAGTCCATTTGCTCGCTCATCCAAGGTATCGATACGCTGTCCGAGGTCAGCGACTTCGGCTAGAATCTTATCGGCGGCTTCTTTGTCGCCGGCTTTCTTAGCCTCGGCAATTCCTCGAGCGGCGGTATTGCGCTCTCGCCTAGCCATCTCCATTTCGTGCAAGGCTTGCTTCCATTCGCCATCTAAACGGATGACTGCATCTATGCTATCGTGAGTGATACCACGCTTATCGGCATCAGCCCTGATGGCCTCAGGGTTGGTGCGGAAGAGTGACATCGGTAGCATGGTGATTCCTCAAAAGGTGAAGTTGAACTCAAGGGCTTTAGTACCGATAATTGCGACCGCACTTATGAGATATCCCAATATCGCACCTCCATTAAGCAAGGGTAGTCCAGCCTGTGGCTGACCTCGAGCCACATAGGTCATCAGCCAGAAATATCCGGCTAGGCCACCGATCATAGTCCCGATACCGACTGCAAGTGCGGCACTAGCACCACCGATGGGCGCGAGATAAGTCATCGCTGAGATGACTAACATTCCAGGGAAAATTACGTCACCTAAGCCCATGAACATAGCATCTTGACTGCTCTTTTTCTTGGCTTTGGCAGCACTACGGGCCTGTTCAGAATGAACGGTGTCGGCGGCCACCGCCTTAGCCTTGAAGCCAGATTCACCGGCTGCGGCTTCAGTAGCGGCTTCATCCCCAGCCGACTCTGCATCATCGGCATCGGCAACAGCACTACGTAGGCGGTCATCGGATTCTCCAATCATTGAATAATCGCTATCTTGTGGTGCGACCAATAGAATAGGCAGATTAAGACCAATCATGGTATCAGCGAGTTCCAACATATGTTTGGAGTGGTAGACTGCCCAGGCATCATAACCCGCGGCTAAAACCATGAAGATGATGATTAGCCATGGCACGAAACTGGTGCCGAGCATAGTGATTACACCACCACCGACAAGGATTCCGACGGTATTGACAACATACCACTCTGAGTGTTTCCACAACAGAATCATCAGTACGGTACTGACTAGAACTCCGATTAGGATGGCTAAATCATCGTAAGTGAAAGGTTGGGCGAGATTGACCTCATTGATTGGAGCATGACTCCACGCGGTTTGAGCGCTGCTGGAACTCTCGCTAAATTGGCTGACTACGACTAGATTATCGGTGCTTGAATTTACAATCATGATGCTATTGCCAGTAACATTTGAATCTTCAAGACGTAGAACTAGCGAATAGCCGCTGAACATTTTGAGACCATCATCATCGATTACAAAGACATCATTGATACCCCCGAAGTTGTAATCGGCAAGGCGGATGGCGCTAACTTCGCCATTTATTGCATCATTACCGGCCAAGTTCATCCACTCGGCGGCGCTTACACTTGCTTCATCACTGGAAAGATTGAATTCAAAACCGTATACATCGCCGACAGCAGTACCAATAATTAGGAACATCTCTTCACCAGTTGCATTCGCATTGTCCGTAGTAGGACGAGGTGAAAATCCCCAATCATAAGAGGTGATGAGGTTATCTTCATCAGCGGTGAAATTCCAAATGTGTTCAACCGTCGCGGTTACTCGGTCATTACCTAAGTTTTGGCTCTCAGTTGGGATTTCAGCAAAGACTACCATTCTTGAAGTTACTACTAGAATCTTGTCGTCGTCGATAATTCGGCCGCTCATGTAGCCGCTATGCATAGTGAGTTCTGGGGCTAATTGCCACTTACCATCAGACGAATTAATAGCCGAATTAGGATGAAAGCGGTGGATATTGCCATCCATATCCAAAGTGTATGGCTTGTCCTCATGAGTAAACATCATGCGGCATTCTGGTCCCAAGAGAATCATCGAACAAGAGCGATTATCTGAATCATCAACTACACCGGTTTCTGGGTCAGCAAACCACCACTTATCACCATCAGTAAAACCAAAATTATCATCTTGAGTGAAATATACATCAGCAGAACTAGAACCCGATTCATGCATCATTACTGACCATTCGGGAACTGGGTCAATGCCGTTGTGCTTGGCGATAGTGAATTGGGAACTTGTGCTGTTCACGACTTTAGTCGAAGAAATGTAATCATCCGGGCCAAGGAAATCCATCATTTCAGCCGAATCTAACTCACCCTGTGTCCACTCCAATGCAGTGGGGTCTTGGTGAGGGGCGACCAAATAATGGGCTAATGGGACGGTTGAATAGGATAAGGCTATGAAAATAATGAACATTATTCCGTACTTGATTATCCACTCTTTTTTCCAGCGAGCAAGCATAATTATCAGGGCAGTAAATACTAGAATCGCAACCAATTCAATGAGGATAAAACGGGCTTGGCTCGCTCCTTCAGAGCCAAATGCTTCCAATCCTGCCATCGAATAAAATGGCTGGAGGATAATTCCCAATACGATGGTAATTACGAACATTGCCGCCATCCCAAGCATCGACTTGGATTGCTCCTTCATCGCCGACCACAAATTGAAATCAGCAGCTAATTCAGCATTCGCTTGCGCGATACGGTCTACCCCTTGTCCGGTCTCTGCCATTACTGCTGGGTCATTGATAGCACATTTGATGGCTTCGCCCAGCGCCATCCGTAGGATGGCGTTGCCGAAGGTTGATTGGTCATTGCAGTTTCGCCCGGCCAGCAAGCGCTTAACAGAGATGATCATTTGGTTCGTTCATGGCTCGAATCCTGCCGCGGTCGCGGCATGTCGCTGGGTCTAGATTCAACCCAAACCTTGCTCAATACAATGGGTAATCCCGAGCGCCGTCTTGCCGCGATTCACGTGGCTGGCTCCAACGGTAAGGGTACAACTTGTGCCATGCTGACCGCAGGTTTAGTCGAGGCTGGCCAAAGAGTCGGCACTTTCACCTCGCCCCATGTTGCGAGAATTGAAGAACGGGTGCGCATCGATGGCCGGCCTGTAGCGGCGGCTGAATTTGACATCGCATTGAATGTGGTGCGTGAAGCCAGCGAGGTGGCTGAAACGCCGGTAACTTTTTTCGAAGCAACCTACCTAGCTGCAATGCATATATTCAGTGAGGCCGGCCTCGATTATATCGTCCTTGAAGTCGGACTTGGTGGACGACTTGATGCCACCAATACCTGTCATCCAGTAGTCTCAATCATCACCGCATTGGCGCTTGAACACACCGAAATACTCGGCTCTACTCTAGATGAAATTGCGGTCGAAAAATCAGCCATCGCCCGACAAGGTGTGCCACTAATCTTACGCCGACCGCCAGCCCCAATAACTGCAGAAAATGAAATTCAAGGTATGGCGGATGCTGAAGCGGCTAAAGCCTATGCAATAATCAAGGCGACAATTCCTTCGCCTAAATTACTAGAAATTGTCGATGGCTGGTTCGATTATCGCGATGAGGCCGCGTGTTTGGCAAATCGCGCCCTAATGGCAATCGGCGAGACTGAAGCGGCCAAAGCAGTCGACAAAGTCAAGCGGCAAGTAAAGTGGGCTGGCCGAATGCAAACAATTACTCGTACAGTAAAGCAAGAAACCAGTGGCAATGATAGTGAGGTCGAAGTATTACTCGACTGCGCCCACAACCCTAGCGGCATGAGCAAATCAATTCCGGTTTTTGCCTCTAGCCTAGCGGGACGTCAATGGTGCCTATGCATCGGCTCCAGTCCACAAAATAATCTCGACTATTATCTCGCTCCACTAGTTAATGTAGCCAAAGACCTCGCGCCAAAACTGATCGTTGTAACCGAACCCCAAGGGGGGCGCTATCCAGCGATTCCCGCTGAGGGGTTATCCTCTTCTTTGCGAGAAATAATGCCCGCTGGTGTGCCAATTGTAGTAATGCCCGAAGTTGGTGAAGCGTGGACTACATTCGAAAATGCCCTCGCAAATGCCGGTGGAAAAGAGGCAATTCTAGGATTTGTGACCGGCTCGATTTATCTGACTGGCAATCTGTTAGAACATCTGCATCTTGATGGTGAAGATGACCTCGCGATACTTTAGGAATTAGAAATTAGGAATCACTTAATCACTCATTTTTCTGCGATTATAGTGACTACATTTGTTCCAAATCGTCTGACGTCGCTAGCACAAGCATCATGGCAGAGACTGGATTCGCCAATCACAAGGAGCATCGAGGTGGGAACATGAAGGGTAAGCATCTGGCAATTCGTATTGAGCAATGCCTCGCCTTGTCCAAAGCTAGTAATTGCCCACGGCGAAAATTTGGCGCCTTACTGGTAGACCCAGAGCGCAATGTCGTTCTCATGGATGGCTACAACGGTGGCCCAAGGGGTGGAGGTGACTTGTGCGGAGGAGAAGTCTGCTTGCGCGATACCCAAGAAGTCAAATCGGGCACGCGGGTGGAAATCGGTTGCCATCATGCCGAGATGAATGTCATCTGCAATGCTGCCGCCAATGGAGTGTCAACCAAGGGAGCCTGGTTGATTGTGACTGGGGAGCCATGTATGATGTGTGCAAAGTTGATGCATCACTCTGGAATTAGCAAAGTCGTCGTCGTCGATGGAGGATTCGGTGGGGCCAATGGTTGTGATTACCTTGAGCAACATGGGGTTGAGATTGAACGGACTGAAGGGCCGCAGGACCCCCGAGGGAATAACCTCTGAAGAAATCCAAGTCTCTTACCAGAAACGCCTTGTTCGAGCATAGGTAAGTTCAGCATTATGAATCGCTTCAAGCAAAGCATCGCGTTGATTGGGCTGCACCTTACGCAAAATCCTAGTCGCAGTTGTCTCTCCTATCCCCCGACCCATGAGGCAAATTATCGCCTCAATTCCACGGCGGCGAATCGCCTCAGCATTTCGCATTGCTCGGTCGCGCTCTTTTTGGTCGGTTGAAGCGACTAGTTTCTCAAGGTCGCCACGTAAGCGTTCGGGAGCACAGGCAAGCATCCGCCCACCGCATAAACAAACTTGCTTTTTCATGTCGTGCTTAGCGATACGAAATGTTTGAGTGCGCATACAAGCCAAGCAGCAAAGCACTGCTCGCTCATTCATCAAACGTGATTCAAGTCGCTCTCGAACTTGACGATTCGACCAATTTGGCAATAGCAAGTCTTTGCCGGCTTTGCTCGATAACCCGAGTGGTCCAGCACTGGTAATCTTCACTTCATACAATCCGGTTTGAATAGCCGAAAGGACATCACTGGCGCCTCTTACATCCATACGCTCATGGAAAAGTTTGCTGAGCACTTCTTGCATTACCATCGTTCCTCGGTACCTTTGTACTAGAGAATGGAGGTTGATCTTACGCGGGTCAACCCCACTTCGTAGAACTCCCATCACTTTAGCGACTTGAGCAAAACGCCAACGCACTTGTCGGCTATTGGGCATGGTAACGCTGAGTAAACCCTCAAGGGCTGAAGGTGGAGTGGATAGTAGCCACTCTTGAACTTCTTCGGCGCTGACCGCGGCTTGTAATCCAATCCGACATGGCTCGACAATAATACGGCCTAATGACCCGGTTTTGGTACTGGCTAAAGCCTGTAATAAGTGGGCCAGTGCCTCGTTAATACGACTGCCTTGGCACGAATTTATCGTGACCGCTTCGTCTCGGCGCTCGATGGTGATAATGCGATCAGTCGGTACGGTTCCAGTGGCATCGAGATGGTTGTGAACCGACTCAAATAATTGCCCGAGTGCTTCGGCATCGAGGGGATAATCTTCCAATGTTAAATTCGGGTCAGCCAATAATCCGGCTACATCGAGTTGGCCTCGTGAATCAGCTTGAGTAAAAGATGGGGGCTGCCATCCGGCCTCTTCGGCCACTAAACCTCGCAGGTGACCTATCTCGCGAGCAACTTCTGCTGGAGTTGGTGGGAGTTCGCCCGACCATACTGGGGCTTGCCCTTGGTCGCTAACCGGAGCGACCAACAATTCGACTTTCTCGGGGTCGGCATCGATAATTAGCCAAGTTCTTCCCGCCATCACGAATTGGCGTTTACTTCCATCCTCATCTTCTCCTGAATCGTTGAGTGAGAGTACGAAGGCTTCGTCAACATTGCCGAGACTGCGCCGAGTAACTGCATCACGCACCCGATACATCTGGCGATTTGGAATCATCGAAAGGTGGCTCTGCGTCCACTCTCGGGTTCTGCCAGCAGTAGCAATCCAGCCATCTTTGAGAGCAGGAGGAATCGGGACCTTAAGGCTACGATAAGCGATATCCATTTCTCCGGTTTCAGGATTTTTGCGAGGCAATTCATCGGGTAATTCCTCACCTTTCTTTTCCGCCTCAACTTTGGCCAATTCCCAAGCACCCTTACCCCAATCCCACCATGGAGTTTCGTGGGGGTCATCGATAACTCGTATGAGCCAACCATCGGCGAGAATTTTGGCTAATTCTACCGTGTCTTTACGACACCATTGAGGGAATTGAGGGCTAGCAGCAATGATTTCAGTTACCGTATCGATGCCGACCACTTTGTGGCTATGAGCCATCATAATGAGTTGATTCGCCGCCACAGCCAATGGTCGGTTGCGCCACTCAACTGGCTCGATAAGACCGGCGAGGGCACGACGAGCGATGACCGATGATTCGGCAATATCGTCACTTTCCCACGACAATAAATCTCCAGCCCCAATCCCACCTAAGCGATGGTCGGCTCGGCCAACTCTCTGCAATATTCGGTCAACTGAACGTGGTGAACGTAACTGAACGATGTGGCGTACACTACCTACATCAATACCTAATTCTAAACTACTGGTGCAAACCAATCCGTGTAATTCGCCGCGCCGCAAATCATCTTCCATCTGGGTACGGGTTTCAGTGGCCAAACTACCGTGATGAACACCAATCTTGAGATTGGGTGCAATACCACCTAAGCGTTGGGCTACAGTCTCGGCGGCATTACGACTGTTTACGAAAACCAAACACGGGTGCTTTTCGGCAAGGATGTCAGCCAGCCGCCGTAAGCAAGAATAGGCTCGCTTCGACAATCCCAATTCAATGGCGAAGGAATCATCTTCAGGTAATGGTGGTTCACTCGATACCAATAATTCGGTCTCACGCTGACCGGTAACAACGATAGCCTCAGCACTTGGTGACAGCCATTTGGCTACTTGTTCAGGGTTTCCGACCGTTGCCGAAAGACCAATTCGTTGGATTTTGCGTCCGGTTAGATGCTCAAGACGTGACAAGCCGAGCGCTAATTGCCATCCCCTCTCACTATCGATTACTTCGTGAACCTCATCGACAACCACCGCTTGAACTTGCGACAATATGGCTCGTAATCGGTGGCCGGTAAACATCAACTGAAAGGTTTCAGGAGTGGTTACCAACAGATGTGGTGGCTTGCGCACCTGGCGTTGACGCTCGGTTTGGGAGGTATCGCCATGCCTTACTCCTACTTTGAGTTCGACCGCCTTACCAACTTCTTCCAAGCGGCGGTCAACATCGCGATTGAGAGCCCGTAATGGAGTGATGTAGAGAATAGCCAATGGCGACCAATTCTCTTCAATACAGCGATGAAATAACGGCATTACCGCCGAGAGGGTTTTTCCGCTTCCTGTTGGAGCGACCAAGAGCCGGTCTTCTCCAGCACACAAATCGGTCATTGAAGCCTGTTGAATGGGGGTTGGTGACCAACCGCGTTTACGGGCAAGGTTAGCTAACGGAGGGGCAAAAACGTCCCACTCACGCGCGCGCGAAACCAAACAAAGACCTCAAAGGAACATCCGACTCGTCATCTTTCATCAGTCCTTCGGTAGACTGGGGCTTGAATTTCGACTCCTCGAAAGAGGATTGGCATCTCAAATATTGCCTCTTTTCTTCAACCAATAGATGAGGCCTGCAACTCCCAATACGGCAACGATTATTCCGAACCATTCAACCGTACTATACGGTTGGCCTGCAACCACATTTGTAGCGTGGCTTAAACTATGGAAATTACCTTCTGCATCTTCCCACTCGATTCTAATAACTAATTCCTCGCCCTGTTCTAAATCAAACATCACGTAATGTGAACTAAAGCCTGGACCATCTGGAGAGGCGGCCATTGCTGTCTGATTACTGCATTGGGAGAGGGAACAAACGCGGAAACCTGCGACTAAATCACCTTCATTTTCAACCCACACAATGGCTGCAACCTCGCCCGGTGCGACTACCCATTCATCGGCCTCTACTACAGTAACATTGACGATAGAGAGGTCGAGTATTGTGCGAGGAAATACCTTCAGGTCGTAATTGTGATTGTGAGCTTGATTGCCAGAAGTATCTTCTGCACTGATATTGAGTTGATGGAAGCCAACCCCGAGTGGTCCAATCTCAAAATCACGGATTGCATCCCAACCGACATCTTGCAAACCTTCGATTGGTGTAGAATCAAGGCTAGCCCACCAGCGCACATCGGTTATCGCATCGATGTCGTCGAAGGATTCGTTGAGGTCAACGCGAATGGTATCACCAATTCGCGCTGGAGAAGAACCGGTAACCAAAGTCTGGTTCACCCACATCTGGATTTTCGTATTAGGGGGCGTATTATCGAATAAGCGTACTTCCCAAGTACGGTTAACCGAATGACCTGCTGCATCGGTAACACTGAGGTTTAGTTGATAGGTACTATTCTCCTTACGATTATGACGATCGGGTAATTCATCATCATAACCGTTGACTTGTGGACCTTGATAGAATACAATTGAAATCATATTTCCAGACTGCCACCAATCGATACTTTTGTCTGAAGTCCAAAGAGATGAGGGTAAGGAAGTGAAATCATCACCCACAGTCGCATGAATACTGAAACGCTCTCCAGCCGGCACCGAAATAGTCGAGCAGTCAAGGATATTTTCCTCACCGATTTCAAGGTCATCAGCCCCGCATCCAACAGTAGCATTCACCCAAGTGATTACCGGTGCGTTTGCATCTAGGCCCCAGGTTTTGTCGAACCAAGTGGCCGCCCCATGAAAATCAGTACAGGAAAAATTTGCCCGCATATACTCGCCTGCAGTCCATTCGGTCACAGTATGTGGTTCAAGGATTACCTCTTGACCACTCATGTGAATATATCCAGAAGGAGTAGAGAAATTCCATTGGCATTGATATGATCCAATGCCTGCATCTACTACCGAACCAGAAAATACGGTTGGAATATCCCACCGGATTGCAACCACTTGAGTATCAGGAGAAGATATTCCAACAACTGGTGCAGTATTTTCAGCAATGGTAACGCTGAATGTTCCACTCACCGTTGAATTTTGTAATACTGTGAATTCAGTAGGTGTACCATTAACCGCAACCTTATCTGGGGACCAACGATACTCTACAGGAGAAGTCGTAATTACTGTCAACGGTACATTGAGTAGTACGCCGTTACCTTGGTTAACTGAAAGTAAGCCAAGTGGAATGAAACTGCGAGAACTGGAAAAGTTACCACTTTCATTCCAAGTCCAAGACGAATTATTTCCCACTGCCTGTGGGAACTCAGCATTGATGGTGACTGCCGAAATATTTAGGCCAAATTCACTGGTGAAAGAATTGTCATCAAGCCAAACACGCCCGTCTAAATTGGTAATGTTCTGGGCCTGAAAGAGGTCGGAAAATGATTGCCATTCAGATGCGGTCAAATTACTATCATTATCACCAAGATGAAGATCAATTTGCTCATCTAGTCGCAAGTTACTATCATTGAGAAGATTTGAGCCATGTGAGAGGTCAGAGGCAAGGAATGCAAACCATTCTCCAGCTACTGCTGAAGATGAAGTAAAGTCACCACCTAATGCTAAGCGAGCCCATGTCGCTGGACCTTCAGTTTCATTTGAGTCATTTGAATCAGAGGATTGATTCGAACTATTTCCCTCATCATGCTCACTCCACAATTGGGATTGCCACCAATCAACTTCATCACTTGGAATAGTGCTTGTAGAAGGGGACCACATCCCCGTAATAGGGAGGGTTACGATTAGAAAGAATACCCATAATTGGGTTTTAGTACGCATATTTATTCCTCATTCACTAAAGATGATGCCAACCGGCTTCATGGCCACTTGCAATGGTAACATTTGCTGATTGGGAAGGGCTTCTGCCACTTTGGAGCGCACCCCTTCATCGCCATGGAAGAGGATGAAACCACCACCACCAGCCCCGAGCAATTTTCCCCCACTAGAGCCACAGGAAAGTATGGTCTCATAGAGTTCGTCGATTTCAGGCATGGTAATTCCGCTGGCCAATTGTCGCTTCAATTGCCAACCTTCGTGGAGTAGATTACCGACCTTTGCTAGGTCGCCAGCCAAAAGAGCAGTTTTTGCTTCCCTTGCCTGCTCGCACATGCGTTCAAGTTGAGCACTATTGACACTAGTATTAGCGCTCTGCTCAGCCAACAAACCGCTTGCTGAGCGGGTTTTTCCCGTATACAATAGAGTGAACTCTTCACTCATTCTTGCCAACACCTCAGTTGAGATATCAAGTGGCTCGACAATAGTCTCACCATTGGGTAAGAAGCGAATATGATTGATGCCACCAGCAGCACAACCGAATTGGTCTTGACGACCGATTGGTTGACCGAGGATGTCTATTTCAATTTGGCAGGCCTGTTCAGCCAAAGTCATCGCATCGACTTGCTGACCCGAATATTCGTATAATGCCGCCAATAATCCGACAGTGACTGCACTCGAAGAGCCAAGTCCAGTTCCACGTGAGGGGATGTCAGCGATGGTAGTTATCTCCACTCCACTAGTAACTCCGGTCATGCGCATTGCTTCGCGCACTAATTCGTGTTGCAAGTCCTCAAAATTAGAGACAATTTCAGTCTGCGAATAGGATAAGCGAATATCATTATCAAAACGCTGATTGACGGTAACGTGGATGTAACGCGCTAAAGATACCGAAGTAACGCAGCCACCGTGGGGGCTGTTTTCGTAAAAGGCGGCTAAGTCAGAGCCACCCCCACAAAATGACACTCGCAAAGGAGTGCGACTAATCATCATCGCCCCACTGCGAGTGCCTCTCCCATTTCAAGCCACCCCTTCGGGGTGAAAAACCAATTCATTCCTTGTCCGAGCCGATAGGCAAGGGTTATGGTCGGGTCGCGGTCGTTGTTTAGTGGCGGGGGCACATTATGACTAGTCTCATCACAATGGACGATTTGAGCAATGAAGACATTCTATCAATTTTGGACGATGCTGAACGGCTGCTACCCGTGGCCAGAGGTGAAGCATTTCTGCCGCTATTGCAAGGAAAATTGCTAGGTAACTTATTCTTTGAACCTTCAACACGCACTCGCATGTCGTTTGAAACTGCGATGAAACGTCTCGGTGGAGATGTAATCAATCTCGGTGACGTATCTTCATCATCGGTAGTCAAAGGAGAAACTCTGTACGATACCATCCGTATGGTAGATGGGTATGTCGATATTATCGCCATGCGTCATCCTCGTCAAGGTGCGGCTCAATATGCTTCAGACTCAGCTGATGTTCCAATTCTAAATGGTGGCGATGGTGCTGGCCATCATCCAACTCAAACCATGTTAGATTTGTTCACTATTCGGCAAGCCCATGGTACAATTGAGGGCCTAAATGTCGCATTAATTGGTGACTTACGCTTCGGTCGAACTGTACACTCCCTCTCACATGCACTGGTACGATTCGGTTGTTCTCTATCCCTTGTCAGCCCTGAGAGTTTAGGAATGCCGAATGAAATAATCAACGACCTCAAAGCCCACGGGGCCGATATTACCATCAGCGATGAATTATCCAGCGCAATACCTAATGCAGATGTTATCTACATGACTCGGATTCAAAAGGAACGCTTTCCTGATGAAGATGAATACACCCGAGTGGCGGGGATTTTCACCATGGAAGCCGCAGATTTAGCCCCCGCTAAGGGGGATATGATTGTCATGCATCCACTACCTCGAGTCGATGAAATCAAGCCCGATGTCGATACGACCAAACACGCTCGATACTTTGAGCAGGCCTTCAATGGAGTCGTTACTAGAATGGCCTTGATCTGCAGACTACTCGGGATTACTATACCGGAGTCGCTTACCACAAACGCTGGAGGTGAGGCTTGATGTCTAACGAAATGTCAATGCGCAGGGTTACCGCGATCAATAACGGGACGGTCATCGACCACATCCCCGCAGGCTGTGCAATCACCGTACTCAAGATGCTCGGAATCGATGGCGGCCGTGCCACTCCGGTAACACTTGCAATGAACGTTCCAAGTGCAAAAATGGGGCATAAAGACATCGTCAAGATTGAAGACCGTGAGGTGAGTCAATCCGACCTCGACAAATTGGCATTGGTCGCACCAGAAGCTAGTGTAGCGATTATTCGGGCATATTCAGTGGCCGAGAAATTGCAGGTTAACATTGGCCAAGAGGTCACCAATGTTGCCGCATGTACCTACAAAAATTGTGCTTCACATGGACCGCGCGAACCACTACCTCATCGCTTGATAGTGCACGGACTTGACCCCTTGCAACTGCGCTGTCATTATTGCGGGCGTGAGCAAGAAATGGGCGCTATCGTCGACAATCTACTCTGATGCATCTGCATCTCTAACCCAATCCATCATTTCACAAGCCTTGCAGACTTCACCGCTGGTCATTGACCCACAACGAGCGCAAGATTTGGCAGCATGCCCTTCAAAGGCATTAGGATAAGCGACGGCGTGCAATTTCTTGAGGCGCTCAGCCACATGTAAGAGGCCGTGTCTACTACCTGGGACATCAGCTTCGAGGCTGGCGATGAATTCTCTGTGACGTTGGCGCAAGGCACCAGGAGCATGGGGGCACTCATCATGGAAGAAGGGTAGGTCAAGATGCATGGCATAGGCGTGAACCTCACGCTCAGGCACCCATTGAAGAGGAACAATGCGCGGGGCAATTCCATCAAGTGGACGTTGGGTATGAGGTGCTAGGCGCAAGGTTCGGTCGAGATCGCCTTTTTGCATATTCATCAAAATGCTTTGTGCCATATCATCGAGATTATGACCTAGAGCCATGAATTCGGCATCGCTAATTATTGCCAAATGATTCAAACCTTGGCGGCGAAAGACTCCACAAAATGAACACGGAGCCATGCCTTTGGCTTCACCGTGCAGTTGACGGATAGTTGGAAGTTTTTCGACCACTTCATCCATCCTTTCAAACCCGAGTTCAGGATACGAAGTCGTGATGAACTCAACCCCAAGAGATTCGGCGAGTTTGCGGGCGCATTCCATTGAAGGTGAGCGGTACCCCTCTATTCCTTCATCGACACAACCAGCGACAATTTTCACGTCGGGGCGAGGTCCGAGAATGCCATGTATTCGTTCAAGCAATACCGCCGAATCTTTGCCGCCACTAATCGCCACTAGAATTGTGGTATTACGCTGCTTACCTTCACCTCTCGGTAATTCCAATTGTTCACGTAAAGTACGAGAAATTCGCTTGCGCACTGACTCGACAAGATGGTCTCCACAATAGGTGCGACCTGAATAATCTTGATGCAGGATTGCCGGCTGTTTGCACGAATCGCAATTCGGCACCTCCAATCCACTCGCCATGGCTGAGCGAGTCGGGGTCTTTTCTTGACCTGTTCGGTCACCAATTTGAGGAGAAATATCTCCCATCTTATCCAATTGGAAAATGAGTTTTTCCAATTGCGATAGTTCTTGTAAAGATGGGCCCATTCTAGTTGCACATTGGGGTCGTGATGCGAGACACAATGGTCGATGCCGTAACATCGATAATTCGGCATATTTGTTCGGGTAAAAACACGGTTTTTGAGCAAATTACGGGGGTTATTCCAATTATGCAGTTGGAGTTTTAATTTGCCTGCTCAAAACGGCCTGTAAGGCCGTGAAATCCCGAAACTTCTTGAAGTCCCCTGCAACATCGGTGGAAATTGAGGGTGCGCATGCTACAACGATTGGTTGCAGGGTTCTGTCGAGTAGGGGGCGTCGAGATGGCGACTTTACTGGATTCGAATGGCTACCATATTTCGGGTTTCACTAATGGTGAAGGTTTCGTTCAGAATACCGAATTGGCAACCTCAGCATTGCAAAATGCTGAAGCAATTGCCGCAGAGCATAACCTCGGTAAGGTTGACCAATTATGGGTCGAGAAGGAAGATGGAAATCTTGTGGTCGCAAATTTAGCGGCTGGACATCGACTGATATTGTCTGGCGATAATTCGCCCAACCTAGGCCGATTGCGCCACGAAGTGAACAAGGCAAGGCCCGCGTTCGCTGAACTTGTATGAGGTGAAAATATGTTTGAACTACCCAAAGGCGAGCCCATTGACGAATCTGCTGACCTATCGGTCGGGGCATTACAAATGCCATTTGATTACGGAGTAATTTCACATTTCTCCGGTCGCAGGAAAACCCCGCTTGCACATCGATTGGTTTGTGATGGACTGGTAGTTGGCTGGCTAACAGAGGGAGAAAACAAGAATTCCTATGTCGCTGGAAAAGCTGCCAAAGCTAGGTTACTGCAGGTCGCGTCCTCGGCAAAAATACGTTCGACCGCTTCGGCATGGAAGCGAGATGACTTGGCTAGTATCATCTCAATGTTACCTGAGGCTTTTCCCGATACCTCACAATTGGGCTCTCTTCTACCAGGTAGTTCTGAAATGTACACGCTCGATCCCGCCGATGTTTCTGCTCTTGCTAACGACTTGGCTAAGCGGCCATCAGTTATGGGAGCCCTAGCCTTTGAAGATGGCATGGTCATCGATTCAAGCGGGAAACTACCATGTTCGGCCAAGGACTTGGCTGTTGCCGCGCAAGAACAATTGAATAATTACGACGTTATGCGGGAAAATCTTGGTCTTGGTGCTCTACTACGAACCAGCATTTGGATGGAAGATGGAGTGTTATTATTGGTTGGAGCAGGCGATGCCGCGTTAGGTCTGTGGGTCAAACATAGCGCCGACCATCAATCGATTATTTCCAACGCAGTAGCTCTAATTGCCACTAACAGAGAGACACCGGTTTATGAAGAAAATACACCTCTACCCGATGGATTTGTTTTGCGAGAAACCAAAGGTGGAGTCGATAAGTGTGTGTCATTATTGGCCGCGGCAAAGGATGCCCGCACCAGCGGATATATCCGCGCCGCCAAGGACGACGTTGCGATTGAAATCATTCTGCGCAATGGTGTTCCAGCTGGAATGAGGGCCGCCGAAGGTGCAGATTTAACCAATGCCATCTACGAATTCAGTGCTCCAGCGATGAGCCTAACCTTGCATCGACTCGACCGAACAGGAGTTCTAGTCGCACTTTCCGGTTCACTTTCCGGTTGGTCATTAGGTTCATTTTGTGATTCACTTACCACCTTGCGAACAAAATCTGAGAATCGCAAAGCGGTTCTTGCCAATCGCTTGGATGGCTTATTTGGGTTTGAGGCAGCAATTGAAGCACTGACCAGTAGTCGGGCTAAGTGGCAACTTGATGAGGAAGCCGCAGTTGGAACAGCCACCTTAAGTCCGATTACTACTGCATCTAGTATCCTCAAGCCAATAGATAATACTCTAAGCAATGAATTGGCTAAGGCTGAAGAAGAATTAAATCTCGCTAACAAGACAATGACGCGCCTTGAGAGTCAATCGCAAGCAGATGCAAAAATTGCTGAAAATGCCAAAGATGATTTGCGCATTGCCAACGATAGAATTGCAGAATTACGCACCACAATCGAAGGATTGCACGCCGATATTGACGGATTACAAGTCCGAGTTCGCGAAGAGGAAACCGATCAGACTGAAGCCAATGAGCGGGCTGGTAAATTATCCAAACGTGTCTCTTACCTTGAGCATCAACTCAGCGAGAGAGCAGCGGAATTAGCCAAAGCAATCGGCGATTCAGACTCGAGTGAAGACCTACGCAAGAGTTTGGTAGAAATGATGGAAAAGGAAGTATCACTCAATTCCGAATTGGCTTCTGGTGCCGAACGCTTGGCTACAATACGTGACCAACTCGAAGCTGACGAGCGACGGCAGCGCCTGCTCAGTGAACAGGTTGCGGCCTTACGCGACCGCCATCGTATCGCTCAAGCAGAAACCCAAGAGGCCGAAATTAGAGTGGCTGAACGCAGGGATGAGATTAACGCCTTGGAAGGCGAAGCTCACTCAAGTCGAAAGCAAATGATTGACCACGAAACCCGTGCTCATCAAGCTGAAGTCCGTTCCGGTCAGGCTCAAACCGATATGCGAGATTTGATGGAAGAGCGCCGAACAATATTACGAGAACTCGGCGACCTAGGAGCCCGTCGTGGTCAAGCTGAAGCGGAATTACGCACCCTTATCGACCAATGTGAAGAATTGCGTGAAGCCCATGAAGAAGCGGTCGACGACATAGAAGAAGCCGAGATGATACGGGCTCGAATGAGTCAAGAACCATTGGCTCAGGCTCTACTCGGTGAAGAAACTTCATTCAAGGCTCTAGGTCCAGTACTCGAACGTTTGGAACATGCTCGTGACCTAGGATATTCAGTAACCTTGCTCGACCGAGCCGTCGAGCGTGGCCTTGCTGTGATTCAACATACGGTCGAGCACGTCGCCAAAACTCCACGTTACTTGCTCTCCAATGAAGTGATGGAATTACTTGAGCGCCAATCACCAGAAACTGCAGGAACAGTGCGTGGACTGACTCGCTGGTCTGTTCAGCAACGTTTGGAGCATCGTCTTGGTGAATCTGTTAGCCATGTCGTATTAGATTTGGAACGCTTGCTCGAAGATTTTGAAATGGGTATTACCATGCTAAGGCGACTACGCCAAGTCCTCGATAATCTTGAGACTCTAGGTGTGCCAGTTGATGAATTGGCTACACTGCGCCAAGCCAGCCACAAGCCCGAAGCCTTACCACAAATTTCTCTCGGTGCGCGTGGCATGATTCGACGCGCCCTTGATGACATCTACATGGAAGCTGACCAACGTGATGCTGGGATGGCGGTGCGACTTGAACAAACATCAAAAGTTCTCGAAGAATTACTCGACCAAATCGATAGTACCGGTCTTTCCAGCGGTTCACCACGTGGTCCCCTTTGGGATTTCCAGCGTAGTGGACTGCTTCCTCACGAAGCCCATGATGGTGCGGTTCCGGTTCCTGTAGCAGGAGATGCTCTTGAAGAAATGAATCAACAAATTGGTGCTGAGCCGGTAATTGAATTTGCCGGTAATACCGTTGTCAGCGATGACTCAAGCGACCTTTCTGGAGAAGAAATAGTCGCAGTCTCACATGTTGAGAGGGTAAGTGATTCACCAATATGGGAACAAATGCCAGAACCAGAAGATAATCCGCAACTTGATGCACCGATGGTGGCTCAAACTCCCATGGTAGCCGCTGATATGTTGCCCAGTGGTGATGAATCTGACGAGCGAGCGATATTAGAGCAGGAACTGGCCCGACTTGATGTGGAATGGAGTCGCCGTTCGGGTGAAGGTACATCTGAACCAGTCGATGTCGAGGCTCCGGTAGGCTCGGGAGCATTGGCTGAATTGGAAGCCGATCTGTCTGACCTCGAACTTTGAGGTGGTAGAATGGACGAAGAGGAGGTTTCTACCCTTGCTGGTCGCGAAGAAATACCCGGCAAAGTCTACCCCATGTGGGTCGAAAATGTGGCATTTTTAGGGGCGGTTGGAGGCGCAATAATTCTAGGACAATGGATTTGGCTCGAAAGCGGATGGGCAAGTATCTACCAATGGACGGCGAGCATATGCGGACTACCGCTGCTCGCATTATTCGCTACCGAGGCTGTTGGTAGAATGGTTCAATCAGTCCATATGCGCCAATCATGATGGGCATACCGATTGGTTTGATGCACATATTTTGCCGCGATAGTCTCTTGAAAGGCGGTCTTTTCCCATTAGTCATGTCGAAGCCGTTGATGTTGGTGATTCTCTTACTAATTCCGATGCTTTCCGGCTGTTTAGGTGAAATTGCCGCTGAGCCCGAACCTGAACCTGAGGCCCAGATGTGGGTCGACCAATTATTCTCTGCTGCCATGCGCCTTAATCCAAATGCAACCTACGACATTTGGGGCAATGATGGTTGGACCCCTTCTGCCCGTGTACCAGAAGGAGTTGAGCAGCCGTCAATGACATGGGGTTACCCCGTCGCTGGAGAGGCTGATGTGCCGGCAAATGAAACCTTATTCTGCACATATTTTGTGAATTCAACCGACTCGCGGGAAAATTGCCAACCTGCATTTATGGGAGATAATACCTTTTGGCGTAGCCTTTACCTTGAGCCGAGTGGTTGGAATACTTCATGCATGGTACTCGCCAAAGTCCCTGATGATATGACCATGGAAGAGGTCGATGACGGACTATGGCGTGAAGACTGGAAAGCATTACTTAACACCGATATCGCCAATGGCCAGCAACCTTCGTGGTGCTCAGATTACTACTGAGAAGCACTAGCAATCACTGATGATAGGTCTTTTCGACCACGGCATCATCGCTCTTTTCAGGAATTAAAGATTCGATGAGTACAGCAACTCTCTGCCATGGAACAACAAAGCGTAATGCCGCCATGAAGCCGATGAATAGCAATGCCGAAATCACCAACCCATAGGTCAATTGTAACTCAATTGATTCACTGACCTGTGCCGCCCACTGGCTACCGGAAATCCCTTCTACCATGTCTAAGAGCATGCGATGGAAGCCCAAAGCGACCATTGTCGCTAGCCCAGTCATGCCCAAAATGATGCCAGTATGCCAAAGGTGACCGTTGAGCATGTTATCCATCTGTTGGACATACTCAGGATCCTTCTTGCACGATTCTGGCAATTTGTAAGCATATTCAAGATAACGAATTACGGCAAAGGCCGACTCTTGGAATATCATCAATAATATTGCAATCATAATGAGGCTGAATTGTTCCTCTGAAACCATATCATAACCTAATAGGCCTACCGATGGCTCACCAATTTGAGTCTCAAGGGAAATTAATTGTGTACCTAGAGCACCTAATTGTGATTGTACAATCGGGAAAGTAAGTATGGCGTGGATGGCTAAGAAAATCAAAGTGAAACCAATCGACCAAGCAACAGCTCGACGTGATAATCCCCAGATTCCCTTTGAACCCATGATAATGGGTAAGAAATAAAAGGCGAGAATAAAAATGCTGATGACGAAGGAGATTGGAGCAACAAGGGTATCCCATTGAGCATCAGTTGGTGGTTGGAATTCCCATTCAACCAGCATTGTCCAAAACCATCCAAGCACCAATCGGCCGGATAATACAACGATCAATGTGATCATTGCTCCAAGTTTAATACGGCGCTGCATCTCTTGGTCTTGGAACGATAAATACGCCATTCCGCCGCCAAGAAGAATCCCCATAATTAGCGGCATATAGGCGCGGCCTAAGCCATCATTGCCAATTCCAGTTAGCCAATCTCCTAATGGCACGTTATGCTCACCATTACTATTGGTGCTGAGAAATTGATCGAATAAACTGAGAAGCATAGTGTGGTCGATTGAACCGACGACATAGGTGTTGAATACTTCGAGATACATCCACACTAAAGCAACGGTAGCAATGACTTGTAGGGTGACTATTTGCCATTGCCGACGTAATAATTTGAGATGAAGGGTGCGCAGACCTTCAGCCTGAATCGCTACATCATCCGCCATCTTCAGTACCCCCTTACCGTCAATAATGCTTGACTCAATTCCATATCTGGCATCCAATCAATTACCTGTGCACCAAATCCTGCTAAACCGGTCATTCGGTTACTTCGCTCCAAACGTAAAACTTCATACGACATACGAGGGATGCGACTAACCAAGCGTTCGAAGTCAATACTACTCGGTGATAGGATGTTGACCTCGTGACCTCGCCCAACCAAATCTCGCACCGCGTGAGGAACTGTGCCATCACCTTCAGCGCTGGTGATTACGAATACTGGACTACCTCGGCTAAAACGTGGAGCGATAGAATTGGTTACCGCTTGCAAGGGCATTTCTCCCTTTGGAGTAACACCTGCTAGACTGCTTAGAATTTTGAAATATTGTTTGTCTCCGGTATCGGGTTGAAGATAGGATAATTTGTCATCATAAATGGATAAGGAAACACTGTCCCGTCGTTTAAGGAAGAAACTGGCAATACTGGCGGCAGCAACTGTGCCCATCTCAAGGGGGTTCTTCAGCACCGTACCGATTCGGGAGATGTCCCGACTATCAAGAATAATGTAAACGTCTGTAACCGCATCACGACACTTTTCGTTAATCATCAATTCACCGGTGCGTGCGAATGCCTTCCAATTGATATTCTTGAATGGGTCACCAGGAACGTACTCTCGTAGACTGTAGAATTCGGTTCCAGGTCCAGGTGTACGCAAGGTGGTAGCACCGGTGTACATCTTGGGAGTGCGGGAGCGGACAAAGGCCTCTTCGACATCCTTAATTTGTGGGAAAATGATGATGTCGCTGCGATGGTCGATAAACATCTCTTCGGTGAATAGATTGAATGAATTGTGGAATCTCAAACTGACTGGACCGAGGGAAAAATGTCCGCGTAGGGGGCAACGAAGAACATAGCGAATACGGGTGGTTTCATTGGGGCCAAGATTGACTCGCATACTATTGAGACCACTGCGTAATTTCATTTCATGCGGGATATTGTCGAAAATTTCCAATTGTTGGGTACGACGTGCCGATTTGTTGGTAATTTGCAATTCGACGTATAGGTCATCGCCTTTGTACAGGTTATCAGCCGATAGCATGCGCTTAACTTCAACATCACCGTGACCTGAGAGCCATGAATTGATGGCAATAAAGCCCATAAAACACAAACCGAGAATCATTAGTTGATGATTGGAAATCATCATTCCAATCAGCAATAGGGCAATACCACCAGTAAAGGTGAATGAAGCTTTACGGGTCCACATTATGACATCCCTCCAGAGACTGTAGTTGCAACGCCCCACGATTTGATACGTTTGACAATAGTCACCATTTGTTCAAGCGAATATTGGCGTTTCTCAAATACGAATTTCTCTAATACTGGATCTTGAATAAGGCTCTGTAATTCACGCGCAGGCATCGTATCAAACTCTTCGCGTGTCATGCCTGAAACGTTACGAATCTTAGAGAGGAATACTTGGCGAATCTTGTTTGGTTTGGCATAGTAACCATAACGATGAGCATCACCAAAGCCATAGTAGATGATGCTGAATACATGGCGCCATGGTTCAGGGTCGAGTTTCTTAATCAACACCGCTTCAAATGCTACGAAGAGTGCAAGGAAGAGAATAAGCATGGCCATCGCTTCACTGGTAAAATAGACCAACAAGAAGTAAACCATGTTGTAAGAATCAGCCATGAAGGCATTTTGTGGATGGCGACTCTCATCGAATAATACCTGACCTTCTCCGACAATCTCGCCATCATCAAGGAGTGCCATTGCTAGAACATCAAGTGCCCATTTACGGTTATCATTGACTGGTATGTCTTTGCTTGATTCACCATAATCACCGCGATTAAAGCCAGCATAATCGTACAATGCATTGGAGAGCAGGCTACCATCGGCCACGAAAATAATCCGTCCTTCCTTGCCAGCCTCACACTTGGTCGTCTCACAGACTTCGACATATAGCGGGAAATTTTGATTGGCCAAATCCGGAGTTTCCTCACTCTGTTCATTTCCAGCCCAAATCTCGCCATCACCGTTGACATCGATTGACGCTTGCCGGCTACTATTAGCCTGAACCTTTGGAGTGGCGAGAGTCGACTTCTTACCGATCTCAATTTCCAAAGCGGTCGGACCATTCATCAACAAACGGTAAGTGCCATTATACTCAATTTTGTTAGTATCTGGATTCCAGTGGTGAGCGCACAATCCTGCATCATCTTTGGTGTAAACGGTCTCGGTCCATTCAGCGCACGGGTGAGTGGATTTGGAATTCTTCAACGCCCACGTTGGGTGGGTTGAGAATGACTCGGGGTCAAGAGTTGAATTATCCATCCCACAGGGATTAGATTGGATGCAGGCCCACACATAATTGTAATCAAGGCTGTGAGCATAGACCTTATCGAATAATGTATATCCAGTATATTTGACGCCAAAAGTCTCGCCAAGACTACCTGCATAACCAAAATCATCGAGGACAACTACTGTGCCATTGGCTTTGACGAAATCAGTAATCGCATCTATTTCAGCATCGGAATAGCCATCTGCATCGGAGAAGGAAATGAAACCATCGTCATCAAAATGGGGGAATGAAAGGGTGTCACGTTCAACTCCGGAAATCACGAATAAGGTGTGCGAAGGGTCTTCAATTTCCGCCAATAAAAGAGGGGAAGAAACCACGCTATTGGTGACTACACCATCGGCGGATTCAACCTCATCATGGAATGCCGAAAGATCATCCCAGCCATCATCATAGGCTGAAAGTTGCTGTTTATTATCCAATTCGACGTACGAAGAGACAACAGTGAGTAGAAGAATTAGCAATACCGCATAAAAACCAACCAGCAAGGCTGTACGTTTCATTTTACGGTTCGCAATGGCCATGGAAACACCTCACTGGAGCAGGATTCAGACACTGAGAACCTCCTTCCCGTTTAGAAGGTATCCACCCCCTGCACGGCTATGCTCACAGTGTTTTTAGGGAAAAACGGAGTTTGGAACTGCCCCAATAACGGTGAGCGATATTTGTCTAACTGCGTAAGTGAATCTTGGTCGCAACTCTCTCGACCAATTCAGCAGGAACTCGCAGTAAGCCATTAACCATCGACCAAGGTAATTTGGTTGGATCGAGATTGGCTTCAAGTTTAACTAGGAGATGAATGATTTCGCCACTAGCAATATCGAGTTGGAGGTCTTCAAGACTGCCGAGAGTATCGCCAAGAGAATCAACGATTTGTCGGCCAATTAACTCATGCCCAAATCCGGTAGACATCCTCGTCGCCTCACATCGCTTCCATGCCGATATAATCCCGCTTATCACGCTTGATATTTGAAAGGCCACTAACCAGTAATGTTTCCATCTTGTTGTAGTATTCCTGCATTTCTGGAGTCACAGTCGGACGAACTCGTTTACAAGCCTCAGTGAAATTTTTCTTGCTGACAGACTTTTTACCTTCGCGCATGGAAATAAGTGCTGCTTCTCGGCAAATAGCCTCGATATCAGCCCCAGTATAACCGTCGAGATTCTTGAGGATATCATCCATCTTGAACTTGCCCAATGGCATTCCATCGGTGTGTATTTTGGCAATTATTGCACGAGCCCCTGCATCGGGTGGTGGGACGTGAAGCACACGCTCAAATCGGCCACTGCGCAAAAGAGCTGGGTCAATCATCTCAGGTCGATTGGTAGCGGCGACTACGATGACTCCATCCATCGATTCAACTCCATCCATACTTGCAAGCAGTTGATTTACGACACGATTCATTACGTCACTTCCCTCACCGGTCGAGCCCCCACTTCGGACGTGAGCAATACTCTCAAACTCGTCGAGGAATATGATGGAAGGCGCGGATTGTTTGGCTTTCTTGAATATTTCACGGACCGCCCGCTCACTTTCACCAACCCATTTACTGACCATTTCTGGACCCTTTATAGAAATAAAATTGGCTTTGGCTTCGTTAGCAATAGCCTTAGCCAAAAGGGTTTTTCCAGTACCTGGAGCGCCGAATAAGACTATTCCACGCGGTGGCTTAACCCCAAAGTGTTTGAATAATTCAGGCTTAGTAAGTGGCCATTCTACCGATTCCTTTAGACGTTCCTTTACCTCTTCAAGGCCACCGACTTCTTCCCAACTAACTTCGGGAACTTCGACATATATCTCACGCAATGCGCTGGGTTCAATTTCTCTAATGGCGATTTTGAAATCTTCCATCTTGACTTCCATTTTTTCCAATACCTCTGGCGGAATAGTTTCCTCTTCAAGGTCAATTTCCGGAAGGTAGCGACGAAGCGCTTTCATTGCTGATTCTCGAACCAAGGCCGAGATATCGGCACCGACAAAACCGTATGAATTATCCAATACCCAGTCGATATCAAAATCTTCAGAAATCGGCATCCCACGAGTATGAACATCAATGATTTCTCTTCGTCCATTGCGGTCAGGAACGCCGATTTCGATCTCACGGTCGAAACGACCAGGTCGGCGTAATGCTGGGTCGATTGCATCGCGACGATTGGTGGCAGCGATTACGATGACATTGTCACGGCCTTGCATGCCGTCCATTAGAGTTAGCATTTGCGCCACAACGCGACGTTCAACTTCACCAGAGACATCCTCTCGCTTAGGGCAAATGGAATCAATTTCATCGATGAATACTATCGCCGGGGCATTTTCGGCTGCTTCATCGAATATCTCACGCAATTGTTTTTCTGACTCTCCGTAATATTTACTGATGATTTCTGGACCATTGATGGAATGAAAATGCGCATTAGTTTCGGTGGCTACAGCCTTAGCAATCATGGTTTTTCCAGTTCCAGGAGGGCCATGCAAGAGAACTCCCTTAGGGGGGTCAATTCCCAAACGACGGAATAACTCTGGATGCTTAAGCGGTAATTCAATCATTTCACGAACCTTTTGTAATTGTTGACCAATACCACCGATATCCTCGTAGGTTATTCCCGCCGAATCACCGACGTCTTCGGCATCAATGGATTCGTCTTTGATGACAATCTCGGTATCGCCAGTAACTCGAACGATACCTTTAGGCGAGGTTTGCAGAATTGCAAACGGCAAGGCTTCGGCAAACAAGGTCATGCCGGGAATGAAAATTCGGTCGCCAATTACTACTGGACGATTATTGAGGCCACGGCGGGCAAAGCCCTCAATACCGGGGCCGAACTTGACTTTCTGTTTATTTGCCATCACCGGCGAAAGCACGAGCTTCTTACACAATTTAGCATCGACCTTGCGAACGGTTACGCGGTCACCAAGGCTAACGCCGGCATTTTTTCGAATAATGCCGTCGATACGAATGATGTCCATGCTATTGTCTTCGGGCCGACTACGCCAAAAGGTTGCAGCGGTGGTACGCTTCTCAGATTTGATCTCAACTACGTCACCTGGCTTTAGTCCCAACTCGTTATCACCGGAGATTCGGGCTCGTCCGTGACCCACGTCACTTGGTATTGCTTTAGTTACTCGTAAAGACAGTGTTTTCTCTTTGTCATCAGCCATCGGCTCACCTCTACGAGACCCTCTCAACAATGAACCCCTAAGAACCCTTCAATTGTATCACTTGGGAAAACGGGATTGATTATGTCGTCCTTCAAAGCCGAAGCAGTGTTCAGTTTTCTGAGGCTGCAAGTGCCGCAAAATTGGTGAATTCAGCGGCTATCCAGTTAGGACAGGAAGCGCCGCCGGCGCCGCAATTCAGCAAGGCAGCAATTGAGGGATTAACAAAGCGGTTAGAATTGTCTTAGTTGCATTCTTCATATTCCCTGCCAATTTCTCTTCTAATATGAAAGTAATATAACCAATTATTCGTTATTTTCAACCCCTCATTAGCCAAGTGAACCGGCGGTGGTTTGATGATTGAAAGGCGAATCGCCCGACCATGACGCACGTATTAGAATCTGGTCTAGAACTCATGGATAATGAAAACCCCGGCGGATTGCCTAAAGTGAAAGGATACAATATCATCAATGGGCAACTAACCTCTGCGAGCGATGGTGCGACATTTTCTACCATCAATCCGGCACGTTTGAGCGATTGTTTGGGAGACTTCCCCCTTTCGACCAAGGATGATGTGAACGCCGCGTTAGATGCGGCCCGTGCGGCATTTACGGGCTGGGCTGCAACCCCTGCCCCAACCCGTGGCCAAATTATTGGAAATATGGGGCGACTGCTGATGGAGCACAAGGATGACATCGTCGCCCTTGAAACACGTGAAATCGGCAAGACCCTCAAAGAGAGTGCCGGTTCAGTTCAAGAAGCAATCGACACTTGCCTATTCTTCCAAAGTGAGGGGCGGCGACTGTACGGACAGACCGTGAATAGTGAATTGCCCGATAAGGAATTGTTCACCTATCGACGTCCGCTCGGCGTCTGTGGAATTATCAATGCCTGCAATTTCCCTGCTGCGGTGCCATTCTGGAAGATGATTCCGGCGATAATGTGCGGCAACACCTGTGTATGGAAGAGCCCTCAAGATGCGCCACTACTTTCGTTCGCTTTAGCCCGCATCATGCATCAGGCTGGACTACCCGACGGAGTCATCAATCTCGTCCATGGTAAGGGAAGCGGAGCAGGTCAACACTTGGTCGACGCAGTAGATGAAGGCAAAGTCAACAAAATCAGTTTCACCGGCTCGACAGCTGTAGGAAAAATGATTGGTGAAGTTTGTGGCCGCAACCTCGTAAGTGCTAGTCTTGAACTGGGTGGTAAAAATCCGCTTGTGATTATGCCGAGTGCTGATATTGATAACGCAGTTGAGGGTGCTTACTGGGCTGGTTTTGGTACTGCAGGTCAGCGCTGTACCAGCCTTGGAAATCTAATTCTTCACCAAGATATCTACGACGAGTTCATGGTTAAATTCATGGCGAAGGTAGAAACGACGAAAATCGGAGATTCGCTCAAGACCGATGGTGTGCTATATGGGCCAATGCTGTCGGAAAAATATGCGGTAGACTTCTTGAAGGGAATTGAGATGTGCGATGCCGATGGCGCGAGTAAATTGTACGGACTGGGGCGAATCACCGACGATAATGCTCCAGCAGGATTCGTCGGCGAGGCAAGCGAAGGTGTCTACATGTGGCCGCACGTTTACGCCGATGTCACCGAGGATATGACTTGCTTCCATGAGGAGATCTTCGGACCAGTAGTTACCATCGTAAAAGCGCGTGACTTTGACCACGCACTGCACTTGGCAAATGCAAGCCCTTACGGTTTGTCGAGTGCTATTTACACCAATGACCGACTCGAAGCATTCCGCTACAAGACCGGTATCAAAGCGGGTATGACCAGTATCAACAACTCAACATCTGGTGCTGAGGCTCATCTGCCCTTCGGGGGAGTCAAAGGCTCAGGTAATGGTACTCGGGAATCTGGAATTTGGGTTATAGAGGCTTATTCATATTGGCATGCAGTCAACGATGAATTGAGCGGAAAATTGCAGTTGGCACAGATGGATGTCGATGAAATCGAGATGGTTGAAGCGGAAGTCGATTGGGGCTCACTGAGTTAGTGCTCCGCTCTGCTTGCTATGGGCATATCATCAAATGCTGAGCGCAATAGCGACCCCTTAGGGGTCGAAGCGATGGTAGATGCAAAGCAATTACCAATGGCACGAGGAATGGGCAAGACCGAGAGAATTGATGCTTGGTGGAAATCACCTCTAGCGATGGCCTGCTATCTTGGGGCAGCCGTATTGTATGCAACATGGCGCGGCTTCATGGAAGCCGATTTCTGGGTTTTCAGTGACTTCGGAAACTCCGCCTGCGGGGCGGCGGCCGGTGTCATAACCGAATGTCAAACCCTAGCAATTGAATCCGAAGGTAGTCACGTCCTTTCTCCACTCTACTCACCACTTATCATACCAAATGCGGATGGACTTGGTTCGGTGGTTCCTGAGTTCATGTGGTGGATGAGTCCAGCAATGTTCATCCTCATCGTCCCAGCCGGTTTTCGCGGCACTTGCTATTACTACCGCAAAGCCTACTACCGTTCATTCATGGCCAACCCAGCCGCTTGTGCTGTCTCGACTCCATTCGGAGATTATAATGGCGAAAGGCGACTCTTCCTATTCCAAAATTTACATCGCTACTTCATGTATCTCGCCCTTGCATATCTATTTGTTCTCTCTTACGATGTGTATATGGCAACACAATTCCATGCTGATGACGGAACTCAAAGTTGGGGGGTCTCGGTGGGAACTTTGGTCCTACTCCTCAATGTGATTTTATTAGGTGGCTACACCTTGGGATGCCATTCTTTCCGCCATATGATTGGCGGTATCCGTAACCGTTTCAGCAGTGGTGGCGGACAAATCGCTGAAGCCTGCTGGAAGGGCTGTACCAAGTTGAATAAGAAACACAATATGTGGGCAATCGTCTCACTATTTTGGGTGATGTTCGCCGACTTCTACGTCTATGCATGCACCGAGGGATGGTGGAATGACGTTGTCCTAATGGGGGGATTGTGATAAGCGAATATACCAGCCATGAATACGACGTAATCGTCATCGGCGCTGGTGGTGCTGGATTACGTGCTGCTATTGAAGCAAGTCGTCAAGGCGCAAAAACGGCAATAATTTGCAAGTCGTTACTGGGCAAAGCCCACACCGTCATGGCCGAAGGTGGCGCTGCCGCAGCATTAGCCAATGCCGATGACCGTGATGGCTGGGAAACCCACTTCAGGGACACGATGAAAGGAGGTAAGTATCTCAATAATTGGCGTATGGCACAGATACATGCCCAAGAATCACCTGACCGTATTCGTGAATTAGAACAGTGGGGGGCGGTCTTTGACCGAACGCCGAAGGGCTTAATCAACCAACGTAATTTCGGTGGACATACCTATCCTCGCCTCGCTCACGTCGGAGATTCCACCGGCTTGGAAATCATCCGCACCCTACAAGAAAAGGGCATCCATAGTGGAGTCGACATCTTCATGGAATACACCGTGCGTAACCTGCTTCAAGACACGGACGGCACCTGCACAGGATGTGTGGCCTATGACCGAGTTGATGGTGCAATGCACGCCTTTAGTGCTAAATCCGTTGTCCTTGCCACCGGCGGCATCACTCGCTGCTGGTCGGTATGTAGTGGTTCATGGGAATACACCGGTGATGGTCACGCCCTCGCCCTATGGGCAGGAGCGGAACTCATCGATATGGAGTTCGTACAATTCCATCCGACCGGAATGGTCTGGCCACCGAGCGTTCGCGGGATACTGGTGACTGAAGGAGTGCGAGGTGAAGGTGGAGTTCTGAAGAATTCCGAAGGAGTTCGATTCATGTTTGACAATGTTCCTGATATGTTCAAGGGTGACCATGCCGAGACCGAAGAGGAATCCAATGAATGGGTACGTCAAGTTGTAGCCGGTCAAAAGGCCAGTGTGCGCCGACCACCAGAACTGCTAACTCGAGACGTGGTTGCCAAGGCTATCAACAAGGAAGTTGCAGAAGGACGGGGCTCAACCCATGGAGGGGCTTACCTCGATATCGCCAGCCAGCGAAGCGCTGAGGAGATTATCGCCAAATTACCGAGCATGCACCACCAATTCAAGGAATTAGCCGGCGTCGACATTACTGAGGAACCAATGGAAGTTGGCCCGACTGCTCACTATGTGATGGGTGGAGTGCGAGTCGATTCTGAAACCCAAGAGTCCACTGTTACAGGACTCTATGCTGCCGGTGAAGTCGCCAGCGGTTTACACGGAGCAAACCGACTCGGTGGCAATAGCCTATCCGATCTAATCGTGTTTGGTAAGCGAGCGGGGGAGTATGCAGCCAAGCGGGCAACTGAAGTTGCTCAACCTCCACTTGATTCGGTTCAAGTCGAGGCGGCTATCGCCAAGGCACTAGAGCCACTCTCGCGCCAAGAAGGCGAGAATCCAGGTAAGATTTACGATGATTTGCGTGATATGATGCAAGCAAAGGTCGGTATTATTCGCAGTAATGATGACCTAGAATCGGCATTGGTCGACCTCAAGGATTACCACGAGCGAGTCAAGAATGCTTGCTGCGGCCCCACTATGATTTACAATTCAGGCTGGCATCAAGCGCTCGACCTCTACAATATGGTCGATATTTCGACCGCATGTACACTCGCAGCACTTACTCGTACCGAGAGTCGAGGCGGGCATACCCGAGATGACTACCCTACTCCTGACACGGGCAAGTGGTCGCACACCACCAATGTGATTTGGATGGAAGACGGAGAAGTGAAAATTAAACAAGAAGAACTTTCCCAACCACCTGAGGAATTAGAAAAGTTACTCGACCGGTCAAAGAAAAAGGAGGCCTGAATATGTCTGATATCAAGATGCGAGTATTTCGCGGCCAAGAAGGTGAAGGTGAGTTGGTCGACTACAAGGTCGAACTCGATGAAGGAATGGTCTTGCTCGACTGCATTCATCGCATCCAACACGAGCAAGAAGCCAACCTATCTTCGCGCTGGAATTGCAAAGCAGGCAAGTGCGGATCGTGCAGTGCAGAAATCAATGGTAAGCCGAGATTGATGTGTATGACACGCATGAATGATATCATTGCCGAGACTCCTGAAGATGAAATCATCACCGTTCGACCGATGCGCGCATTTCCCCACATCAAGGACCTAGTCACCGATGTATTGTGGAATTACGAAATGGCCGAGGCGGTAGCACCCATCAAAGGACCAGAAGAGCCGGATTGGAAATTTAGTCAGTTCGAGGCTGAGCGGGCGCAAGAATTCCGTATGTGTATAGAGTGTTTTATTTGCCAAGATACGTGCCATGTCCTGCGTGAATACCGTAAGTTCGACGAATTTGGTGGACCTCGCACCTTGGTGAGGCTAGCAAATTTTGAGATGCACCCGATGGACCAAGAAGATCGGATTCCAGAGGTTAAGAATGAATTTGGAATTGGTTATTGTAACATCACCAAATGCTGTACTGACGTCTGTCCTGCCGGAATCAACATTACCGATAATGCAATTATCCCCCTCAAGGAGAGAGTGGTTGACCGCTACTACGACCCTATCAAGATGATCTGGCGAAAAATCACTGGAAAGAAGCTCAGAACATAAACGAGGGAATGGCCGACCGGCGAATTGATGTTTTGCAATGACTACCGGGGGCTATGTCGTCTCATTATCCGGTACCCGACAGGGTCTCGGCCGGCTCAGCAAATATCTGCCCAACAATGGCTGACTATCACCGCGTCCATGCCGAATCGGTATCCGACCCCGATGCCTTCTGGCTAGAGGTGACCAAGGAATTGATTGACTGGGAAACCACCCCCACCATAGGCCTTGAAGGTGACTATGCCGGGATCGCCAATGAGCAATTCTCCTGGTATGCTGATGGTCGACTGAATGCAACGATTTCTTGTCTCGACCGTCATCTTGAGGACCGCGGCGACAAGACCGCTATCCTTTGGGAAGGTGATGAGCCGGGAGATGTACGAGAGATTTCCTATGCTCAACTGCAAGCCGATGTTTGTCGTTTCTCCAACGCATTGGAGAATCTCGGAGTCGGTTCTGGTGACCGCGTCATCATCTACATGGGAATGGTTCCCGAGGCCGCAGTGGCGATGCTCGCTTGTGCTCGCATCGGCGCCATCCACTCGGTGGTCTTCGGTGGATTCTCGGCTGATTCACTGGCAAATCGAGTTCTCGATTCGGGCGCACGATGTATCATCACCATGGACGAAGGCTTGCGTGCCGGCAAAACGATTCCTCTGAAGGCGACCACCGACAAGGCGGTGGCGTTGGTCGAGGCGGAACTTGCTGACCACAGAGGAGTTGGTGTCGAGACCGTGGTGGTGCTGAAGCGCACCGGTGGCCAAATTGAGTGGACTGAGGGGCGCGACATCTGGTGGTCAGACGCTTGTGAAGGTCAATCAGAGGTCCATCAAGCCCACATCGTTTCTGCTGAACACCCCTTGTTCATTCTCTACACCAGTGGTTCAACCGGTACTCCGAAGGGTCAGGTGCACAGCCACGGCGGCTACATCACCTATACCGCATTCACCCATCGCACGGTTTTCGACCTGCGCGAGGATGATGTCTTTGCCTGTGTTGCCGATGTCGGCTGGATAACTGGGCACTCCTACATCGTCTATGGTCCACTGGCCAATGGGGCGACCACTTTCATGTTCGAGTCGACTCCACTCTATCCCGATGCAGGAAGATATTGGGATATGGTCGAGCGTCACAAGTTCACAATTTTCTATACCGCTCCGACCGCTATTCGCGCCCTCGCAGCGCAGGGAGATGAGTACGTCTCACGCTATGACCGCTCCAGCCTGAGAGTTCTAGGGACTGTGGGTGAGCCGATAAATCCCGAAGCTTGGGAATGGTATTGGCATACGGTGGGGGAAGGTAAGTGCACTATCGTCGACACTTGGTGGCAAACCGAGACCGGTGGAATCTGTATCAGCCCTATCGCTCCCGCAACCCCTGTAATCGGGGGTTCTGCTACCTTGCCATTGCCAGGAATCCAGCCTAGACTATTCTCAGCCGAAGGTGAAATTCTCGATGGAGAAGCCGAGGGCTTACTATGCATTGAACACCCATGGCCAGGACAGACCCGCACAATCTGGGGCGACCATCCTCGATATGTGCAGACCTATTTCTCGACCATCGACGGCTACTACTTTACCGGCGATGGTTGCCGGCGTGATGAGCATGGCTACCACTGGATAACCGGCCGAGTCGACGACGTCATCAATGTCAGTGGTCATCGTATGGGAACTGCCGAATTTGAGTCGGTCTTGGTCGAGCACCCTGCTCTAGCCGAGGCCGGAGTAGTAGGATTCCCTCACGACATCAAAGGCCAAGGAGTTCACGCCTTTCTCATCCTCAACACAGGCGATACCGACGGTGGTGGACAATATACTGAAGAGTTGGGTCAAGCGCTTAACCAACTATGCCGCCAACGTATTGGCGCTCACGCGAAAATCGACCGCTTCTGTGTAATCCCTGGACTACCCAAAACCCGCTCGGGTAAGGTGATGCGCCGGATTCTGCGTAAGGTCGCCGAAGGCGATTCGACTAATCTCGGCGATATCTCGACTTTAGCCGAGCCGACGGTGGTCGATGCTATCGTCAATGCCGAGATTCACGGCTGAGGCGAGGGCGGGGGTTGTTCCGTTGGTTCTCGGTGGCGATGGTGAATTCGCGCTGCTATTCCCGCTGGTAGGAATACGGTACCCCAACTTGGGCGTTTGACATCTCCTTCTTCAGTGACAAATGAGCGGATGTACATTGAAAGCATATCAATAGCTACGACAACTAGGAAGACTATCACGAGTAATGCTGCTGCTTTATCGTAGGCTAGAAACTTGAGTTGGTTGTTGATATGGTAACCAATCCCCCCCGCCCCAACGATTCCAAGTACCGTTCCATGTCGAACATTATATTCAAACATGAACATTAGTTGGCTGATGAGATGGTTTGCAGCTTCAGGTATGGCGACATGTACTGCCACTTCTGATCGTTTCAATCCCATTGCTCTAGCAGCCTCCAAAGGAGCGTTCTGTATGCCTTCGATTGATTCATACTGTAGTTTGCCAAGGTATCCAATAGTGTATAGGGCCATAGCTAAGATTCCGGCAACAGGTCCAATTCCGATGAATATCAGAAGAAAGATTGCCCAGATTATGCTGGGTAGGCTACGCATCGCTGAAAGGAAAATTCTAATCGGAATAGCGAACCATGCTGGACTCAGGTTGGAGGCTGCAATCGTGGACAATGGAAGGGCGATGATGAATCCCAAGATGGTGGCGATAAAAGCCATTTTCAGAGTTTCGACGATTCCAGTATATGCTGGTGAACAGAAGAATCCCTCAACACCGTCACATGGTGGACTTGCATCAAGAACTGACCAATCCAAAGGCCAGATGCTCTCGCTGAAGAAGATGACTAAATTATCCCAACTACCTTCCAGTCTAAACCAATCATTGCCGACTACATCTAGAAAAGTCAGCCAAGCCAATAACATTAGAGATAGAATAGCGATAATGAAATGGTGTCGTCTCATTCTTCTTCCTCCTTGAGGCAACCATCTTCAATTACCCAGATACGATCAGCTATCGAGCGAGCGAGATTCTCGTGATGTTCCACCATTACCAAAGCACTCCCTTCTTCCCGCACCATCTTTTTGACTGTTGAAAGAACGATTTCGACATTATCATCATCAAGTTCACCTAGAAACTCATCCGCTAGAATGATACTTGGGCGTTGAACCAATGTCCTTGCTGTTGCTACTCTGCGCTGTTGTCCGCCGCTAAGGATTCTTACTGGGTCATTGAGATGGTCGATGATACCCATTGCCTCAATAGCCAATAGAACGTCTTGTCTAAGCCCTCTAGGTAAAGGCACTAATGCAGGATACCACTTTGAAGTCCGCGAACGGGCCCCTAATTCGACATTTGCCTTGACAGACATATGCCGTATTAATCCAAGACGCTGAGGAATATAACCCGTCCCACCTCTTCTCGGAGTATTGTTGTTGATTGTTCCAGAAAGAGGTGCTACTAGTCCTGCCATGGTTCTAATTAGGGTGGTCTTTCCTATCCCAGAGGGCCCGAGTATAGCGATAATTTCACCCTTGTTTATGCTGGTTGTGAAATCATTGACTAGTGGATAATCATACCCAACCGTTAAGCGTTCAAGCTTCATTAGTTCTCTTGACATTCAAATCTTCCTATGATTGGATTTCAAATTTGTCGTTGAAATAATCCGATATTCCAGGTACGTGTTGCACTAGTCCACCATAACTTCCGAGGTGATCCTCTGCGTTTGTCTGGACAAGCCCAGGAGTGTTTAGAACGTTCTCCAGAATAACCATACCCGATGTATTGTTATTGAGGCTTAGTAGTGCGGCACGTACTTTAGTGGCCTTGTCAGTACTCATTATTGAAGGGTTGTACATAATCGGATGGCTTGGAGCATTTCCAAACTTAGGCAATTTCACATAACGACTCCTGTCTAGACACCAATCCTCGTTGTCGCTTGCATTATCATTGTTGCAGTAGGAATCTACAGTGCTGTCTTTGGTGAATGCGACATCTCCGGTACCATCTGATAGACATTTAACAGCACCTCCATAGCCATAATATGGGGTGCCTGATTCCGGAATACTTGCATTCTCATTGAAGAAATGAGTGATGGTTTCACGTAGAGATGCAATATCTCCTATATTGCCTTGTACTGTAGTGTAATTATTTCCAATCAGATGCCCCATTGGAAGCAACATTCCTGCGGACTTTAACCAACCAGTATGGCAAGAAGTCTTACCCTGGAGAAGGGCAAATGGATCAGTACTGTCATCATCATCAAGATGGGCAGATGCCATCTCGCTGTCATTGAGAACCCAAGCATGCGCCTCGTAGTAAGTTCTACCATCAGATTTCTGGTCAGCCGCAAGAACTCCTAGATCGTACTGTTGCCATCCCATCCAGGCTGCTGCACCATCCATAAAGGCGATGTCTGCATGCCCAAAACGCAGAGATTCAATGATTGCACCCTCTGAAGAGATGGGATAGAGTCTGACTTCTAAACCCAATTCTTCAGATAGGTAATCGGCAAGAATTTGGGGGTTCTCATCAGGATTGTCATAATCATCTTTTACTTCGTAAGCGATAACCAAGGTTTCATTATTGTTCTTACTGTCAGGGGGCGTAACTGAATCTAAACATCCAGCTAGGCTTGCAATTAGGAATAGGGCGCTTAATACAATTGGCTTCAGGTTGTTTCGTGTCATAGATTCCAAACTCCGTAGGTGCTGCGGAAACACTTTCTTCTATAAACTTTAGGGCAACCTAAATTACACATAGATGTGTTGCTGCAAACTATTAAGGGACGTAAATAAGAAAATATTCAATGATTTTTAGGTTGCCCAATAACTTAGAACTGAAGTAACACAAAGGACTCGGATCGGTGCAGGGGGCAGGATTCGAACCGGCTAATTTGGTAGGGAAAAAAATGTTACTTTTTCTCAGCAAACCTACATTAATCTGGCTTTGAATGCTTGGAACTAGGTTCCGTATCAATAATCAATCGTAGATGATACTGTGCTCAATTTCCATGGCCCACAATTCGCCGTCGGTGATTCCATCTTCAGCATAAAAGTAAAGTGTTTCATCGACTAACATATGCATCCATCCTCCGGGGTAACTGTTGCCTGAGCCGCTATTGATATCGGTAACTCTCCAAGTAGAAGAGTTAGAAGTATCATGCGCCCACAGTTCGTAGCCGGTGCTAGCATCATACGCATTGAAGTACAGGATATCGCCGACTAATATTTCCATGTGAATTCCGGGGTCACTGCTACCTGAGCCGCTTCGGATATCAGCAACTTGCCAAGTAGAAGAGTTGGAAGTATCATGCGCCCATACTTCTCTGCCGCTGCTAGCATCGAACGCATCGAAGTACAGGGTATCACCGACTAATATCGACATGGAATATCCGGGGCTACTGCCACTTGAGCCGCTTCGGATATCGGCAACTCTCCAAGTAGTAGAGTTGGAAGTATCATGCGCCCACAGTTCGTAGCCGGTGCTTCCGTCCTCGACATCGAGGTACAGGGTATCGCCGACTAATATTGCCATGTATTGTCCGGGGTAACTGCTACCTGAGCCGCTATTGATATCAGCAACTCTCCAAGTAGAA
>CAZPME010000019.1:0-36958 GCA_964587885.1 uncultured Candidatus Poseidoniales archaeon
AATGTTTGGATTGATAATTCTAGCTGCAATGATATTAGTCACAGTTAGCAGTCTGGATCGCCTTCCTGTTTCACGTAGGAAGGATATGGATATTCTCGAGTTGATGAATAATCGTCGCCAAGCTGATTACTATATCCTAATTCTTAGTGTTGCGATTGGAATGAGCATTGCATCCATGTCAGTTGACTTATTCATGCTCTTCGTAGGCTTGGAAATTGCTAGCCTTTCGGCATACGTTTTAGTTGCCTTCAGCAAGGAAACGCCAGAGGGTGCCGAAGGCGGCGTCAAATATTTCATCGTTGGAGCAGTCACTTCAGCAATCGGACTTTATGGAATTAGTTTGCTTTATTTGTGGAATGGTAATTTACAATTAAACACAAATCCAATTACTGGAAAAATTGGATTAGCTGATGCTTGGGCTGCAACACCTGTTGGTGAGGCTGCCTTACCATTGATTGCCTTGGGGATGATTCTCGTTTCCCTTGGGTTCAAAGTGAGCGCTGTACCTTTCCATTTCGCTACACCCGATGCCTATTCAGGTGCTTCAAGTCCGATTGCTGGTATGCTAGCAACGGCCTCAAAGGCTCTAGGATTCCTTGTGTTACTTAGAATATTAATTGTGATTACCTTGCCAGAAACACAATCTGCACCATGGTATTTTGCCATCGCGGTAATCTCTGTAATTACTATGACTTGGGGTAATCTTGCCGCACTGACTTCATCCAGCCCAAAGAGAATGTTAGCATATTCTAGTGTCGCTCATGCGGGTTACCTTCTCGCCGCAGTCGCCACTCTTGGGGCATGGTCGTGGGGTGGTATCTCTGCGCCTCAGGAATCAGCTGAACTTATCGTTGCGGCAATCATATTCCACCTTGCAGTATTAGTCACTTTCAAGATGGGTGCATTCCTCGTTATTTCAATTGTTGAGATTGATGGTGGCTCGAAAAACATGTCTTCATTGAGCGGCTTGGCTCGACGTGACCCGATAATCGCAGTTTCCATGTTTTTGTTTATGATGGCGCTAGCAGGAGTTCCACCATTGGCTGGATTCATGAGCAAATTCTTGGTTATTGGAAGCATTGTGAAGTTATCTCTTGGTGATGCATATTTGACTTTGGCCTCAGGTGGTGGAATTGATTTCTCAGATGTCCATTGGACTTTTTGGTTGGCTCTTTCAGTCTTCCTTAACAGTGCGATTTCTCTATTCTATTATCTTAGGGTCGGTGTGGTGATGTTCTTTGAAGCACCTGAAAATTCTCGCCGTAGGCCGTTACCGCGGGCATTTTTTACAAGAATTGCAATTTACACCTGCGTGATTGGGACAATATTTTTCGGGATATCTCCAGACCATCTTATCAGATTAACATCTAGTGCTTCAATGGGATTGTTAGGATAATTCGTTGCCTTTGTGGCAATCCGACTTCGGAATTAAAGTGATTACTCTTCTTCCCAAGCAACCGACTCGTCTTCATCTAAGGCCAGTGCTGCGGCGACATCATCGTCATCATCGGGGTCGATCTGTGATGCTTTCAAGCGCCGATTTCGGCGACGTGCTACCTCGGCTAATTCGGGAACCAAGGTTCCAAATCCACCATCATCAAACTCATCACTTGCACGAATATAATCGATAGTTTTGCCTTCAAGACGAACACGTTTGCGCTCGCGCTCTAGGCCCTTGATGACCGCGCCATGTTCACTTCCAGAGGCGATACGCTCAACCGCATCTTGGGCCAGTGGAAGACCAACTTCATCGCCAACAATGACAACGGTTGAGCCATAAACTGAGATTTGGCAGCCTGTATGTCCTTCAATTAAACGGCGAATTTTGCCCTTGCTACCAATGATTCGTCCTTTGATACGGCGTTGTTGGTTACTGCGCTTGCCGACATAGCCCTTGAGGTCGACCAAAGTGAAAAAATTCTCGTCATCAAGAAGTCTAATCGCTTTCTTTGGCGCCATTCCACGGCCAATAGCTTTGACGACATTGGGTAACTTCATCGCTTTGACTGGGTCAAAACTTCCCGCCTCGCCCCATAGTACTGCAACATCTCCAGTTTCAGAATCGACATTCAAATGCTTACAACCTGCGGCTATTTGTAGCATCTTACGAGTCTCGCCACGGGCACCTATCAGAACCGCGATGCGGTCTTGGGGTATGCGATGAATGCTTTCCATCGGCTTGCCGAGCCGAGACCCCCCTTTGAAGCCGACGGGTACACTTCATTCCTCTTCATTGGGCAATATTTCTTCTGGGGGGGTGTTGAGAACGTCGTACAGTATTTCAGCAGTAGTGGTCTCAATGCCATTTGCTTTGGCCCATGTAACCAATCGTTCAATATCTCTAACGAGGAATTCTTGCGCCCGTGGATGTTGAAGTGCGACGGCTTGCCCTACGTCGATAACCAACGGTTTGTCTTCATGCCAGAGGATATTGTAGGGCGAGAAATCACCGTGGACTAGTCGGGCCTTTTGCCAACAGGTCGCCAAAAAGTGGACGAGTTGAGTGAATACACTCTCGGCATCGGTTACTTCAATTTCTCGCAATTTTGGGCTTGGACCTGTTTCATCTCCTATGTATTCCATCACTAGAACATTGTTGAGTACGCCAAGTGGTTCGGGAACCCTTAGTCCTTCTCGCTCAAGCCGAATTAGATTACGATGTTCTTTGCGCACCCAAATGGTGACGAGATCACGATGACGGCGCTTGAGTCCTTCAAAGCGCGGGTCACCTTCGATATATTGAATGAGATTTTTGAAAACTGCATTACTGGTATGGAATATTTTCACCGCGATTGGTCCATCTACTCCTTCGCCCCGAAATACATGGGCTTCTTTGCCGCGGGCAATCGGCCATTCAACAGTGTCGATAATACCCTTTTTCATCAATTTGTAAATTGACAATAAGGTCAAGCGATCAAAGACTTGGTCGAAGACTCTTCGGTCGACCCAATCGAAGGTGCCTAACCCGAGGGCGCCTTGCAGTTTATTTTCAATTTCAGAGAACATTTGCTGATGCTTGCGCTCTTTCATCCATGCCCACTTATCGGCATTTTTCTCAAGGCTCTCGCGCTGTTTATGGCGGTCTCTTTCAAGTGACTTTTCGTCGGGTGCTAATTTACTCCAGTCGATGTCAGGGGCCATCTCTTCCAATTCGCCGTGCTCAGCCACGAAAGAATCCCAGTCTTGACCAGACTCTTCATCTTGATCGGGCCGTTCAGCACTCGCCATCAAAATACCCTATCGCGGGGTAGCCAAGAAACTAACCGAAGAGTTCGTCTAGGTCTTCGTCATCCTCATCATCATCTTCAGTGGCTTCAGCGACTTCCTCTTCAACTGCCTCAGGAATAGGCTCGTCGTCCTCTTCCTCAACGGTTGAACTAGCGAATAGCCCATCTTCATCATCGCTATCATCACTTTGTCCCATGCCAAATATATCGACGATTTCGGGAAGAATTCCTTTACGCGAAAGGTAGAGTGCTTGGGTCTTATTATAGCGATGCTTTACATCTGCTTTAGCATCTTGAAAATCCCACGGCCAGACTATGATTAGGTCGCCTTCACGAACGTATTGACGGCGGCGCATCTTGCCTGGAATTCGCGCCATGCGAGTCTTGCCATCAGCACAGACGACATTGACACGTCGACCGCCAAGAATTTGGTCTGCGATTGCAAACATTTCGTTAACCTTAGTATTGGGCATCTTTACTCGAATCTTTTCAGCCGCTTCGCCACCCATTAATTGGGCGAGGTACTCCTCGTCGACCTTCTCTTCGCGTCGCCGTCCCATGCTCTTCAAGCCGACCGGTGAGACTGACCTCAATAAAGCAATCCCTCGCGTTTATGCCACAATGCTTTGGCTTTGAAACAGCCATCATCCTTCATTCGGTTTACGACCCATGAAGTAAGCGATGAAGAATCCAACCGCAACAAGTGCAAGTAATGACGGCCCGAATGAAGGTACAACTGAAACGTATTGTTCACTAACTCCCGTGACTACCAAGTAGTGGGCATTATTACCTTCATCACGCTCATCAATTATTCCATTAGGGTCGATTACAATGCGTATATCCCATTGCCCAGGATTGGCAACAGTGTAATTCCAAAGCAGGTCTTCTTCACTATCACTGAGTGAGCCACCTTGCAAGGTTCTAGTTTCCATCGTTGTCCAACCGACATCGGAAGTGCGGTCTGCAGGTGCTGTTTGTAATGCGACAGTTAGTGCACCGGAATAGGCTTCATTAGTAGAAAGGGTGCTGTTAATCCAAACCAGTTTGTCATTTCCAGGTCGCAAAACTAAGCGGTCTAGTTCGACCGATTCATCTTGCCAAGAAATGTCGAGTCCAGGAAGTATCTGGAAAAATGCTGGTGCCGAGATTTGTGAGTTCCCCGCTTGGTCGACAACGGTAGCACGTAGTGTAAGGTATTGGTGTGATTTGGTAGTCCAAGAGGCGATTGCGATTACTCCATCAAGGCCGCTTGTTCCAGCATCTAGCCAAGCATTGGTCACGTCTGGTACCGCTCCGGCACCATTACTATCAAAACCATATTCAATTGAGCATTCTGATGTGTCGATACCTGATCCGGCATCGGCGGCGCTAAAGGAAATATTTGCGCTTCCGATTCGGCTGGTGGTTAATTCATCAATTGTCCAAGTTCCGAGTGAGGGGTTTGTGGTATCAATACCGATTGTTGCAGTTACGGTATTGCCGATATTACCGACGATGTCAGTCGCTCGAAACTCCAGATTCTGCAGACCTTCATCAAGAATGAGCGAACCGATTCCACTAGCACCAAGTGAAGTCCAATTTTCACTTCCGTTGAGTCGCCATTCGTAGTGGTCAACGCCACTACCACTACCATCTCCTCCCGATGCCGAAAGGCCACTAATTGAGATTGCATTAGTTGAACTCCAAGAAGCACCGTTAGCGATGGAAGGAGTGGCGCTGGTCGGGCCAGTTCGGTCAATGCCGATGTAAATTGTCGAACTAACGTAGAGACCAGAATCATCGTACACTGTAAGTCGTGGATTCCAAGTTCCTTCTGCGAAGTCACCAGGAGACCATGACCATCCATTAGAAATTGAGGTTGGGCCATCGCTTGATGGTGATCCCGAACCGGGTACGTTGGTCAAAGTGGCATAGGATAGGTCATCATCACTTGCGGTCCAAGAAAACTCAAGCGTTCCATTTGCCGGTAGGTCAAACCAAGCTCGATCGGTCGGGGAATCTCCACTTCCAGTGGCAGCGCTGGCGATACTGAATGAGGTTATTAGAGGAATTTGATTTGCGATTGTGAATTGTCCAGTTTCGACTATCGCAGTCATATTGTCTTCAGTATCATAACCAAAAATCCGCATATACCATGTACCGTTGGCTTGTGAATTACTATCCCACACATAGACCCAAGGTGTAGTGGAAATGGTGGCTAATTCGCTCCAATCGGAGTTATTTTCGGATATTTCAATGGTGATGTTGGCTAATGTACCGCTACCAGAAGTAGTGAAGGCTAGAGAATTGGAGCCAGTAATTGTATCTCCCCCGCTAGGGCCAATGCTGATTTCAATGACAACTCCACTCACTCCCGAATATGCCGTATTGTCTTCGACAGGCAGCAATACAGCCGAATTTGTTGGCATTAGTAGGCCAATGAAGGCGACGAAAAGCAGAATCCGGCGCATCTGAACAATATGCTGACGAAGCAATCTACCTTCAATCCTTGTGTTCACTACCCAGTTTTGAATGCGGTATCAAACCACATAGCCCTTTCGGGCTATCGGGGAGAGATTCAATAGCCATGCCCACATCAAGCAACCGATGCGGACGGGTATCGGACGATTCTTGGTCGTCCTTCTGTTGTTTTTGGCTCCTTTCACAGCATTGCCTTTGTCTGCTTCTGCCGGCTCTAGTGGTGGGGTTGAAGCGAGTTCTGCTGGAATCGGATTTACCCCCTCTGAACCTGTAATGGGCGGCTCGGTGACGATTTCGATTTCACTTTTCAATAGTAATCCCACCACAGCTAACAATGTCGAATATTCATTTTACAAAAATAGCGTAACCCAAGAAAATATTCTCAAATATGATGTTGTCAATATCCCAGGAGACGCATATACTCCAGTTTCAGCGGTTTGGAATGGATTACAAGAAGGACCCCAACAAGTTTGGTTTGAAGTTGCATTTAGTGGTGACACTCCGGTTCGTTTCTTCAAAGATTTCAATGTTTTAGGACTTGCTAACCTTGAAGTAATTAGTATTGAGTTATCACCTGCAAGCGGCTTAAGAATCGGTGACAATGGAACAATTTCTTCGACGGTAAAGAATACTGGAACAGTCGAGGCCCAAGAAAGTATCCTACAGGTAGGAATCTATGGTCAACCAGATTCAGTAATCGATGTTTCTACTCCAACATTGGCAGCAGGTGAATCGACGATGATTAATGCTTCACTACTATTTGCAGAATCTGGTAATTGGACGGTTACTTCGACCCCTGATGCATATGATAATGTTACTGAAGTCGCTGAAGGTTATGGCGAGAAATTGCTTGAAGTAGAAGTGCTACCTTATCCAGACTACCGTTTTTCAGGTCCACTATCAATTACTTCACCAGCAGAAAATCTCGATGGTCCATGGACGGTCTCAGGTACAGTCATCCGCTCATATGGTACAGGCAATGAAACCGTGAATATTGGTTTCTCAGTTGAAAGCGGAAATCAAGTATCACCGGTAATTTCGCCAATTTCTGTTGCAATAAGTGGTGAGGGGGAGTCAATACAGCCTTTCAGTACAGAATTGGATGCTGAATTACAGGGATTAGCAGTTGGAGAATATGCCTTAACCGCGCACATTGATCCCTATGGTTGGCTTACACAATCCGATATTTCCAATGACAATATTACTGGGCAGTTGAATATTCGCCCAATCCCCAACGTACAAGTCGATCCAGCCTCACCTAATTCGATGATAGTCAATGCTGGAGACAAAGTAAATTGGTACGTCTTATTGACTAATACGGGAGATATTTCGGTTTCTGGTCGCCTAAATTATTCTTGGGAGGGTCAAAGTAATTTGATGTCTGGGATTATCAATATTGAAGCATTTTCTTCACAGGCTTGGGAAATAGAATTATCGACTGGACAAGGTTCTCATAGCGCTACTTTTTCAGCCCATTGGGAACCACTCAGCACCTCTTTCGATAGCAATGAAGCCGATAGTCACACCACGGTCTCAATAACTGTTACAGATTCCCTCGCTCTTACTTTCCTCGCTTCGACCGGAGCGTTGACCTTGGATTCTGCTGTTGGTGCACCGACCGATGCACCGCTAAAAATTGGTACAACATATGCCTATACCGTTTCTATTTCTTCTTCCGGAGAGGGTTCAGAGAATTTGTCTTGTGTAGGTAACGGGGAACAATTATCTCTTACTATGGTAAATTTTTCAGTTGGTGATAATACTAAAATCAGTTGTATTTTCACTGTCGAAGAAGCTACTCCTTACGGCATTAACATCCTCGCAGTTGGTGGTACAGCGCAAACCCATTCACGCTTGTGGGAGGTTAGTTCAAATGATGCATCAATTGAAGATGAAGCGGAATCCTTTGGTAGTCTCGCGCTGATTTTCGGATTTGCTGCTGCTCTCTTCATCGGCATTTTGGTTGCAGCATTCCTCTTAACTCGTGAACGAGAAGAAGAAGTCGAGCGAGATATCTTTGATTATTGTCCAGCCTGTGATGGCGAAATTGACGGTGATGAAAAGAACTGCCCTCATTGTTCGTTTAATTTAGCCAAGGCCCGTCGCCGATTCCACGATTGTAAAACCTGTAACGAGAACATTCCAAGTATAATCTCTCATTGTCCATTCTGTGGTGCTGAACAAGATGTATCCTCGCACTATGAGAAACGCCAAAGGCGTGAAATTAAGGCTTTACCAGAGGAAGAAGAAGACGAAGAAGAAGACGAGGACGAGATTGTTACCGGTACAGCCGACTTTGATAGCGCCATTCAAGAATTTGGTTACGAAGCCGGACAACTTGAATCGGATTGGGACGAGAAGTTCGCTTCGGCCGAGGCTGAAATGAAAGAACTAGAGGCGCGACTTGAGGCCCAAGACTCTGATGAATCAGATGATGATGTCGCAGAGCCTCTATTGACTAAGACATCCGAATCCTTTTCGGGTGAGGACTTAGACTCAATCCTTGAAGGGCGCAAGGATTTGGTTGCAGTCGAAGATACTGGAGATGATTTGGAAGACTTGTCAGCCAGCGATGCTGAAATCCGTGAGAAATTATACGCAATTACCGGTGAGGAAGGAGTCCTTCCAGGAGATGAAGTCGTAATTGGAATGGGTATCTCTGATCGGGGTCTAGCGGGTAATGAAATCCCTGAAGATGCTATGGATTTCTCCTTTGAGGATGATGAATTAACGCCGATTTCAGTCAAGCAGAAGCGCTCTGCAGTCCGCCGCCGTTCCTCGATTTCAGAAATGGGAGAGTGTGGTGCGTGTGGTGCTGAAATTACCATGGATGCTGATGAATGTGGGGCTTGCGGCGCACGCTATAGTGAAGACTCAAACGAGTAAAGTGCCTGTCCACACTCATAGGGTTCGTCATCGCCTTACGGCTCGGCTGACCCTCTTGGCTTCATTCAGGCGAATTGGCGAGCGACCTCCCCAACTTCAACCCCACCCTATTCCAACCCGCGACGATTTCTTGAGGAGGAGCGGGTTGCGATTGGTAAGGGGAGCGATATGATGCGTGGCAGTAAAGCGTTTTTTGCATTCACATTTGTCGCCTTAATTATTTCATCCAGTGCCGGATGCCTTTCACTAGTAACTTCGCGTGAAATGCTTGAATCTTTACGAACTCCGCCTATCTCGGATTCCAAGACACAACTATACAGTCTGAATAATACATTCGCTGGTCTTTCACCTTCTCCATATTATGGTTCGCAAGAGATATTGATTAATGATACTGTGACAGAATTGCGAATATATTTCCGTGCTTCAATGGCCTTTGCAGACCAAACTGAAAATTTGCCAGTCGAAAGTGTACGTTATGTCAACGCTCGGTTGCTTGAATCAGATGGTTCAATATTTTGGTCGGTAAATGCGTCTAATACTACTAGACCACCAGAAATTCGCGAATTCCAGCCGTTCAATGCTGGTACTTGGACTCTCGAAGTTGATGCAAGAGGATATGGTGCTGATTTAGTGATTCAGGAATTTTATGATGAATTCCTTGTTCAAGTAACAGTCGTTAGAGACTGTACCAAATTTCCAACTGAAGATGAATGTACCTTCGATTAAGCCAATGCCTCAGGGCAAGCATGTTTGCGGCTACAGTTTTGGCACTTACCCACACGCTCATGATTACGTTTTGCACCACCTTCAACCATCAAGCGCTGTATTTCAATTAAGTTATTGTGCAGTTGATTCTTTGCATTTTTATCCCAATCTATTTGGAAGATTGAATCTTCACCATAGCGAAGAATTCCATAAGGGGGGGAACGCCCAGTATTCATCTCAACTAAGTGCAGGTAGGCCAACAATTGCAAAGTGTGCGAAAGGTGAGGGTCGCGTGGGACTTTACCAGTTTTCTGCTCTAGAGGAATAAATTCACCATCAATAATCACTATTTGATCCGGCCGTCCGCGTAGACCGGTATTTGCATCTTCAAGCAACTCGGCGGTCTCCGCATCGTCTGAATAAATTAATTCAGAGTCCTCATCAAGTCCAGCTTCTTGGCGCGATAATTCTACATTGGTCTCAGCGATTAGCACTTTCTGTAATCGCCATGATGCAAACAATGTCCACAACATCGCTACCATCAGTAAAATGTAACCTGCTTGCTCGCGATCTTCTGCCCGCCAAAGGGCTGCTCCATGTAGAGAACTGACCATTGCGGCGAAAAACATCGAGGTCTCAACTCTTCCTGCTTCTGACCAACCACCGACGAATTCAGAATTATCAAATAATGGCTTGAACAAACGCCTCTTTTCTTCGTCCATTCCTCGCGCTACTGGCTGATCCATACCAAAATATCGACGCCATGGAATGATGGTGAAGATAATTCCCATGAATAGCCAAACCAGTCCAAGCATCACCAAGTATCTAGCAAACTCAAGGGGAGTGAAGAGGATGTCGATGCCAAAGAAACCTATTGCATCAATAGTGTATGCGATAATTATTCCAAACCACCATGACCAAATTGTGGTTTCTCGCTTAGCGACAGTTTTGGCCTCGTTGTAATAATTCATCAATTTGTGAATTTCTTGGTGCTTACGTACCCCTTCTTCGACAGCATGCCCGACCCCCGTTACTCCTGAGCGTGAGAGATGCCACGATAATGGACAGTATGCATGTCGTTCAATGTCTGAAGCTGAGACGTGTAATGCCTCACCAGCGTTATCACGCCAGATTCCATCATCACCTACGGCTGCCGAGAAACGTTCTTCCACATTTTCCTCTTGCTTTGAAGGAGAATCATTGGTTGCAGGGTTGGGCACATGCCCCCCGTTATCACTGACTATGTTGAACATTGCCCCGTCAATTTCATACTTTCAGCAATATGAGGCTAATTTCGACTGTAGGTGTGGTGCGAAGCGGTTATGAAGGGGGGGCGAGTGGAACGGCCGCTGAGGCATTGATGATGAGTGAGACTGCAAGCCCCCTCGTATCGCTTGAGACCTATGAGACTCACGCAGTTAACATTGGAACCCGGCAAAAGAGCGCCGACATGAAGCGTTTTATTGAAGGAGTTCGAGACGATGGACTGTATTTACTCGACCTCAATATTACCGATGAGCGAATCCGAACCGTTGCTGAATTTATCTCCCGCTATGATATCAGCCGCGTGATGGTCGTTAGCGCCCGTCAATATGGTCAGCGTCCAGCACGCAAATTTGCCGAAGCAGTAGGAGCAATTTCCGCCGTCGGTCGTTTTATTCCAGGCAGTTTGACCAATCCCGCCCTCCCGACCTATGTTGAACCAGAGGTCATCATCGTTACCGATCCAGCTGCCGACCAGCAACCACTCTCAGAAGCGGTCAACAATGGACTGCCGATAGTTGGTATCTGTGATGCTAACAATAATCTCCGCAATGTCGATCTCGCATTGCCGGCCAATAACAAGGGACGCAAGTCGCTTGCTTTGATCTACTGGTTATTGGCTAGAGAAGTACTCAAACTGCGTGGCTCAATGGATGATGAGACTTGGGAAACCATGCAGAATCTTGAAGAGTGGGAATCCACTTTCTAAGTGAAGAAAAGGCTACCAGAATGGTTACTACGCAAATTATTGCGAACTTCCATTAGTGAGGAATTTAGAAACCGATTCAGCAAATGCTTCTGGCCGGCGATCCCGCATCATAGTATTTCTCGCATCTCTTGCTTTTGGTAAACCCTTGGTAAAGGCAACTGCATGGCGCATTAGCCACTTGGGCTGTAATCCTGTGGTCTCTCCTGCAAGTTCGACATAGCGATTCCAGCACCATGAACGGGCAATGAACTTTTGTTCAAGAGGAAGGGAATCCTCCCACAGGTCTATATTTTCTCTTTGCCAAGGTGGTGATTCCGTATTCCAGCCTAATCCAGCCTTTATTTCTGAGAATACCATTGGGCGGCCAATTGCTCCTCTGCCTACCATTAGCCCGGCTGCGCCAGTAGCCTCAAGGCAACGAGCAGCACTGCCTGCATCGCAAATATCACCATTAGCGATTACGGGAACATCTACACTTTCGATGACTTTACGGATGGTTTGCCAATCTGCAATACCGGCATATCCTTGACGCAGTGTGCGGCCATGTACGCAAAGTCGCATCACTCCCGCTTCGGCTAAGCGCTGGCAGATTTCGACCACATTATTTTCAGATTCCCCTGTGCCTAAGCGCAATTTGGCAGTAATCGGTTTATCGCTCGCTGCGATACAAGCTTCAACCATCTCAACTAGATCATCGGGCTGTCCCATCAAAGCCGCACCTGCACATACTTTTGCTACCTTTGGAGCAGGACAGCCGAAGTTAAGGTCAATAATGTCGGCTCGGTCTTGCAGAAGTTCTACAGTTTTGACCATCTCATCCTTATCACCGCCGAAAATCTGTGGAATAAATGGTTCTTCCCGAGCATCAGATTCGAGCCTTAACCACGAGTTTGTTACATCTCTTGATAGGCCAGCAGATGAGGTGAATTCGGTTATCGTCACATCTGCATCACACTCTTTAGCAAGAAGGCGAAATGGAAGGTCGCTGACTCCACTCATCGGCGCCAAAAACAGTGGCACTGCACTTGGATTTACGGCCATTTCATCCCTCAGAAAAGGCCGCCTCAAGTTGCTCGGAAACCCTACGTAATCGCCGAAGTACGCGGTCGAGTTTTGCCATGCAAACTTCGGCGCAATCGGCTGCTGAATCACCGATCATTCTGTAGCCCAATGGAAGTCTTCCACCAAGTAGATTTAGCAGTAACATTTGGTCGGTTGGAGGTACCTTGGAAAGGGTTTTCTCGACTATTTCGGGGGTCAATTTCTTCTTTTTCAGAGCTTTAATTAGAATTTCAGAGGCGCGTTCAGGTAATTGTCGCTTGAAACCACCCTTCAACAGCAGCCAATCTTCTCCACGCTTGAGAAATTGCGAATTCATCGCTTCCCACAGAATTGTCGCCATTCGGTCTGTACGTGGAACTCTTTCAACCAAGCCAGCGGCACGATAACGATCAAGAATTCGTATCAATCGAGGCTTGGTTGCCTTGGTCATTTCAACAGCCTCATCAATCGAAAGTGGTGCTGACCGAGCCAATAATGTTTCAAACAGTTGTACTGAAACCGAATCAGCATGGATTGCTTTTCCGGGCCGATCACCAAGTAATCCTAATTCCGCCATCCAATTGGATAGTGGACTTACTTTGTCATTTTTCGGCAAGGGGGACGGTTCACGAACCCATAACCTAAGTGCAGGAGTATCGTCATTTGACGGCAACTCAATTGCCAATTTTGTTTGACCTTCAGGACGCACCCACCAGTCTTGTAATGGAGCCATTTGGAGGCGCAATAACAATCTCGCTTCTTGTGAGAACAATTCAATTGCTGAAGTCAAAGAACCTCCACGCAGGAAATGTCTTCGCCATCCATCACCTTCACTTCGGCTGCTGATAAGGCGGCATGCCGATAATCGAGAAAGGTGATGATGAAGACTAGCAGGTGCTAACCCCATTTCATCGCCGAGTTCATTTGCATCAACACCTTCTTTCGGGGCACCAATAAAGTGCTCACGCAATAGTCTAACTACCGGTTGTTGACTATCTCCAAAAGCGTGCTCCTCACCGCGTCGACGAATTAGACCAAAGGTAGCGACCAGCCAATCAATGAGTTGTGTCACATCTTTTTTACTGGTTGGAATGGGGTGTTCCTCTAGCCTTACTTGGAACATGTTACTTTGGCGGCGACGAGACACCATAAGCATGCTCATGTCAAATGGCGAACATTTGATGATTCGCAAGTATTGAATGAAATCGGACTATTCGTCCCATTGATAATCCAAACTAGGAGATTTCTTGTCAGTATCAGGCTTGAGGTGGTCAGCTAAGTCCAGTCGGTCGAGGCGCATTATTCCGCGACGACGCAATACTTTGACAGCAGAATGAACAGTAGCCTTAGACCGCCCAATTTGACGAGAAAGTGATGCTTGAGAACGAGGCACACCCTGCTGACGAATATGATCAACAATGGAGCGTTGCACTAAAGATAGGCCAACATCCAAACGACGAGCTGCGAGTTGCGGGTCGAGGTCTATGCCTGATAATATCTCGACTTTACCACCTTCACCGGCAAAGTAACAGGTTCGACCATTTACTCGTACTACGGTAATCGCACTTTGCACTTGTAGAACATCAAGGTGATGTCTTAGCGAGCCATTCGCCGCTTCAAGGGCGCGTTGTAATTCACGATAACAAAGTCCAGGTTGCTCTTCCAATTTAGCAATAATCGAGACACGAAGTGGATGTTCATCACCATCTGAAACACGAGTTGAGATCGTGTTGTTGGAGGTAAACACACCGGTAACGCCACTGAATCCGCCGACAATTCCTGCCAATCCAGCAGCAAGCCAAGGACGTTGTCGAACCCATTGCTGAAGCAGTGCCATCAAATCCGTGTGGCTGACCAAGCACATGAAGGCATTGGTACTATGTTCATTCAATAATTAGCCTAAAAATCCAAATTGAGGCGAACTAATGGGCTGATTATTCTTCACTAACAACAACGCCAGTGTGCATTTTCATGTGAGCAACTAGGGGCGAAAGAAGACGTCCGCACAGTAAACCATGCTCGGAAAGAATGTATTGGACTCTTATTGGAGGTCCTTCATCGACTTTACGAATTACTAATCCTTCACCGGTTAAGAGGGTGAGTTTGTCGGATAAGGTGCGACTAGAAATACCGCTGAGCAAGCCCTTTAATTCGTTGAATCTTTTTGGTCCAGTAATGTATAATGCCGCTAGGATTTCTATTGTCCACCGACTAGCGAAGACGTGTAAGGACTGTACTGCAGCAGACACTTCCCAAGCCTCATCATAGGGGTATTTTCCCGAATGCTTAGAAAGTAGGGCACGAATTTCGCCTCCTGTTGCAATGGTGGAATTGATATGAGTTTCAAGGGTCTTAATTTCATCACTTGAAATTTTCAATGGTGGGTCAGACATACAGGTTACCTCGAACACTCGGTGTGCCTTTTCATACATGGTTTAATCGGTAAACCAATTACATGCCGGAAAACGAAGGTTTGCGTCCTTCAATCAGGGCCGAAAGTCCTTCTAAAGCATCGTCACTAGCAAAGATCTCTGCTAAGCAATCTAATTCACCTTGTAACCCATCAGACAATTCGGTATTTGCTGCCGTATCAATTAGTGAATTAGCCATTTTCAGGGCAATAGGGGCGGTACGCGATAGGGCTTTGAGTTGTCGAGCAACATTACGGTCTTCGGTATCAAATCCTTCGGGACAACCCCCTTCAAGCAAAGTTTCTATCGTGCTATCACTGTAAAATTCAGCCGTAAATGTTGCCACTGAACTTTCCGGATTAGCAGGTGTCGCAGGATACTTATTTTCGGGTTTTCCTGCTTCGACGATACTGGAAATAGCGGCATCAACATCACCTGCATCGACTAAGTGAGTTACCAAACCGAGGTCTTTGGCGGTATTTGCATCCATGAAATTACCCGCAAGTACTGCCCAACGAGCTGCCGGGATGCCACAGATACGGGCCGGTCGTTGGGTGCCGCCAAGACCAGGGTAAATTCCAATGCTCGTTTCTGGAAAGCGGAATTGAGTACGGTGGGTTCCGACCCGATAATCACAGGCTAAAGCTAATTCAAGACCGCCACCGAGGGCAAGGCCAGTTGTTAAGGCGATTGTGATTTTTGGCGATGATTCTAGCAGATTAAGGACACGATGTCCATTGGTGGTAAATTCGATTATGTCCGGAACAGCATCGGCGCGAATCTTATCGACAAAATATTTGACATCGGCACCAGCGACAAAGGCCTTACCAGCACCTTCCAAGGCGATAGTGGTGACATCATCACGGCGATTTACTTCTTCAAGAATATCACCGAGTTGGCTGACCAAGGTTTCGTTTAGAGCATTCATTGCCTCTGGGCGGTTTAAGGCGATGGTGGCGATGCCATTTTCGACTTTCATATCGACATAATTGAATTCAAATGGTTGACCGATTTCAGCTTGTTGTGGCAAGAAGTCGGGTAATTCAAAGCCCGCTAAGTCAGCATAATTTTGCGCCATTTGACTAGCATGATCGATGCCGATTCGGTTGGCCAATTCAAAAGGTCCGCGCGACCATCGTAGGCCCACCTTAGCCCCTCGGTCAACATCTTCTAGTGAGCAAATCTCTTCTTCGACAATTTGGGCCGAAACTGCAAATACTTGTCCTAGTAATCGCTGTGAAATGATGGTGGCTACTTCTTCATCGATATCGGTTTCTTGACCGATTTCCCACATTGCATTATTGGCGACCAAATCACGTAGCGATTTTGCACCCCGATAGCGGGCACAGTTTAGTTGCTCGCATAAGTAATCGGTTGAGTGAAGGGCAATTGGGGGGCCGGTTAAATTCATCAGAGCAAATGGCCCCATCCCGATGCCAAAGGAACGACAGGCTACTGCATCAATTTGCGCAGTCGTCGCAATCCCCTGTTCAAGTAGTAAGCATGCCTCATTTAGCCATGGTACAAAGAAGCGATTGACGACAAATCCGGGGCGGTCTTTGCATACGATTACAACTTTACCAGTCATTTTGCAATAGCGCTCGACCGCGGCAAGAGTTTCGGAGCTGGTTAATTTGCTTGGAATTATTTCAATTAGGCGATTTTTGGCTGGGTGGTAGAAGAAATGCAGTCCAACAAAGCGGTCTGCACGGCCAGTAGCTTTGGCTAATTCGTCGACTGAAAGACTGCTGGTATTGCTGGCCAAAATTGTGTGTTCATTACAGGCATCATCAAGGCTGCGGAAAACTTCGGTCTTGATATTGAAATCTTCGAAAACCGCTTCGATTACTAAGTCCGTATTAGGGTCGACATTTTCTACTCCGACCACACTGGTAATCCGACCTTTGATATCTTCAACTTGAGCAGGTGAGAAAATGCGCCTCTCGACCGCTTCGGCGAGAAAATCAGCAATAATTTGTTGACCGCGGTCGACCCATTGTTGCTCTCGGTCAACCATTTGCACGTCAAATAATTCTTGAGCGCTTTTTTGTGCGATACCTGAACCCATATTGCCGGCGCCGACAACCGCTACACTTGCAATAGGTCGCATATTTTTGGCGACCGACCATTGCTTCATCAATCTGCCTTAGAACTTGTGTGCAATCAACGAAAATCGTGCATGTTTGGAATAAATGTAAATACCACCTTTTCACGCCCGAAACATGCTCAAAATTTCTAGCCTAAAGAAAGGCTTTGGATTGGGGGCTCAACGTTTGGAAGTACTCAAAGGGATTAATTTGGAAATCGACTCTGGAGAACTAGTCGCTCTAATGGGTCCTTCTGGTTGTGGAAAGTCAACCCTTCTCAACATCATCGGTGGTTTGCTTGCCGCTGATGCAGGTGAAATTGATCTTGAGGGTCGCAAATACGGCCTAAAGGGCCCATCTTCAGTAGTTGATGTTCGCCGTCATAAAGTAGGTTGGATTTTTCAAGATTTTCATTTACTTGACCACCTTTCTGCACTAGATAATGTGGCGATGGCCCTAGAAATATCTGGAGTTTCTAGCAACGAAGCCGAGAAACGTGCTCTAGAGGCGCTGAGTAAAGTCGGGTTATCCGACCGTGCCGACCATATTCCAGACCAACTGTCTGGTGGTCAGCAACAACGCGTTGCTATCGCCCGAGCAATTGCTGGCGACCGTCCACTCTTACTTGCTGATGAGCCAACTGGAAATCTCGATGTAGCCAGTGGTGCTAGTATACTTGAATTATTCAAGGAATTATGCCATGATGAGAACAAGCCAATGTCGATTCTAATGGTTACTCATGACCCCAATCTAGCCGCCAAGGCAGATCGGATGTTATTGCTAAGAGAGGGAAAGACTGCTGCCTCGGATGTACGAAGTGCATGGGGAGATGCGATAGGAGGTGAAGAGGAATGAGTCGTCTTGCATATTTCAAGGAAAAAGCTCGCAAGGCGCGCGATTTGCCGGATAATATGCGTTTGGCAGTACTTGGTGCTTGGCGTGGGCGTGAACGCGGTCTAGCGGTAGTTGCTGGAGTTTTTCTTGCTAGTCTAGTTATTACTACGGTTCTATCTTATGGCGTTGGTTTGTCACAAATATTCTTCCAAGAGTCGCTAAAGTCAGAACCATTTGATGCAAAGATAGAGTTCCGTAAAGCGCCGAACGCAGAAAGTGATGGGTGGACAAATAACACCTCTACATTAACTGAAATCTGCGATGAATTAAGTCAGCGAAGTGAGATAAGTGATTGTGCAATTATATTAGGTCGGCAAGGAATTCATGGTGGTGGCTTCTTCAATGAGGATTTCATTACTGCTCAACCTTTGTTGATGAAGTCAACATCTTCATCAGATAATCCATATTTAGATAATGCCTCATTTGAGTATCCTGAATTGGCGAGTTCAGGGCCACCAATAACCAATATGCGGGGGATTAGGTTCCTAGGACCAAGCGCATTTGATGGTGAAATAGCAAATCGTCTAGGTGGGCAAGTAATCTATGGTATGGGTAATTGGTCATCATCTGAGGAAGTCTCACAACAACGTGGAATATACATTCCATCAACCATTTCTAGTGAGTTTGAAGTGCAAGTTGGAGACCGAATCGATTCAATCACATTCCAATATATGGTAGAGAAGAAACTTGCCATTGAAGGTGGTGTTGATGACTGTCTAGGGGAGACAGACATCGGTGAGACTGGTTATGAATTTTGTCGAATTGACATGATGGTTGAAAACATGACTGTTATGGGAATTTACGAACCTTGGGATCTAGGGAATCCGACATTAGCACCTAATCCGATATTTGCCCCTATGTCTTCGTTATCGGATTCACAGGTGAGGACATTAATTGATTATGATCACATCTATCTTGGTGTAACTCTTGATCGAACACAATTGCCAACTTCATCAACTTCAGAGGCCGAAGATTGGCTTGAAGACTTAGGTGCATCAGTAGATGACAAGAATTACACTTCAGAGAATGTTGAGTTGTTTTACTTTGATATCGTGGGGGGCACCATAACCTTCCTCAATATTTTCCTCGGTTTGATTCAGACATTTGATTACATTCTAATGGTTCCAATCGTCATACTTTCTTTGGCGGTACTGATCTATGGATTGATACTTTCTCTTGAACAACGACGGCGCGAAGTTTCAATTCACCGCGTGATTGGTGCAAATTCTAGACAATTGCAAGGTATGGTATTACTTGAATTGACGGTCATGGCATCTGTTGCTTGGTTAGCGGGATATTTCCTAGCACTTGCAGCCGTACCAGTAGTTCTTTCTAGTGTAGGTTTCATGGTTTTCTCACAAAGTGAGTATAGTGTTGATCCAACACTCGGTTTCACCTCCACCATGGTTACGGCTTTTGCAACTCTTGGTTTGGCGATAATTTTTGGACGAAGTCGGGCTAAGGAATTCATTGAGTTGGAAATTGATGAAGGTGTACGCAAAGTCCGAGAAGTAGCCAAACCAAAGGTGTGGTTACACTGGCTAATGTTCCTAATTGGGATGCTTGCAGTCATCGATTCTTGGCTCGAGATGAATGGAAGTGAAGATGGTATAGTCTCTAATTTCTTCGTCGAAGGACTGCTTGGAATCTTTGGGCCTTTCTTATTGTGGATTGGTGGAGCATTATTACTCGGAAAAATAGGTGCAGTCGGCCCACGTATCATGCAATTCTTCTTCGCTCGCTCACCAATACTTTCCGATGTGAAACGTGGCTTGAAGGGTTCAGGTTCTGCTGAGTCAGTCAATAGATTGGCCGTAATCATGCTTCTTACTCTATCCATTGTCACACTTGCTGCTGTACAAGGCTATACTGGCACAGTAGTTGATGAGCGTACCGCATCAGCGACTGTAGGAAGTGATTTGCAGGTTACCATGAGTGAGTCATCAAATTCCACAGAAGTAATGGCAATGATTGAAGAGATTCACGGCTCTAAACTGCCTTTAGTTGCCACAACCATACCGACTCTAAATCTCGTTAGCGATGATGGTGATGTAATGCAGGCTTGGATATTGTTGAATGGAACCGATGAAGTATTGGATTGGTTTGAGCAATCACTACCTGGCGAAGATGTCGATTCAGCCATTAATGCCTATGAAGGAATGACTTTCTCTGCTGGTGAAGATGCTGCAAATATCCTCGACATATGGGGCTCAGGTAGAAAGGGTGGAGATAGTGGTGATGAGTTACTAGAAAGCGGAGATGAACGCTCAGAAGAATTAACTTTTGTTTGGGAAGAACTCGAATTTGAGTTAGTTGAATCTGAGGGATTTAGTCTCAATATCACCGATCTTATTTCAAATCCAGAAATACTTCTTGGATTAATGGAGAATTATTCGGTAATGATGGAAATAGATATGTCTGAGATACAATTATCAGACCAAAATTTATCTCAGCGCGATCTTGGACGTACAGATTTTTCCAATAGTGATTTGTCTGCATCTAATTTATCTCAAACCAATTTGAGTGAATCACTCTTCATCAATACTAACCTTGTCGGAGCAGATCTCTCAGGCGCGCAATTGCAGAATGCAATTATTGTCGAATTGGGCATTCCTACCCTGTCAGGAGCAAATCTCTCAGGTGCAAATTTATCCGGTGCTTTTGGCCAATTTGACCTATCAGCTGTAGGAGATTTGAGTGGAGCAATTTGTCCCGATGGACTTCCAGCCGATGAAGAAGGGTGTCGTGACCCTGCCATGCAACCACCTCCACTTGCCGCAACCCTATTTTCATCAGGAGTGCAATTCAATTTGACCACCACTCCACATAATGCGACACTACGATATATCGGTGTTCACGAATTCATTCCCGGAATTCCAGCAGAAACAATGCCTTCCTCACTTATCATCGGAGAAACTGCTTGGCGAGCCTTTGTCGGGGATGAAGAAGTAGACGATCATCGGGCAAATACTTGGATTGTTTCAGTAAAGGGTGTTGAGGGTGATGAACTACAAGCATTGCGAGTAAATATTGAAGCAGATTCTAGAGTCTCAAGTGCGAGTGATTGGTCGAGTGTTCACGAGAGTGTTGAGCGGAACGGCGGCCTTATTTTCGGGACTCCTGGATTACTGAGTCTGCAATTTGTAGTCGCGAGTATCGCTGCTATTGCATCAGCCTTTGTTTTCCTCTCTTTGGTTCTTAATCAGCGCCAAAAGGAATTGGCGGTATTACAAGCAATTGGTGCCAGTCCGAACCAGATTTACCGATTAGTATTATTTGAAATTCTGTCAATAGTCATGGTTTCAATGTTCCTTGGAGTAATCCTTGGGATTGGATTAGCCTTGTCCTTCAATGGTATGTTCGAGATTTTCGGCTTCATCTTCCAAATTTTCGGCGGGTCATCTACAGTGATAACTCGTGATCTAGTGTGGCCATGGACTGAATTAGCCCTAGTTACCCTCGCTGTATTCATCTCAGTGGTAATAGCATTGATGATTACCACACGTAAAGCGCTAGCATCGGATTTAGCAACCGTATTGAAGGGTGAATGAAGATGACGAATAGTAGAGAAATTATCTTGTCTGCTGACAGCCTCTATCATGTCTATGAATCTAAGGCCTTGGACGGCAACGTAGTCGCCTTACGCGGGTTGCATGTAAGCGTTAATGCTGGAGAGGCAGTAGCAGTTGTCGGTCCAAGTGGAAGTGGCAAGTCTACCTTGTTGAAATGTCTCGGCGGTTTGATGAAACCGAGTGCAGGTTCAGTCAGTTTAAGCGGCAAAAATATGACCAGACTAACCGGTGCGGAATTAGTTGAGTTGCGACAAAATACCGTTTCATTCATCTTCCAAGAAGGTAATCTTCTACCTCAATTAAGTGCGCTTGACAATGTAGCACAACCTCTTCGTCACCAAGGTATTTCACCGCGTGAAGCGAAACGAAGGGCACGGGAATTACTCATTGAATTAGGATTGGGAGGACGCCTAAAGGGATTGCCGGCGACACTATCAGGTGGTGAGCAGCAACGAGTGGCCATTGCACGAGCCCTAATTACAAACCCAAAACTAATCCTGGCTGATGAGCCCACAGGGGCTCTTGACCCAATAACAAGCCGTGAGGTACTTTCCTTATTCAGACGCTTACATGAAGAAGACAAGGTTGCTTTCCTAATCGTAACTCACAGCAGTGAGGTGGCGGATTTTTGTGATCGTGCTTTAGAATTACGTGATGGGAGATTTATTGCACAACACGGTGATGGCTTTGAGGTCGAGGAGTTGGCGGAATCACGTGAATTGTTGATCGATGATATGGGGATGGTGAGTCTACCACCCGACCTGATGTTGCAAATGGGAGGTTCCGGTCGTTGGATAGTTGAAGAGGTCGACAACAATCGCTTGGTGCTTGAAAGTGCGGCAAGTGAGGTTGAATCAATAGTCGAGAAAATCCAGAAAACTCTTGCTCTTGAATGCCCAGCCTGCCGTCACGAGTACAAAGATGAAGAATCTCAAACCTGCCCTGATTGTGGTGCAGTACGCCCATTTGAACGCGTGTAAAGTGCTTATGCATTTTCAATACAATCACGTATCAAATTCTCAAGTGCATTTGCTTGAACTTCAAGAGTAAATTGTCCGATAATATAATTTCGTCCTGCTGCAGCCCATGCAGCCCTTGTCTCAGCGTCCTGTGCTTCGGCATAGGCCAAATGCCAAGCCTCCATTTCCGGATGAGTTACATCTGCATTGAGTGGTGGGCGCGGCAGCAGTTTACCTGAATTTGCGGACTGCATTGTGTAATGGAAACCACCTTCATCAACGAATAAAGCCGGGGTTCCAACCGCCATTGCTTCAATGGGCGTGAGCCCAAATGGTTCACCATGAGCATGGCTAACCATTGCTACAGCACTTCTGACCAATTTGCGTAAGGCAGTTTGTGATAACCTAGGTTGTAACCATAATTTGACCCCCATCCGTTCAGCATGTGTGGTGAGAAATTTCCTGTCTTCGGGCGACCCACCTCCCACTTGAGCAAGGCCTAATCCGGTTCCGGCTAGAGAATTGATGGTCTCCCATGCACCCTTTACCCAGCCGAGCCGACCTACAGTTACGACATATGGTGAGTCCGGTTGGCTCGGTAATGGGTTTGCTTCTTCTTCATCATCGACTTGCTCTGGCCAATCGGATAGGTCGATTACGTGCATCAATACGCTCGCCCCCAGTGGGCGTCCATTTGTGTCTCGTGCAGTAGGTTGACCATTCTTCAATGTTGCATCAATAGCGATTTGGTAAAAGCGTCCAAGGTTAGCTTGGACGTGGTGTGAATTACCAGAAATTGCACTGCCACTTCTAGATAGTAAGCGGCGTACAAGTGCTTGATCATTGCGTTTTTGTCTTCGGAACAGTATTTTTGTTAACCATCGTGGGCGCTTATGATCGCCATTGATATGGCGATGTAATACATCTTCGTACAACCAGCGCGGTGGTTCAAGACAATGATAGTGTACGCCTAATCCTTCGGGTAGTAATGGCAAAATTTCTAGAGAGCCACGGCAAACCGAAATGTGCACTGCATCTGCATTAGAAATTGCTTCACTTAACCCATCCAATCCTCGCCATGCTCGTAGAGCAACTTTGCTGGCTTTGCCGGTTAATTCGGCCATACCTCCAATCGGTAATTCGATTGGGACCTCTGGTTTGACCCATTTGACGTTTAATCCTTGAGCCAATTGTTGTGCTGGTTGAGGCAGGGATAAGGTGGCAACAGTCACATCCCAGCGTTTTTCCCATTCCCGCAGAGCGGTAAGCAATTCCCGTTCAGCACCTCCCAAACTGGCAAATGATGCACGTACGACAAGGAGGCGTAAGCGTTTGCTACCGCTCAAACCTTCGTCCATGCTGGTGAGAGCGCCACTCCACCTATCAAAGCGGCGCGCAATTGAGGCATTATTTCGCTGATAATTGCATTGTCAAAGGGTGCCGTAGTTGTTAGGATTAGTCAGTTTTCTGATGAATCCGTCAGAATTACTAACCTAGGCCAATTTGAGAAAACCGACCTACTGTGACCGATTCTTGATTCACTCATGCCCTCACTATTGAAGAAGGGGTGCAGACTCGGACAGGCATGGCAGAAGGTAAGACCGCCCTCATTACCGGAATCACCGGTCAAGATGGTTCGTATCTCGCAGAATTGCTGTTGGACAAAGGTTACACTGTTTATGGACTAGTAAGACGGACTAGCCAACCGACTTTAGGACGTAGTCTGATAAATCACTTACAGGAAAATGATTCATTTCATCTGATTAACGGTGATTTGACCGACCAAAGCAGTATTGATAATGCGGTTAGTGAAGTTCAGCCTGACGAATTTTACAATCTAGGCGCACAATCTTTTGTTCCTGAATCATGGCGCTCACCAATAATGACTGCTGATGTAACTGGAATGGGCGCATTACGCTGTCTTGAAGCCATTAAACGAGTCAAACCAGATTGCCGATATTACCAAGCAGGATCTAGTGAACAATTCGGCGAGGTTAGAGAAATACCCCAAACTGAACTCACTCCATTCCATCCGCGCTCACCATATGGGTGTGCCAAAGTTTTCGCCTTTGAGATAACCCGCAACTATCGTGAATCATACGGATTATTCGCTTGCACAGGTATTCTCTTCAACCATGAAAGTCCTCGACGGGGCTTAGAATTCGTTACCCGAAAGGTGACTATGACGGTATCTCGAATCAAACATGGGGTCGACGAGTGCCTGTGGATTGGTAATGTAGATGCCAAGCGAGATTGGGGCTTTGCTGGTGACTATGTCGAGATGCAATGGCGTATGTTACAACAGGATGAAGCCGACGACTTTGTCGTTGCAACTGGGCGCACACACAGCGTTCGTGATATGATAAACCATGCATTTAATCACGTTGGGCTAGAATTGACGTGGACTGGAGAAGGAGTTGATACCATCGCTACTGACCAAGAAGGAGTAGTTAGAGTGCGCACAAATCCCAAATTTTTCCGCCCTGCAGAAGTTGAACTTTTGATCGGTGATTATTCTAAATCTGCAGCCGCTTTAGGCTGGGAGCCAAAGACCTCATTTGAGGAATTGGTAGCAATGATGGTCGATAGCGATATGGCCATTGTTGCTGAAGCAATAGCCAATGATTATGCCCCACCTCAACCGCCCGAGTAAGTAGTTTCATAACTCGCATTATTTGGACTCATTTGCCGGTGGACTTCAAGAGTTGACCACCTCTCGTCGAGGCTATGCCTCGACGAGTAGTGCTGGCACGCGGACAAGCAATTTCCGCGTCTTCTGGCTTAGGTCGAGCCCACGCCGACCTACTTGGCCACTTGAATTCAGGGCAAGTAGCAGGATGGGAATTGTCTGAATGCATTGAGCATGATGCCGGTGGCACTCCCTTACGACGTGTGTGGCGCCGATGGCGCTCACATCCTCGCCGTGTTGCTAAACAAATTGCTCAGTTAGCAGCAACAAAAACCGCCGATTTGTTACATATTTCTGATCAAGAACAAGCCGGCCTAGTTCCGAAAAACTCGCCGATCCCTGTAGCGATTACGGTCCATGATCTCTTCCACCTTGACCCAACCTCAGTTGCTGCACCAGAAGGTGATATTGCAATCGGAGAGCAAAACCCTAATCCTATTCGTAAGAGAGATTTGAGTAAAATTCATGCTGGCCTTTCTCGGGCTGACCTCTTACTTTGCGATAGTGAGACTACCCGTGCTCATGCAAGTCGTCTATTCCCACAGGCTCAATCCATCACCTTACCATTGGGTCTCAACATTGAGGCTCGCAATCCCAGCGTAAATCCATTTCCTCGTCCCAAGTCATTACCGACCGCAAGCCTAAACTTACTAATTGTCGGAAGTGAGGAGCCTAGAAAACGGTTAGGTTTTGCCCTCCAAGCCATCGGTAGCCTACCAAATACGGTACGCGAGCAGATAATAGTCCACAAGGTTGGGGCCGAATCGCATAATGCTCGCCGTTCTGGATTAGCTGACCAAGCTGACCAATTGGGGGTCGAACTTAATTGGCTTGGTCGGGTAAGTGAAGACGAACTTATCGCCTTGGAGCAACATGCTGATGCGCTATTATTTCCTTCTGCGGCTGAGGGTTTCGGTTATCCCCCTCTCGAAGCGATGGCTGCAGGTTGTCCAGTATTGATGTCAGACCTTGGCTCACATAACGAATTAGCAGTAGAAGGTCGTACTATTGACCCATTTTCAATCACTGCATGGCAAGAGGAGATTTCCAAAATCCATAGTGATTGGTCTGCGCGCGACGGAAAACCCCGTACAGCGGATTTATCAGGTTTGGAGAGGGCGAAAAAATTCTCTTCTCAAGCCTTTGTTGCTAATCTTCAAGCGGCTTACGATTCCTTATTTTCCAACTAATGGATTATTGATAAATTGAGGTTGGAAATTTCACCCTTCAAAAGAGGCAGATGCGCTGATTAGATTGGAGGGTGGAAACCCAATGGAACAAAAAGAAGAGAAAATAAAAAACCAAGCCCAAGAAAACCCGACTACCATCGTAATGGTAGCGAATAATACCGGTCACAGCACTTTGCAGTTGACTAAGCAAGAAACAATTGAAATAGCCAAGCAAGATGGTGGAAAGTGGATATTTGCTGATGGCCGCATGCTCGATAATGCTGGTTTAGCAGAAGTAGACTGGAATACCATTGGCGTTGTTCAATTGGTCCCGAGTCTTGTAGGTGGTAGCGAAGAAGAAGTCCGAGTAACGGTACAAATTGCCGATGCAACCGGTCATTCAACTTTGCAATTGACCCAAGATGAAGCAGTTAGTAAGGCTGCGCAGTCAGCTGATACATGGCTTTTTGTTGATGGCCAAATGGTCGATGCTGCCGGATTAGCCGATGCTGATTGGGCTAGCGTCAATACTGTTCAGATGATGCCACAATTAGTTGGCGGCGAGCAGAAGAAAATTCTCGTTGTTGGCGCTGGTGGCATTGGTTCATCCTTACTTGAATTGGTCGCACCTGCTGCGAGTAGGTGCGGCCTTTCCTGTTCAATTACAATCATGGATGACGACATCGTTGAAGCGACCAATCTCGGTCATCAGAGATTTAGTAAGTCCGAGGTTGGAATGCTAAAAGTCGATGCTCTTTCTCAGCGTCACGCTTCACTTGAAGGAGTATCCGTCAAGGCTCTTTCTGTGCCTTTGAGGAATGCCGAGCAGTTACAAGGATTTGACCTAATTATTGTAGCTGTCGACCGTCCTGAGCCACGTTCGTTGGTGCATGAAAGCAAGACTAAGTGGCTCGACCTGCGTTGTAGTGGCGATGGTTGGCTATTGCTGGATTCAACTACCGATTCAGATATTGTTACTCAATTATCTCCTGTGCATGAGCCAACCAGTTGTCAACTTGAAGGAGCAATAGCCGCAGGCAATATTGAATTTGGTTTCGCGGCGGTTGCTGCCGCCGGTGCCCAGTGGGTGATACAGAAAATGCGCATAGAAAGTGGAGCGCGCACCTCTGCACCTATGGCGCAAATGAACTCGCTTACGATGGGCAATTTGCCGATGCCACGAGCGGTTACTCCTACACCTGCAGGGGTGAGTATTTGAGTGCCGAATTCACCCGTGCTTTCGAACTCATTGAAGCAGGTTTGGCTGATGAATCAGCGCCATTAATTGGAGTTCTTGCACAACGTGATGAATGGGATGCAATCTATCTCTTATCGACTCTCGCTGGGCGAGAATTGAGTGTAGTATTCGACGCTGATGATGCAGTTCACGTCGATTGGGGAAGTCCAGGACAGGTCCCTCTTCACCCTCCGCTTGGCTCGACTATACCATTCCGCTTGTGGGTTCATACGCACCCACATGGCCATGCCTATTGGTCGGCAACTGACCGTAATAGTTTGGCTAATGGCACACTAATTCTTGCTAAAGCACAGGTTCTCGGTGACAACGGTATTCTCACTTCAACGAGGATGGATGAGTCGGCTGATTGTGGTCGTTTGGCAACTATGGGGCCACTAGCGCGATGGAGTGACGAAGAAGTCGTACTGTGGTCGGAATGGTCTGCAGGAAAGATTGTTCCAGATACCTCTGTTAACTCCGCTGAGGTGAGTGCATGAGTGATTGGGTGGCACGTCAACCCGATGATGATGACGAACTCAACCGTTTTCGCATGGCTATTGCGATGGGAGCCGGAATCAGTGTTTCCGATTTCCTCAACCGCTTACTGGGCGATGAGCCTCCGGCCTCATTGGTCGAGACTGTGACGATGAAACTTCAACAGGCTAAGGCAGATGGAGAATCCGTCGACATTGAAGCATATGTCAAACAGTTGACTAAGTGGCAAAGCGAACTCGCTTGATATCAAGTAAGGTTGCACCGTCTTGCATTTTATGCTAGAGGCAAGTGCTTGATTGGCGGTGCTATCCCCAAGTCATCAGGAAATTCCATCACCGCTTCTGGAATGGGCAACGGAATCTTCTCACGTCCTACCAGCGCCACGCGGCTAGGTCTAGAATCATCGAGAACTCGGCGGTCTACCATTGGGGCTAGAGCATTGGCGAAACCCATTACGTCATCATGGCTTGGCATATTTTCGAGAGACATTACTTCACGGCTATGGCCGACGAAAACATAACCCTTGCACTCTATCCAATCTGGGTCAGCTCGCTGATCTAATGCCGCATATTGCGGTATGTGTTCAGGATTCATATTCTCGCCTTTAATCAATGTGTGGCGGCAAACGATTCGGGTATCTAAACTGGGCAAGAGGTCGATAGTCTGCTCAAACTTTTCCCATGCACCGGAATTCCACTTTGGCTTACAAATTCGGTCGAAGACTTCTTTGTTAGGGGCATCGACACTAACATACAGTTGAGTAGGCAGAACATCAAGAGCCTCAATTGCCTTTGGAAGAGTTCCGTTGGTAACCAACATAGTTGTCATCCCATGCTTGTGGCACAATTCAATGTATTCGGAGAGGTTCTTGTACAATGTCGGCTCACCATTTAGGGAAATTGCAACGTGTTTTGGGTTTTGAGCCTCAATGAATTTCTCCGGACTAGCATCAGCATGCCCTCCATATCCTGTTAGCAAGCGGCGCTGGGCACGCACACTTTCATACAGCAGTTCAAGTGGATCTTGGTCGGTTAATTCAAGTGTATCCATATGCGGTTCGCGCCAACAATATGAGCAAGCTAAGTTACATTGGTCGACCACTGGAGACATTTGCAAACAGTTGTGACTGGCAATCCCGTAGAACTTACCTTTGTAGCACGAACGGTCACGTAACAAACTCTCTTTAGTCCAGTGGCAGATTTTGACTCCACCGTGTTCTCCCACGATGTGGTAACGTTGCTTCTGCAGTTTGGCTTTCAATTGCAAATCCATGCCCATGGTAAATCCATCCTTGAGCGCACATCCCACTGTCGCAAAGCGGTCGGAGAGTGGCTCGAACGATTTGTCCCACTTATGCAAGACATTTCAAACCTACACCTCTAATTGTCTAGCGGTGCAATATCGGCAAGAAGGCATTAGCAGCCTTTTCACAGGCGTTGGCGACATCATCCATACGTTGTAGGACGCGATACATATGCATCGCCGCTAGGGCTTCTTCATCTCCAGAACTAAATACGTGTGAAGCAGCCTTGGACTCGACTTCATCTGCTTCATGTTCTTTGAGGTTGACCACACGGATTAACTCTGAAAGCACTTCCTTATTGGCTTTGGTCATTCCTGATAAACTCAAATCTTTGAGAGCTTCAACTGCATCTTCGTATGCAGATACAGTCGCTTTCACCGCGACACCCATTTCTTTGAGATTTTCAAGGGCTTCCTTATCGCCATAAAGTGTACGGAACGACAATTGTTCAGCAACATTTTGCGCATAATCAGCGATTCTGTCTTGACGACTCAGCATATGGAGGAATTCATCCATACTTACCATGAGGCGGAATTCGTGCGCTAACATTCTCTCTCGCAAGTCATTCTTCAAGTCATCAGAGGCTAATTCAGAGGCAATGGTCGCATCTATTTCAGCGCTGGCATCTTCACCAGAACTAGCCTTATTGACTGCTTCAAGCATTCTGTCGACGGTATCCTCAACCGATATTGCATGGTCGTGGAATAATTCTAATGGAGTACGGGCAAAATCACCTTCTCGGTTAGAAAAGTCAGAATAACTTTCTTTGTCTACTAATTCATTTCGACTCTTCCAGACGCCATAAATTACAGTCAAGAATGCAATTGGGAGCAGTACTATCATGTTTAGGTCATCTCCACCAGAGGCAACGAAAAGTACGATTGCCCCAAATGCTGCGGCGGGTACACTGGCAACCCATGAAGCAGCAATTTTGCCGAATACTCGGAAGTCGACAGCCTTGGCGCCCCCAGCCAATCCGACCCCAACTACGGCTCCTACGAGAGTATGGGTTGTTGACACTGGAACTGCAAGAAACGGCATCGAGAAGAGCAAAATTGTAGTTGCTGCGCCAAATTCTGCCGCAAAACCACGGGTAGGTGTTATATCGGTAATTTTCGTACCTATAGTCTCCATTACTCGCCATCCCCAAGTCATTACTCCGATTGCAATTCCTACGCTACCTAAGAGAAGAATCCAAATTGGGATTGAAGCTTTAGCAGTAATTTCGCCTCCGTCGCCAAGCACTTGCCATACTGCAGCCATTGGCCCGATTGCATTTGAGAGGTCATTAGCACCATGTGCGAAGGCAACATAACCAGCTGTAATCGTTTGTAGCCAAACGAAAATCCTCTCTACTCCTTTGAAACCGCGCTTTTCATCGTTGATGTCAATTCGGCGTAATACTGAATAGAGGGCTAAACTTGCTAAGGAACCAATAATTGTTGCTAGGATTAATGAATTAATTGGGAACCAAGCATTTTCAGCGAGTGGGTTGAAAATACCATTTTCTTTTACCGGCAACCAGTCATATTTGTCAGCGATAATACCTTTACTTTGCAGGTTCGAGAAAAATCCCTTCAATGCTTTGAATTGGAGCGCTAAGGCTAGGACGAAAAAGGTGGGAAAGGCCAATATTGGAGCGAGCCAAAGTGAGCGCGCCTCGGGATTTTCTGCATCCATTATCAATCTCTTGATGATGTAGTACGAGAAGAATGCGAGGATTCCACCCATGAGTGGGCTTGCTATCCAAGATAGTACGACTTTGTATACGACACCCCAATCGATTAGATCATCCATATCGTGCTTGACTTCAAGAATCAATCCAACACCAATGATTCCACCGATAATTGAGTGAGTTGTAGAAACTGGTAAGCCTAACCGAGTGGCGATTGTAAGCCAAGTTGCTGCTGCCATCATAGCGGCAATGAAACCGAAAGCGAGGTCGTGTGAAAACTCTGGAGTTACAGTATTGAAATCAACTTGTAAGATGCCTTTACGAACAGTATCGGTCACCGCATCTCCTGCTAAGAATGCTCCACAAAATTCGAATACTGCGGCCATGATGACTGCTTGTTTCAAAGTCAATGCGCGGGAACCAACAGAAGTGCCCATTGCATTGGCAACATCATTTGCACCAATATTCCATGCCATGTAAGCACAGACCAACAGTGCTAAACCGAGTATTATGATGGTGACAGTTTCCATATCCTTGCGACTGTGAGACAGTATAAGATGGAGAACATAGGTAATCTATATAGCAATATTTAGTTTAGGAGTTTCATGGTCAAAGGTCCTGGTGATGTAGATATCCGTAAAGTGCAATTGACTGGTGGAGTGACATATACTGTTAGCCTACCGAAAAATTGGGTAGTTGCTAACAATATTCAACCGCGTGATTCGCTCAAATTAGATTGGCGGCCAAGCGGAGCAATCCGCCTAACCCCTCTTCACTTAACCGAACAGGATGGAAAATCGATTTACATCAATGCCGAAATGTTACCTCAAGGTGGGTTACATGACCACTTAATGGCTGCTTATCTTGCCGGCGCTGAGAAAATAAAGATAGCTTATTCAGTAGAAAACAGCAAGAAATACTCACGTGAGATTCGCCTTTTCATGCGCAATACTCGCGGCTTTGAGATCCTTGATGAAGACGATGAGTCACAGTCATTGGTCAGTCTACTAAAGTCAGCAGAGATGCCAATTCAGGCTAGTCTTAATCGAATGTATCTGCAATTGTCCTCATTAGCGCGTGACGTCATTTCGGTTTTTGAAGGCGAGTCATCCGAAATTCTCAGTGACGATGCAGAGCGAGAATCAGATGTAGATGCGATGCATTATTTGATTGAGCGTCAAGTTGGTGTGATTCTCGATTACCATGCAGTTGCAGCATCTTTGGAAATAAATCGAAATCAAGCCGTTCAATTTGCCAACCTTGCCAATTCACTGGAGCGAATGATGGATCACATGTTTCAAATCTCAAGGCTTATCTGTGAAACCCAACCTCTCCCAAATCTTGAAATCACAGCACCTCCACTTGCGCAAATACCGATTTGGCAAACTTCTCTAAAACAAATGATGATTGATATCCGCACCCAAGATTCCCATACTATTGAAGCTGCTCGGGTCTCTTTGCAGACGGCAAGAAAAGCCTTGGAACTGCATGAAGAAAGCATGATGGAAGGTAAAGGAAGAGCCCTCCCTCTTCTATTTGAATTTCGCTTGTCAGAATCAATTCGACGTTTGTGCGCTTATGCCTTGGATATCGGCGAGACACTTTTGAACATGAAAGCCTATGCCGAAATGGTAGCAATGGAATCCTAAGATCATACATCTTACGAAGCAACAATCCAATTGCTTCAAATGAAGATTATTGATGCTTGATTGGAAAAATTGAGCATCGGAGAGCAGGGGCTTACCCTCGACATGTTCAAATAGGGTTGGTGTTAAAAGTAAACTAAGGGCATTAAGTAAACCCGACGGTGAGAAAATGGACCAAGAATTAGAAACCTATGTTGAGCAAATAATGGACAAGCAAAATTACAGATCCGGTATCTTCGGATTCGGTTGGAATTTCCCCAATCTATTCGACGTACTACGTGGACGTATAAAGTGAGATATCTTTTCAATAAAGATACCTACCCCAATGTGTGAGTGGCGCAATCAATATTTCTTCGCGCCCTGAATCTTGGGCTTGGCATTTGCTCGGATTCATTTTACCAGCGATGGTAATTTATGCAAATATCTTTGGTGGATATGTAGTATTTGCCGGAGTCATTTTAGTGCTTGGGATTTATCCAATTATTGACTTGCTTTCGAAGCAAGGTGCACCTGACCGGAGCATGCCACAAAATCATCTCGCTTGGAATATGGTCTGCATTGGGCATTCTATCGCGCATCTCTGTGTGATAGGTACTTTACTTTGGAGGGCAAATATTGAGGGGGGTACACTGATTGCTTTGGGGGCAGTAATTTCTTCCGGGATGAGTAGTGGAGCTTCTGGGATTATTGTCGCTCATGAATTAGGTCACCGTAAGAAAGGCACCCCTTTGTGGTGGATGGCGAGACTAAATTTGCTTGCAGTATTATATCTTCATTTTACAACCGAACATAATCATGGGCATCATCGCAATTATGCAACCGAAATTGATCCGGTAAGCGCCCCAAAAGGTCGCGGATTGTGGTTACATCTCGGACAAGCGATTCCTCGCCAATTACCATCGGCTTGGCGAACTCATTCACAGCGCGGACGAACTGCACTTACCAATCCAGTCATGCATGGAATCCTTGTCCAAATCGCCTTGGTTGCTGCCGTGTGGTTTGGCTTTGGGCAATGGGTTGTGATGGCTTTTTTGCTCAATGCAGTAATAGCGATAATCCTGCTAGAATATGTGAATTATATCCAGCACTATGGAATAACCCGAGAAGTTGGTGAAAGGCACGGTGCCCAACATTCGTGGGAATCACTTTCTCTTTGGTCACGTTGGACATTATTGGAATTACCACTACATCCTGCTCATCATCTCAAGGCCAGCGATCCAATTTGGGCACTTGAAGCCAAGCCGGGTTCGCCGCAAATGCCGACTGGATATTATGGATTATTTTGGCCCTGTGTATTCCCACCTCTATGGAGGCGGTTAATGGACCACCGAATACCTTGATTATTCAGATATCTCAACTTTGATAGTATCGGCAACAAGGTGTTGTTTGCGCTCAGCTTCTTGAATGGCGAGACGAACTGCGACAGCCGTATCTGGAGTGACTGAGATAGAAGTAATTCCACAATTGACTAAGAATTCCGGGTATTCTTCAGGGTGGTCACTCGGTGCTTGGCCACAAATCCCAATCTCCAATCCTTTGTCAGTGAAAGTTTGAATGACACTACGTACCATTGCTTTAACCGCAGGTGAGCGAGCATCAACGGGGTGGAGATAACCTTCTAGGTCATCACGCGAAACAGCGTATACTGTTTGAACGAGGTCATTGGTACCGATTGACCCTCCAAATAACTCCATTTCTTCAATAAAGCGCTCGGCTTCAATCACATTTGAGGGCAATTCTACCATGATGAAAAGGGGAACGCCATTATCGCTGCCGAGCCGATTTTGCTGCAAGACTCGTTTGACTGCGACCCCTTCTTCGGGACTACGACAAAACGGCACCATTAGTTGCAAATTGTCGAGACCGTATTCCTCAACAACACCGCGTAAAGCCTCGCATTCCATTGCAAATGCAGGAGAAAAACGGGGATCGACATAGCGGCTGGCGCCGCGCCATGCAATCATTGGGTTTTCTTCGACCGGCTCAAACACAGAACCTCCTAGTAATTCTCGATATTCATTCGATTTGAAATCGGATAGTCTCACTAAAACGGGGCGTGGATGGAAGGCGGCACAAATTAGACCGATACCTTCTTGCAATTTATTGATGAAAATTCTCTTAGGAGAAGAATGGGCGCCGATTCGGCCTTCAATAGCACGAAATAAGTCATCTAACATTTCCGGCGAAGTCCGCTCCAGACCGCGTGCGAAGGCAGATAATTCAGGCTCAATCACTCCGTTTTCGGAGTAATTACGCAAAGCCTCGTGATGAACTAGAGCGAGTGGATGGATGCCAACCTCAGCAGATAATATGAATTCGATTCTTGCCAAACCTACCCCATCTACGGGTAAATGAGAATCAGCAAGAGATTTGGTTGGGAATCCAACATTTAGTTTGATTTTTGTATCCAAATCGGTATCGAAATCAATGTCGATAGTCTCGATTACAAAGGGCTGCTCACCTTGATAAATTACTCCAGTATCGCCTTCGGCACAAGAGCCGGTAACTTCCATTCCTGCCTCTAAGACCTCAAGGGCCTCACTACAACCAACGATTGCGGGGATACCAAATTCTCGTGCGATAATGGCTGCATGGCTAGTACGTCCACCTTTCCGGGTTACGATTAGAGAAGCTTGTTTCATCATCGGCTCCCAATCAGGTGTGGTCATTTCAGTAACTAACACATCGCCTTGGTCGAAAACCAGTTCCTCCCACTCCAATTGCTCGATTTCCTTGCCCGCTGCTAATCCTTCACGAAGAGCCCGTTTGCGGCGAATCACTTCATCGTAGTCTTGGTAAATCCGAACTTTTCCAGCACCAATGCGTTGGCCAACTGCTTGACCTTCGGCCAGTACTTTTCCACTACGGCGAAGAGACTTTGCCAATTGAGGATCCAACATATAGCGTTCTAATTGGGCCTTGGATTGATTGGCATGAACTGTTTCAGGACGAGCTTGGACAATGAATAATTGTCCACTACGTCCATCTTTCGCCCATTCAATATCCATTGCTCTACCATAGTGGGTCTCAATATGTATTGCCATATTGGCAAGGATGAGAATTTCCTCACGGTTTAGAGTCCACAAATTTCGCTGCTCTGGTGAAACTGCCACAACAGTAGTATCGGCTCCGCTCCGCTCAGCGTATATCATCTGCTCTTCTTTATTGCCTAAATGCCGATGTACAATTGCACTATGGCCATTGAGTAAACCTTCCTTCCAAACGAGAAATGTGTCGGGGGAAATACTGCCCTGAACCAACAATTCACCTAGTCCATATGAAGATGAGATGTGTATTACTCCATCGTGTCCAGAGTCGGGGTCAAGGGTGAACATCACCCCTGAGCAGGCTAGGTCGGAGCGAACCATTTTCATCACTACGACAGCTAGAGCACTGGCTAATGGGTCCATCTGCCGGTCTAATTGGTAGATTACTGCTCGCTCGGTGAATAGACTGGCGACACAATATTTCCAATGCATGACGACATTTTCGGCACCTTGGATGTTGAGGAATGATTCATATTGGCCAGCAAAAGAAGCCTCAATAGAATCTTCAACTGTTGCCGATGAACGAACTGCGACATCGACTCCATGACCGTATTCCTCACATAATTGCCGATATCCTTCGGTAATTGAAATAGAAATAGAATCTGGAACTTCACTATGAATTATTAGCGCCCGTGCTAGAGCAGTACGAGAATGCATTTCGAGGTGATCTTGGTGGTTTGCATCGACAAAGCAAGCATTCAACGCGGCTCGTAATGTTGGTTGAGCAACGACTTGTTCTCGCAATCCTACAACATCTTCGACATCGGCGACACCGCCCCAAGCCTCACTGCTAACTTCGTTGTCGACAAATTCGTGATATGCATCGACAGTAACGGTGAAGCCATTGGGAATAAGAACGCCTCGTTTATGCAGGCCGCGATACATTTCGCCTAGGCTTGCCCCTTTGCCACCGACCAAATCTACATCTTTCATCGTACAATCTGAAAACCACTTTACATGCTTCGCTGAATTATTTTCGACCCCCACAGTCGACCCTCCTCGGCACTTAGCCAAAATAATCCAATTAAAGTGGGTCTATGAACTCACTGTAAGAAGTAAATCGCATCAGTGAAGCAATTATCGGTAGAATTACCTAGTAATCTCGTATTTGGGGCTGTATTAGGCCATCTTGACGCCATCTGGCCATAGCACCAGAATCAAAGTCTTACCACGAGTCTTGGGGTTATGGGTAGTGCCGGCATCCATCCACACAATGCTACCACATGGATAGGTGCCTTCCTCATCGTATACCTCGCCCTCAAGGACAATGTAGACTTCTCCACCAGGGTGGGTGTGGGGCATGAATGCCGAGACTTCTACCTCACTATCTACATCGTAGAGAACAATGCTGGTTGAGCCTTCTTTAGCTAGGCGGCCGAGACGGACACCTGTACCGAAATCCTTCCACCGGACGTTTTCTTCAATCCACTCGCGGGAATACTTCATCGTAAGCCACGGGGAGAGGTCTTCGCTAAACGCCATA
>CAZPME010000020.1:0-36765 GCA_964587885.1 uncultured Candidatus Poseidoniales archaeon
GACTCGACGTGGGAATTGAGGAATAGGTGTTTCAGAGGGTAGGCAGTGTACTGGCCGACTGTAAGCCCACTGTACTCGTATGTTCGCTACAGAGGGCTAGGTGGTGCCCCTTGCGACTTCGTGGAAATGATATGTCGTTTGTCTGTAAACTCAATTTCGTCACCCTTACGGGACACTGGACACGGTTCATCCCCGACCTATTTCCACCAAGGAGCAATGACTGTTGTGTACTCTTCATCCCAAATAGCCACATACATAGGATTTCGAACATTTTCATTTACAGTTAACAACATTTTATAGAAGTTATGAATCGCTTCGAGTTTAGTAGAATCTATCGAACTACGATTCACATCAACGCCGACCAACAATGTTCCAAGTTCACCACCAAAAAGTCCTCCTAGAGATTTCGGATTAGGCACTGCGAAGGACCAAGCCAGTTGTATTGAGTGGGTTTTGATCAAATAATCTGCTAATGGCTCACCGTTAGTTGGTGGTTCATGCCATACCCCATGCGTATCTTCAGGAATTTCTAATCCTGAAAGAGAATGCAAAATTTCCGAAATGTCCTCTAATTTCCAGCCAATGAAATCATCGGGTTCATCATCCATAATCATCACACTGCATCTTCCGTTTTAATTCATTCTCATACGTCTGGAAACCCTCTGTATACCCACGCGTGAGGCGCCTGTCGCGTCGGTAGCATCTGTATCGACCCACTGAATCCCCTTTGTATCGGGAAATAAAATGCAAAGGGGTTTAGGATAACCCCTTGCAACTTGTCCGAATACATTTGTAGGTACTCGACGGGAATTAAACTAAGTATCAAGTTAGAGTAGGGAAAATATGTCCGATAAGGTAGAATCCAAAAGACGTATAAATCCTGAAAATATGATAAAGGGAAGAATTGCTGAGACCTTGATTCAAGAGTTATTCCTTCAAGAACAATTCAACGTTTTTCGATATGGAATGGAAAATACCATTCCCGGAATTATGGATTTATTGCAAGGAGTTAGAACTGATGTTGCTGACCAAATAAGACGAATGCCTGATTTTGTAATACAGCATAAGAAAACAAAGGATGTATTTTTCATAGAAGTTAAATTTAGAGCAAGTGGTGATTTCAAATTGCGTGAATTAGGTAAAGATTATCCATATGACAATGCGTACATCATTGTGGTTTCAAAACGTCACATCAAATGTATAACTGTACAGGAATTAAGAGACGGAAAAGAAGTAACTGCGAAATCTAAGAATTATCTTGGTTCAAGAGATGAATTTGGAATGGACAAAGATAGAATTATTCAATTTTGTAAATTTGCAGTCAAATTCTTCGAAAATGTTTGATGAAATACAGAGGGCCCCCCTCTGTATTGATGGGTATAACGAGGGTACCCTCTGCTTAGACCCCCAGCACAAAGGTCAAACCAACCACATGTTCAAGTCGCAGTGACAAGTGCTTACCGATGTGAGTACCTTCGAATCACTTGAATGGCTCAGTCGTTTCCTCGATGAAACTCCAGGTGATTCTGAGGTTGGAGGAACCAAATGGAATTCTTGGTTAAGCAAATGGTGGAAGCGGGTTGGTAAAGATCCCAACCGCGCCAAAATGCGAAATGCTAATCCCAAATATGTGCTACGAAATTGGATGGCACAATTGGCTATTGATGCTGCTGACGAAGGTGATTTTTCTGTTTGTGAAGAGCTCTATTCAATGCTTCAAAACCCGTATGATGAACAACCGGAGTATGAAGAAAAGTGGTTTCAGAAGCGTCCTGAGTGGGCTCGTGAACGCGTGGGTTGTTCCATGTTATCATGCTCAAGTTAGAACATGTATATCACTAATTCGTGGTCTGCACGCCTACAATTACAGCACAGCCTCGCGAACTAATGCAAATTCAGCCCCATGGGGGATTGAATCAAAGTCTTTGAGGTCATGCCCACGTTATGGAGTGGGGTAATGACGGAGAAGATTCCGATGTTAACTCAGGCTATGCTAGGATTCGCGTTGTTAATCGGGCCCTAATGGAAACTTGGTTTCGTGAAATTTCACTTGTTGATATCGATACCCTACCAGATAATGGAGGTATTCTGTTCACCGCATGGCACCCTGGTGGTCTAATCGACCCGATGTTGATGATGGCGGCGCTACCCAACAAACTTACCTTCGCGGCAAAACATACTCTGTTCAAACTCCCCATTCTCGGTAGAATAATGCGAATCGCCGGTGTGCAACCAGTACACCGTGCCCAAGATTCCAGTCCAACAACAACTGATGATAGTGATGGGGGAGACAAGGCTCGTTCGGCCAAGAATGACGACTTGATCTCAGTCTTAGGGGATGCTGTAGCCACCGGTGGCCAAGTAGCGATATTCCCCGAAGGCGTCACCCATCTAAAATCGCATCCAGTCAGATTGCGTACAGGAGCGGCGCGAATAATCTTGCATGCTGCCAAGAAGGCTCAAACTGAAGGTCGACCACAACCACATATTGTACCACTTGGTTTGCACTATAGTGACCAGCATCAATTTCGTGAGCGAGTAAGTCTGCAGGTTAATCGACCTCTTCCCTTGCCCCCTCTACCAAATGAGCAGGGGGCTCCGAAACCGAGCGCTGAGGAAATCGAAGAGTTCGGCGAGCAGGCTGATGAAAGGGCGTGGTGTGGTGCCATCACCGAATTATTACGACTAGAGATGAATCGCTGTAACCAAGCACAGGAGACTTGGGAAGACCGAGAATTAGTATGGCGAGCACGAAGGATGATTCACATCCATAGGGCAGCATCTGGCCAAGCACCAAGTGGTCCTCTACCGTTTGCCCATGCCCTTCTCGGGTCACGCCGAGTTAGAGCCGCGTGGCAATATCAATCAGTTCATGATAGTGAGGGCACTGAAGTACTCGAAGCAAAATTCCGCCAACACCATTTCGATATGGAAAAACATGGCTTCCGTTCATGGGAAATCACCAACCGTGCCGAAAAGGTGAGTAAGCGGGCTTTCGTCAAAAATTTCGTCTATTGGGTTTGGTCAATTTCATGGATGCTCGGCATAGTTTCTTGGGGAGCAATAATTGGTTCAATCCCACCTTATCTTTTCACCCGAGTAGTAACCAATCGGTTATCACGCGATGAATCAAACAAGACCGGCCTTGGGTCGATGAAATTACTCTTTTCAGTCGCCTTGTATCCGATCTGGTGGCTGGCTATTTCACTTCCAATCGGCTGGTATATCGCCTCGCCGGATTCACCACTTCAGGAGGTGAATCTACCCAGCCTCATCCTGCCGTTATTAGCACAGATCCCATGGCCACTGGTCGCCTTATTAGTTCTATTTTGGTGGCCAATATCTGCTCGCTTGCATCTCAAATTATTCGCCCGTGCCAGTCGCTCTTGGCGAGCATTGCGCTTGAATATCAAACTACGCAGTGGGACGATTGATTGGCAGAATCTACTCAATGTTCACAATGCTTTGGCCCAAGAATTAGCCAGCATCGGTGATGGCTTGGTCTTACCAGGTGATGAGGATTGGATTGAGCCAAAAGCAGGTAATGAAGACTGGCAAGCGGTGCGAACCCGCTAGGCTACCTTTCACTAATACTGCAAAATCCATCTTACTTTGTCGAGTTTCGCCATCAAATTAGGGTGATTGGCTTCGGCATTATCATAGAGCAGTGTCGTCTCGACCCAACTAATGGACGAGCCCGAAGGCCTCGATTATGCCTCGTCTGGGGTCGATATCGACCTCGAAGGGAAGTCGGTCGCGTCTCTCGTCTCGGCTCTAAGTGCTTCGACACGCAAGGCGGGAACTTTCGGGGCACCGGTCGATTTGCCCGGTGGTTTCGGGGGACTCATCGAATTTGGTGACAACCTGTTGGCATTGGCCACCGATGGAGTCGGCAGCAAATTACAAATCGCCAGTCAACTCAATGCTTGGCATGGAGTCGGTATCGACTGCATGGCGATGAATGTCAATGACCTCTTGTGCGTCGGGGCTGAACCGATTGCTTTCGTCGATTATATCGCCACTCCAAAACCCGACCCCGCGGTGCACTCAGCACTTGGTAAATCATTGGCTGAAGCCTGCCGGCGAGCTAAAGTTACACTGGCAGGGGGGGAAACTGCAAGCCTGCCCGACATCGTCACTGAACTTGATATGTCTGGAACTGCATTGGGCTATGTGCCCAAAGGCCAAGCAATTACCGGTGAAAAACTGAGTGCCGGAGATGTCTTGATTGGCCTTCCAAGTAGTGGTATCCATTCTAATGGCTTTTCACTAATTCGTAAAATCATCAAAGTGAGTGGGGTAGACATTACCGCTCCTGCGCCATTTGATTCGAGCCATCCTTGGCGCGAGGTTGAGCGTTTTACCAGCGGTGAGATTACCCTTGGTGAAGTATTGCTCAATCCGACCCGAATCTATTGCGACCCTATTGTCGACCTAATCACCGCATGCCGAAGTGGCGATGGACCTTGTGATCCAGATGAATTGCATGCCATCGCCCACATTACCGGCGGGGGTCTGTCCAATTTATTGCGCTTACACAATAGTCTCGGCTGGCACATTGCCGACCCATTGCCACCGCAACCAGAATTTGCGTGGGCAATGGCGCACGGTGGAATTTCAGCCAAAGAGATGCATCGTACCTTCAACATGGGTTTGGGTATGGTTGTGGCGGTAAGCGCTGCTGTGGCAGAATCAGTTTGTGATTGGCTGGCTACACGCTTGGCTGGAACTGCAATTATTGGACAGGTGCTCGACCAAGGACACAAAGTTACTCACGTGCATCCAGATGTGGTGTTTGAACACTACTGATTTCCGACTTCTTAAGGGGTGGATTCCCTCAATGATTTGTGCATTGTCCTTGCTGTCGTGGAAATATGGAAAGTGGGTTGGAACTATGTCCAGTCTGCGCCATTTGGAATACCCCAGCGGGCTTTAGCAAACGCCTTATTCCGGTATGGCAAAGACTAGTGGGTGAACAATTTCCAGAACTATCAGATGAAATGCACATGGCTATTTACAATGACTTAGGCCTTGAACACAATGAATTATGTTGGGCTACAATCCTTTCTTTGGTAACTGGGAAAAAAGTATCTGCAAGCGGTGCGGCAGTCGAAGATTGCTCGTGGGATATCATTGCCTGTCTTGATGCAGCAGAACGAGTTGCCCGTAATGCTGACCTCGCACTTTTTCGCTCTGGTGAGATTCAATCCTCTGATGCCGATTCTGGCTTAGGATCAAATTTGGTGGCTTTAGACTTAGGCAAATTCACTCTTGCTGTGCACCAACGCGGGATAATAGTCGATGGAGTAACGGTGCGCAATGGTTGTGGAAATTTACTGTTCTCAATTATCGCTGAAGCACTACTTGATAAAAATTCTAAAACTCACCCTGCTCATCGATTCAACGGACTGCACAATGAATTGTGTCGTGAAGATGGCGCTGTTTGCCGGAATGATTTGGGGCAAGAGACCATTCGTCGTAAGATGATTCGCCGACAATTCCAAGTTATTGGTGATGCTAATGCACCACCGCCATTCATTCAAGAGAGGAGTTTTAGTGTTGGCGAAGAGTTAGACCCACCACCTCTTTGCAGCTGGGACAACCACACCTACAGCCTGGGGATGCATCTCAATAATAGTCGCCATCTGCTTGAATTACCACGTAATATTGGACTTCTTGAGTTCTTTGTCCGCACTTGGCGGGGTCGCTATGGAAGTGAAAGTGCGCTCAAATTACGTGCCGCGTGTCTTGAATTAGCACCCATCTTTGGTCAAATTGGCGACAATGTACCAATCACTCCGTATGAACGCTCATTCCAATTATTGCGTGCAGTGGTTGAAGCCAATCGAGCAAATATCGTAGTTACTGAATATGGAATGCTACTGACTGGAACTAGTGGGACCCGATGGTGGTTACGGGCTGGTCAAGGTGTTCACGGCTCAAAATGTATTATCGCAACCGCAAACCCTCGGCTTGATGACCCTTTAGACGACCCAACTGCGATTTTAGATATGGTGTGCCTATACGAGGCCAAGCAACATTTACCTCTAGGAGACCGCATTGTTGCCAACCTACTTGGATTACTAAATGATGAGGCAGTAGCAAGCCGAATTTTTCAGGTTCATCACGCGATTAAACACTCGCAAGCGATAAGCAACGTTACGTTAATGAAGCGGAGAGGTGATGATTGAGAAGCCTGACCGAGGCGCATGGGCGAAGCACCGGAAGGTTGGCCTGGCCGTTTGTGGCTAGACGGGCGCACTCCTGTAAACGTCGGTGATTTTGCAGGTCAGGCGGTCGAAAGTCGTGGGCCTAAATCAAAATCTGAAATTCCCGTTTTCCATAATTCTGCAATGACCGGCAGTCGTACCCGTAGCGTCCTATTGCTCGACCAATGTTTGAGTGAGAATTGGATTACAAAACCTGAACAAAAATTACGCGCCCTCGATGGATTAGCCGCATCAGCGGTCAGAGCTCGTCGGTGGTTGAGTGAAATCCCAACACAAAATGCCGCACGTTTACGCATTACTGCGGTCGATGCCTCACCTCGCGCCCTCGAATGGGCCCAAGCTAATCACCAAGAATTTCCGCCGCTACCAAATTCTTCTCCTCCTGATAGTGAATTCCCTCATCATTCCAATGGCCTTCGTTTCCTCGAAGGTGATTTGCGAGCACGGGTTCTCGAAGCAGGTTGGCAGTGGGTCGACCTCGACCCATTTGGCCCACCGACTCCATTTCTTGATACAGTAATGCAGGGATTAGCGCGCAAGGCTGTTGTCGAAGTTACCGCCACCGATACCGCCGCCCTATGTGGAGCAGCTGCGGATTCTGCTAAACGCCGATATGGTTCAATCGGTGTTGTAGATGATCTGCGGCATGACACCGCGATGCGGATTCTACTCGGCCATGTCGCTACCATCGCTGCCCGTCATGACCGTGCAATCGAACCTCTGATGTGCATATTTGATGATCATCATATCCGAGTTAGTGTTTTATGTCGCAAATCCAAAGAAGATGCAAGTGATTATAGTGATAATATTGGCTGGCGTTTTCACTCACCTACGGAAGAGGAAATCTCACGTTCCTGTGCTGCTGGCTTGCATCCAGCCGGAATGAGTGAGGATGCCCAAATTTCAGCATTATTGCCATGGGATGATGGCCCGAGTAAAACCAATGCAGGGAGGATTTCCGGTCCATTGTGGACGGGGAAACTTGGACGCTCAGACGTATATTCAGCAATGAATGCTGAGCGTTCGGAAATGTTGTGCTCACTAGATGAAGAACGCGACCATGCCCTAATCGCCAAATTGGAAATTTCAGCAATAACGGTAAAGGATTCCAAAAGATTGGCCAATAAAGCGGTGCGAGGATTAGCCGAAGTTGCTGAGGCCATTGAAATTTCATCTACTTATCCTGTCGATATGATTGCTAGCCAATGCGCCGATATTTCTGGGCCGCCTTCACCAACAGCCTTGGCTGAATTATTACGCCAAGAAGGCTGGCGAGCCGCTAAAGATTTCATCGCTGTTCCGGCAGTACGTACAGATGCACCTTGGGATGTAGTAATGGCCGCAGTACGCCAAATCGCACCTGAAAATTAGCCAAACATTCCAGACTCGTCGTCGTCATCCTTGGGGATCACATATCCATCTGGTGCGGGCAACATTGATTGTTGGCTCTCAAAGACGTGCTGAACACTCTCCTCAATTTTACGTGCATCTTCGAGTAATTTGGTCAACGGAATCTCAAATTGAGCCATTTCGCCGAAGGCTTCAACCGCCAAAGCTGCAGCCCTTGCATCCGGGAAGGATGAGGAGCATTCAGCCAATAGGGCGGTTACATTCAATCCTCGACGATCACCTTCGGACAACAAATATCCAGGTATTCCTGCAATAACCCCTTGACTTATCGGCTCAATATCATGACTACGCAATGCTTGTCGAGCAAGACTGGTTGAGCCGATTCCATGAATGCTTCTCTCGTGTTGTTCAACATCTTGACGCTCAATTCCATCGATGATGTAGAGATGGTCAAAGCCACCATGAGTAAACCAATCAAGAACAGTATTGGCAAATTCTACATCTTGCTGGGGAGGGAATTTCAGTTCGGAGGTAAAAACACCGATACCATCACCTTGGTAAACCCTAACTGGATGTTTTGGGATCTCTTCGTGGACTAACGCAACGGCGGGAAAGTCTGGATTTAGCACTGTTCCTACCTGTGGCAAATCAAGTGCACGGATGATATGCGCTGCACCGATGGCCCCAACCATTCCAACCGAGGAAAAACCACAAATGGCAATTCCACCAGTAGTGGCAGGACTATCCCCGTGAATCACCAATGCGGAAGCGTGTTCTCCAACCATCGTCCTCAACTTCCCTCGTCATCCACTTACTGAAATGCCTTACGATTATTCTTCATACTCAGCCCAATCTTCCATCTCAGAGGTGCGGTACCACCACACACCTTCCTCATCTTCCCACCACTCAGTACCATCTTCATCAACGGAAACATTTTCATCGTATTGTTCACTCTCTCCATCCGATTCTTCGTACTCGGATTCGTCATATTCCGATTCCTCATAGTCTTCATAATCTTCAAAGTCTGGCTCTAGTTTGTCTCGACTAATATTGAATGGATCGGATTCAGCGGCCTCATCTTCACTAATATCCTCGACGACAATTTTTCCAGGTTTTTCCTTCCTTTCCGATTTCATTTCATCCAATGAATAACCTATTGGCAAGTCATCTGGTCGTTCAGCACGAACAAAACTCTCTTCGGGGTCTTCAAACTCAAGGTCATCTTCATCCCAATCTTCTTCGTCCTCACGCTTGAGTCGCGTTATAACAAATACCAGCAAAATAATCGCGACAACACCGCCAACCGCTCCCAGTAATATTGTCATCACATTCGAATCTACTGCGCTTGAAGCATCGTCGTTGACGTTTGAACCATTTCCCCCAGTACCGCTATTATCGCCATTTGCATTATTCGGCAAATCATCAGTAATGGCGTATGAAATCGTATATTCCACTAATAGGTCTGATAATCCAACAGATTGAGCGACACCCTCAATCTTGAAATTGGCTGCTCCAGCAGACAAAGATAGATTTCCTATCGGCGAGGAAACAATATCAAAAGACGCTTCGGCGCCAGCCGCAAGATTCACTGTAACCTTGGACGGGTATGCATTCAATTCTGCAGGAGAAGTCCACAAATCCGTACTCCAATCAACAGAAATCGGCACATCATTTGGATTAGTCAAGGTACACTCGGTTTTGCTCTCGTTATCATCAAATAAGTTAGAAATAGTCCAAGCCACACAGGAAATAGTTGGAGCAATAATTTCTGTAGTTTGGTTTTCCTCACCAGAATTATTGTTGTCAATCATTGTGTAGGGGTAGGGGCGTAAAGTCGCACTCACCCAAGGTGAACCAGCGGGATTTTCATTGCTCGGATTGACTACCAACCAAGCTGGTGGAGTGAAAGAGGCGTTGAACCAGCCACCATCATTGAGCAATACTGCAGCCGAACCTGCACCACTGGCATCAAAAGTGATGTCTCCGGTTGCTGTGGCATTTAATGTACCATTTCCAGCCCCCCAAGAAATGGTAAGGCCAGTCAATAGAGATTGGTCATTTGGCGAGGCAGTGAGTAGATTTACATCAATGATTGCGACTCCTGAAACCGAAACCTCGACATCGTCATCGAGCAATGCAAGAGTAGCGTAAATACCGGCCATCGCCGTAATAGAATCACTAGCCTGAGCGATGGGTTGAACGTTTACTGCTCCAGAATTTCCACCATAAGTTGCGGTGATATTGAGTTGTCCGGCGAAACTATTTGCACCAATTATTGTACCCCATTCAGCATTGGTGAATTGGCTCATTAATCCATTGGAATCTGTCATTCCGCTATAATTCAACCAATTAGTTCCATCAGAAATTTGTAAGGCGATGGCTTGACCAGAAGCGGGTTGGCCATCGAGTAATAAGGTAGCATTTAGAGTAACTAGAGTACCATTTGTCAGTGCCGATTGGGCCACCAACAAACTAACATCTTCACCACTATCAGCATCTACGGCAGAAAATCCAATGCTCAAACTTGCCGGCATTAGTGTATCATTTCGTGGTACCGCCGGTCCCGATGAATTGGCGGTGAAAGTTTGGTTGCCATACTGATCAACTGCAATTACCGCGGCCCAATATTCGGTATTGTGATTGAGTGCTTGTGAAGCTGAAATAATTCCTCCCATAGCATCATAGATAGCCGAAGAAGTACTAACGAGGGTCATAGGTTCAGGACTATCACCACTAACATTTGCACATGGATCTAATAATTTGAACCCATCAACATCGATTCCTTGCGCTCCCAAACTGTGGATGTAGATTGAATAGTGGTCTACTGCATCGCTATTATAACTCCAAGACACCTCAAGAACCCCCCCACTATCGCCGGGCACATCCTCAACGTTTACCATACCAACCGAATCTGGTGGGGCAGGATAAGGTACGGTGACGCTCAAGCGATTAGACAAATTGCTAGTAACACCAAATTCATGAATGCTACGAACTACGTAATCATATGATTGACCAACTTGAATATTCGTGTCGATACTTTGATTCATCATGCTAGAGGAAATAGGTGCTGAGAAATTAAATTCGCCTCCAACTGATGTTTTGAATACTTGGAATCCAAGCAAGCCCTCTCCCCACATATCGATACCTTGCCAATGGAAGAATACTCCGGTTGTATTGACCTCATCAAGTATTAATTGTGGCTGAACAGGTACCGCAAGGTTTGGTGCACCATCATTCCAAACTCCCAGCATATTGGACAATGTTATCGGTCCGGCCAAGGTTGAATTAAATGGCAATAAGAGATTGAAGGTACCTGAACCCAATTGCATATTTTTATTGAATACGTTGGTAAGATTGGCAGTGATATGTGGATTTTCATCAACCCTTAGAGTCACATCATATTGTACTTGCAAATCCGATAGCAAAGCCATACCATCACCATTGGCGGTGATTACAGGTGAGATGTAGGCCAAATCGTTACCATAGGCATCACCACCTGACCCCATCCCAGCGAGAGTTGGAGAAATAGACTGTTCAATGGTATTTTCCATATCAGACCACGTCAAGGGAGTAAGCCCTTGCTGACCGTCTCCAGAATAGCCCTCGACTGTGGCATCAGCAAGGGAATCGTTATTCGCATCAATACTCAAATCATGCCAAGCACTGATGAATAATCCCTTTTGAGATTCACCCGCAGCGACGACATGCTCTTCGACACCATCGCCATTTAGGTCGGCGAAGATTACTTGGGTCGGTGCAGTCCAAGGGGTCAGTTCATAGGTCGATGTTGAACCAATTGAGGTTCCGTTAAGATGGCGCAATTGCATTTTTCCAGTAAAGGTGGCATCATTGCCGTCAGGAGTTCCCGCATTAGGGGTGACTAACTCAAGATTACCATTACCATCATAATCACCAATTATTGAAATTTCGACGCCTGCAGTGTATACAGTGCTTGCATTCCAACCAGTGCCGTTGAAGAGAGCCAAAGTCACTTGACCATCGACCATACCGATTAGATCATTATTGCCGTTGCCGTCAAAGTCATGTAATATGGTTCCACCCTTAATTCCGTCAAAGGTATAACTCATTGGACCGATCCAAGAAGAAGCCGAATAATTCCACATCGTCACAAAGCCCATTGAATCGAATACCGCAACCGAACTTCCGTTACCACTACCATGGTATTCTCCGGTAGTAAAGCCAACGACTTGCGCTGGCATCCCTACAGTCCCGTTTCCTTCAATCATCTGAGTGTGATTATCAGAAAAACTGTTGGTGCCGCTATTCCAAATTCTTACATTCAAATAACCCATTCCATTGGCAGAAACGATATCGGCATATCCATCACCATCCATATCCTCAAGTGAGGCATCGACACTGCCGGAAGGTAAACTGACGTTGGTAACTGCACCTAATCCACTTCCACTGGAGTAATGGACGCACAGCTGCATTTCACTCGAATCAAAGATTCCGATATCATCATCGCCATCATTATCGATATCAGCGGTACGAATAGTGGTGGCATTTTGGCAAGTTTCAGTCCAAGAAGAAGTAAGATTTTGCGCAGTAGAATTCCATTCTAACACTCCGACCATTTTACCGTTTGTCGATTCATTCAAGGCGATGACCTCGGGCTCTGAATCCGCATCAACATTGGCGGAAACAATATCTTTTATTGACCCGACAGGATAAAACCCACCACCTATTTCAGGTAGGAATGAAACATTGAGTGAAGTACTTGCAAGTGTGGCTGCAGAAGGTAAGATAAAGCCGAGGCCAGAAGAAGAATTGCTTGAAAGTGGGAAAGTAGAATTTGCCATTCCATTAGAAAACTGGGTTTGATTGCTTAAATCGCCGTATCCAGTACCATTCCAAGCCCATTCCCAAGTTCCATCTTCCTCAATATCCAACCAAACTTGACCCACAGATGCATCCTCATGATCTGAGGTTATTTCGAAAGAAGTTGAAGCGAAGGTTGCATTACGAGGTAATTCGACGGTAGTGGAAAGGGTAACGCCACCTTGCAAGTTGAGGTTAACTTCACCAAGTCCGCCGCTAAAGGTTTGCACCAAACCGCCGGCAGTTGCAACAGGAACGAAAATAAGCATCGATTGAGAGATTACAATAAAACTGAGAATAATTGTTGCAAGGGCATTTCTGCGCGGGGTGATATCTGGTGCCATAGTAACCGCCGGAGACCGAGCGAGGCAGTGAGTGCTTGAAACGGCTTTCGGTCGTCATCGGCCGTAGGCCGAAAATAACTAAAGGTAGTTTAACCACATTCACAAATGCCATTTAATGCTCGAATTTCAAAGCCATTTTCATCGGTTGCCATTCATCTAATTTATTCCGGTTTGGGTGATTTAGGAATCACAACCCCTCAGTGTGCTGAAATTATTTTATTGCATAATATATCTGAAATCTCATTGAATAATAACGCCCTAAATCGACAATAATTACCTTTTTTTTGCCCTAAACAGACTCATTGCCAATTGGAGCGCGTCTAAAAGTTCATTTTTTCGTGCAAAATATTCAACCAATATGGTTTATTAGATAATGGGGGTCGGCAACAAATATGACCACCTCTGAAAGCGGCGACAGTCGAATTTATGTTAGAGTCGGCGAGAATATCGAAATCGATATTTCCGGAGCCCAAGCAGAAGTCGATGCTAAATTATTGAAAATCCGTAAAGGAGAGTCATGGTCACAAGCCATAGCCCGCGTCCGTCAAGCCCGTGAAAATGCAATATCTGCCGCAGTTGATGCAGCCAAGCGTAGTGGATTGCCTGAGCGTGGTAGTGCTTTCAAAGCCTTAATTGATAATTGCCAACTCATCAAAAAGCCGGACCAAGTGTTAGCCGCAATTCACTACCTACGCGACGTTGAAGGAGTCAATGATTCACCCCCAAGAACCATCAACAATCTCTTCCGAGACGCCGGTTTACCTTCTCCTGAGAATCTCTCACTCTATCTTAATCGACTGCGTGAGCGCGGTTTCCTTTCTATTCCCCCCAGTGCTGATGAGAAAAACCGCTATGCTGTGTTGACTCCAGAAGGGCGCTCACATCTTGATAATCGTTCCAACCGCTGAGGTCTAATGATGGATTCCGAACAAGAGGTTGAGCCTCTTGATTGGTCTTTTCAGGGTCGGGTAGGCGCAGTTCTACATGGGGTAAAACACCCCGCATCAAATTTCAAGCGTTGTATTTTGGAAGAGGCAGATTTGACCGAATCCGATTTTGCTGGCTCAAATTTTTCCCGCGCCGCGATGCGCGGCGCCAATCTGATGAAATCAAATTTCGACAATTGTGACTTTCGCGGTGCAGACCTTCGTAAAGCCAAAATGAATATGGCTGATTTTCGCAATTGCCAACTCGCTGGTGCTGATCTACGCGGTATTCGTGGCAGATATGCAATATGGCAGGGGTCGGATTGGTGGAATGCCAAAGTTGACGATGACTTGGCCAAGGTATTAGAGAAAAAATGGGGCCGGCCTGAAGATGAATGAAATGCTATTCTTCGCCTTCCTGTGCTATATCCCCAATCAATTGGTAATGTAATACACCCATATCAGGTTCTCCCCAAGGGCGTAAACTTGCCCGACCAGCAGCAGTTAATACAATAGTTGAGGCGAAAATTAGGCAACATCCCGCCGCCAATGAATGAAATATTCCTAACAGTGAATATGTGTTGCCCAATTCAGCAGCAAATCCGTCTGCCACTCCTTCTGCTACACTCCGAGCCCACAACGCTTGGACAATTACGAGAATATTGGCAAAAATACCGACGTGCGCAGCAGGATGGCGACGATTTAGGAATAGCATTGCCGAGGTTAGCATTGCTAGAGCTCCCAATCCACCGAGACCGCCGACAATCATGAAATAATTAGAATCCCGCATTTCTTGGATGAAAGTGTCATATTCTTCGTAGGTGATATTCGCTCCTTGAGTGATAAATCCTGCCACAGCCGCTTCCTTGTTTTCTGTTGGATAATCGGAAAAATGGACCTGTAAACTGCCGAATGCAATGGTTCCCATTAAACCGGCTCCCATCAAAAAAAGTAACCCCAATATCGCTGGAGTAACTCGATCAGTAGTCATCACTGTCCCTTGCGGCTGACTCATTTTAGCCCACCATCCTCACTGCAAGCGATTAATCCTTCACGGAAATCATCAGGTATTGGACAAGGTTTGAGGTCATCCATCCCAACGCAAACAGTTGTAACTTGGGCTGACCACACCAGCAAACCATCTTGATTTGAGTAACGGTATTGCCACTCAAGAGAACTCGTACCGACATGACTAATCCACAACTTACATTCGACGGTGTCGCCATAATGAAGAGGAGCATGAAACTCGCATTGATTGCCGACGGCAGGGAAACCAAGCCGCCGTTTTGCGATAATTGTAGGATAATCTATTCCAATTATCTCAGGCCAACTATCCTCAAAAAATCGATGACACAAATCCCAATATTGTGGATAATATACAATGCCAGCCATATCGACTAAGGGGAAGTCAATTCCCCGCCTCAATACCACCGCCATGTGCTGGGGGGGCGGCCAAACCGAGATGAAGTCACCGCAATAAAAGCCACATTGATTTGGCCGGATGGTAAGTTGATGGAGTGACTCAAGACGGATTGAGTAGCGTCGCGGTTAAAGAGGGGAGGCGATTCGGGGGCATTAGGACCCATAGTGTAGCCTGGATATCACTGGGGCTTGCGGAGCCTCAAACCCGTGTTCGAATCGCGGTGGGTCCGCTTATTCCATCCAATCCATCTGCAGTAGTTTGCGTAACGTATTCCATCCGGCTACTGATGCCTTACAAGTTAGTGTATCGCCCTTACCTAGACGGTTAATTTCCTCATTCATTGAACTTGGCATCCGCATCTCTATTCTTGATGAGCCAACATTCATGGTTCGGGGCGCACAGGAATTGATGACCGATATGCGAGATGCCTTGCCGATTGCTGTCGACCTTGACGGTACGACCATACTGACTGACATGAGTTGGGTAACTCTAAAGCGAGTTGTATTACTACGACCATGGCTTATTCCTGGATGCTTATGGCTTGAAGTCACTGGGCGTCGGGCGATGTGGAAACGGACTTTGGGCTCGAGATTGAAATTTGATCCAGCTAAATTGACCTATCACCAAGATTTTCTTGGTTGGCTGCACCAACAACATGCCGACGGACGCGATTTGATTTTGTGTACTGCAAGCGATAAGTTGGTGGCACAGAAAATTGCTGATCATATTGGATTATTTAGTGATGTAATGGCCAGCGAAGGAGAATTAAATTTAGCCGCTGAAAACAAACGTTTAGCGTTGGTTGAGCGCTTCGGTGAACAAGGATTTGGCTATTGTGGAAATAGTCGAGATGATCTCAAAGTTTGGCCAAGTGCGGCTGAAGTTATTGTCGTCAACCCTTCTCGCGGCGTGCTTAAAGGGTTGGATGGGCGTGAATTTACGCTCTTCAAATAATCAAGATTGAGCGCCGAATCGTCGACGATTTTTCGCGGTGTCACAAGTCCCGCGTGCCAAACGTGGGGCACGTGAAACTGAAGTGACTTGAGTAGAGGTGGGAGAACTATTTGCTACAACTCTTGCCGCATTCATTTCAGCCGCACTTTGACTCGCTCTCTCTGCAAGCCTAGTCATTCCGACTTGCGGTTTAGGAGTGTTTGTACCTGTACGGTGTTCGGCATAACGATGGATCTTCTCTGCCCGGTTTCGTGCGTATTGTGAATCGAGAGGAGCATAGACTCGGCGACCAGCAGCATGGTCTTGATACCAAGTGATTTCAGGGCAATACCGTGGGATGAAAAACCCTACTTTTCGTGGTGTCAAGCCATGATTTCGCAAACCCATATCGATGCTAAGATAGGCGACGATTGATTGAGCTGATGAGCCTGGATTTTTCCTCACGAACGAAACAATTTCTTTTCGGACTCGGTCTTTGCGGGCATCACGTTGACTTCCATTTCCGTATCTTGGAGGCATGTATTGAATATCCTCCTCTAACCTTATGATAGAATCGGTGGGGTATGCGGGGCATCCCATTAATTCATCAACTCAATGCCCATTGCCCCGCAAATTACCAACTCAGCGCAAGAGCGATAGGGGAAAATCCCTTCAAAGGGCAGGCGCTGGAGAGGTTTGGTCAGCATGGTAGAGTCGGTTACTGTCAACAAAATACAAGCCCGAGATAAGTTGATTTTGGATACGGATGTTTGGATGCATCATCCCGATGATTTTGACTTCGCACCACGCTTTAAAATGTCGGGAAATATGCTAGTAATGCTGAGTGCTACTGATGGTAATGAATTAGCCAGCACTGAACTTGATGAAGAGATGATGGAAATGGCCGAACGTGACCGTAGTGTAGAATTAAAGGTCAAATTCCTCGTTCATGGTTTCCATGGTCGGCTCAATAAAATCCATCCAATTATCGCCGATGGGAAGGCCAAGAAGTTAGCCGAAAGTAGGTGGAAGTCAACCCTACCAGTCGAGATGTAAATCGACTATCTCATAACACTCCGTCATAGTGGATATACATGGGTGATGCAAAACGACGGGCGCTTATTGCGATTCTATTAGTTGCCCCGATTCAAACCGCCACCCTATTAATTAGCCATTTCTCAAATGCAGGGTGGGTCGGACAAACCACCTTCATCACCTCAAAAATTTGGTTATTGACAATTCCATTATGGTGGCATCTCAAAGTTGATGGCAAGACACGGTCGTGGTCAATTCCCCACCATGGTGGTTGGAAAGTCGCCTCTCTTCTCGGTATCGGCATGGCCGGAGTAATACTCGGCGCATGGTTTCTAATCGGAACATGGGCGGTTGATGCCGAAGCAATTAGAGTACAATGGGGAGTATTTGGTCTGACCGATTGGAGGATTTTACTCGCTGCCTGTTTTTACTGGATTTTCTTAAATTCGGTACTTGAAGAAATAGTCTTTAGATGGTTTATCATCACTCGTGTTGAAACCTTGGCCGGTAGTGAAATCAAATGGCGAACAATGGCCATATCTGCAGCAATTTTCACACTTCACCACACAGTAGCGCTACTGTTTTCAGTCGCCCTTTGGTTGGTAATCTTGGGCACGATAGCAATATTCATTGCCGGATTGATTTTTTCTTGGGTTTTTCTAAAATACCGCTCAATTTGGGTGGCGTGGTTATGTCATGCAATCGCCGATGTGGGGCTATTCATCGTTATCGGCATCATAATGCTAGGATAAGAAAGGGAATTTTCCAATCGGCTAAGTCAAATATTCACGCTAATTCTACAATTAACGGCACGAGAATGACAAATGTTGCGGTTAGATCCCAAGTATTTCCAGGGTCAGGGTCGGGTATAGGCTCAACAAAAGAATCAGGATCTGCTTCATTAGCAACAACCGACCAAATCCATCCACCTTGCCCATAACTTGTTGCTGGTGAATTAAGTAATTGGGCCAACAACATGTCTTGCGAATCAGCCGAATATTCACCTCCTTCAGGAATTGGATTCATCGCTGAACGTTCTATTTCTGCCGAGGCACTTTCATTAGAAGTGATGTTCCCTCCCTCCGTTTTTGCTTCGGCATACCAACCCGATGATGGTACTGCAATATTGAGAGTGAAGTTATCTTGTGGCTCAATGATATCACGCTCGAGCTCTAATAGAGCATCTACAGAGATGATGATTCCATCAATCCCAGGGTTGTGTAATCCTTCCCACTCATCACCTTGGTCAAGGTATCCAGACCAATTGTAGACAACAGTTTTCTCAGACCATTCGACTGCCCAATGACGGGTTTTTACCTCAATTGACCAGTATTCAATCGTCGCTGTTCCGTGGTCATCGGTTACAGTAAGTGAGCCAGTGATATTACCGCTGGTATTAGCTTCGATTATCGCGGTATCATTAGTTGAATCGATATCATTTCGGGCATCGCCATCGGTATTAGAATCGTTAGCCCAATCGAGATCCCAAACATAGTCTAGAGAACCACCTTCAGGGTCGTGAGAAGCAGACGCATCAAGAATTACCACATCACCGGAACGAACCATTTCTGGCTTTTCTAATTTAACTACGGGGGCTCCATTAACTCGAACTTGCTGAGACACGGTATCTTCACCACCTTGATCGTTAACTACGGTTAAGGTCACCACATAAGTTCCCCAATCTGCATAACGATGTGAAGTGAAACCAACAATGGTTTCTGAAGTAGATTCATCTCCAAAGTCCCAACGGAATTCGGTGATTACTCCTTCAATTGGGTCGGATTCACGAGCATCAAAAGTAATTGACTCGCCAGCTTCAATTTCTTCGGGATAGACTCGTAGTTGTGCCATTGGTTCAGTTACTTGAACACCAGATAAGGTAGTGCAACCGGCAAGAGATGAGGTCATAATTACCAAAGTCAATAGAATGACTAATGGACGCGTTGGAGATTGAATTTCTGCGCCCATGGTATCGGCTAAAATTGCCCCCTTTTCACAATAACGGACTTTTGAGTAGTGGAATGTTGAGTTTTCCAAGTTGCAATTTTTGCTGGCTGAATAAATGCAACCTTCAAGGGCATCGGCTAACCATCGGAATATATGGTCGCAGATATGTTTGGAGAGAATCGAGTTCTCGCCTTCGATCTTGAGACTACTGGCATCAATACCAAACGCGACCGGATTGTCCAATTCGCTTTCATCGGTTCGGATGAGGAAGGGGATAAAATCAATGTTGAAAAGTTGGTAAATCCACAGATTAAGATCCCAATAGAATCCAGCCGAATCCATGGCATTTATGATACAGATGTAGAACAATCGGCTAGTTTTTCGGACCATGTGGTAGAAATTAGTCAACTGGTTGATGGGGCGGTAATCATAGGTCACAATGTTCGCCGATTTGACATCCCATTCCTCAATAATGAATTCAGTAGGGCTGGTGCATTAGCACCTCGACCACTAGCAGTTATCGACACTTTGGAAATTGCTCGTCGACTCAAATTACCGCGGCCACATAATCTCGGAGCGCTTTGCACCACCCATGGAATTAGCCTAACCAATGCTCATACCGCTGGTGCTGATGCTGCTGCAACCCTATTGTTACTCTGGAAAATGATGTGTGACCACCCTCAACCATTTCGCCAATCTATCGAAGAGATTGAACGTTGGTTACAAGGGACTTCAGCTAAACGTACTGCTAGTGAGTTGGGCCGTGATTATGATGATTTAACACCACTCGATAGTCGTGGCAGATTACGTCTTGATGGTGAAGATATTATTTTGGCATTTGGTCGTCATCGGGGTCGCTCAATCAAAGAGGTCGTCAATAATGACAAGTCATATTTTGATTGGTTAACCTCGCCAGCATCCGGTATCGAAGAAGAGGTCATATCAACATTGAAAGCGTACATTAAGGGATGACATTAGGCTTGAGGCTGGTCTGGAATAGGACTCCAGGGTAAAACATCACACCAACCTCCTATTCGCCATGCATTGCCGCTAGTCATCACACTACCGAGGAAAACTGCCCCCTGATATCCCTCTTCAATTAGACGCGCCATTGCCTCTTTAGAATTACCTTGGAAATTGGCGGCTTTAGCAACTCCAGTCGGTAGTGGCCGGCCGAGCCCATCAGCAGGTTCGCACAATTCGATAACTGCAGCACCACTATCCTCAAATTTACTTACTAATACTACTGCGTCAGAAAAATCTCCAGCATGGAGTTTACCATTTACGTGTCGCCACGACCACCAATGTGGACACCAAGCCTTCCAATCGCAAAATCCACCACAGGTCTCCTCCCCCGCGTTTGGTTCCATCGGCGTTTCCGTGACTTGCATTGAATTCCAAGCCGCATAAGCTTGCTCAAGTACTGATTCTCCTTCTGCGACGAAAACTTTCGGACCTTCAGTATACCAACCTTCGGCTGATACGGGGGGGTGATCAGTATTATTCGACAAAAGTATGTCGCGATATAGTAGCAGTTGTCGTTGCACAGTATCGTATAATTCACCTTGGGGGACTCGCCCAGTTTTCAGATCTGCAACCTTCCAACCGACCACTTTACCTGCATCATCAACATCTGCAAGCAAGAGGTCAAGGCGGCCCATCAAACGGCCATCTTTAGTTCGCAACTCACCTTCACAAGCGATAACTAATGATTGAACTCTACGCCAAAGTGCCACTGAGACTACCTTGGGATTTAGAGCCGGAGCGCCGGCATGGCGCAATAGCAATTCAACACCACCGAGTTGCTGTTTTCGAGCATTACTGTATTTATCTTGTTTCCAATCCGGATGGCGCGGAGTGGCATGGAAGTTGATTTTCTCCTCTTCCCAACGGGCCAATAAGACTCGTTCCATTTCATCGGGCAACCACCCTGCTGAAGCGGCTTCACGACCTGTTAGATCGACTGCGATTAAATCCTCAATTGAAGCGTGAACCGCAGTCCCTAAAGCTGCTGCCATTCCAGTTTTTCGTGGTAATCGCTGACGTGATAACCAATATTGGCGCGGGCAAGTCTCCCAACGATTCCAGGCTGAAGGAGACAATGAAAACTCGGGTTTCTCGCCTTCCATCATAGTCGCCCTCCCTTTGCGGTGAAGGTCTACCTCAATGAAGAAATCGCCAACCGCTTACCGACAATCGTTATGGATAAAGTAACAGGTCGCGTGTCATGGTGGATGGAGCAGTAGTCAAAATCAAATCAACAATTGATACCAATGATGCATTAGTTGTGGCTTGTTTTCCAAGTGTTGGAATGGTCTCAAGTATCGTCGCCCACTACCTCATTGATGCCCTTGACCTCACCTTTGTAGGTGGAATAAACCACCCTAAATTACCCCCATTGTGTCTCGTCCATGATGGTGCCCCTCTCCCACCAATTCGGATGTACTCCGGTCAGCCTATTTGCAACGTCGATGGTTGCGATAATCTAATTCTCATTATGAGTGAACTTCAAGTTCCTGACCAATTAGTTCATGAGTTGGTTGAGGCTATGTTTGAGTGGTCTAAAGAAGCGAATATTGGCGCAGGGATTTTACTTGATGCATTTGCCCGAAAGGGGTTGAATGGTGGGCCAGAATTAGTCGGCGAGCCGACTATTGAATACGAAGATACAGAAGGCATTGATATTCTTGGAGTTGGGGCTACCCCAGAAACCCGCAAAACACTCAAAAAAATGGGCATCACATTAGTTGAACAAGGAGTAATGCGCAATATGACCGGCGTTCTTCTCGGTGAAGGGCGCCGTCGTGGCCTAGGAATGATGGCAATATTAGCCGAAGCCGACCCACGTTTTCCCGATGCGCGCGCTGCTGCAGAATTAATCGGCCACTTGAACACCTTTTTGCCTGCGGTTGAACTCGATGAGGCACCGTTAATTGAAGAAGCGGAGCGACTGGAAGAACAACTGAAAATGATGATGGAAAATCATCTTTCTGGGTCAGAAAACGATGATCCATCTCCTGCTGCTTCTTCAATGCTTTATGGTTAAAATTCTTTAATTCGAGCGGATAATGGGGCGTCCCAGTGATTTACTATATACCACGAAAGGGTATGTATTATTGAGAAAGATGCTTGCGACAAAAAAATCTATTCGTTCATATTATTACACCTTCATGATGGTCGTTACAACCCTATTGTTGTCGCCTTTTTCTGGAGTTGTTTCAGCTGATGGAACTACACAATTTTCTGATTATTGTGATTACTATTTTGGCGATGAAAATGGCGATGCAATCGATACAGATTACGAAAATGACACTACTGGCAATCCGGTTGCAATGTATGTCAGTAGTGACGAGCAATATATTCATGTTTCATGTGATCAATCTACCCCAAATTTCGTTGTAATCTACACAATATTTGAGGTCGTAAACGATGGAAGTTCGGTTTCACACAAATATGTAGATTCCTCAGCATTCTACTTCTCAGACACCCCCGCAATGTTCCCCGTAAACCTCTCTGGTGCGGGTCTTTCACCAGTATCTCGAATGCTCGCATGGACTATCATTGATAGTAGCGGAGACACGAGTTCAACTGGCGTGAATCTATATGGACATTCACACAACACTTCAAGTGTAATCGAAATAGAGGATGGAATTGAAGGTCATTTCGGCGATGACCAGCTAATGTGCTCAAAAGGGCTCGATGTTGCCTTCGTAATAGACGACACCGGTAGTATGGGAAGTTACATTGGTAACATCAAGAGTGAAGTTCAATCGATTGCTGATACAATTAGTAATCGTTCACACGATAACTTCCGATACTCATTGTGGACCTTCAAAGACCATCCGCAATTGCGACATGTTTTCGATGAAAATAACAATGTCAGTTTCAGTGAAAACCTTTCCACACTTTACGCAAGCGGTGGCGGCGATTGGCCAGAAGGCTCCTCGGCAACCATGATCTCTGCAAATGATACTCTAGAATGGCGCAATGATAGCGGTGGTAGAATAATGATGATGATAACCGACGCACCACCTCGAGTATCAACTACTACAGCAATGAATAATGCTGATTTGGTCGCTGAAAACGACATCCGAATTGCATCAATTCACGTTGGTAACAGTATGAGTTTCGCACCATTAATGCGCCATTATGCTGAAACTTCGTCTGGCGTTTATGCTCACATCAATAGTCCTAGTAGGACTGCCCAAGTAATGTCAACAATTGTCGATGCAATCTGTATGGATGAGACAAGTATTATGACTCCAATTACTGCTGTATCGGAAATTGACGAAGTTGTAATCTTCGAACAAACTGGTTTAACCTACACTCACCAATTTGCGATGAGTGGAAACACCCTGGAGAAACTTCACAGTGACGTTGATGAGGGAAATGGAGAATACGACTTCTCAAGTGTCGTCTCTGAGCGATATGATGTTTACATCAGCGATCACAGAGGAAATGTCGATGCAAACGGTAGTTTCCTAACTATTGATTCATACTACCATGGGGTGAATACAAATAATGGCGCAGCAATGAATATCGACGCAGTGGGACTTCGCCTCACCAACAATACGACAGTATGGGCCAATAGCGTTACCAATGTCGAAATCGGCGAAGGTCTATCGGGGATGCACTATGCAACCCACGGCTTTGCAACCCGAATTCTAGGCGAATCTGATGATTTGAGCACTCGACTTGGAAACGATTACTCAACCATCACCGTCGGTTTCGAAGATTTACTAATGGGCTACGTACCACCAGTTGCGCCAACTGCAGAAAATCTCTCGCTCGTAACTGAAGAAGATCTATCCCTCGACATCACATTGATTGGGGCTGACGAAGATTCTGTGACCTTCTCTTACATCATTGAAAGCATGCCTGAAAACGGCACACTAAGTGGTGAAGGCGCAAATCTTACCTACACTCCAAGTCCAAATTGGAGCGGAAACGACAATATTTCCTACAGGACTGATGATGGTCTTCTAAGTTCCTCCATTGCTACAGTTGATATCCTAGTCACTCCTGTAAACGATGCTCCTGTAGCTCATGCGATCACACTATTGACCACGATGGAAGATACACCAATTGCAGTCAACCTTTCTGCCCATGACGTCGATGGTGATTCACTCTCATACACAGTTAATCTCTCAGGTGAACTTGGTGTCTTGACTGGAGATGCTCCAAATTTCACCTACACTCCTAAAGAAAACATTAGTGATGTTACCGACACTTTGGAATTCAACGTGTCTGACGGGGAATTATCCTCCGAGACTATTGTTTTCTCAATCCACATTACAAGCGTTAATGACGCCCCAGTTGGTGGATTGCACAGCCTTTGGTTAGAAGAAGACACTAATGTTAGCGTCTTCCTAAATGGTAGCGATATCGATGGTGATTCTATAACCTTCAATATCTTGAGTATGCCGAGCAATGGGGTACTAAGCGGAATTATTCCAGAATTAGTCTACACCCCGAATGCAAACTTCTCAGGCAACGATTCTTTCACCTACGAAGTGCTTGATGGGACTACTACCTCTGGCTCGATTACAGTAAATATTACTGTAGCAGAAATGCCAGAACCACTACCACCAGAAGAAGAGGCTGGTGGTTCCGAAGGGAATTCTACAGATGGTGCACCTATTAGCGGTTTTTCCATCCCAAGTGAGGATAACGAGACTGGGGCATCTGAGATGGACGAATTAAGCCGAGACGGTATTGGTGTGGTAAATGAAAGAGTTGAAATCACGGAGATGTCGAGTGAAATGATGATTTCTGGAGTAAACCAATTCTCAGATTCGACAACTGTTTCAACTGAGCCTGAGTCATCAAGCCTTGAGCCTGAAGACAACATAGTTGTAGAGTAAATTAATCAGAAATCCATTAGTGATTTTTGGCCATTCTCTTCCTCACTGGATGCTGAAGGTTTAGGTGTGGCGGCAGGTGCTGCAATTTTGATTTCGAGTAAGTTTTCAAGATCATCTTCTGAAAGGATGGTAAGGCCAAGTTTGGTTGCTTTAACCTGCTTGCTACCCGCATTTTCGCCGGCAACCAAGTAATCGAGTTTTGCTGATACACTTCCAACAACTTTACCTCCTGCTGCTTTTATCGCCAATTGAATGGCCTTGCGCGGCTTGGATAATGAGCCGGTTATGCAAAATGTCTTACCACTAATTGCGGTTTGGGCAAAAAGAGATTCGGGTTCATCTGCAATGATGATTGTCTTGGCAAAATCTTCAACTAAATCTAGTCGTTGAGCAAGTCCTGCTAATAATTGTGTAGCGACAACGACGCCAATTCCATCGACTTCGATTAAAGTTGAAATCGCACTATTATGCTTGACAGGACGGCCTTTTTCGTCTTCTGCTGGACCACCTTCAGGAGTTCCCACTTGGGCTTCTCGGCGCTCGACCAAATCCAGTAGTGTAGAGATTGTTTGGACTTTACTGGCAATTAATTCTGCTAATTCAGGCCCAATTCCGGGCAGACCAAGTGCGTAGAGGAATTTGGACAGAGGGAGTTCTCTTGTCGCATTTAGTTCTCGTAGAACATTTTCTGCTGATTTTTCAGCCATGCGTTCCAATCCAATTAGGTCTTTTTGTGTAATACGATATAGGTCTGGTAATGTTTTGACCAAACCACTATCGCTTAATTGCTCAGCAAGTTTTTCACCGATTCCATCCATCTCTAAGGCTCGGCACCAATAGGTGAGGGCGCGTATTAGTCGAGCGGGACAAATTAGATTTGAACAGCGCAAAAATGCCCCATCCAAGGTCAATTCACTTGCACAGGATGGACAATTAGTTGGTATAATTGGTTGACTGCGAGCCGGTAAATCTTGACTGAAGGGGGTTCCATCAGCATGGGTACGGCCTTCCATGTCGCTTGTCTTGGCCGGCCCAATTACCGCCTCAACTTTGGGGATAACATCACCACGGCGTACCAACCTCACCTTATCCCCAATATGGATTTCAAGGCGTGTTAATTCTCCAACATTATGCAGTGTGGCATTTTCTACGGTCACTCCGGCAACTGTTTGCGGAGCCAGGCGGGCCACAGGTGTGACCGCACCAGTACGCCCAGTCTGCCAATCAACATCGAGTAATACCGTTGTTGCCACCTCAGGAGGGAACTTCCAAGCCAAGGCCCAACGCGGATGGTGAGCGGTCATGCCGAGTAGTTTTCGAGCAGCGATATCATCGAGTTTGAAAACCACTCCATCAATTTCCGAATGGTATTGTGGGCGCTTTTGTGTCCACTCCTCGGTCGATTCAACTAGTGCCGTGGCAGCTTGGTCTGCGGATTTACAAGAATATGTAGTCCATTCAGCGGGGATAATTCCTTCAGCGACCAACCATTCAAGTAACTCACTATCACTATTTGTGGAAGGAGGTGGGTCAGAATCGGGATGGCGATGTTCGATTGTGGGGAATTTGACATCATAGGCATAAAATTGCAAATCTGCGGCATCGGCTTTGCCGGATTCAGTGTTTTTCTGACGTAGAGCGCCAGCAGCAAGATTACGCGGATTTGGCGCTGTTAGAGCGTGCTTTTCGCTAAAGGTTGCCAAAGGCATTACCACCTCGCCACGAACATGGGCGTCTACAGCAGAAGTTAATTGCGAGGGGATGTTATTGATGCGACGAGCATTACGAGTTACATCTTCGCCGCGTTCACCGTTACCGCGAGTAGCAGCCCGTACCAGCCTGCCCTTGCGATATTCAAGCGATAAGGCTGAACCATCAAGTTTGGGCTGGGCGATGAAGCGGGTTGCACCCATTGTGGTTTCATGGACAAAGTGAGAAATTTCACTGGCCTCAACCGCTTTATCAAGGCTACGCATTGGAAACATATGGGCTACTTTGACCGAGCCTGGATCAGGGTCACTACCCACATTGGATAACATTGGGTGAGTGGGGTCGAGAGCCTTCAAGCGGTCGAATAATTGGTCATATTCGGCATCAGATATCTCTGATATGGCTTGGTTGTAATAAAGATCAGAATAGTGGGCCAAGCGCTCGGCTAACGCGACGATTTCGTCGCCTTTTGGGACGGTCTCGTCACCACCTACTCCGGCCATGCATAGCGATGGCGCGGAGACATGAAAACCCCTCGCTTCTGCAATGACAGTCGGACAATTCACTTTGCCCCATTACGAGAAAAATATGCAATGAATACCTTAGAAAAAACGCCAGAAAATGGAGGATGTCGTGTGAAAAGAGTCATATTTGAGAGGGATAAACTGGCATCATGCAAGCACCTAGTCCACAACAACCAGCCTATGCCCAACAACCAGCTACCACAGCCTATGCTCAACCAGCCGCAGTAGCAGCCCCAGTAGCAGCAGCCCCAGTAGCCGCCGCACCTGCAGCAGCCCCAATGGTAGCAGCAGCCCCAATGGCCGCCACAACTCAAACTATTGCGGTTACTGCCGGTGGTGAATTTTCATGGTTGGCCCCAGGAGAAGTAATTAGCAAGAAAGTAACGGGATTGTTGGGTTTTTCTTCACCAAATCCACTTTTGCGTATGGTAATGGCGTTAATGACTCTCATCATGGCAATTTGTGGGTTTAGAATGAAGGCTACATTCATCGTTACCAATCAACGTGTTGTGCTCGATACCCGTTCGTTTTCATTATGGATACTGGAAAACGGTAGTGATACAACGACAATTACCGAGGCCTCATCAATTACTACTGGATATAACTCATCATTTTTCATCTTCAAGAAACGGTACATCGCAGTCGATGCTATGATGATTGGTGTAAAGCGAAGTTATTCACAAACTGAATTAGAAGATATGGCGGCACTAATAAAAAATCACCTTTGATAGTCTAATTCGCTCTCAATGACAAGCCATTCCGTACTTCTTCAAACGCCAATAATTGTATGGCCATGGGGTCAAAAATCCAACTATTAACATAAATGGAATAGCTATAGGCATTATACCAACATCTCCTTTAGTAAATAGTAAATCTGTAATTAGCATTGCAATTTCCATCATAAGCATTGAAATAAATGACATTCCTAATGCAGTAGATAATGCATTTTTAAAATCCATTTGATCACGTATTAAAATTACTGTTTCCAACATTATACTAGTAATTAAACCATTTATTAAAGGCAGAAGTAAATAAAACAACCAAATTCCTGACCACATTACTAAACCATCAGTTACTCCCGAATATGTATAATAAACTAAAGTTAAAAATTCTCCAATTGAGCAACCAATCAAACACCACTTGGTATTATGCGCACTCTTGCGCCAAACTTCACCATCTTTCCAGTTGAAGTCATCCATTGAACTGCTTACAACGATTGAATCCCCTGCAACTCCAATTGCAGTTGCACCTCCAACCGAATAACCAGCATTGGTAATAGCCGCCTCAATTTCTCTCTCGCTAACTTCATCCGAATGAGTGATTGTTGCATTGGCAGCGACGTGATCAGCTTGTGCAGTTTCGACTCCACCCACAGCGTTGAGGGCTTTGATGACGTTGCCAGCACAGCCCCCGCAAGTCATACCGCCGACGGGTATAGTTGTGGTCTGCATGAGTTGGCGATTGGTCAAAGTTTGATAAGGCTGTGTATCGAACTGAGTAATTGAAAATATTTTCTTAAGAAAATTGTAATGCTACGAAGTCACTATCGGCCAATGGACATCGAGTCATGATTGACTGGCTCATAACCCGAAGGTGTATTTCGGCAACGATGAACACCGTCGCCTCAAATAGATGACCGCCGTGAACATCGCAATTATCGGTAGTAAAGGTGGCATGGATGTGTGTGAATGGTTTTCCATCTTCAAGGCGGGCAATATTGCCTTGTAAACTAACTAATTCACTCGGCTCATCGATATTGAAGCGCATATAGATTTGATTTTCGTCCATGAAGCCATAGACGTTCTTACTGGTTCGGCCAATTCCACTGGTAATTGCGGCGGCTGAGATGTCTGCTTCTTCGGCTAATTGGTGAAGACTGGCGTGAATTTCCTCACCAGGATCGAGGCGAACAAATATGTCATCATTACTGCGTGTCCATTCCATATTCATAGGAAAGATGCGACGGCTCAAATGGCTTTGCTATTCTTCCTCGGCCAATAATATCGCCGCAATTCGGCTACTGGCGATACTCAAATCAGCGGGAGAGCCGGCTAATGCGAGCGGGGCAAAAAACCACCACCCTTTGCGATGCAGTACGATGCGGGCTGCCTTTTGTCGCTTGGCTGGCTTTAGTGCACTCCATGGAATTGAATGCCCATCGACATGAAGATGGGTCGCGGTTATCGCTTGTCGTTTGGGCAAAATCATCCCTAGAGCATGGAGAGCCAATAACACATCAAAGGTGATTACCTGCCAATGAGGAGTTCCACTTTGCTCGGCAAAAAACCAAGGTAATACCATCATCGCGGCTATTGCCATCAAACCTGGTATATCGCGACCTAACTCAGTCTCACTACCCGAGGCCCAAGCATAACCGCCATTCTCAAGTAGACCAAGTTTTGGGACTTGGCGCTGACTCGACCAAATACGCCACAAGTCATAGAATACAACCATGGATACGATAGCGATTATCCCCGTACCGAATAGAAACGGGTCAAGTATCGCCATGCTGGACCCGCCTAGTCTTTGACTCGCATACGATTGACGACCAATGCCGCGATAGCGATAAACAACAATACTGCAGCAACCATACTCATTGAGACGCCGTCATCAGTGGTTCCTCGCAATTCATCGAGGTCAGATTTGCCATCATTGTTATCATCTAAATCTTCGATCAATGTTGTATTGGTTCCGGCCGGGCAGGTAATTTCATCGGGTTGTCCATCAGCATCACTATCTTGGGTAGCACATGGATCATTTGGCCATGCATCAAAAATATCGTCGATGCCATCGTTATCATCATCGTCGTCAAGGGCATCAGGGCCACAATCAACCCCCGCTGTTGCATCCCACCACAAAGTTTGGTCACAATCAACTGTCCAATCACCATCGCTATCTAATTGCGATATGGTGATTACGAAACTATGCGATGAACTACTACCATGCGGGTCACTAACTTCGGCTTTTCCAACATATGCTCCAACTGTTAATTCGGTTGTAGACCAAGTCCAATCATTAGAAGACATTACTACAACACCAGTTGAGTCAGTAACCGTCCACTGCACATTCAAATCCGAAAATGGGCTATTGGCATCACTTGCATTGGCAGAGAATGTAAGGTTCTCTGTTTCCATCAATTCGACGTTGTCGTCGGGGTCAATGACTTGTAATACCGGCGCACTATTGAATATCATTGCCAGTGCAATGTTACTCATATCGGCTTCTATCAATATTGCCTCACTATATGGTAATGCGCCATCAGCACTCGCGGAAAGTGATAGATTTGCGGCTATAATATTAGCCGCGCCGGAGTAAGAAGCGATTGGAACCACTAGAGATGGATTCAACGATAGACCACTGTCTTGGCTGGAGGCAATATCCCCTATTGCTATCCCGTCAGGGGTTGCAATACTGACTTGGGCCATTACTGCTTGACCATCGAGGGTTGGACTGAAAGAAACAGTGTGCCATAATACAACGGTAGCATTTCCACCTGCTGTTATAGAAGTTGTAGTAGAGTCGAAAATTGAACTGGTCAAAGCTACTTCAGAGGTTGCATTAACCGCACCATTGAGGTTATCACCAAAGGAAGAAAATGCTCGGCTATTACTGGCTAGAGCGGTTGTGGCGGTGATTTGATTATTGGCAGAATTGAAGACTGGATTGTAAATCTCTCCAGCATGGCCATTTAATTCAAGCCCGACTGAGTAGCCGCTAATGGTTGAGTCGACAAGTTCTAGGCCACCTGAACCTCGTGAGTTATTGGCATAAATCGCTGTACCACTTCCATCACCTTGAATATTCAAACCGCTGATTGATCCGGCTATTGATGACAATTCAAGTGCCGGAGTGCCAATAATTTCAGCATTGTATATATTGATTGAACGACTCATTTCAGCCACCAAAGCGGCACTTGCGGAACCAGCGCTCAAATTGAGATTAGCTACGGTCATTTGCCCATTGATTTCCGAGAGGTGTAAGGCTGCATTCGTACCATTGTGGGCACTAGCATCGACACCATCAACCATACCGGTTGTGGCCGAGAAATCCATGCCTTCTTCAGAATCCGCGCCAATAACTAGGTTCTGCAAATCAATGTCGAGCGAGCGAGCCCAAATAGCATGGTCGCCACAGGCATCAAGGGTTGAAGATTTGAGACTGAGCACGGCTCCGATTCCCTGTGCCATAACACATGATTCCATTGCATCATGGAGGTAACTATTCTCGATTGAAACGTGGGCACCACTATTGACTGTGACCAGATTATCACCACGCGCTAATTCGCTATTGGTAATGGTAACAGTCGCCGCGTCATTGGCTACAATCACCTGTGTGGCTTCAACCAAATGACTGCCAGATGAACGAACTACCGACCCCTCACCACCAACACTAATTCCAACCCAACGTGAGCCGCTGGTCGAATGGAGGGTTGCAGAACCAGTTTCAAGTAAACCGGCCACTTGTATTGTGATTCCATTGGCAATTACCACTTCAGTATTGTCGAGGATTTTGACAGACTTTCCATAAGGAATTACCAGGTCGGCATCCAAAAACCATGGACTCCATTGAGAATCAAGAGTTTGCGAGGTTGTAACTGTACCAGAGGTAACAGTTGAAGAGATGAAGGTATGCGATTGTGAGCCTACTAATGACCAATTGTAGAATTGAATGTGTCCATTGCGCGACATTTGCACATACTTCCATCCGGTAAATACGGTATCCGAGCCGTTGACATCTAAGCGAGATGTCTCGATTGCTGTTACCGATCCATCTGCCGCGGTAACGTAATTTGTCCCACCAACTGAAATCGTCACGCCTTGGACAGGATTACCAGCGTCGATGACTTCAATGGTAATTGAATTACGAACTTCAAGACTTGAGCTCGCACCATCGGTTGCGACATCTCCTTCAACATTACCCGATAAGATAACAACTTGGCAAGATGGGCCAATAGAGGCTGATACTAGTGTTACTGAGGCCATGTTTGCAACGCCACTACAAGAGATGCTGGTTGGGATTGAAATCGACAGCCCTTGTTCACTTCCCGTAAGTGAAGAGAGGCCGTTAGCAATCACTCCACTGCCGCTGGTTATTTGACCACCGTTGCCCGATAATTGCCCGCCATCAGCAATGGTAATATGAGAATTTGCGGGAATGCTCAACTCGGTATCAATCAATGCCAAACTAGCACCAGTTTCAATGGTAATGTTGCCAGGTAATGCATACTGTGAACCGTCTTCTTTTGCAGTCAAAATAACATCTGCACCAGAACTGATTATCCAATCGCCAGAGGTAGGTATTGGAGTGTAAGAAATCGATTGGTCATCTACTCCACCGTACAATGAGTAGGCAAGCCATGCTCCAGTCGAGCCAACTAATACTTCACTGCCGCTGGCAAAAAGAGGTAAAGTAACGCTCCCCGCTGCATCGGAGTTTAATTCCCAGGGTCCAGTCATCACTTGAGTACTGAGTGGGGCGCCATTTTCGTCAGTGATATTAACCACTGTTTCCAAATATTCCATTGCTGTCGTGGTAGCGATAGTGAAAATGTCTGTTGAGCCCCAATGCAATTCACCATCACCATAGGCGATGGTACCACTCATATCGGTGAGGGAAATATTGCGGACTTGGGCCAAAGACAACTCTGATATTTCGACTAATGTATTGTGCATCGCCCCATTCCACACAGCGACAAGCAAGTCTGAATCACCGACTAACTTGGCTGCGGTAGTTGAATGTGCAGTCGATAGTTCAACAATCTCCGCACTAGAATCGTGCAAATTCAAGCTATAACCATTGCTAGTACCACCATCGTTGATGGTCGCATCATCACCTTCAATTGTTGAGCGTTCACTAATAATCCCAGTACTCCAGCCGGCCATATTTAACTCGCCAAAGTATAGATCTGCCCACCATAGATTCATTCCTTGCGAGGTGGTGTCTGCCGAGCCGATATAATTGCGAGACAACTCAACTTCATCGAGATAATGGGCGCCTCCAACCCACGATAGTCCGGTCTGGGTTGCATCTCCGCCGATGAGGTCGGTGGTAGAGAAATCGGTCGAAATCTCACTGAATACACCAATGTCTCCGGCACTAGTGATAGTCGAATCAGTAACCACAAGAGTACCCGAACCGCTTGCAATAATTCCATTGTCTAAGGCGGTCATACTAACTCCACCCAATGAAGTATCGCCATCACCAGTGAGGTCGAGACCAGTCGAAAAATCGGTAATGGCAACATTGGTTAGGCTCAAATCTCCGTTATTTCGCACATCTAATGCAGTGGTTTCTGTGGCTGAGGTATTGACTGTAACATCAGCCATTGCTAAGTTGGTAATCCCATCAGCGTACAAAACTCGGTCGGCTTGACCGCTGTGATTATTGAAATTAAAACCGCTACTATCACCAGCATCGAGAAGAAGTCCTATGCCATAGGAGGTAGATATCCCTGAACTCATGGTAGTAGTGCCGCGTACTCGCCATCCAGTTGAGGCGTTTCCTACGTGAATATCACTTAGCAAACCTGAGGCCCCACTGATTTCAAAACCAGTTCCCGCCGATTCAATGGTTGCATCGTTAAGATTAAGTTGTCCAGTAAGAGAAACTCCGGTTGATACATTAGTCGCAGATAAACCGTCAAGCGAACCGGTACCTGACATTTTCACACATTCAAAATCAATATCTAAGCAGGAAAGAGAGGTGGCGGTGGTTTGGCCATCAATGTCAAACCCGATGTAAGATTTAGTCACGCTTACATCAGCCAAAGTCGAGGTCCCTGAGACAGTTAATGCAGTACGGGCATTGGCGATAGTGACTGTGTCCATAGTCACCACTCCCCCAGAATTAATGATTATACCATCCCACAATCCGGTTCCGGTATTACCCTGCCCGATAGGCTCAAGGGTACTATTGAAGGTTGAGTCATTTGCCTCGATAGTTCCTGACACTTCGATGCGCACATCAGCGGTGATATTGATGAATGACCCGGATTTGACGGTTAATTTCACTCCATGACTTACAGTGACATTGTCACTAATTTCGACAACACCATTCCAAATTGTGTTGGTGTTAATTACCGTACCAAAAACAACCTCATTGGTCTGCAATTCAGTATTCTGATTATCATCTAAAGCGAGGGGTAGAATACTTGCCAATAGGAGTATAATTACAATCGTAGTCGAGCGAAACGCGGCCTGCATAGAACAGCACACAAGCATATGACTCATATGTATATCCAATACGCGACAGCGCCCGTAGGGCGCTGGAAAATATGGAAACAAGCATAGTGAGAGAAGTTAGTATCATGCAATAATTTCACATTCTAGTAAGCCACATTGAACAATAATATGGTAGAAGTGGGCTTGCCCAGATTTGAACTGGGGTCTGACGGCCCCCAGCCGCCAAGTATAGGCCAAGCTAACCCACAAGCCCTTGTGTGTGTCCTGCCGCTTGGTTCTACCATCACTTATTCAAGTGATGTGGAGAACGGTGCGACTTCTTGAATCAAATCAATGTGTGAGACAAACATTCGGCGACAGCAGTAGCGATCAAGCCCAAGTTCATCCATCGCCTCACCCTTATCTTGCCCTTCAGCAATTTTATTTTGGAAGGGGTCCCAAAGGTCAGCAATTACTTTTCCACAACTAAAACATCGGATTGGAATTATCATTTTTCTTCACCTCACCTGTACGACTTTTGCTTCTTGCGGCGAGCGCCACGGCCGAGTTGGTGCTTTGCTTCCTTTCGGCGTGGGTCATTCACGAGAAGACTGCGGTCGTAACGCAGATATTCATCTCTCAATTCTTCATCGAGTCCTTCTGCTCCACCATTATAGTGGACCAAGCCTCGTGCGATTGCAGTTCGAATGGCATCGGTCTGACCCATCGTTCCGCCACCATTAGTGCGAACGTTGATGTCGACTTGTGCGAGGCGATTCATAGCCTCAGCAATCATTAGCGGCTCCATTGCCTTGCGACGGGCTAGGACCGGTTCCATGATTTCGATTGGTTTGCTGTTGACGCGAACTCTTCCCTTGCCGGCCTTTACTGCGGCTCGGGCGATTGCGGTTTTCCTCTTACCACTGGTGTTTACTACCTTGCTCTTCTTTGCCATCAGGCCTCACCTCCATTCCAGCGGTGGGCTGGTGCACCCAATGATTCGCTGATGTCTCCTAGACGGATGAAGCGCTCAGGTAGACCACGTTCAAGACTTGCTGATACAGCACGCTCGTGACCTTCGGGCAATTCATCGCCAGAAAGATGAGAAGGGCAGCCGATTTCTACTCGTAGTGCCTTGAAGGCAGCACGCCCGGTACTCTTCTTTTGATAAGGTAACATTCCACGTACACTGCGCTTGAGAATTAAGTCTGGCATGCGTGGGAAGAAAGGCCCCTTACGTGGGTGGTTCAACTCGTAGCGGCGATGGTATTCTGCGAGAACACTCTCTGGCCTACCACTAACAATTGCTTGTTCACAGTTGATGATTATCGCACGGTCATCACGACCAGCACGGTGGGCGGAAAGCAATTGCTTGGCTACCACACTAGCCAGTCGCCCCATGGCGACATTGGAAGCGTCGTAGACGTAGGTGGTGCTAGTCGTTGCTTCAGCCAAGGATAAACACCCCCTCTCCATTCGGATTTGACTTCATGAGTTGATCTAGGCTCATGATTTCGCCGCCGGCTTGTTCGATTTTGGCGCGAGCACCAGAACTTACACTATAGGCGGCGACGACAGGACTGCCAACAACTTCTCCACTTCCTAGCAACTTACCCGGAACGAGGACGGTTGCGCCCTCGGGGGCATGTCTGCTCAAGCGGCTCAAGTTCGGCTGAGCCCATTGACTGCGGCTCTTTGAAAGGCGCACAGCTACATCTCGCCATAGTGCAGAACCGGTCTCGCGCGACTGTGCCTTTAGTTGGCCAATCGTGTTGACCAAGGTTTGGTTTGTCTTGCGTTCAGGTTTACTCATATGACTCCCTCGATGCTTTGAGGCGGCCTTGCGACCGTCCCCCCCTTTATCAAGCCACCCACGCGGAAAACGCACACCCTTACAGGGTGATTAAGGAAATATTACCAAAATGTGCAGTGTGAACATTCATGTGTGCGACCACTGTGTGCGGTGTGATAACATGTCCGATTGGAAATCTCTCATCGATGCGGCAATGACCGCAGAAACTAGCAGTAACATCGAAGCCCACACCCTCTATGGCCAAGCCGCAGATTCGGCATTAGTGGATATTCAGGGGCTGATGTTTGACCTTGAAGCCGCGCAAATGATGGAAACCCTTTACGGGGCACTGGTCGCTTATTCGCAACAAGTTATGACTCGAATGAAGGCTGAAGACCCAGAGATTGGTGGAGCCGATCACGCATTCCGTGCTGGCCAGGCTTACGGAGTCTCGTGCGTGCTCAACCACATGGTCGACAAACTAGTCGATACCTCGGGTGCGACCGCTCTGGCCGCCTATGATGACTTCTCGGATAGTCTCCATGAGGAAATTATCGTTCAGGCTCGTGCGGCCGGACTTACAATTGAACTTCTTGGGGCTAAGGGCGAGTTGCTCGACTAAGCAGTGGGTACCCTTTCTTTTAGATCTCGGTTACTATTTCCTGTCGAATTCATGAGTACGAACTTA
>CAZPME010000021.1:0-30441 GCA_964587885.1 uncultured Candidatus Poseidoniales archaeon
TATATTATAATTCATTTGGAACATTTTTCCCAACTGAAATCATCCCAATTACATATTGGGAAGGTGGATTATCTGGAACCATTACTTCTGTTACTATCACTGCGGATGGAGCGATTGCAACGAGGGCGGGATTGTAGACTGAGGTGAAATATTGGCAGGTTCGGCTCCGAGTGCATTCATCTTCTTGATGACCGCGTTGATTGTCAGCGCGGCAGTTTCGGCCATTTTGGTGGAATCATGGGAAGGCATTGCAGATACGTACTCGAAAAACCGCGATAAAGCCGCAATAGATGCCAAAACTGAATTCTCCTTTGCTGGAAATGCGATGAAAGTAGATTATGATTCAACTACTGATACAATGACTTTTTACCTACAAAACACAGGTGAAATAATTCTTGATGATAGCCTTCTTGGTGCTTTCGTTGATGGAGTGCGTCCTGGAGATTCAACCACAGTAACAGTTGTTGGTAGTGGTGATTGGGCGCCGGGCAAATTGCTTGAAATCGAATTGATAGATACTGGATGGACTTATACCGACACCGCTGCTGAATTTGAACCGATTATCCACATTGTTGTACAGAGCGAATTAAGTAATGGTGTGCGTGGAACTGATTCATTGATAATGACCGTGAGGCTAGACTGATTAGAGGTGATGATGTGGACGATCCAGTAGAAGACGGCTTTGAATTCGGGGTTGAAACCGATAGTTTGGCCGACAGTATGGGCATGCGTATTCCCAACCGTTCACTTTGCCTAATTTGTGGCGAAGTTGGGGCTGGTAAGAGCCTTGTTTCACAACGTCTAATCCACGGAATGCTGGAAAATGGTGCAAAACTCGTGATAATCACCACCGAGTTAACTACGCGTGGCTGGATTGAACAAATGCACAGCCTCGGTTATTTTTGCACCGATTTCATCGCCAAAGGTCGCCTTATCGTCTTGTCTAGATTCGGAACTATTGCCGACCCAATTGAAGGGGTCGGAATTGAGCAAATATTGGATTCTGATGCACTCGGAGAAGCCGATTTCATTATCGTTGATTCAGTCTCAGCAATTGTCGACCTAGATATTACAGGCGCTGAGATATTCACAATATTACAACAATTGCGTCGCTTCTGTTCAGGCGGCCGCAGTCTAATGCTAACCCTCGACCCATCCGGTACCAATGCGAATTTATTGCGCGACTTACGCTCATCAGCCGAGATTGTTCTCGATGTTGAAGCGAATGTTATCGGTGGCACATTGAAGCGTGGCCTCCAAGTCACCCGCTTCTTGCGTGCTGCTGGCCCGGTACAGACCAATATTGGCTGGCGTGTTGAGCCGGGAATGGGCTTCATTGTTGATATCACGGCGGTGAGCTGATGCAACCTCCTGAAGAACAACAACGGGAAATCGCTCCTGGTGATATCAATGGCTTGATGTCGACTTATACGCATGTACGTGAATGGGTACAAGATTTTGAGCAAAGATACGGTAGTCGGCCAATTTACTACGGTCCTCTCGACCGTGGTGCCAAATCGGTTGAGCCGCGCAATCTCATCTATTCAACCAAGCCGCCTATTTTTGTACACATTTACAGTCCACCTGCAGACGACGATGGTGGCGGCCAAACTCTGTGGTTCGGTCTTGAACCACAATTGACCGAAGAGGATGAAATGATTCGCCGTACATTGGTCGAGATTCTATTACAAGAGGCACCGTCCGCGCCATCCTTCACTACCGATGATGAATTTGAAAATATTCTTTCTGGTATGATTGACCGCTATACTGTGCTTGAAGATGACGCGCCTATGGTTAATCGTTCAGGCCGAATTTGGGATCTCCTCGGTTTGGAAGACCGGAGATTAGTCGTATCTGAAAATCAGCGTGAACGCTTGCGTTACGTCATTATTCGCGACCTGATTCGCAATGGACCGATTGAGACTTTACTTTCTGATGAGATGCTGGAAGATATCCACTCTATCGGCCTTAAGCATGTCAACATGGACCACAAGGTGTTCGGAATGGTAACCTCGAATATCCGTTTCCGTGAGCGAGAATTATTGTCGCGTTATTTGCGGGCGATGAGCGAGCGTATCGGTAGGCCGGTTTCTGACAATAAACCAATTATCGATGGAGCACTACTTGACGGTTCACGTATCAATATCATTTTCTCCGATGACGTCTCAATGCTCGGTCCGTCATTCACTATCCGTAAATTCGCAGAAGAAACCATTTCGGTTACACAGTTGATTAAATGGGGAACGATGTCTTCCCAACAAGCTGCATACATTTGGGTTTGTCTAGAATATGGAATGTCAGTATTGGTTTCTGGAGAGACTGCATCGGGAAAAACAACCACACTCAATGCTATCGTTCCATTCATCGACCACAATGTGAAAATCTATTCCGCTGAAGATACCCCTGAAGTATATGTCAGGCACAAAATTTGGCAACGGCTGGTCACCCGTGAGTCCAAAAACGAGGAGGCTCGAGTCGAGATGTTCGACCTCTTGAAAGCGGCCTTGCGAAGCCGTCCTCGCTACATCATCATTGGTGAAATACGTGGTGTAGAGGGCGCGACTGCTTTCCAAGCGATGCAGACTGGGCACCCTGTTATGGGGACTTTCCACGCTTCCTCAATCGTTAAACTAATTCAGAGATTTACCGGTGATCCAATCAATGTTCCAATCCGGTTTTTCGACAACTTAAATTTCGCTATTTTCCAAGAAGTAGTCGAAGCCCCAGGTGGAGGAATCGCTCGCCGTATCACAGGAATTGATGAAGTCATCGGCTACAATAAGCACAGTGACGGTGTAATGACTAGGGGTATGTTCGAATGGGACCCAGTCAAGGATAAGCATTACTTCCGTGGAATGTTCCAATCTCACTTGTTAGAAAACAAGATTGCCGCAATCGCTGGGTACGCCAATAAACGTGATATCTATGATGACATGCAAAAGCGAGCAACAGCGATTCAAGCGATGGTCGACAGAGATTTGACTCATTATGATGATGTATTTGACTTATTAGGGATCTACTATAATCAGGGGTGGGATACATTTCAATCGTCCATTGATTCGTGGGTCGGGGTAAATCACGATTCGTGAAATGAGGATGAGGTGAGTATAGATGGAGCGACTGTCTAACTGGCAGATTGCTACCCGGCGTCTTGAAATGCCGGTTCAGCGTTACCTAATATTCTATGTTGGTGGAGCCGCACTTGCTGGTTTGTTAACTGGCATCATTCTGGTTTTCGCGATTCCAGGATTATTTGTTGGTGCTAGTGCAATATTATTATTGCTCGGTTTACCGATAGCCACAACATTTGCTGCAGCTTATTACCCGTTTTTAGAATTGAATCGCGTTGCGATTCTAATTGAGCGAGAAATGCACATGTTCATTACGCGTATGGGGATTCTCTCGCTCGGCGAAGTTGGAGCAACTTCGATGTTCGATATTCTTCGCCAAATGGGGGATTATGGTGAGTTAGCATACGAGGTCAAGCGAATCAATACTTTAGTCGATAAGTGGCATACTAGCCTACCCGAAGCCGCGAGAATTGTTGCCAATCAAAGTTCCAGTCCGCTATGGGCAGATTTCCTTGACCGGATGGCATTCTCAATTGAGGCAGGTCAGCCTATCGATGAGTTCATGCGTGCTGAGCAAGAAACGATTTCCGAGCAATATAACACATTATATGATACTCGCTTGGAAGCGGTTGATACCCTCAAGGAAATTTACGTGAGCCTAGTTTCTGCTGGACTTTTCGGTTTGGTCATCGCTGGAATCCATCTCGTACTATTCATGACCGGCACACCTAGTGACGAGCCAATTGTCATTCTTGGTCGTATGCGATGGCTTCTTTTAGCAGGATTTTTCTTTGCCATTATCCAACTTGGATGCCTATTTGCCTTCCGTGCCACATTACCCGATGACCCGATTTTTGCGCGTGATGAAATGGACACACCTTATCGCAAATTGTTCTTGCAAAGTTTTCTCGGGGCTTCAATATTAACCACGATTCTATTTGCTGTAACGGTAATCTTATCGATAATGTTCTGGGCGTCATTAGCCGATCAATGGGATCGTTATGGTCTGATTCTCATCGCCGTACCATTCACCCCGATGCTGATTCCAGCGCAAATTGAGCGCCGTGAAGAATTACAAATAGGCCGACGTGATGATTCGTATCCAGGTTTCATTCGCGCTTTAGGGGGAACCGCTCAAGCCCGTTCTGCTGAACCGAGTGCAACAATAAGGGCTCTGCGTGGTATTGATTTTGGGTTACTCGACCATGCGATAGACCGCTTGGAGAGGCGCCTTTCGACCCGAATTGATTCAGAACGAGCATGGGATTATTTCTCATCTGAAACTAATTCTTCGCTCATTAGTCGCTTCAACCGTATCTACATTGAAGGTTCACAATCGAGTGGTCAACCGGCAGCAACTGCTGAAATGGTTAGCCGCTCGACATCTTCCATCCTTTCGTTGCGTAATCGACGAGGACTTTCGGCTGGTACCATGTGGGGGACAGCAATCGGCTTGCTTATTGCAACAGTTACCAGCCTTAACGTGACCAATACCATCATTTTGGAATTGGGGGATAGTATCGGGGGTATCGCTGGTGACTTCACGAATGTCGACCTTGGAGCGGTTACCGATACAGGCGGTGGTGGTGGATTTGGTCTTCCCGCACTGGATGATAATACGGTAATTAATCAGAATATTTTCTTGTTCAAAATAGTCGTCTCAATCCTCATCATTCTCAAGGTGATTACCCTCTCGGCAATTTCTACTCGCATGCGTGGCGGTGGCTTTGCTAGCGCCATTGGCATGATGGTACAAATGACTTGGATTGCTGGAATCACCAGTCTCCTTACAGTTGTGATGCTTGAATCGTCATTGTCGATGTTTACAGTCAGTTAGGGCGAAGTGCCGCCTACTAGGAGGCCCAGCCACAAATGGGGCATTCTGCTAAGTTGTGATTCCTTGCTGGGCAGTATTCACGCCCAAAGAATATTATTTGCAAGTGGCGACGATTCCATGTGTCTTCGGGGAAAACCGATTTTAGGTCACGTTCTGTTTGGACTACAGAGCGACCATTCGACAAACCCCATCGTTCCGCTAGGCGATGGATATGGGTGTCGACCGGGAATGCTGGAATGCCAAATGCTTGCGCCATAACCACGCTGGCGGTTTTGTGACCTACTCCGGCGAGGCTTTCCAACGCCTCCCAATCCGGCACCACTTCTCCAGAAAAGTTGGTTATGAGTTGCTCAGCCATTCGTTTGAGATTTTTTGCCTTGGTTGGTGCCAAACCGATTTCACGAATAATTTCTTGAATTTCTGTAACCTCAAGTTGCGCCATTTTTTCAGGCGTATTCGCCTTTGCGAACAAAAATGGCGTGACTTGGTTGACTTTTTTATCGGTAGTTTGGGCTGATAACATCACCGCAACCAGCAAGGTATAGGGGTCGCTATGAGTGAGAGGAATTGGTTGAGTTGGGTAAAGTTGGTCGAGAAATTCTCCGATACGGTCTGCCTTTTCCTGGCGCCGCATCGAATCACTCCAAGGACCCGCTGGCGTATTCAGCACCACTATTCCAGCCCCACCATACCCCGAAAATGAATGAACTGGCGGGAATTGCATAGCAGGTCAAATATTGCCAATTTTGCCAATTCCCAGCGCCTTCGGGTGCACCACCGATCATGTAGCCGATGAAGCCGAGGAGTAGTCCGCCAGCAAAGGCCATGATGCCCAGATATATCGCTCTAAAAAGTCGCATTATCATTCACTCTCGACTGGCTCAGCACCCCAGCAGTTCGGCCAATTGGTCGGCCTTCAAGTAATTGACCAAGTCTTCAGAAGACAACCAGCCCTTGCGAGCATTGAGTACTCCATAGTGGATATCTGCTAATCCCGCTACAGAATGCGCATCTGGATTAATAGCAACAGGAATCGCCAATTCTTTGGCGTATTTTAGCAAGCGCCAATCAAGGTCAAGCCGATATGGCGATGCATTCATCTCAACAAATTTCACCTGACCTTCGGCCCGCAATTCTGCCATTGCCCGCAATACTGCATGCATGTCGACGGGAAATCCATCTCGCCCTTGGAGAATACGTCCGGTGGGATGGCCAAGGATAGTAGTGGCTGGATTCTCGATGCATTTGATGAGTTCCTCAGTATTGGTTATCTCATCACGATTGCTCCATTTTGTAATCGCGTGAACACTAGCAATGACGTGGTCGAGTTGTCCAAGCACCTCGTCGGAATAATCGAGTTTTCCGCCTTCAAGAATATCAGATTCAACACCGTGGAAGAGTCGGAAGTTCACATCTTCTTCAGCCCACTTGCTATTGTATTCGGCAATTGTTCGACCTTGCTTGATTAGGTCTACAGCCTCGACGCCGTTGGCGATTTTTAGCGATTGTGAATGGTCAGAAATTCCCAACCACTGCCAGCCGAGCCGCATCGCTGCATCGGCCATTTCCGCCAAACTCGCCTCGCCATCAGACAGTGTGGTGTGATTGTGCAATGCCCCCTTAATTGAATTCATACAAACCAAACTCGGCAATCCTTCGCCGCCGAGTTCTCCAGCCTCAACCTCACCCATATCCTCACGGATTGCAGGTGGTACCCAATTCATCCCAAGATGAGCATAAATCTCTTCTTCATCTGTGGCTGCTAGGCTGAATTGTGCTGCTGCCATTCCCTTTAGATCGCCGGCTTTTGCTTCTGGAATCAATCCGAATTCATTGAGCCGTAGACCGCGGTCAATCGCCCGTTGTCGCATGCGGATATTGTGCTCCTTAGAACCGGTGAAATAGGCGAGTGTAAACGGGTAAACCTCTGGAGTGACCAAGCGAACCTGAGCATCGATTGTTCCACTAGCCTCCAGTTGTTCATATGCTTCACCACCAATAGCCGAAAGCACATTTGCATCTAATGTTCCCAATGCAAATCCATCATCGAAAAGGCTGGTATCAAGGATAAGAGAAATTTTTGAATCTCCAGCACCTTTTACATCTGCGATTCCAGAAAGAGCAAGGATTGCATCGGTCACACTTTGGTGATTTTCCTGTTCCACTGCGACAACGATATCGAGGTCACCAATGGTCTCGCGGCGGCGGCGGGCTGAACCAGCCAAAGTGGCTTTCTTAACTCCTTCAAGTGCCGCGATTTTGGCCTCAAAGGCCTCGCCATATCGCAGTCCGATGTCGAGACGTCGGCGAGCATTGAAGCGGCGTAGTAATTCAATTCCAGTTAGGATCTTATTTTGTGATTTCTCACCGAAACCGGCCAAAGGTGCGATTTCTCCATTTTCGGCCGCTAATTGTAATGCGTCCACATCGTCGACACCCAGTTCATCATGCATTTGTTTGATGCGCTTAGGTCCGAGATTTGGAATTCCAAGCATTTCAATTAGGCCTTGAGGTGTCTCTTCATGTAGCCTAATCCAATCTGCTGGCCATTCACCTTCTTCGACGGCTTGAGTAATGCCACTGGCCAATCCTTTGCCGATTCCCTTGACATTGATTAACTCTCCACTTGCGACCAATTCACCGAGGTCTGAGGTCAAACTTCCCAGCATCCTACTGCCATTGGCATATGAGCGTACACGGAATGGATTTGCACCTCCTAATTCGAGTAGCACGCCAACTTGATGAAGCACGCTGGCGACCTGAGAACGAGTGAAATATGGCGGTCCACCTCTACGGGGTTTCGGTAATCTCCAACTTCCACCACCAGCCAAATCCATCGCCTCGACAAGTCCAATGAGGCGAGGTTCAAGAAGCCGACGAGTCTAGCGACTGCATGGTCGAGATGACGGCGGTCGAATCGGCCACTCGTGCAACTTGTGGAATAGCCCTACTATTGTTTGTCTTCATTGCGACATTTTCTCGCTCAAAAGTGGCTGAAGAAATAGTCCAGAGAATTTTGGGGGCTGTATGTTTTATCGCCGCTGGTTTAATGATTTGGCTGACTTTAGGCGGCGGGTCATTCTATGGCTCAACCGCTCTGCCTCCGGTATTGGCATTCGCCTGCATTATCGTCGGCATCGGCTCTAATCTCAATATTCGCGGTGAGAATATCTCACAAGGGATGAATCCTCATCAAATAATGCGTCTAGCCCGTGAAGAAGAGTGAATACTCGCCAACTTGGGATTAGAAATCAGTTTGCATTGGCGAGAACATCATCATCATTGTCGAGTTCGGCATCTTCGGCTTCTGTAGCCATCTTCTGGTCAATGAATTGACGCATGAATTCCGGTAGTTCGCCATTGACAAAAACCACATCATTGACCTCATCTAATTGCTTGAGGTGGTAATACATCTGCATGGCGGTCATAGGTGTTGATGAGCATCCCACACAGCCGCCTTCAAGGCTGATCATGACGATTCCATCTGTAGTGTCGATAACGTTGACAATCCCATCATGTGCCTTGAGAATTTCTGCAACAGGGCCGACCTCGGCCATGATTCTCTCCTTGCTCAAAGTCATGTGAACATTATCGGGGGTATGCCGCTTACCTAATAATGCTCCTTTCAATATTGATAACAGTCTAGAGATATGTTGAAGCGAAGTAAGACATAGCCATCATCGACTTTGATGCTACGAGTCGTGTTGGTTGATTTATTGGTCGAGAGGCCGACCTTTGGACATCAAGGTAATTTACAGATAATTTCACCCTTACTAGAGTATGATTCGGTCGAAGTTTGGCTGTTAACTCCTCAAATGCAAGATGGGGGAGTTGGCGATTCTGTTCCACGTCCGCTCAGTCCAGAAGAAGTACCATTATGGCATGGTGATTTTGATTTCGCCAATCAGATGACTTTGATTCCTAGCAAAGAAGGTGATAATTCAGTCCATCTGTTGAGGATGGCAACTCCGCATCCTAACGAAATTAGCGCGTGGTTGCAAACTGCTAACCCTGCAGCGGTCTACTGTACCGGAAGTCGTAGCAACGTTTCGCAGTGGGAAGATTGGATGGATTCGGTAGCCGAGTTATTGAGGGCTTCAATCAATGCCGAGATTCCCACCCTCGGTATTTGTTTTGGCCATCAAATCCTTTGCCGCGCCTTGGGTTCTGAAATTGAGCGAGCATCAACTCGTTCGGATATGGTGGTAGAGATTCCCTTGAGTGGTTTCGGCTCTATCGATCCATTATTTGCGGGAATAGACAGTCTACGTGGTCTGTTTACTCACCAGGACCATGTTACCAGTATCCCAGAAAATTGTGTAGTTTTAGCACAGGCCGAACACAGTCCCATTACTGCAGTTCGGGTCTGTGAGGATAAGCGGTTATTGAATGCCTATGGGGTTCAATTCCACCCTGAGGCTTATCCTGAATTGATTCAGGACTCATATGAAGCTGGTTATCTATCGCTTGAGGAGAGCAATGCGGTTCACGGTGAACATGATGGCTGGCAGGTCTTGACTAACTTTGCCTCAGTGGTGCATTCGCAAATCACATAATAGTCCCAATTCAATGGTTTTCGCGGTAATTTCTCCCCCTTCACCTTATATGGGGGTCGCAGGTCGGCGGGCCAATAGGTGTTACCATGTTTGAGAATATACCACTACTTAGTTCGGGGATAGCCGTTCTAGGTCTATTGATTGCCTTTGCATTATACCAAAAGGTCAACAAAATTGAGATAAAGAATGAAACAGTTGCTGATATTACTCAGCAGATTCAAGATGGCGCTATGGCCTTCTTGAAGGCCGAATACCGCTACCTCAGCATTTTCGTTGTAGTGGTTGCAGGTTTACTTTTCCTCAATAACGGGCAAGAAACTGCTTTGGCATTCTTAGCCGGAGCAATCGCCAGTGTCATCGCTGGATTTAGCGGCATGCGTTCCGCAACTTCGGCTAATGGTCGTACAGCTATGGCTGCAGCCGAAGAGGGACAAGCAAAAGCACTGGAAGTCTCCTACAATGGTGGCGCAGTGATGGGACTATCAGTGGGTGGCCTAGGGCTTCTCGGCATCTCTTTGATGGCGATGTGGTTGGGTACTGGCTCTGCAGTCCAGAATATTGCTGGTTTCGGAATGGGCGCTTCATCTATTGCACTATTCGCTCGCGTTGGCGGGGGTATTTACACCAAGGCTGCTGATGTTGGTGCAGACCTCGTCGGTAAAGTTGAGGCCGGTATCCCTGAAGACGACCCCCGTAATCCTGGTGTTATCGCAGATAACGTCGGCGATAACGTCGGCGACGTTGCTGGAATGGGTGCTGATATTTTCGAATCCTTTGTTGGTTCAATTATTGCCGCAATGGTCATCGCTGAGTCGAGTGGAATGGGTGGCGTCAACAATGAAGATTGGGTGATATTACCGATTTTCTTGGCTTTAATCGGCTATGGTGCTAGTATCATTGGTGTTTTTAGTATTCAACTTCTCAAAGGTGGAGACGCAGGTGCGGCTCTACGTAACACCACTTTCATCGGCGCTGGACTATTCTGGCTTGGTGGATGGTTTGGCATCGGATATGCAGGATTAGAAACTGGAACAGACCCTATGATGGCGGTAATAGCCGGTAGTATTGTTGGAATTCTAATCGGCTTAGTTACCGAGTATTATACTGGAATTGAGCCAGTAATGGGTGTTAAGCCCAAAGCCATCGCCCATATTGGTGAGATGTCAAAGACAGGCCCAGCAACTAATGCTATCTCTGGCCTATCGGTCGGAATGAGTTCGACTTTCCTTCCGATAATTTTGATCGCCATGGGAATTTTCTGCGCTAATGAATTTATGATGAATGGTCGAACTGATTCCGCATACGGATTGTATGGCATCGCTATGGCAGCGATGGGAATGTTAGCCACCGTTGGAGTTACGATGACCGTCGATGCTTATGGTCCAGTTGCAGATAATGCCGGTGGAATAGCCGAAATGAGTGAATTAGGTCCCGAAGTAAGAGAGATTACCGATGGTCTTGATACCATCGGAAACACGACTGCTGCAATTGGCAAAGGTTTCGCAATCGGCAGTGCAGCATTAACCGCTCTCGCTTTGTTTGCCGCTTTCAAAATCGCGGTAGAAGCCAATCTAGGAGTAGGTGAAACCCTATCCCTTACCCTTGATGACCCGATGGTTGTAATCGGGTTATTGATTGGTGGATCACTTCCGTTTGTAGTCGCTGCAATGACCATGACTAGTGTCGGCAAAGCTGCTGGCGAGATGGTGGTTGAAATCCGTCGACAATTCAAAGAAATCGACGGTCTACTAGAAGGCAAGGAAGGAGTCAAGCCAGACAGCCAACGCTGTGTCGAGATTTCAACCCAAGCCGCATTACGTGAAATGGTCATGCCAGGAGTTGTCGCAGTAGCCGCTCCGGTAATCGTAGGATTTACCCTTGGAGCTCCAGCATTAGGTGGTCTGCTTGCTGGCGCACTGGTTACCGGTGTACTGATGGCACTATTCATGGCTAATGCTGGTGGCGCTTGGGACAACGCCAAGAAAGCAATCGAGCAAGGTCATATCGACGGTGCCAAGAAGGGCGATTCAGCCCACGACGCTGCGGTTATCGGTGATACCATTGGTGACCCTTTCAAGGACACCAGCGGGCCTTCACTCAACATTCTCATCAAGTTGATGTCGATTGTTGCGGTGGTTATCGCCCCAAGCCTAACCTTGACTGGCATGCTGTGAAATCACAATAACCCATAATCCGCTAGGCTCAAACGTGAGTCTGTGGAGCGATAGGCACAGGAGAGAGCGACTTGTCCAAGTGTGTACGATTTGCCCCAGCCATATTATTGGTTGGCATCATACTCTCAGCATCGTTAGCCGGTTGCATGACTTCTGGCTCTAATTCCAGTGATTTTGACGAGATGGACGAGTACTATACTCCTCAATGGGAAATCGGTGATTGGTGGTTGTACACCTTCATTACCCCTGAATTCGGTGAAGATTCAGCACGCTTGGTGGTGGCCGAAAACAATACCGATGAAGAGGCGTGGATGTTGGCGATCTCTAGTCTAAAAGAAGCTCAGCGCCATGCTGTAGTTAGTCACAACCCGTTTTTGGGTCGGATGACTTGGGATAATCTCTCAGCCTATGAAAACGGAATACCTCAGCCGGTTTTCTCTTTTCCATTGAGCAAAGGAAAGACTTGGCAATTCGAATTATTTGGCTCAACCTGGCAGGCCGAAGTCACCTCAACACTTGACCGTAAAGCTACTGTGTCATGTAGTGGAGACGGAGGAGAGATTATCTACACCTACTCGCATGATGCTGCATTTTTCACCACATTTTCGCATTTTGATTCCGAGGGTGAATTACGCTTGCAAATGCAGATGAATAATTTCGGTAGTAATCATGAGGGAGATGTGTGGTTTATCCGTGCTACCGACCTTTTTGAAGAGCGCTACGAAAATCTAGATGGCGAGGCCTATGATACCTTTTTTGACAGCGGACATCCAAGTGGTGAGGGATTCGACAAATTGGTATGGTACCTCGATGTAGAGATTGGCGGTGGACCCAGTCAAGGTACTATTTCGGTAAAAGATCACGCGGGGGCAACTCCACTAGCCCGTGCTTGGGGCCCATCATCAACCGAGAAAGGAACGCTGGGAACAATCCCCTCGAATAGCGGTGAATACTCGGTAACCGCCACTTTGAGCGGGGGCTCATCATTCATTCATCTGAAGGTTGCTGGTGGATTACAGAGCCAGTGGACTCTGTAATCAACGCAGGTAAATTTGGGTTTCATCGAAACCACCGATGAAAATAGGAGCATCACCACGAACATCGATTACTACTGGCACGGTACGATGTCTAGTTTGGTCAACTACTTCCATACGAATGCTATGGTCATCATCAAAATTAATTTCTTGATAGGTCAAACCCTTTTGCTTCAACAATCGCTTAGCGGCGACGCAGTAAGGGCAAAAAGTAGTCGTGTAAAGTAAGAAATCAGTCTCAGCCGCTTCAGCGTGTTGTTCAATAATACCCATAATATCACCGTATTGGTAAAATCAACCTTCAATAAGTTCTGCATTTATCGTCCCGCCGGCGGTGCCGAGAATACGGCTCGTTTCATCACCGTCGAAGTAGAATAACGCAAAGATAACAATGGTCTCTAATAGGGCAGCGATGTAGAATAACGTGGCGAAATCAAAGCGGCTGGCAAGCATTCCGGTCAGAGCATAACCGGCGACAGCCGAGAGATTCATCATCGCCATATAAGCGGTAAATTGAGTTCCACCAACCTCTGACCAAGTGACTTTCATCATTAGTGAATACAGGTTTATCGCCGCGACATAGAGCACAAAAGTTCGCAGCGACCAAATCGCCAGCATCACGGTTGAATTATCCCACCAAGGTTTTGCTAACCCCCAACTCATGGTGATTAGTGCACCGATAATTACCGCGCAAATCGCAACCTTTCTGCCACCGAAACGTTTGCCTAATTGGCCACCGATGATATAGCCAACGAAACCAATAATCAACATTAGACCACCTTTGGTAGCATTAAATTGCTCTTGTGACCAACCCAATTCACGAATGAAGAGTAGTGGAAGAATGGGGATGAGGAAGTTGGCGAGGAAGGCTAGTAGGCTGATGATGACTCCGAGTCGCGCTGATTTGATTGAAAAAGCAGTACGCAATTTGGCAAAAATTTCTTTGAAATCCCGCTCTATGACCTCTTCTTCCTCTTTCACATCACTCGGTTCATCCCATGGCCAGCGGCGCTCGTTAGGGCGCTCATTCATGAATAACGGCACCATCATCACCAGCAGCAAAAATGGGATTTGCAGAAGTATTGCTCCACGTATTCCAATTATTCCAATCACCGAACCAAGTCCGGCACCACCGAGCATTCCACCAAATATTTTGGCGCTAAACATGTAAGAATTAACTTTCTCAAATTCATCATTTTTGAGAACATCTACTGCTAGAGCATCAGTACTAACATCTTGAAGTGAGGTGAAAATATTGTAGGTAAAGAATATCGCCGAAAGAATTACGATACTGTCAGCCAAATTGGGAATGAATATCAGAGTCGATAAAGTCAGTATCATTCCACACTGAGCAATGATAATCCACGGCCGCCGTCGCCCCAATCCCTTGAATTGGTAGCGGTCGATGACAGGACCCCATAGGAATTTCACTGTCCATGGCAATGTTCCCCAAAATAGGATCCCAGCCAGCATTCCAGCCGAGACTCCCTCGGCAGCCAAATATGTCACGAAAGTGATTGTGATGAAACCCCACGGCAAGCCCTGAGCAACGTATAGAGCACACAAGGTCAAGACGCGAGCACGATAATTATCGACCAAGGTTAGGCCATCTGAATCATCGCCTTTCAATGCAGCAGTAATGGTGCTTGCACTAGTGCTTTTCTTCGCTGATTCAACCGCAGCAGTGGCGGCGGCAAATGCCGCAATTTTACGTTCCTTATCGGTTAGTGGTTTGAACCAATCTTCACGCATTGAAATGTAGCCAACAAAAACTAGCATAATGGCAAACCAAGGGGTGAAAAGCCACGCTGAAATTGCACCACTGCCAACAGACATTACACTGGTCTCATTCCCATCTTCAGGCTCATCAGAGAGGTTGGAATTCCAATCCCACCAAGCATGAGTAGCGACAATATTGAGTCCGGTTTGCAGTCCTGCCTCAACGTTTTGCCGCCCCCCCGCCAAGGTATTGATGGTAGTTACAGAATCGGATTGAGCGTGTTTTGGAGTTTGCTCACAAGTATCTCCTTCTTCGAGAATATATTGGTGCTGGCCGCGAATCCAAGTGGCGGAATAACCAGCCATGATGAAATTATAATGGTCAGAATTGCCCTTTGTATCATCGATTACTCGCACCCATTCCTCTGGATGTGAGAGGTTAGTATTGATGTCAGTCAAGCGATTTTGCAACCATTCTGCATCGGCTTGCATCTCCTCGGTCACTACCAATCCCTCGCCTTCGTAATACGACCAATCCTCAACCGGTGAGGTGAACTGGTACAGAGTCCAATAATCCTCGTCACATCCACTAGCCTGACTCAAGGCTGGAGTTGGAACCGGCCAATTGAGGGCAAACATGTCGAGATTGACGTAGGTGACATTAACCTCATCGGGGATTTGCTCGTTAACAAAGTGCAGGCTACCTTTGCCGCCACCCTCACTTGAACTCGAGCCTTGCCATTCCTCGTAATCCCACCAACCAAGTTTCCAGGTATGCAGAGGCTTGCCCTCCCAATTAGCAAAAGCACGTGCCAATTCGAGCAGAGAGCCACTTCCAGTTCCATCGTCATAAGCTCCAGAACTAGTGCAGGTGGTGTAAGTCTGTCCGACAAGTGGAGGTGGTGAATAGCAAATAGCATCGTGATGGGCTCCAACTACCATCCAATTATCCTCAAGGGTACCGTTGATGGTTACAACGATATTTTCGCACTGGTCACACTCTTGGGTTGTGAATGGTTGCCGTTCGACTTCATATCCCATCCCTTCCAGTTCTTCGGCGATCCAATCACGGGCGGCGAAATTTGCATTGGTATCGATTTTGCGATAGCCGAAATTCGCCATATCGACCATATTATCGTATGCTGTACTGCCATTAGGCCAATCGGGTGGCTCTTCGTCAGTTTGTAGTGCCAACTCATTCTGAGAATCAGCAAGTGCGCTAGAAAAGGTGATTTGCACCATCATTATTGCGACTAGCAGGGCGATGCTCAATCTGCTCTGCATGGACGGCGGTCGCGGCACGATGACTTAGACTTCGCCCCTTAGGGGCGAAGTGAAAAGGAAGCCAGAGGCCAACCGCTATGGTATACTTTGCAATGCCAACAACATGTCCGGCTGGGAAGTTCCACAATCTCGTATCCAACCGGCTCTACGCGATGAAGAATTACGTCAGCAAATTGAGAATTCAGAATTTGCGCCAAGTTCAGCCGGATTGTGGTGGCTAACCCAAGCGAGTTGGGTGGTGAAATTCAACTCACTTACCATTGCTATCGACCCGTGGTGGCGTGATTTATTCGCGGGCGATGTGTGGGGTAAATTGCTGGGAGAATATCCCTTGAAACCCGAAGGATTCCCTCGCTTAGACTACGTTTTTTGCACCCATTGGCACGATGACCACCTTTGTCCCGAAAGTTTACCGCGCTTAGCATCGACTTTTCCCGAAACTAAATTCATCGTTCCATCTCGCTCTCTCGACCAGTTAACCGATTGGGGAATCGATGTAGAGAGGATTATCCCTACCAACGGACATCGAACACAATCTATTGGTGGCCTGACATTCAAAGCCGTTCCTGCAGCTCATATGGAATTAGACTTTGATGAAGAGGGTGATTCATGGTACGTCGGATACGTGATCGAATGTGATGGAGTAACCATCTATCATATGGGCGATGGCCAACCTTGGCCCGGTTGGCATACTTCGATAGAAAAGGCTGCTACTGCTCTTGGCGACGGACTGGATATCGCGCTTTTATGCATCAATGGCAATGACAATCTTTCTCACATACAAGCGGTCGACCTCATTGAAAAGATCGAACCCAAAGCGGCGATTCCAATGCATTATGGGATGGATCCACACAATACTGTATCACCACAAATCTATGTTGATGAGTTAAGCGCTCGTCTACCAGAATATCCATGCATGGTTGCTGAACACGGACGAGGTCTGCGATTTGCAGATGATTCGCTTCAGGTGATATGATGAGTGGGCTAGATTTAGACCTATTTGCTCTAGTTTGGACGGAAATTGACTTCGATGAACACCCGATTAACGGTGGCCATGGAATGCAACCCGAGGGAGAACTGAATATCATTGTTGATGAAAATTGCATTGTTATCAATGATAAACGCATATCTGTTGCAATCACCACCTCAAATTATCTCGCTAAATGCGGTACTGAGGAACTATTAGTCTTGATGGGCGAGGCTTCCAATTCTGACCTTCCACAGCATATTATTGCTCTCACAGAAGAAGGTGAAGAAATTACTAATGGCGCGGAAAGTCTACAAATATCCAGTTTACCGCGTGCATGGATTCCGAATAAATTGGCCATTTCACCCTACCTTAGCCATCTACTATCCCAACCGTTGGAAAAATTGGGACACTCGGCAAAATGGAGAGACGATTTATGGGCTTGGCGTGAGAGATTTGCACCTCTATTGCAGAATTGGACTTGGCACTTAGAATACGGCAACAAAACCGACCGACTTGGTTGGTATATTCGTGCAAAAGGCAATACTCTCTTTACCATCTTCATCGGCTGGGCTTGGCTTGTTGATGACGCAAGTGACAGACACGGATTCTTCCTGTTTGAGCGGGCACCGTTGGGAGAATTAGACCGTGCCGATGAGGATGAGCCAAATCGTCTTGATGTCGATAGGACCAAGGCCCTATTTGCAGAAGGAGGGGCTTTGAGATTATTACAATCGATGTTAGTGAATGACAATGGTCAGATTAGTGGGCTCGAGGTAATATCTCCCGAATCGGGCTTGTGGCCATTGGTAATGGGTAGGGGAGAAGTAGGTAGTGATGCTTCAGCCGCTGGTGAGTGGTTTAGCCAAATTTTGGATTTGATGGCTGAGGCGATTGCTCAAGTTTCGATGACTTGACGCTGTAACCCTTCATTATCAAAACTCCAATCGAGGACTTCCCATCCGGCTTCGCTACAAGCATCTTTGACCGCATCTATTTTTCCAAGGTTTGCAATTATCGCTACAGTTCCACCTGCTGCTGCTCCCATCCCTTTCCATGCTAAAGCGTCCTTATTTTCCATCAGTTGGTCTACGACCGGACGGTAGGCTTGATTTAATTCTGGACTCATTAAATCGATCGCTGCACTGACTTCACGCATTGCCTCAATGATGATATCTCGGCGATCAGAACTAAGTCCAGTGGCAACTTTACGGGCGCAACTGCGCAGGGTATTGAGGGCGGAAACAACCGCATCATCTCCAGAATCATAACGTTGCCAAATTCCCTCGTGAATTTCACCACTGGTGTGTGAAATATTTGTGTAAGCGAGTACCATATGACGCTCTAACCAACGAGTAGCTGATGGCATCGCTTCAAAGGGCATAATTTCTACATTCTCGCCATGAAACATCAGGTGTTGGAATCCTCCACCAGCTGCAGCCCACTGGTCTTGGCGGCCGCCTCGATTGCCGAGAAGTGCCTCAAATTGAAAGGCTAATTCTGCGATTTCCTGCGGGCTTCTACCTTCGCCACTAATAGCGGCAAGGAATGCAACGTTGAGTGCGCCGCTAGTTCCCAATCCACTTGAAGTAGGGCAATCTGAAGAATATTCGACCGACATTTTACCGTCATCATCAATCTGCATTTTGGCCTCGATGTAGCGATTGATGGCGAAATTGATCACTTCGCCGCCGTGGTCATGAGTATATGGAGCACAGTCAGTCCAACCACCAGCCAAATCCACACGCACCGGTGCTCGAACTCGAATTTCCTTAGCCATATTATCCCCCGAGGTGGCGTGTGTTTTCAATCTCCCGACCGAGCAAGGTCGGCTAATGCCGTCGCGAATAATGACCTACCTCGCTTAATCAAATCATATTCCCACTTTGGTTTATTGACACGAAAAGCATCGCGAAGTCTATTCCGACTCCAATGGTTTAGAGCATCTCGACCACTAGCCCCACCCCACTGTGTCCACATATTCTCATGGCGAAGTGCAGAGATAACAGTGAATGGACCGTGAGTGCCAAATTCTTGGGTAATTGATGTCCAATCAATATCGGGAAATCGTGCCTCAATTCCAGCCTGAAACCCACCTCGTATTTTGTAAGCCACTCCGGCCTTGGGGTCGAGGCTGAATACGCGCTTGCCATAGCATTCGCGCAACTGGATGAATTTGGGGCTTCCGGCAGCACTGTCTACCAAGAGTGAATCAATGCCACTTTTACCCAAACCGGTGTGTAGGTCAACCCAGACACAACGCTGTAAATAATTCGCGTTTTCCTCGAACCAAGCCAGTAATAATTCGAGACTCCGTTCCATTTTTGCCCCGCCAAATTGTAGTTCTAATGGCCTTTCATATTGACCCATAGCATAGGCTTGTTTAGTATTAGCAAAACCGTTTTTGACGACATGCCATAATGCCCGGCGCATAAATCCATCACGCAGTTTTGGTTCTTCTTGTTGATTGATAATCGGACTAAGTTCGGCATATCCCTCTGGTTCTCCAGAATATTCCTCATCGGGCAATAACATATTGCGATTTAGATCTACATTGGACTCATTTACTCGACGTAACCATGCCATACCAAATGGGTTGACGATGTGGATAAATACCAATGCAGTATCCTGCGGAACTGACTCAATTTGGTCTAGAATGGAAATTTGTATAGCCGAGCCAGCAAATCCCTCGACACCATGTACGCCAGATGTTTGTAAGAACCATTTGCTGGCTTTTTTGTCACCAATAATGGCTATTTCAATGGCCAGGTCTTCGTCGTTAGGGCCAATTTGACCAATCAATAGGCGCTCGCTAGTTACCGCCAATCCCTTTTGACCTATTTTCTCAATAGCCAACTGGAAAGCGGCAACCGCAGCGACATAGTCGCGTGACCAGTAATTCATTCCTTCACCCCATGCGGAAAGTAGCAATTCCTCCGGCAGGAACTGAAATTTTACCCTCTTTGCATTTGCCGTTGCTCTGCTCAAGCATATCACAGGACTCGACAGAAAGGTCGAGATCACTGAGTAGTTTGCCATGCCAATCTGAATCGGTTGGATTCCACAAGCGAACAGCGAAACCGCGCCCATCTTCACATGGTTTGCAGGCCGAGGCAAGCGGCAAAGGTTTCTCGCCATCTAGGTGCCAAGTTTTCATCCGAGTTCCAAATAATCCCGCTTCGGGAAGGGGGTCGAAAGAACCGTCGAGTTGTGGCTTTGGCGAGCCGGAAAGTAGGGTTATCTGAGAACCAAATGACTCGGCTTTTTCATGAATCGCATGTCCATCAAGACCATCTTGAGGGTCTTGCCAACTTCCCTCAAATGGCACCAGCCCCCACCGAATGAAGTGATGCCCGTGACATTGTGCCCCTGGTGCGGGGAAGCATGGGCCAGCTCGATTGCGTCGCCAAGCAAAACCATCACGCGATAACCAGCCGACACTACGCAGTAAGGTCAAGCACAATTCTAAGCCATCATCACCAAGTCTTGCCTCGTATTCATTTGAACCGGTTGCTAGTAGGGCTAGACCACCGATTTCATCCTCGGCCAAGACTACGTTGCGCATGTGCTTGGTCGGAACTTCAGGTTGATTCCATGATTTGTCATGCGGGAAGTGCCATGGCCGCTCGACCATCTCAAATGCTCCACCGGCCCTCACAGTTTCACCTTGAATACCAGTTGGGAAAATCAGTCGCATGCGATGATCATTGACACTATTGTCGAGTACAGTATCGACTTCTAACGCTGGTGAACCACTGCGCATTGTGACCCAGTGCTCGATAGTCACCCAATCTTCCTCTTCACTTCGAGTTTGGGTGGAATCTTCAAGGCGACGTGGAAGTAACCATTCAACTCGAATGTGCATCGTCGCTGACCAGTCATCATTATGGCAGATTGAGACATTTACTTCAGAGCGATAATTTTCTTCAGTATGCAATATTCTGCGGTCAACCGGTTTAGGGCGTTCATCTAATCCTACATCCTTGCCGGCACCCACAGCAACCGCGTATCCGGCAGGACTGTGGTCATAACTATCGCCAGCATCCTCATCATCTTCCATCCAACCCAAGCCAGAATAGGCTTTGCCGGTGTTCAAGTCGATTAAATCAAAACGCCCATCTTCACGGAATATGGCTCTAATGAGACCGTTCTCCATCCACCATCCTCCCTCTCCATCACTGGTGGTAACAGGTTGATCCGGAGGGGGAGCAGTCTCAATTCCAGGTAGGATATGCAGTACGTGCCAACCACTCTCAAGTCCGAATACCTCAATTGTACCTCTTACCTTTGGAAGTTGGACATTGGCGACGCGGTCGGGATGGATATGAAGTCCCCATTCTGGTTTACAGACTTCAAGATTGGCCAGAAGATGCCCATCTTCATCGGCTAAAATTGCTCGTGCTGTCGGCATGGTTTTCCATCGTCCTTGGTCTGGAACTACTGCATCAACTTGAATTGAGCCAGTCCAAGGAGATGATAATGGGTTGTGAATTAGGAATGGCATCGCATCTTCATCAATGTGACTTAAATCAAATAATGGATTCAATTCTTTGCGCAAATCTTCGCTCAGCATGCTGGCTATTTCACGCGCATGGCGGAAACGGATTTCCATATCTTGATGAGTCGCATCAACGCTACAACCGCAGATATCGTCGTGTGGATGGTTACGTAAAACTTCGCGCCAAGCTAATTGCAAACGCTCTGGACGAGGTCGGCCGCCCATATACCAAGAGAGTGCAGCCATCGGTTCTATTTTGTTAGTCAGCAGACCCATTGTAGCGTCGTTCATGCGCTTCAAGTAGAGGCGAGCGCTAAATACTCCGGATAGCAGTGCTCGGTCCCAACCTTGGTGCAATTCACCTTGGTGGCGGGTAAGGGCACGTCCTGCCTTGGCTTCGGTATCAGTCCATTTCTTGAGGGCAGCAAAGAAGTCACCAAAGCGGGCATGGCGCAATTCAATGGTACCAGCAAAGTGCTCGTTGGCCGCCTCGATTAGCATCGGCAGGGTGGGTTGAGGCATAGTGTGGTCAGAACCATTGCCCAATTGAACCACGGGTGGTGCCCAATTGTAGGTATTATCCAAGCCGTCGATAAGTCGTTGTAAGCGTCCCATCGCGGTTTCCACATTGACGGTTGGACTATTTTTCGGGTCGAGTGGCCGCTCCTCAAATCCCCATGCCATCAAGCATGGATAATCGGGAGTTTGCTTTACTGCAGTTACCGATGTTTTACCATCTCCAGCGACCCATTCGAATACACATCCGGCTTCAGCGACCCATTTTCCAGCCCCTCGAGTGAAGAGAAAAGTATCGAGCCCAACCCCTTGGAGAATCGCTGGGAGTTGAGCAACATGCCCGAATGGATCGGGGACATAGCCGATATCACTTCGGCCGCCAAATTGCTCAGAAATACGATGTCCGAATTGGAGGTTGCGCACTAAGGCTTCACCACCGACGATGAACTCATCGGGTAGTACATACCAAGGTCCTACTCCGAGTTTTCCACCCTTCACCAACTTCTCAATTCGAGAACGGTTCTCTGGCTTAACTTCAAGATAATCCTCAAGGACAACGGTTTGTCCATCGAACTCAAATGAGGGATAATTGCTGTTGGGGTCTTCAAGCAATTCAAGCAGGTCATCGACGAACTCGATGAGGCGATAGCGATACTGTTGGAATGGCAGATACCAAGCCCTGTCCCAGTGGACATGTGGAGTTACGTATCCAATCAAAGGCTCGCCCTTTGAAATTGATTTTGAGGACTTCACGCTCTGCGCCATGATGTGCCTTTAGGCAGGTAATTCATGAGGGTTCGCTATGTGCGTTGAGTTATTCTTCCTCACTCAAAGTTGAATCTACAGCATCCTCAATCTCTTTATCGACTGACTCGATATCATCCTTCCATTCTTTGTCCCCGGAAGTTGAATCAATGGGCACCTCATCAAATTCAGCGGTTGAATTGACCCAACGCCAGCCGCCAATTGCGCCTAGCAATATCGCTAATGCGTAGAAAGTTGCTGTCACTTGGTCGATGTAAAACCCTGAGGCATCGGTATCAAAATTTGTCCAATAAGTCATCGGGTCTTGGTTGGCGTGAACTTTGTCTTGAACCAATTGTGCGGTTTCTGCATCCATTGATGAAGAACTCTCAATCATGAATACCGCTTGTAATTCATCCATTGTTGGGTTTTGAGCACCCAACCCGCGTTGGTCAAAGTAAATCACTGACTGGGAATCACCACTAACGATTCTACCGGTCACAGATTCGCTCATAAGAGTAGTATTGGAACCGAAGTAGATAGGCAAAACTCCTGGAAAAACATCCATTATTGTTTCACTATCGATATTTTTTGCTTGTACTGGATTGTTGAGCGGGTCGGCATTAGCGTGCCAAACTTCGGTAGTAATTCCGTGCAAGTCACCTTTGCCCACGTATTCGGCTTCCACGATTGCATAATCGGCGAGGTTTACGGTAAATGATGGTGGATTCGCTGAGTCATAATTAGTACCGTCAACCCAGCCGCCTGTGGTGCCAGCAGCATCGATTATTGGAGTCAATCCATAGGTGCCATTGTAGTGAGCAGAAGTGCGCCACCACAATTGCGAATCACCATTATTGCTTACATATTCTCCAACCTCGGAAAGGTCATTGCCACCGGTTTTTCGGGTATGAGTACTTGGATCATTGGTAACGTTGGGGCTGCCATAGTAGGTCAAATTAGTCTCAAGACTAGCCCATCCGACATTTTGGTCGGCCATCGCCGCGCTGAGGCTAGTCTCATTTGAAGCAGAGTATGCGAGTAATGGGTCATGCCATCCAAAGAGCCATTGATTTACTTCCATAGTTGTATATTTGGTAACTCCAAATATCCCCTCAAGGAATTGCGGTAATACACTGTCAAACATACCCTTAATCCAAAACTCCAAAGTATCGGCTTCTGTAGTGGTAATGTTGTAAATTGAAGCCAAAGTTTCGTTGGTCCATGGTATTTGGTCGCCACCAATGGTTGGAGTCATGTCGGCAGTAACTGGAACAGTTTTACCAGAGTATATTCCGTATAGCACATTGATAGATTCAGGGGTCGTTATTCCATTTGGCCCATTGAGTATTCTTTCGACAGTAGCATCATCAAATTGCACATTGCTATAACCCAACCAAGGCATCTCGCTGCCCGGTCCATTTACCGAAGTCATATCGTATCCACCGGAAATGGGATTCACCCCTCCCCACGTTATTGCTGGGAATTCAAGTGAGGTAATGTCGCCTTCTCCACCGGTAAGGGCTAATGGGAAAGCATAGGTGCCATCCATCCAAGAACCGGCATATTCACCGATTTGTTCGATTTCAGTAATTGAAATTCCGAAGTTTAGGAATGACCATGCACCTAGTGCGGCTGGATTGTCGGAAAGGGAGAAGAAGTTAGCAAAGCCTGGAATTAAGTCATTATCGTCCCATGCTAACAGTCCATCAGGGTTAGAAGTCGAATCGTTATGATTGAGTAGTGACCGAATATTTTTGCCGGCAAACGAAGTTCCCATCACCGCACTGAAACGCTCCTGCAATTCCTCATCACTAGCACTGGTCCATTCGATGCCGCCGCCATAATTTACCCACTCTCCTTCAACATATGCATGTAGAGCAGCATCGCGGGCATCAGTAATGTTTGCATCAGCATCAGCATAGCCGTAAAATTGGGCACGTTGGGCGGATGTGGTCGGGCTTGGTTGGCCAAAATTAAGGAAATAATCTGCACCATATTTGCCACACAATGCTAATTCAGGTGACACAGTTTCTGATGATGAATCACCCCACAGGGCAATAGATAGTGTGGTGAAGTTTGCATCAGCCCCGGTGTAATTATTGGTTTGACTCCACAATTCTAATGTGGCGTTACCCCAGTCAGCCGACGCATCGGCAGCACTCAAACTTGAATCGTCAATATCACTTTGGATTTCGTCTCCGATGCGGATAGAAGCGTGAGTATTGGCCAAGTCATATTCTAGCATTGAGACTACGAAAGAGGCTTGAGAAATTTGTTGTAATTGTTCTATCATGGTTGGGAACACGACAATTTTTTGTGCTTCATAAAGGATATTGATATTGCTGACCAGGTCGGTCGGTTGATTCTCTCCAATTGAAGTAAAAACGCTTGATTCATTATAGGTGTAGGTGCCGTTTTCGACATCATGTGAAACTAGATTCCTAGTCATATTGATTTGGAATGTATAGGGCCCGACCCGTTCAAAAATCGGGTCGCTTCCATTGGTTGCGACATCATCAATATTGGTAATTGACCATGCATAATAAGAGCGCTCATCACTAGCATTCAACCAACTATCATCGGACCAAGAATCCTCATTCAACACCGTATTAGTGTCGATAAAGTCCTGTACCGCGCCGGTCGCCATCGGGGCGATTACCGCCAAATTCAAAATCAAAAATAGCAAACTACTGCCGAGCATTGCATAGGCTGAGGTACGAGTCATCGCCCACTACTGTCGGGGTATACAATTGAAGGTTGCGTATCGCAAACCTATGAATTATCGCTTGCAACGAAGGTTTCCATCCCTGCAGCGACTAATCCGACAACTCCGCCTGCAATAACAAGGAACATCGACATTCCAGCCTCGGCATCTCCGCCATCAGGGAGTAATAGATACCAAACCAGCACCGCAACACCGGTCAGTGCTCCAGCAGCCCAAGTCATTTGCGAGGCTACTTGTTTAGGCAGGACGCTTACATCGACCTCAAATTTGGGGAGAATGAAGAGGAGAATAACCGCCAAACAAGCGAGTGATGCCATCCATAGGATAACTCCACCCCACATCCCTGCACTGACTACTTCATCCAATGCTTCACAGGCGTCATCGTGAGTCTTTCCGGCATTTTCCATGTCTTTGATGCACTCATCATAGGCGCCATCCAATTCGATTGAAGTTACACCGTCATCATATTCGATATAATCGGATTCATTGGCTGCAGCTGAGTACATCATGTCGCTAAAATCACACGCGGCTTCGGCTGCAGTATTGCCCTTTTCGCATATCATGTCGATATGTCTCTCCCTTAATCCGGTACTTTTTTCGGTTTTTACCCCACCATCTTCGGTCTCTTCGACCAGCCATGAGCCACCGAATTGGCCCACCAATCCGAGCAATAAACAAAGTCCAATTAAGCCGGTGACGACATTCGCCTTCATGTCTGAATCCATAGTATAACCAAATACCGATTATTCGGCACGCTCTTATTCATTCCCCAACATCATTCTTGTAAACTAGCAATTAGTTCACTGGGTAGTTCAACCCCAAGTTGAGAAAGTGCAAATTGAACCCCCCCCTCTTCAATCCATCCCTGTAATTGGGCACTAGAAGGGTCGCTAACAACTAGTGATTTTGGCGGCTGGTATCGCAATGCAGCCTTAACTCCGAGCAGGAGATTTGGACAAGGTATGTCGAGGCTGATGCACAGAAGAATTGGACCGAACAGTCGATCACCGACTCCCAGTTTGCGCACAGGGTCACGGCACTGGCGCTCAATTGGGTCGACGATTCTATGGTCTTGATATTTGCTAAGCGCCCGCTCGACCCATTCGGCTTGTTCTCCAGCAGTGAAGCCGTATGCGGCCACTAGTGCGGAACTAGCCTCGGCGCCGGCGGCTCTAGCGATTGTTGCAATCTCAGTATCGTTTGCAGCCTCAGCCAGCATCTCATAGCCATTCTGATGACCAATGTAGGAGACCACGGCGTTAATGGCATTGTAAGTGAATAATTTACGGGTTAATTCCGTGGTGAAGTTGGGGCGCAGATCGAATCCTGAAACCGAGGTGGCTAACTCTGGTCTCACCAAAGCCGCACCGTCGAGTGGTAATGACCAATGGTCCTGAACCTGCACGGTCAGCGGACCCAATGTGTCAACTTGTTCAGGTGTTGGCTCAATACATGAGCGCAAGACTTGCGCCTGAGCAATACCAACATTGGGACTAGTGATGTGAGTGCGCACCAATGCTGCGGGTGTGGGATGGTTTTCAGCCAAAATAATGTCTATATTGCGCTCAAAATCAGCGAGTTTGCTGGCCCATTCTTCAAGATGACTGGCTCCAAGTGAAGTTAGGACGAGGTCGGCTTCTTTGAGCCGCCATTCTTCGCTTGAAACCGTGTAGTTGTTAATTTCATCAATCTCTCCGGTGTTGAGATTGACCACAGAATATGAGCTATTTTCAAGTTCGGACACTAGAACAGGATTTGGGTCGACAAAATGAATTCTCCATCCAGCACGGCGTAAGAGTTGAGCTAAGAATCCACGTCCGACTTTTCCAGCCCCAAAAATCACTGCAAGAGGGCCCTGAGCCAATTTTGCAACGCCTAGGACACTGACCTCTTGTCCGGCCATTTTCGTCGCTGCCCGTGCTTCAACTAATTGTGGAATCATTGCCAAACCACCTCCGATTTTCATTGCTCCCTTTGGAAGTGTGTCTCTAATTCTTAAGACATCAGAATTGATACTTTCCAAAGCCACCCAAGCCTGCTCATATCCTTGGTGTTCTGTATTAGATAATATGGAGATGAATTTCTTGGCTGATTCAACACTTGGCGACTCATCAAAAATTGTTGCAAGGCTTGCTCCACCAGTTGAGGTTGACAGATAAGTCAGTGAAGGCAAGGTTCCAAGTGCAGGCAAATGACTCATTCCAGAAATGGCCTCAACACCTACCAATCCCACATGTTCACTGGTATTGGCTAGATTGAAAATATCACCATCTTCAGTAGATAGACCAAAAACCCCAGATGTCAAATCATCACAACCACAGATGACTTCTGCCCCTTCACAAATGCCAGAGAGTTTTTGACCTTCAGATGTGACCGTTCCAATTATTTCTCTGGGTAAGCGATAGTAGCCAGTGCCATCATAACCGCGCATTGAGCGACTGTCGCGGGCGATCACTCCTGTTAATTGTTGATTTAACACATCCTTTAGTTGAACTGGAATCCCGTTGCCAATGGGACCAAATTCAGATTCCCATTGGGCTAATCTTGATGGTACCCAGGCGCGATTTGGAGAAAGAACATGTTCACCTCCTGTTGGTCTTTCGCATCCTTTTGGGAGTGGTTCATTCCACGGGATAATTCGGCCGATTAATCCATTCTCCCCTAGTATTGCAGCAGAGGGAGTATGGCTTGTTATTCCGACTCGAGTTACCTGTTGGCCGCGTTTATACAACCATTTGCGCAAGTTTTCCCAAACATTTTCTTGACTAGGCCAAGAGCTCAAATCCCAAGACCCATCTTTCCTGAGCAAGAGGACTTTGGTGGCTGTTGTCCCGATATCAATCCCTAGGGTGAGAGTCAAATTCACACCTCTTCGGTCGTCACAAAAGGCCACTCAACCGGCTTCCATCCGAGTGTTGAAATTCCTGGTTCTAAGTCAATGAATCGAGTTGGGCTATTTGATTGGGCCGCAGTGATGAGGTGACCATTACAAGAGGATAAATCGGCGACTAGAACCGCCTTGAAAAAGCGCCTGACATCCTCTTGTAGGAATGCAGTTGCCATCAATCGTCCTCCTCTTCTGTTGTGTTCTTCATCATCTGGAATTACAGTTCCGATTCGCACACTGACAACATCGAGACCGTATTGGTTAGCATAGCTTCGCCCAAGGACCTCGCCAATAATTTTGGTTAGACCATATGGGCTGTCAATACCAACTCCTTGTTCGCCTCCAATCAGGCGTTGTTTCTCCAAGTGTTTCTCTAAAGTCACCTGAACAAGACCTGAAGAGGCCAAAATCACTCTATTAACTCTAGCCTTGCAAGCAGCCCTAAGCACGTTTTGAGTTGAACCTATATTGGTTTCCAACATTGACCGACTAATATTAGAAGGGTCTGCATCGGCTGCAAGGTGAATTACAGAATCAGCTCCTGTAAACCAATCAGTCAAAGTTCCTAGATCTACCTTTGCTAAATCTCCGGAGAGGTCAAGACGGCTATAGGCCTCTTCATCATCGACGTTGCGGCCTCGTGCAATTCTCTCATCATGAGGGCGATCAATCCCGACCACTTCGTCACCTTGGTTACGTAACATGTCATAGACAATGCCACCAATGAGCCCAGCTGAACCCGTGATTACAACCCGCGCCATACCTTCGGCTACCGTAAGAGGGGCATAGCACCTGCGCTGATGCTTTTTGCCATTTCTCCTTAAATCAGACTTTTCAGCTATCCTTATTGTATGCGAACATTTCAAATGTAATTGATACAGGGGAGAATCATGCGAGTAAATGCAAATATTGGAAATAATAATCTAAGGACTGTTTTGTTAATTCTCCTTTTTGTGGCTGGAACCATTGGCTCCTCAATGCTCAAAGGTATGCCAGAAATGATGGCTGAAGAAGTCGAAATGGGTGACGCAGATTCACCTTTTTTCACAAATAATTCTAGCTCAGAAAGTCTTTGGATTCAACATTCATCTTTACAATATGGAACCGAAGGCCCAGTCCCAATTATGGTTTCTTCTTCGAACCTCCAGTTCAATAATACAACATTGACCAATTATACAATGAATTGGCAACTATCAGCGAGCGGAACATCAATCAACAATGTATATCATAATTGGACTGCATATTCTTACTCTTCAATCGAGACACTTACCCCTTGGCTCTCAAACTTAGCAGTAGGTAATTATTCTTTAGTTGCTAATTTATACTATCAATATAATAGCACAGTGTTAGATTCTGACACTTTGAATTTCAGTATTGTTGATTCGGGAAATGGGACTATCTCATACACCTATCTATCAAATAATGCAAGTTCGTTGTACAATCATGTTAGCCTATATGGCCTAACACCTGCCGCCTCATATACTCTAAATTGGACACTTTCAAATAGTTCAGTTAGTGGAATGATGAATATAACTCCTACTGGAACTAGCGCATATCAATCTCTAGGAAACTGGTATAATTTTAGTGCGGGAACCTATTGTTTATCTGTAAACCTTTACAATGGCTCAACGCTATTAGATACTGATTATATTTGCACCACGGTGACTAATAGTTCTGGTAGTTTATATGTTTCAGGTAGTACAAATGGGCAAACTGCACAGGCATATGTTCAGTCATACTATCTCACATTGAATGCGAATTATACAATGACTTGGACACTTGAACAATCCAGCACCAATTCAACCTATGATAATGGTTCAGTTTCTTGGGTGGCCTACAATAATGTAAGCACAGAAAACTTCACTTGGACAAACCTTACACCTGACTGGTATTGCCTAAACGCGTACCTCTTTGATGATACAGGTAGTATGCTTGATTGGGATTACCAGTGCCTATATATCAGTAACAATACTGGTGGAAGCAATGGATCAAGTCCTACAGAGAGTATTTACGCGTGGGCAAATTACACCACCTATCCTAGTGGGAGTCAAGTCAATGCCACAATTATGTCAACAAATCTGACAACATATTTGAGTTATAGGATTATTTGGGAACTTGAGCATCAAAATAATGGAACCACTGTTAATAACGGCACCTATACATGGACTTCATATTCCACTCAATCAATGGAATACCCTTCTTGGTCATACCTGCCAGATGGCGATTATTGCTTAAATGCCGATTTGAATGAGTACAATTCAACATATGGCAACCTTACTTGGTTAGACTATGATTACTCATGCTTCCAAGTTGGAAGTAACACCAACGGGACTGGAAATGCTACTTCCGAGAATATCTACGCTTGGACCGACAACAACTACTATCCATCTGGTGCTACTGTCAATGCCACAATAATGTCGACCAAT
>CAZPME010000021.1:30541-34425 GCA_964587885.1 uncultured Candidatus Poseidoniales archaeon
GCTTGACGAGGCATCATCCTGTTTCCAAGTTGGTAACGAAACTGGCGGCAATGAAACCGATGAATCTCTTGATGTATGGATGTCAGCATCTTACATACCATGGGGCGATGGTGTCTCGGTCTATCTGGAATCATATAATCTATCAATCGGGACAAATTACTCATTGCAATATGTATTGTATTCCGCCACTGGAATTGGACTTGATGCTTATTATTGGAACTGGTACGCCGCAAATGAATCCAGTATTGAATTGGCCACATGGGCAAATCTTTCGGTCGGTAATTATTGTCTAAATGCTACCCTCAAAGTGTTTGATGCTGCAGGTTCAATTACCGTGGTTGCAGAGGAACAGCAGTGTTTTGTGATTTACATGCCAGAATATTCCGAATGGATAAACATCTTGACTCCGGGTTCGACCTATGATGAAAATATCAGTTATCATTTGAATTATGCGAGTAGCGATATCGTAATGATTAATCTCACTGCATACGACCTTGATCCGACAAAGGCCTACAACTTGACTTATGACATCTGCAGATTTGATTCATCGGATAATTGCTTAGCATTTGCTAACGGAGATGTGGGATTTGATGGTACTGATCCATACAACAATATTTATAGTTTCCAAATAGTAAATGGTTCGCCGATGGAACAGGACATCGTGACTTTCTCAGAAGGTTGTTATGTCATTAGTTCATATTTATTCAACAGTAATAATACAACAGCAGTGGCTATGGACTTAGGGCTGACCTTCACAGTCGGCAGTCCGAGTGTCTGCGAGGATTACGATGGTGACGGAGTAAACAACACCGACGATTCCTTCCCTGCTGACTCTTCAGAGTGGGAAGACACAGATGGCGATGGAGTCGGCAACAATGCTGACTCAGATGACGATGGTGATGGATTAAACGACACTGCTGACGCTTTCCCATTGGACCCAACAGAAGGCACCGATACTGATGGAGACGGTATTGGAAATAATGCTGACTTTGATGATGATGGCGACGGCATTGCAGATGCAATAGACAATTGTCCATATGTCCAAAATAGTGACCAATCTGATGCAGATGGCGACGGAATCGGAACAGCATGTGATGGCAATGAAAATACAGGTGGCAATAACACTGGAAATAACACAAGTGATGACCCATGCCAAGCCGGAGTAATAGATGGGGAAAACCTTCCAAATGGAGCATGTTGCTCTAGCGGCAGTCAGTGCGCATCTGAATATTGCAATTACTCCAACGGGACTTGTGAGAATGATCCCTGGAACAATGGTACTGATGACAACAATACTGGTGACAACAATACTGATGACCCACCTAACGACCCGCCTGGTGACGACAATAATACAGGCTCCGGAGATAACGGTGATGATGACGATGATGATGATTCTTCAAGTGGTGGTGGAATCCCAGGATTCACTTCAATAATCGCTACTGTATCACTACTCGGTGCGGCAATTCTTGCTCGGCGCAAGGAAAATTCACTCTAGAATTGAAAGTTCCAGCCTTTGCAGGCAACGACAGGTTTCATGTGCGCTAGCCTTAGTGGGTAGGTTAGGGATAGCATGTCCAACGAGGTTCTTGAGGCTGATTTGGTCGATGAGTCTAACTCTGAAGGCTTAGACTTCGGCGCAGTCGTCAAGCATGGCAAGGTCGATATTTGTGCTAACTCTAAGTTTCGCTATTTGTGGTTCTTTGTCGTCTATACAGCCTTTGCCCTTCCACTTTCCTTCTACAATCAATGGGCGATAACTGTCGGTCAGGACCAATACGGCTTGAGCAAATTTCTCATCGTCCCGCTGTTCTTTTGGGCAACAGGAATCCCATTTTGGATTCGTCCTGTATGGGGAGTAACCCTCGATAATTATACTGAGAATCCTCTTGGTCGTCGTCGTCATTGGATTGTAATTGGGGTGTTTGGCCACATCATTTTGCTCTTACCATTAGCATTTGTCAACGTCGGCGCCTCACCTTGGTTATGGTGCATATTGCTCGGCGTGGCTTTAGTTCCACGGGTAATTGCTGAGCAAGGAATTGCGGCTCTAATGGTCGAATATTTGCCCGACCCCGGCTCAATAGGCGCGACGATTTCCTATGCTTACCGCATTGGTGCTTCGGTAATACCTGGCTTGATTATCATGTCGTGGTGGATGGGGGGAGTGCCATTCGGTTCTCCGTTCATCAGCGGCGGCGTGGTCGACTTTGATGGAGTCTATTTTGCCAGTTCGATATTGGTATTTGTGGGACTCATTGCTGCAGCGATTCTAGCAGTAATGTTTCGTGAAGGTGAAAGACTACGCGGACTAGGGATTGATGATGACAACCGTTCATTACCGGTTGCAAGTAGTGTCGAAGAGGCGATGGTCAATCGTGATCTTGATTGGCCTGAAGGAACTCCATGGTGGGTTCGTCTAAAGGGTGCTTTCAATAATCGAACCGCGATGATTGGCCTTGCAATAGCACTGTTGATGCCTATTGGAGATGGAATGGAGTCATTTTTCCGGAGTTATCAAATTGAGGTTTGGGAATGGGATTCTCAACGCATTGCTAGTTGGGCATGGGTATTCGTTGTTGCAGGTTTTCTTGGAATAATCGGACCTCTGATTTCTGATTTCATGGATAGGAGGAAATCAATGCTGATATGGGCAGTTCTTGCTGGGACATCATATGCTGTATTCACTATCACATCTGCACTTGATATGGGTTGGCAGATACAATTAGCAGTTTGGATGTTTGTCCTAATTTTTTCAGATTGGTTGATTTTCACTTTCTTAGCAACAATTGTAGAGATTGCGGATCCTCGAATGGCGGCATCTAGTATGTCAGTATTCCAATCAGTACAAGCGATTGCAGCAACAGGGATTTTCATTACAATTGGTACAATAATTCTAAAAATTTCTGACAGTTATTTCCCTTTGATATGGGGGGTGGCAATTCTTGGACCTGCAATCGGGTTCTTTCTGATACGAATGATGGAATATCCGCCACAAGATTCTGAACGGTTGAATCGATTCGGTTCAGGTGTGAAAGAATATGTCAACAAGTGGACAGCAGGGCCTCTGAAATTAGATGAATTAGAATCACGTCAACAAAATCAAAGAATGGCTTTAGCAGTAGGTATTGTAGGATTAATTATTCTCTCAGTAATCGGTGGGATATCATCAGTTGCAGAAGTAGAATCGGAAACAGTTGGAGATGTTGAGTCCTACGCTACAATTGGCGATTATACGACTAGTTCAGAATCAACTAGTGGAAGAATAGGGGTAGGTGAAACATTGACAGTAGAGATGGACGGTTCAAACGGCTCTATCAGCGCAGTGTCAGTACTTCTTTCAATAGATAATGAAGATCCGAGTTTTCTTGGCGGAGACTTTACTTGGGAACTGACCCTAATGTCTCCACAGAATGTAAACATGAGCACAGGTACTCAAAATCAAGAAAATACATCGTCTTTTACAGCACAAGACCTTGTAGCAATTATTGGAACAACAGAACTCAATGGGGGGCATTACACTGAGATGCCATTTAGTTCAGAAAGTGAAGCAAGCGAATGGCTGATTTCTAGACAAAGCGTAGATGATGCGATGTATGCAGCAGGTATGTGGGAAGCTGAATTGGTAATCAATGACGATGGAGACCCCCTAAATCGTCAAGCAGATTTCACACTTGAAATATCATTGGTTGAAGTGACTGGGAATGTAACCTCAATGGTGATTGAAAATGCAACTACGACAAAAACAGAAAACTTTGGTCCAATGATATTTGGAGTAACTGGTTTGCCAGTTTTGATTATTTCTGGAGGAGTGTGCTGGTTAGTATTACGCGATGAAGAAACCAATTGAGAAAAGTCCTTTGCCTATTGGGAACTTACCACTCTGC
>CAZPME010000022.1:0-34271 GCA_964587885.1 uncultured Candidatus Poseidoniales archaeon
CAGAGTTACTACTTAAACGATGCACTGCTCTAATGCTTAACTGCTTAGAGGGATGAGTGATTGATGACTCAGGGGGTTGCGCAGAGGGTATAGAGAATCTATGCTGAAATCCCTTCAGTTCTTGTTCACTAATTGTAGTGCTAATCTCGGAGGGTCGAGAGGGTGGTTCAGTCTGCGCAGGGGGTCCGCTCACAGACTACCCTTTGCTTCACGAAAGAGGTCGGTTGTCTGTATCATTCACTACAAATCGTGGTATAAACCTGCAACAAACTCACAATTCTTCACATTGCTCAACCTGCTTACGGATTACTGCGATGCATTATCGAACTATCAGCGGAAATTGATAGGTAGTTCTGCCTTCATTGATCCAAGTTCGGCTGGAGTCCAAGAACCCTTGAAGACATTCATCGCTAACCACAAGACGGCATTCCATGATTTTCCTTCTGCGTACAGGTCGATATGCCCACAGGCTGCCAATTCGAGCAAAGTTGCTTCATCGCTGTCAGCATCAAATAAGGCACGCACAAATTGTACAGTATCCAAATGATACGAAGTCGCACGTGGACGGCCAACCATTTTCTCACCTCAAACTGGGAAAGGGCAAAGCGATAAGCGCTGAATAAGGACTTCGGAATCTATCCCTGACAACTCATTTATCTTGGCTCGTAATTCATCGGTCACACCTTGTAACTTCTGCATTTTGTGTTCCTTTACCAAGCCCATAATCAGACCATCGACACTACGGTGGTCGGTCATTGAGCGTAGGGAATTCAAGTGTCTACGCGTCTCGTAACTTACGCTTACCGAGGTCATTCCTTCTCCAGTCATGTGTTTACCCGAAGCGAAGAGACCTCTCTCCATATTTGACGGTATGGGATTTTGGAGCGGCTAGGAGAAGGTTTCTCGCCTACCCAACCATGTGCGGCTGAGATTTATTCTCACGCCTTTAGGCGGTCGCGACGAATCCGAGGGATTTCGTTGATACCATGCTTCTTACGGATAATCTGCACTCTCTGATGTACTTCTTTGGCCAAAGTCCAATATTGATGACTACCTTTTCCGCTCGACTTGTTATTTGGTGGATGCAAGATAACCGTAGGAGCACCTTCTGATGGGGCTTCAGCAATTTTTACCAAACGCTGTATCATCGTCTTGAATACTTGGCGCTCAAAGTGCTTATTGACCTCATTGCAGACTGAAATCGACAATTTCGATTTCGCCAAAACCATGGTCATGACGATTCCCAATAATTTGAGATGTGGATTAATGCGGCGCTGTACCAATTTAATCGAATTCATTAGCAGACTCATTCCTTCCAAGGCATAGAATTCTGCCTGTACTGGTACGATGACCCAACGGGCGGCTGCCAGCGCATTGATGGTGAGTAGGCCAAGGCTTGGCGGGGTATCAATAATGATGTAATCAAAATCATCCTCTATACTAGCCAAGGCTTCCTTGAGCCGGGTTTCACGGCCGATGCGAGTGGAGAGTTCAATTTCGGCGCCTGACAAATGAATATCTGAGGGAAGTAGCCATAGATTGTCAACCTTGATGTGGTCGGGAATTTTCTTCTTGTCCGGATATTCTGCCGACCAAGCTCTCTGCATAGAATTAGTGAGTTGCTCGGGCGAAAGTAAGAATTCCCCGAAGATATCCATCGGCTCGCCGGCATCATTCATCAATAGGTCATTGACTGTACGCTTTAACTCACGCTTTTCAACCCCGAAAGAAGTCGAGCAATTGCCCTGTGGGTCAAGGTCAACAAGCAATACTTTACGCGCAGGTAAGCGCTGCTTGGGGTCACCTTCGGCCAAGGCTGTAGCGAGATTAACCGCAGTAGTTGTCTTGGCACAGCCACCTTTTTGATTGGCTACTGCAATGACCATTTTGTATGGATTCATGGCTTATCCCCGTTCCGGTAAGATGGCGAAAGTGCCCACCACCTATGAATTATTCACCCAATCTGTTCTATCAAGCCGGTTGAATAACGGGCACGGGAACTTCGGAGAGAATCTTACGCATGATGTGCATTCCGGTGATACCGCGAATCTTCGCTTCCGGCTTCATCATGATTCGGTGGCTGACAACTTGTAGGGCGACGGCCTTGATATCATCAGGAATAACATAGTCACGGCCATCGATGGCTGCACTTGCACGCCCGGTCTTGAATAGTGACTGGCTTGCACGAGGACTGGCGCCAGTGATAACGCGGTGGTCCTCACGAGTGCGCTGAACAACTTCAACGATGTAAGAGAGAATGGCTGGATCAATATGAACGGTCTCAAGTGCCTTCTGCATTGCAACCACCTTTTTGGGTGAGGTAATCTGTTCGACATCGTGGTTATCCTTGCCACGCAATTTCCTGCGGGCCAAAATCGCCTTTTCCTCAGCACGGTCAGGGTAACCCATACTCATCTTCATCAAGAAGCGATCCATTTGGGCTTCAGGCAAAGGATATGTTCCCTCTTGCTCAATCGGATTCTGGGTCGCTAATACGACGAATGGGGCTGGCAACTTGTGGGTAATTCCTTCAATGGTCACCTGCTTCTCTTCCATCGCTTCAAGCAGAGCAGCCTGAGTCTTTGGTGGAGCACGGTTAATCTCATCAGCGAGAAGAACGTTGGAGAATAGAGGTCCAGCTCGTAGTTTGAACTCACCCGATTTCTGGTCATACATGTACGTCCCCATAATATCACTAGGGAGTAAATCAGGAGTGAATTGCACACGCTTGAATTTACATCCAAGGGCACGTGCGAAGGTGTTGGCGAGTAGAGTCTTAGCAAGACCTGGGAAATCTTCCAATAGCATATTGCCGTTTGACAAAATTCCAATGGTTACCCGGCGCAGATTATCTTCCTTGCCGATGATCACCTTGCTCGCTTCGCTCATTAGCCCATTGGCGATGGTCGAAACAGTCGAAATTAGGTCCTTGGTACGAGCATCGCCGACACCTGCTGAATTTGCCATAGTCATGTGAATCCCCACTGGAGCAATTATCCGACCACCAAGAATCATACTTCAAGATATTGGGTCAATAAGTCAGCCTTGCATCCGTCAAATTACGGTTTTATTTTTATTGAAACAGGGGCTTAATGATGCGATTAATAGCCCCAAAATCTATCGCTCTTACGATGTAATGCGACTATCTCGTCGAAGATTTCTTGCTCGGTAGAATTCATCTTGACATTGCGCAATCGCTTGGCATGAGTCTCAGGGATATCGACGTACAATATGTCTTCTTCATCGATGCCTCGACCTACCGTCGCACCGGAGATTGCCACCGCCACTTCATCACCTTGTTCAGCCTCTTGCATCCCGCTTTCACCGGTGCGAATCGACTTGATTTGCCCAACTCGGGAGCCACCCAAAGTCATCAACTGCTGACCGACATGAATGCGGCCGCCAAGTACGCGAATCCCAACTACTGCAGGCCCAGAACGACGGAATATGTGGTCGGCGAGAATCTGAATACGGCCGGGGAAAACCAGCGCTTCACGCTGGGCTTCCTCTAATTCACGCGTACGGTTTTCACGCCACTCACTCAAACGTTCAATGATGTGGTAAATGATACTGCCATCGATATACTCGACAGGACAATCATCTGCATTGAGCAAACTCGCAACCTCGGCAATTGGTTTAGTTGAGAATGCAAGAATCACATTCTGCAAGGGCTGTCCCGCATTCTCAGCGGTGATAAAATCACGTTTGTTGACTTGACCAATGGTAGCAGAGCGAATCGGGATTTCCAACTTTCCCAACTCAAAAGCTAACGCTTCCAAACCCCCGAGAGTATCGGCTTTGATGACCACACCTTCTTCTTCAATTTCCACTCCAATGCGAGCTTCCTCGTGAGCCTTTTCTCGGGCTATTGAAATCTGTTCTTCTGTATTGGAAAGACGCAAAGTAGTTCCCGCCAACACATTTTCCAAATTTGGCCCGTTGATTTTCACTCCAGCCGCAGCCTCAACTCGGTCGACATCATCCCAACGGTCACCGGCATCACGCATCTCTGACATCCCACGTGGGCGGAACATCCCTTTGATATGAGTCTCAAACGACCCATCAGGGCCGACTAACGTAATGCGGTCACCTTTATTCAATTCACCACGATAGAGAATAACGTCGATAGTTTTGCCCAGTCCTCGCACCTCTTTCATTTCAAGCACAGTGCCTTCGGCAGAGCCCAAAGTATCGCGCAAGCGCTCATCCAAGTAGCGCTCAGCCAATCCAACCGTGACCGCCAATAAATCCTGCAGGCCCTCGCCCTCTTTGGCGGAACAAGGCACGACACCTATGGATTTGGTGAAATCCTTGATCTGGTCAAAGCGCTCAATGTTGAAACCATGCTCAGCGAATTGACCGACCAACTTCCACCAACGCTTCTCAAACATCTCACTAACTTCACGACGCTGGTCCTTGACTGCTTCAAGGAAGGAGCGGCCAAATTCTGATTCCCAACCATGGATGCGGTCAATTTTATTGGCTGCGACAACGAAAGGAGTCTTTTGTTGCTTGAGGATGTTTATCGACTCAATGGTTTGCGGTTGTAGACCTTCCATCATGTCGACGACCAAGATTGCAATATCGGCTAATGTCCCACCACGACGACGTAAACTAGTGAATGAATGGTGACCTGGAGTATCTATGAAAAGTAAACCTGGAGACTTGAACTTACCACCACGCAACATGTGTGCGCAAGTTTCATTCAACAAGTCTGCAGGGACTTCGGTTGCACCGATGTGCTGAGTAATTCCACCGGCTTCACGCGCCATCACACTGGCTTGACGTTCAAGCCCAAGCGAGCGAATATAATCGAGAATACTGGTCTTACCATGGTCAACATGGCCTAGTACGCTTACGATAGGCTGGCGATTCTTGCCTAACTCAATCTGCTCCTCATCATCACTTACAGTTGCCGATTCACCGGCAGAATCACCGGAATGTTCTGCTTTCTCAACCGAATTATCAAGTTCATTAACTTCAGCATCGCTGGGCATGTCTTCGAGTGAATCTTCGGACATGCATTCCACCACGCCTCACTCGTAAACCCAGTTCTCTCGCTCTGGCGTCCAGTCCATGACTCCCTCAGGGAACCATAGTCCAAGTTCATATGCCGCAGTTTCAGAAGCATCTGAGCCATGAATCATATTGTAACCCATATCCATGCCGAAATCGCCACGGATTGTTCCAGGTGGTGCTTCTCGGCCATTAGTAGGGCCAATGAGATTGCGAGCCACGCTTATCGCATCGACTCCCTTCCAAGCCATACAGACTACCGGTCCACTGGTTATGAATTTGATTAAGCCCTCAAAGAACGGACGCTCCTTGTGAACATCATAGTGGGAACGAGCAATTTCTTCGCTTGGAATCTGACTCTTGAGACCGACTAGACGTAGGCCTTTGCGCTCAAATCTACCGATAATTTCGCCGACCAAGCCACGCTGGACTCCATCAGGCTTGACCATGATATATGTTGTCTCCATTTTTTCACCTCAAATCATTGCCAGAGACCAATCCAAGTGGATAGGTAAGTTGGCACCTCACTAAACGCCGCCCTTTAGGTAATGGCGGGTCCACTTGACCTTGCGAGGATTACGCTTCAATTTGAGGGCGTTCTTCCTCGTCTTGCTATTCTTGAACCACTTGACGGTGCCGTCACGTTGGACGTACATCAATCCGGTTCCGGGCTCGATTTCATCGCCTGAAAAACTGCAAACTCTACGCTCTGGCATATTATCACCTTACATTCAATTTGCGAGCCTCTCGACCGGTATCACGCAACATTAGAATGTCGCCGATACGCACTGGCCCGACTACGTTTCGAGTAATGATTCGACCGACGTCACGTGGATTTGGGGCATCGTTTACACGCACCTTAACCTGCGTCGCTTCTCCGGTCATTCCGGTTCGGCCAACGATTTCAACGACCTCTGCCGGCCAACCGCCGAGTTCTTCGCTCATTCCATTTCCTCCGATTATTGATTAATTAGGGGTTTACTCGCCCTTGATGTTCTCTAGATGCGATATTACGTCATCAAACTTAGCCTGAGCGCCCTTACCAACTTCCATCAAAGCAATGGAAGCGGTCTTGACATTCTTGGGCATTCCACATTCCTTAGCCAAGTATTCTTGACTGCCTACGTAGGCAAAAGGTATGTTCTTTTCATCGCAAATCATTGGGATGTGCGCCAATAATTCTGGCGGGTTCACATCTTCAGCCATGATGATGATCTTGGCATTACCGCGCTCGGCTGCCTTGGTCACTTCATTGCTTCCTTTCTTTATCGCGCCGGCTTTGCTGGCCTCTTGGACCAAAGCATAGACAGCTGTTTCTACATCTTCTGGGGTTTCAAATCGCACATGTACACTCATTGGATCACTTCTCCTATTGGGCCTTCCTCGTGTTAGGCAGGCGCTCGCACAGCGTGCTCGGTATAAACCCAACGGCTACCCCGTAGGGGTAAGGAAATCTAAATTTCCACCCTCTCAAATTGAATGACTGCTTCGCACTGTCCATATTTCAAGCAATGGATGAAGACAAAATAAACCCTCTCATTGCTAAATGCCAACAGCCTACTAAGCAGAGCCATCTAACAATGCTTGAATGCCTCGGGCAAGAGCCGGACCACCGCTAATAACAGCACGAGGATTCTGCAAAGAATTAGCCGCATGCACACCACTGACATGTTGGTCTAGTCGTGAAATTGCCCCTCCAGTAAACAAACCATGGGTGCAGGCGGCATGAACTTCCTTCGCCCCTTGGGCCAGCAATGCTTCACTGGCTCGACAAATCGTTCCACCTGTAGCAATCATATCATCGACGATAGTCACAATCCGGCCATCGACTTCCAAATCTTTGGCTTTGTGGACAATGGTATGAGCATCAATGCGGGTCTTTTCAAGATATGAGAATGAGCAACCGATCGCTTCAGCAACTTGGCCTGCTCGCTCAATCGCCCCCTTATCGGGAGAGAGAATGAAGTCAGGTCGCACATTGTTCTGCAGATATTCCGCGACCTCGGGCATACATGAAGTGAATGCGACTGGCACTCCAATGTCGTCAAGAGCACTTGGAGCATGTAAATCGAGGACTGTAATTCCGTCACAACGACTGGCAAATAGCCGGCCTATGGCCTTGGCCGAAACCGCTTCTCCAGCCTGGAACCGCTTGTCTTGACGAGAATAACCAAAATACGGAATGGCGAGAAATACTCCAGAACCAACCGATTCAAGTCCCTGTGGTCCACCACCCTTGAGCGATTCAGTATTACCATCACGTACATCCCTTATCGCTTCCAACAATAGAAGAGTTTCAATAATCCCATTATCGGGGTAAGTGGTCGAAACTAATACAACCGGCTCTGAGCGTACCGCTTCAATATGTTCGGTCGGGATTCGAACATATCCTTCTTGGTCGGGAAAACGTCTTGCTTCCAAAGGGATATGAGTCCATCCCAACTCCTTAGCCAGGTCGTCAGCGAGCGGCCGGGAATTCGAACCGGAAACGATTGGCATGGTTTTCCCCTAACCTGTCCGGTGCGATGTCGCTTGAAGGACTTTCGCAAACCCCTGCGCCCTAATATCGACCCAAAATTATCCCAAGTGAGTGTAATAGTCACACGAAATAATCTCAAGACACGCAGACAAAACGTGGAGGGAGTGGGCGAGGCAAGATTTGAACTTGCGACCTCCCGGTTATCAGCCGGGTGCTCCAACCAACCTAAGCTACCCGCCCAGAGCAAACCGGCGAGATACGTTGCCGTCATAACGCTGACGGTTGGCCAAGAGCCTAACGGCAACCCAAAATCAAATAGTGGATTTGCCCTGGGCAATTCGGATTACTCATCTTCCCCATAATTTGGGTCGTTGATAGTAATGTAACTTGGTAATGTCAAAACCCGCTCAAAATTACGAGAGAGAATTACTTCGTCTAGAGTTTCTCGAGTTCGACTGAAAGCCGTAATCGGCACCTTAATTTCTGGTTCGACACCGAATTTACGCTGAATTCCTGAGCGCACGTGTATCAAAACTCCTCGGTAAGTTCGCTTTACTTTCACTAATTCTGTAATCGTACCAATTTCCAATCCTTGATTGTCGACAACCGCTCGGTCGAGCATCTCATCTGGTGCGTACAACTTTTCATCGATCCGAACTGTATTGCGCCATCGGCGTTGTAGTTCTCGCATCGACTTACTTAGTCTAACTGTTCCATCCTCACGAATACTGTGGACCAATTCTTTGGCAAGTGGTGCCAAAGGCGCTGGTTTCCTCATATATTCTTCCGCAATCTCCGGTAGCACCTGCAGTCGCATTGACTGTACCCTAGTTTCGTTAGGGTGATGGCGCTCTCCGACGATTACTCCAACTTTTGTTTGTTTTACGTATACATCCCTTTGTATTAGGTCCTGTATGTTATAATCATCTTTTTCCATGGTTCCCATCCCTGTTTCTATATTCCGCCGTCTCCGGCTAAAGTTAGGTTAACCAACTCGGTATATATATTAGCACCCGGAAGTAACTGTCGCGTGTTCAATTGGAATTATACGCACTACATACAAGACTCCAATTGAAAGTGATATTAATTATGCCCTTTTATTTGTTAGACGTATAATCCTATTTCAATTAGAATAAGCATCTTCATAAATAGTGCTAATTCAATTAAATATAATCGCTGCTCTACTAAAGTAATGTTTTTTCTCCCCCCAGGTATATTCCAATTGAATTGACCTGATATAATGTATCTAAGCAATTGGAAATAGCCAATGTGAGGTATAACTCATGGAGGCCATATGTACGGGAAATTATCTGCATCGGTTATGCGCCCATCTGTAATATTTTTTTCAATTGGAAAACTACTTATTCCAATTGAAAACATCTAACCCCTAATTCCCTATTCTCCCTTGCCGAAAAGTGGGGGGAAGTAATTCATCATCCGAAGGACTTCGACCGGCGCATTCATGTCATAAAGGAGGGAGCGTAACTTGTGACTGCGATAACCGTCTATGGTGCGTCCAGCCCGCTCGGGCTGGAATTGGTTGAACGATTGTTATCTTCTGCCAAGACTGTATGTGTCAAAGAATCGGAGTTATCGAAATTACAAGAACACTTTTCTGAAATCCTATCTCTCGGTGTTGGGAAAATAGAATTGTACAATGGCCAATCTGGCCGAATAATCAATTTCACAACCAATAACCAAGTTAGTGATAATTGCGATTTTTCAGTCCATCCCGCCAGGTCATTGCGAGATAATGATGGTGAAATCTTAGCTGCCAGTAAGCATTGTACTATCGTAATTCATGACTTGATATTGTCACAACCAAATCCTACATGGGCAAAAAATGATCTTCATTCATGGGCTGAATCAATCATTAACGGCGACGAGCCAATTATTGACCCTAGCCTATCGCAATTGCAATTTTGGGTCTCGCATCGCGATGTGGTTGCAGGCCTCTCCGATTTACTCGCTTGCGAGACAGTCCCTTCTGGACGAATCGATATGTGTGGGCGTAAGGCATGGACCTCTGTTGAAATTATTGATGAGATGAAAATGTTGATTCAACGCAGCCAAAGTGCTCTAACTCAATCATTTAGCGCGAAGAATTTGGAAATTTCTGAAATCCCAAGTTCGGGAATTGGCCGCTCACCCGACCGGCCCAACCTTGCACCTTTGCATACTGCGTTATTGCAGATCCATACTGAGGGTTGGCGCACATTAACTCCAATGCGAATCTCACTGATGGAAATCATCGCTAGCCATATTGAGTAACTACATTTCATTGACTTTGGGTGCGACGGGTTCAAGGAGTACCGGCATTCGCCACGAGCCAATGGTAGATTTACTACAAGTGACCGATGAGCGGGGTTTGGCGATGAGCCCAACCTTACCCGAGGACTGCAAAAATTTCCTGATTGATATTGATGGGACTGTTTGCGAAGACATCCCCAATGAGGAACCCGAGAGAATGGCAACTGCTGAAGTTTTTCCAGATGTTGTCGAAGTCATTAACAAATGGCATGCTGAGGGACATATCATCACCTTCTTCACCAGTCGACTAAGTCAACATGCTGAGGTTACTGAAGCCTGGTTGGACCAGCACGGATTTAGGTATCATGGCGTGCTATATAACAAGCCAAGAGGGGGGAACTACCACTGGGTAGACAACCATACCGTACGAGCAACCCGCTTTAATTCAAAATTCACAGAATTGGTGAAACGTTGGGCTGAAGTAGAAGTTTTCGATGATGAATAATCATCACTTTTCCAACGTGAATAGGCACCATATTGACTATTCTAAAATCAATTGAAAAGGTCAGCACCCAATAATGGGAGAAGTACACTCGCATCTCCTTCAACACATACATTCGGTGCCTCAGGACGCATCTTTCCCCACGAAATTGCTTCGCGTAAACGAGCCCCTGAAAGACTACCATCATGCTCGGGAGCAGTAGTGATGTAAACTGCCGAATCAAGTCCACCACGATACTGGTTCCACCAGATAACGTGATGTTTGGAAATTCCACCACCCACCATTAGGGCGTTGGAAGTTTCGGTAGTCCAGGTTATATCGGACAATACTTGTTCATCGGCAAGGGTGTCAAGGTGAAATTCGCTATGGCGTTGGCGGAACATGAACAACTGAGCCCCAATACTACCATCTGTTATCCCAGGGATAACTACTGGAATACGATGCTTTGCAGCCCAATAAATGAGAGTATCCGGAGTGCCGATTCGCTCCCCTAGTTCCCATATCAGGTGAGCACTGCCAAAGCCAAGCCACAGATCAGCACCAATCTTGTCTTCATCTACATTTAAGCCGGCGGCAGCAATACGGTCGTTACGAATCTCTTCAAGCACCGGCATTACCATTGCTTCGATTATCTCACCATACGATTCATTTGGGACAATGACATTACCAAGTCGCATTAATCCGTGCTCGCCCAATTCAATATCATCCAACTCAAAGGCACCATGGTAGTAGTGCTTGTAGGCGCGAGCGATGTCGTGGTCGAGCATCCCACAGGTAGTAGAGACAACGTTGAACATTTGTTGCCGCAATGATTCGACAAAAAATCCACGAGTACCGGTTGCGCACAAACAAGCGGGGAACGAAAGCCAATTTGCAACCTGTTTTGGGTCGCTATTTGCGGCATTAATTTGCTGTTTCATATCTTCTAAGATGGTGCGGGCAGTTGCGAGTTTGGTCGCAGTAAAGCCACCTGCAGTAGCCATTTGGTCGATAAGTGAATGCACCGCGTTATCGCCATCAGCAATGGCTGAAAAATCGTAATCTTTGACTGGAGCGTCAAATGATTCTGGGTCAATAGACATAGCCAACGAGGGCGGCGACGGGTGATGCGCTCAAGAACCCTGCCTAAGACAAGGATGTTTATTCCAAACTTTGTTCAATAGTGAAAATCCGGTCTCGTAATGCTGCGGCGCGCTCGAAATCAAGTGCTTGAGCAGCTTGCTTCATCGCCTTTTGCATATCTTTGAGAAGTTCAATTCTCTGCTCAGGATCGAGAGTGAAAATTGGGTTTGTGTCTTCTCCACCTGCGGCATCATCTGCATTTTTAGCAGCGCCAGCATCGCTGCTGCTTGTACCACTATTTTCATTACTTTCACCAATTGGCTTTTGTGAAAGTCCAATTGAAAAATCATCATCGAGAGGTTGTGATAATGCCGCTACCACATCTGTACCCCAACGGCCTGCTCCAAGCGCTAATTTTTGCGCCCAATCACCATCCTTACGACCTCCTTTACTGCCAACGAGGCGACGACCTCCTCCAGCACCTTTGCCCGAAGTACCCGACAATAATTGATCAACTTCAACACCCATCTCGGGCAAAGGCTTAGCAATCGTTGTTGGAGTAATTCCATTCTCTTGATTATTAGAATGTTGACGTTGACGGCGCTCTAATGTCTGTTGAATTGCCGCGTTCATTGCTTTACTTACTCCATCGGCATAGAGAATAACCTGCCCTTCAGAATTGCGTGAGGCGCGACCAATAGTCTGTAAGAGGCTACGCTCATTGCGCAAGAAGCCTTCTCGGTCGGCATCAAAGATGGCGACAAGGCTTACTTCGGGGATATCTAATCCCTCACGTAACAAGTTGATTCCGACTATTACATCAATAAATCCGAGGCGTAATGCTTTGATTATCTCGGTTCGCTCAAGTGTGTCTATCTCACTGTGTAAATGATGGGCCTTAACCCCCATTTTGTTGAGATATTCTGCAACTTCCTCGGCGAATTTGATAGTCAATACCGTCACTAGGACCCGCTCACCTTTCTCGGTGCGCTGGTTAATTTGCGAAAGCAAGTCTTGCACTTGACCTTCAGTTGGCCGAACTTCAATGGCGGGGTCGAGTAAACCAGTCGGGCGGATTTCCATACGTGCAATCCCATTGATGTTTTGTAACATTGAATACATGCTTTCGGCTTCCGGTGAGCGCTTGGATAATTCAGGCTCATCTACTCCACCACCACCCAATGCATGGTGTAAACCTAGGGGGACTGGCTGGCCAGTGATTTCGCATAAGTGGCGCAACTCCCTCTCTCCAGGCGTGGCAGAAACGTAGAGCATTTGCGGCACGAGTTTTTGGAATTCATGTATTTTCAGCGGCCTATTATCGGCAGCACTGGGAAGACGGAATCCATGTTCGACCAAGTTTTCCTTGCGTGAACGATCACCAGCATACATTCCACCAACTTGGGGCAAAGTAACGTGGCTCTCGTCCATGATAACGAGGTACTTGTCTGGCTGGCCATGGAATTGCTGAGCACAGGCTGCCAAAAAATCGAGCAAGCACCAGGGCCTATCACCATAATTACGACCATCAAAGTGCATTGAATAATTTTCCACTGCAGTACAGTGACCAACTTCACGGAGCATTTCCAAATCGTATTGTGTACGTTGTTCAAGCCGATGGGCTTCAAGTTCTTTATCCTCAGATTTTAGTTGGGCAATTCGACCATCAAGTTCAGTCTCAATTGCCGTAAGCGCTTGCTGAAAGCGCTCACTGCTAGTCATGAAAAATTGTTTTGAGTGAATCCAAGCTTCATCTAATTTATCGAGAACCTCCCATGTAACTGGATCACAAATATGGATTTTCTCAATCCCAGAAAAACCAAAACGGATTCGCATTGGGTCGTCACGACTGGGCATCCAGACATCAAAAACCTCACCGCGTAGACGCATTTCACCGCGACCAAGGTCGGTATTGGTTCGAGTATATTGCAGGCTTACTAATTCCCTTACCAATTGCATCGGTTCGATATCTTGGCCGACATGGATGCGGGCGTGATTTTCCAAGAAAGTCTCGGGAGCGTTGAGACCATAGATGCAAGAAACACTGGAGACGACAACCACATCTGGTCGGGTTACCAAACTAGCAACTGTAGCAAAACGCTCCTGCTCAATTCGTTCATTAATAGACAATTCTTTGTCGATGTATAGGTCACGGCGCGGTAAGTAGGCTTCTGGCTGATAGTAATCGTAATGACTGACAAAATACTCAACTGCATTTTCTGGAAAAAGCCCGCTTATCTCATGATAGAGTTGGCGAGCAAGTGTCTTATTGTGTGAAATGATTAGAGTTGGTCGATTAAGGCGTTCAATTAGGTTGGCCATGGCGAAAGTTTTGCCTGACCCAGTAACCCCAAGTAAGACACATCTTTCTTGGCCATTTTCTAATTGTTCCAATAGTTGTTCTATCGCTGCATCTTGGTCTCCAGCAGGGCTCAAATCGGTATGTATTCTCAATCGAGCGACTTCCGGACTAAGATGCTCAAGGGAGGCTCCCGCCAAGGCCTTGGTCAAGTCAAATGGATTGACATCTTGCTGATTCGTCATTCGACCACCTTAGGGCAGAAATAATCCACCATTGGCATGAATGATGGCTCCGTTAACATAAGACGAATCTTCGCTGACCAGAAATGAAATGACCCCCGCCATATCCTCTGGAGTGCCTACTCTTTGAAGTGGGACTTCTGCTTCACGAGCCGCACGACGCTCAACACTATCGCCAGCCAATATCGCGGTATCAACAAATCCCGGAGCGAGGATGTTTACCCTCTGACCCTTGGGACCAACTGCTTGGGCTAGGCTTCTTGCCCATGCATGTAATGCTGCTTTGCTGGCTGAATAATCACCACCATGAGGTGAGCCGCGCACCCCTAATTGACTTCCAACTACTACTATTCGAGCGGTGCTTGAGAGATGGGATGATAGCGCGTTCCAAACGTGGTAAGCACCGGTAAAATTGGTATCCATGGTTCTCTTAAGGTGTTCTGGAGTTAATTCATCGGTAGCCATTCGGTCATACCGTCCGTGATTGAGTACCAATACTTCGACTGAACCTGCTGTATCATCCTTGATCCATGGATGGTCAGACAAGAGGTAAACTTCACTCACATCACTACAATCAACCCTCACTGCAAAAGCATCACCGCCGGCCGAGCGGATTTTTTCCACTACTACTTCAGCCGCTTGACTGCTGCTGTGATATGTCAGCAAGACACGATAGCCGTCAGCGGCTAGACGCTGGCTGGCTGCCGCCCCGATTCCTTTGCCACCACCGGTAACAACCGCAAGGCCGCGCATTCCCATAGGAGGAGCGTGGCGCCCATCATGCTTCAACTTCTTGACCCAACTATTCCAAGAATTGTGCGAGATTTGGTGGTTGCCAACCTTCCGGTTTCATCACTTTACCATCTGCACGGCGTAGCACTTTACCGTCTACCAATTTGGCCATATTTGAGCGATGTACTTCATTAAAAGCATCATCGTAAATATTCTGCATTCCATGGTTGATTATTGTCCCAGCAAGAATGTAACCGATATCGGCAAGGGCATCAAGAATTTCAACCATGTCGCCTGCCCGTGCGGCTTCAGCATATTCTTCTACCTCTTCAGATAGCAATTTAATGCGCAATTCAATTAGTTCAGAATTAGAAAGACCTGGATTATCAAGAGTGGGGATTTCAAAGGCCTCATTAAACTCAAGTAGAGACTTTACAATTGGGTTCATGCCCTAAGGGCATGCTTGTCGGCTCATGAGAGTTACGAGCCAAGTAATAGCCCTGCAAGTAACACCCAGCCAGTTATTGCACTGGTTCTAAACAAAATGGTTTGAAAATCTTTGAAGTGATTTTTTCGCAAAATCACATAGATATTGACTATAGCCATTAGGCCTGCAGAAGCTAGAAATGTTATTTCCTCGATAGGATTAGAAATTGCAAAACAAGCAAACCAGAGGAGTGTGAATTGGACCGATGTTCTCTCAGTATTAACCTCTCCAAATCTTGCTGGAAATGATTGAATCCCAGTCTCCCTATCACTATCAATGTCCATCAATGCATAGTTGATATCAAAAGCAGAAATCCAAAACATTACTGCAAACGAAATCCACCATAGAGTGGGATACCAATGTCCGTCGGTAATCGCTGACCATCCCAAATCACCACCAACAATTCCAAGCCATGCACCGGCAGGAGCTAGGCCCAAGCACAAACCAAGCCATAGGTGGCACAACCAAGTTATCCGCTTGAGATAGGGATAGATGACAAATGCAGCAACTGGGATGGGTGCAAGAAATAAGCAAACTGGATTCAAGCGCCAGGCCCCCAATAATAACATCGCTAGAAAGATAATAGCCAGAGTCCACGCAGTAGACATACTCATCGAACCGCTGACAAGATGACGAGAAGCAGTGCGTGGGTTTTCTGCATCTACCTCCTTATCGATAATACGATTCAAGGCCATCGCAAGACCACGTGCACCTACAGCAGCAATAAGAATCCAAACCAGTTGAGAAATTTCTACAGAATAGCCTTGATTCGAGGCTACCAATGCTCCAATGAACACAAATGGAAGGCTAAACAAAGTATGCTCGACCTTAACAAAATCAAGGATTTCCTTTAACCCCATTCTTTCACTTTCCAATTTCAGATATATGTTTTCAAGATGATTACATCATCAAATTATTCGGCCAAGGGCTGGTTCCTAATCTGTCGGCCATGGCATTTTCTTCGACCTTTGCCAAGATTTCTGGGTCGTGAAGAGTTACTGCCGGCCAGCGACGCGACGGAACATTACCTTCAAGCGAAGGAATCGGAGTTGTCGCATCCCAAGCAACACGCTCTCCGGTCTCATCAAAGTGTAAATCGCGTCCGACATCAAAGCGACTGAATAGTTGCCAAAGCAGGCGGCGACGAGCACCATCGGCATGTAGGTCGAGATCATCATTGGTGATAAATAACCAGCGTAGATTTCCGCTTGTATCCAATTGAAATACACTATTTTCCAATTGGGAAATCTTTGCTCGCTGTGCCGCCGCGGAAACCTCATCCACTTGCTCCTGGCCTAAGCGAGCACTTGGGCTATTTTCGATATGAGTGGTTACCACTAGCATACTACCACGCAATAGACGAGCATCTTCTACCTCAGGAAGTTGCCGAACATCGCTAACGAATTCTTCAGAAACACTAGGTGGCAATGACTTGCCAAGACGCCATGCTGGTGCGGTTTTCTTGGGAGAGCCAAGCGGGCCCTTTTGGTCGGAACGAGCATCAGCAGCATGAATAGAAGTGGCATCGATGAGCAACTTACTGTGAATGTTTTCGAATGGCGAGGCGGTCTCCAATGTATCGGCCACCATACCGGGCAGAATTACCAAATCCTCACTCGGACAGACCTTGTCGTTAATGCAATCTAAGAAAGCCTCCAAATCACCGGGATCTTGATCGGCATCGACGGCAACTATGGTCTTTAGGAACATCATTTGACCAGCCCCAAGCAAACCGAGAGCAGTTTTGCGCCCTTGCCGTGGATATCGTTGTTTACTGGCAACAATCGCAAGATTGTGGAATCCGGTCTCGAGTGGTAAATGAAGCCCTGCAACATCACGATGCTGAAACTGCAGAACCGGAGTGAATTGACTACCTATGGCCTCGCCAAGATAACCATCTTCCATCGGCGGCTGCCCCACGATAGTGGCCGGCAATATTGCATCCTTGCGATGGGTGATTGCGGTGACATGCATGACTGGATATTCACCGGTTAGGGAATAGAATCCGAAGTGATCCCCGAAGGGGCCCTCCTCCTGAGTCTCGCCCAAATCGACATATCCTTCAATGACGATATCGGCTTCGGCTGGAACATACAGTTCTTGACTAACCGCTTTGGCGATTCGCAGTCGTCGTTTGGCGAGGAATCCAGCGAACATGTATTCCTCTAGATTATCAGGCAGCGGTGATATTGCAGAAAAGATGAGTTCAGGTGGGCCACCTATGCAAATTGCCACCGGCATTTGGCCATTATTGCCATTAGAAGATATTGAGTTTTCTGTAGATTGCTGATGGGTATCTGCATGCGCCGCTCCGTGCTTGTGAATCTGCCAATGTAAACCGATTTTTCTTGGGCCGAAAACTTGACCGCGATACATACCCAAATTATACTCGCCACTTTCAGCATCTTTGGTTACAACCAAAGGCAAGGTGATGAAGCGGCCACCATCAAGCGGCCAAGTTTTAGGTATAGGCAGGGTTGTAACATCGTAAGATTTCTTGTCGACCACTTGCTGACATTTAGGGCGACGTACTCGCTTTGGCGGTAACGAAAGCGCTGATTTTAGTAAGGGAAGAGCCTTCCATGGGCGCTTGACGAAAGTCCCGATATCGGGCTTCATTAATGCCACTAATCGCTCGCCAATTTCAGTCGGTCCGGTAACTTGCAAAGCACGGTTAGTACGTTGGCGAGTACCGAACAAATTCATCGCCAAAGGTATCTTGCTAATCTCACCATTAGGTAGGAGAGGTTGCTCAAATATCACGGCCTTACCACCTGTTTTTACCAAGCGGTCAGCTATGCAACCCGCCTCAAGTTCTACTTCAACCGGACGAGAAATCCGAATCAACTCACCACGTTTCTCCAAGTCGGAGATATATCGCCGTAACGTACGCCAAGCCACGCCCTGCCGTGAAGCCTATTCGCTATGAAGTCACCCTCTGCACCCCGAAGGGGGTGCAGGGTCGGATTGATGAGCCGAGCCCACCACCGCAGGTTTGGGGAGCGGATGGCGAACAAGTGCGATGTATTAGTCATCGGAGCAGGTCCAGGCGGTAGTTCTGCTGCTCTTCATGCCGCTCGGCAAGGCCTTTCGGTGATGTTAGTTGAGGACCATCCTGCCATCGGCACACCGGTTCATTGTGGCGAATGTCTATCCCTATTGGCGGTGGAAAATCTCGAGCTTGAACTTCCCGATGAAGTAGTGGCACTTGAATGCAAAGGAATCCGGGTGATTTTTCCCGATGGCGGCGCTAAACTACTTACTGAACCTGGGTTTGTCTTAGAAAAGCACCTTTTTGAGCGTTGGATCGCTGATTCAGCAGTCGAAGCTGGTGCCAGCCTACACCTCGGACACAAGGTTACAGGAATGAAGCGTATTTTCAATAACAAAAATGTTTTTTCCAATTGGGAAATTTCTGGAAAAGGTGATACTTTTCCGATTGAGGCAAAAATCGTCATCGATGCTTCGGGGGTAGCGGGCGTAACCTCCAAATTACTCGACATCAAAGAAGAAGTGGAAGTTATCGCCGGATTCCAATATGAAATGCTTGATGTGACTAATGATGGCTATCTCGATTTCTATCTGTGGCCAGAATATTCGCCGCACGGCTATGTCTGGATGATACCCAAAAAGGGCGGGCGGGCAAATGTTGGCCTAGTCACCACAGAGAAGAAAGGCGCCATCAAGTATCTCGACAAATTCGTGACCGATACATATCTCAAAGATAATCCGAAAGTCAATCCACCTTGGCGATCGGAAAGAGGAGCAGAGGGTAAGGTTCGACCTTTTGGTGGAACGATACCCATTTCTGGTCCACGCTCACGAACCTTTGCCGACGGCGTAATGATGATTGGTGATGCCGCTGGTTTCACGAGTCCACTATTCGAAGGTGGCACTCACTTAGCACTCAAGTCGGGGAAATTTGCCGCTGAAGTGGCAGCCAAAGCTATCGCTGAGGGTGTTTTGAGTGAAACTAGGCTATCGGAATATGAGAAAAAATGGAAAGCAGAATTCCCACCATACGACAAAATCTTGCGTGGAAAGACTGCATTGTACAATTTGAGTGATGCAGAACTATCTGTAATGGGTCGATGTTTGCCGAATGAAATGGGCAATATGGGTGCATTTACCAAATTGACTGTCGGTTTGAAAATTCTCTTCCGCAAACCGACTTTACTGGCCAAGCGAGTTATTTCGGTCTTGCTTTCTTTCGGTTATAGTCGCGCCAAACACTTTGGATGGTGAGGAGTTGTACGGGGCTTCACTTCCACTTTCAATTCTTGCCGCAACTCTACTAGTAATCGGTTTTCCACGCTGGCTTGTCGACAAGGAAGTGACCTCAAAGGCGGCTAGCCGTGCATGGAATATTGGCCTGCATATCGCTATTGCAATCCCATTTATTGCCCTCATGTCTCGCTTTTTGGTTGCTGACACTTCCTATCACTACGTTTGGATGCATGGTGGCGAAGACCTACCGTTTCGTTACCGTTTAGCCGCGGTTTGGGCCGCACGTGAGGGTCCGCTCTTACTTTGGGCGGCTTTGCTGGGAGGTCTGGCTTTGTTAGGGCGTGAAGCGCGTGTAGGTGAGAATGAGCGAATGGTGCGAATCCGCTTGGCATTGGTCCATGGAATGGCACTATTGTTACTATTGTTAGCGGCCGTCCTGGACCCATTTCGTAAGACCGCCAATCCGGATTGGACTGGTCCTGGATTGAATGCTCTTTTGCAAACCGATTTGATGGTGATTCATCCGCCACTAATATTCCTATTCTACAGTTTTTGCATAATGCTGGGAGCAACGGCACTCGCTACCCTATTATGTTCAGGAGATAGTAATGGAGACCCGGGTTTGGGTTTGCAAGAACGGTTACTGATTGATGCTCGCCCGGCAGCAATATTTGGGACTCTATCAATTGGTTTGGGCGGACTATGGGCATATACCGTCCTTGATTGGGGCGGATATTGGGCTTGGGATCCTGTCGAGACCGGCTCTATCTTACCGTGGTTAGCAGCGGTAATTATTCTCCACCTCCCCCTTCGGCCCGGAAAAACCAGTACAGCCATCTATGCGGCAGCAGGAATTGCAGCAGCCGGTTTAGCAATCTTCGCAACAATGGTTACCCGCGCTTCTGGAGTTTGGGCGAGTAGTGTCCATACCTTCGTCACCAATGAAAGTGGCAGTGTACCAAGCGATGCATGGGGTCGTTTAATTTCTCTAACCAGTGATGCTACCGCCGGTCTTGAAGTGATTTCTTACCTGTTAACTCTAATGATGCTCAGCAGCATTTTAGTCGCATGGATGGTTGCAAATTCAATTGGAGAACAATTGAGCGATAAGGCTGGATGGGTGCTGATTTTCATCCCATTTTCCGCCTTTTGCGGCTGGCTATTCATCGAAGAACAGACACCCCTATGGGATGGAGTAAGCGCAACTCTAGTGGCCATCATTGGAATTATGCCCCTATTGGTTGGAATGTGGCACATTCGCAGGTCTCTATTGAAGCGCTTGAGTCGAGACCCGGTTCGCCTACCTTTGTTAATCGGTGCTATTGCTGTAGCGATTTGGACTGGCGACGCTATCCTAGGAGCGGTCGGCGTTTCTCTAATGCTACTCTTGGTAACTGGTCAACGACTTGAATCAGAAATTGGATTAATCACCGCCGGTATTCTTTTTCATCTGTTTAGTGCATGGGCACAAATGGCTGAATTGGCCCAAGCGGGAGCGGCAATGGCGCTTTTCTTGATACCACTATTCATCAATGAACCGCCTGCTAGTGATGATGGACGCTCAATATTTACTAAGGGCGGGCAAATGCACGTAGTTTATCGAACTCCTTCGACATTAGTGGCAATTTTTCTCCTACTTTCATGGATGCTATTACTCAATAGCCTCGACCGAACCCAACTTGAAGCCCACGAATTATTCGGTGCACCAATCATTGCCTTGCTGGCTACAGGCCTGATGGTTTACGGATGGCGTGACCGAGTCGAATCCAAGACAATTCCATGGATGGTAGCGCTATTGGCTGGGCTTTCAGGAATTCTTGCATGGGGATTTGGCAATGCACTACCCGGAGATGTCGAGGATGTTTTTGCAGGACCACTCAGTCGAGGGCAAGTGGCATGGCTAATATTGCCAGCCGCTCTAATCACTGCTCCAGCAATGGGTTTGGAAGTTTGGAATCGTGGTCGGAAATGGTGGCTAACACGCACTGATTCAAGTGGGCACTCGGCCAAGTCGCACGCCCGTAAAACCCGAGCTGCTTTGGCGGGATTGGGAGCGCACTTGGTTCATTTCGGCTTGATTATTCTCATTATTGGACATATTTTTGCCACCACTTTAGTCGACCGTGGCGACCTATCCCACCGCCTCTCGTTGCCAGAGGACAAAGCGGTAGTCGAGGGGGATTTGGTATTGGTCTTCACCGGATTTGAAGTCCTCTCGGAAGGTGAAGGTGAATTCGACTCTAGATTTGATGTTGGGAGTGGCTATGTTGGGGCGGTTATCGAAGTCTACGAAGTTGGTGATGGCTCGGATGATTCCGGCACCGTGAATTTGGGTAAACATGTAGCCACATTACAACCAGGAGTACTGCGTTTCGACAATGGGTTTTCCCGTTCAGAAGTTGCCACGCTAACCCGCGTAAGCGGCGATTTTATCCTCATTTTTGATCTTAGTCAAGCCAGCGAATTGGGCCAAGCGATGATATTTGGCGAAATTGAAGATGTCGACAGGGTACGAGTTACGGCCTATGACTTGCCCGGCAGTCACTTGGTTTGGATTGGCTGGTCACTGATGCTATTGGGTATGATGCTCACTTGGCAATCTTGGTGGCCGAAAGCAAAACTCGCTAGCGTGGAAAGTAGTCGCGTGACTCAAAATAAGAGCACCTCAGTGGATGAATCAAAGATTAATTCCGCCAGATTGGACAAGGATTACTCGGCTAATTCCGCCACAATTGAGGAAGAATGAAGGGCAATGTTGGTCCTCTTTTACTGACCTAAATGCTGGCTTCATCAGTCAATTGACTTAAGAGGGGGGGGCGAGTCGCCGGCTCGCCCCTTAAGGGGGCGTGAGGTGCTAAAGCATGGAAGAAGGCGCAATTGTCCACATCGATTACGAGTTATACAACTCCGAAGAGAAACTAATTGAGACCAATATTGAATCGGCCGCAAAGGAGCATGAGATGCATGAAGATGGCCGAAATTACAGCCCTCTAGTCGCTGTAATCGGTGGCGGCACCCTCATTGAAGGATTCGAAGACCACCTCTTAGAAGCTGAGGCTGAAACCGATTACGAAATTGATATTGCTTGTGAAAAGGCCTATGGCGAGAAGAATAGCGAACTCATCGAAGTTCTCAGCCAAGATAAGGTTCTCCAGCAAATCCGTGACCCGAACTCGCTTCAGGTCAATGGTCCAATCACCCTCGGTGGCAAGACTGGAACTCTAACATTGTGGGCCGCAGGTAGGGCTCGTATTGATTTCAATCACCCGATGGCGGGTCAAGACCTACGCTACAAGTACAAAATTACCAAGGTCATCGATGACCAAGGCGAAAAGGTCGCGGCTTTGCTCAAGGCCAATACCGGTCACGATGATTTCGAAGTAGAATTCGACGGCGACGATGTAGCCATCACTATTCCTGAAGCAATGATGTTTGATACCAATGCGGCAATGATGAAGTTCCGCTTGGTTAGCGTATTGCGAGATAGCATGAATGTTGGTAAGGTTTCTTTTGTTGAAGTTCACGAAGAGAGGAAGGCCAACCCCGAGCACGGGGCTGAAGGGCACGTCCACGACGAGAACTGTGACCACGGTGAAGAAGAATAAACTGTACGCCATCCGGTGAGATGATGAAACAGGAAGCCGAGTTCAAACAACCACTTCCCTCGAACCAACTTTCGATTTTCGAAAGGATTGCAATTCTGTCAATAATCGTAATGACAGTGATTCTGCTAGTAGGAATTGTTGCTTGGCCCGATCTCTTTTGGGGAGACTTCCTCAAACCACTGGTTTGGGACCCTATAGTCGTCGATGCTGATGCGGGCGATTCCGGTTATACTCCACAAAATACCGCCCTCTTCATCATCGTTCTATTTGCATTTGTAATTTCCATTTCAGCAATATTCCGCATTGCAGATTTGCCCAGTGGGGGACGTATGCTAATCGCTTTCCTACCATGGATTGTTTGGGCACCGGTAATTAGGGTGCTTGAGGATAGTAACTTTTTCCAAGGCACATTACAGGTTCTTTTCATCTCTCCAATCATTCACTTCCACATCGCCTTATGGGTTATTTTCGCACTCCTGGCCGGACGTTCAGTCAAACAGGCCCGCCAATATTGGGTTGAAGAAACCGGAGAATTGAGCAGTGAAGATAGTGCTGGAGACATCCTACGGGTGGTATTGCTGTGCACTTTGGTAGTGATGTTTGCGGTGCTCGTTCTGCCGTCATTCAACGCCCACGAGGGTATTGGAACAACTGGGATTGCTCTTGGAGTTATGATGGCAGTAATCTTTGGCCTCGGATCGCTAGAAGCGAGCCGAGATTGGGATGAGGTCGAGCGCTCAGTATTCAGTATCGGAATGGGAGCGGTCGCCATGTTCTTGGGATTATGGATTCAATTCATTTTCACCCCTTGGCACAACGCTGGTGATTCGGCGCTTTGGCCAGCGTTGCTAGTTATCGGAATCCCCGCGATTGTAGTTTACATCTTGTGGGATAAGTCGCAAGTTGCGAGTGGAATCTTGGCTTCCGAGAAACTGAAAATCGGAGTTTTACCTCCCAACGTCTCAATCAAGCAACACGAAGAGGGAGATTGGGAAGGCAAGGAAATCATGGAACGTTGGGCACCTATGGCGCTTATCGGTTCTCCTTGGGCTTTGACCATCGCCTTTGGGCAATTGGTCGATGGCCTAGCAACTTGGATTGGCATTGATGCATTCGGCTATAGCGAGAAACATCCGCTATCCCGTTGGGTCATTGAGCAAGGTGTTGAATTGTCAGGTAGCGGGGGAGCGTGGTTATTTTTCCTCGTCAAAGCGACCCTCGTCGGTTTACTATTGTGGGTTTTCAGTGCGGTGCGAATTGAACATCGCCAACAACATTTGCGCCTATTTATCGTTCTCGCCCTACTAGTGGTAGGTTTGGCCCCTGGACTGCGTGACCTTGGACGATTATTACTCGGCGTTTAGTCAGAGACTTGCGCTCGACTTCTTCAAGTCATGATGGCCACAGAGTTGTAATGATGGCAACGAGAGGTTGAAGGGGTTCTCCTCAGTCCGTAGGACTGGGGTCATCATGGAACGCTTAGCGAGCAGGGTAAATCCCGCTGATTCAGCCTTTGGCGAAAATAAGGCGGCCAACGAATCTCTGCTGGCGCAATTAGAGCAACGGTTGGCAGATGCACGTGTAGGTGGCGGCGGCAAATACGAGGAGAGGCATCGCAGTCGCGGCAAGTACCTAGCCCGTGAGCGTATTGAGCGAATCATCGATGTAGGGACGGCATTTCTTGAGCTCTCAACTTTGGCTGCTTACGACCTCTATGATGGGCGGGCACATAGTGCTGGAATTGTTACTGGCATTGGTATGGTGCACGGGCGAGAATGTCTTTTCGTAGCAAATGATGCTACTATCAAGGGCGGCTCATACTATCCAATGACTGTCAAGAAACATATCAGAGCCCAAGAAGTAGCCAATGCAAATCACCTGCCATGCATCTACTTGGTCGATTCAGGTGGAGCATTTTTACCCCTGCAGGATGAAGTCTTTCCAGACAAAGGTCACTTCGGGCGAATCTTTCGCAATCAAGCCATAATGAGTGGTAAGAAAATCCCGCAAATCTCAGCCGTGCTCGGTTCATGTACCGCTGGCGGTGCATATGTTCCGGCGATGTCGGATGAGTCGATTATCGTCAAGGGTAACGGAACAATTTTCCTCGCCGGACCACCATTAGTCAAGGCAGCAACCGGTGAAGTGGTTAGCGCTGAAGAATTAGGCGGAGCGGATGTTCACACAGCCGAATCAGGTGTGGCTGACCATTTTGCTGAAGATGAGTTGGCGGCATTAGCCAAGGTACGCGATATTGTCGAGAATCTCAATACTGGTGCCAAAACCAAACTAGAGGTTCACTCCCCAGAGGAGCCAGCCTACGATGCCGAGGATATATTGGGAATTATTCCCCAAGACAACCGTACCCCTTACGATGTTCGAGAGGTCATTGCTCGGATTGTCGACGCCAGTCGTTTCCATGAATTCAAACCACGCTATGGCAACACATTGGTCTGCGGCTTTGCCCGCATCCATGGTTATCCTGTAGGCATTGTAGCCAATAACGGCATTCTATTCAGCGAATCAAGTCTCAAAGGCGCACACTTCGTCGAGTTATGTGGTCAGCGTGGAATACCCCTGGTATTCCTGCAGAACATTACTGGCTTCATGGTCGGTAAAGCAGCAGAATCGGGAGGTATCGCTAAAGATGGCGCCAAATTGGTGACTGCAGTAAGTTGTGTACCTGTACCCAAATTTACCGTCATTATCGGAGGCTCGCACGGGGCCGGAAATTACGGAATGTGCGGCCGAGCCTATGACCCTCGCTTCCTCTTCATGTGGCCGAACTCTCGCATTTCAGTGATGGGTGGGCCACAAGCCGCCGATGTCCTCGCCACGGTCAAGCAAGACCAGATGGTGCGCGAAGGCAAGGGCGAGATGAGTCAAGAAGAATGGGATGAATTTCAAGCACCGATTCTATCCAAGTACGATAGTGAAGGCTCACCCTATTACAGCACCGCACGATTATGGGATGATGGGATCATCGACCCAAGGGATACTCGTGACGTGCTTGGGCTAGCAATTTCCGCTAGCCTAAATGCTCCAATGCCAGATACCGATTACGGAATATTCCGAATGTGACCTTCCCAATTAAAAAACAATAAAATTCAATTGAAAAAAACTACCGAGATGAGAGACATGAGCAGTGAAATCAGCATGGATAATCCGCCTGCAACTGAATTGACGACATTGGTCGTCAAAGGACCGGTTGCTCAGCTCGATTTGTCTCGCCCAGACAAGTATAATGCAATGAATGTGCAATTGATAAATGAACTAATTCAATTGTTTGAGTGGACTGCAGAACGCTCGGTTGGCCGAACTGGAACACTCACCGATAAGTCAGGTAAAGAATTCCTACGTATACTCACAATCGGCGGTGGTGAGAGTAAACATTTCTGCGCCGGTGCCGACATCAACATGATGCGCGATGCGGGCGCCAAATCACCCGAGGAGAATCGCCAAGATTCGGCTCGGCTCGACCGGCTTTTCAATGGGCTTTGGTCGCACCCTTGTTTCACCATCGGGACGGTGCGTGGAGTAGCACTAGGGGGTGGAGCTGGACTGATTGCATGTCTCGACCATGTTATTGCACACAACAATACCAAGATTGCTTTGTCAGAAGGAAAATTAGGTATCCTACCTGCGGTTATTGGACCCTATGTCTACCGTCGAGTTGGTAGTGCCAACTTCCGTCGCCTAGCAATGACTGCAGGTCGATTCGACACCAATGAAGCCCTGCGAATTGGCATGATTGAAGAAGTCACTGACGATGCGAGTGAGGCTGTTAATAGGTTGATCGATGAAGTGTTGACTACTGGACCCAGCGCAGTAAGTACGGCTAAGGAATTAACTCTCGAATTTGACCGTTGGTCGGGCAGTGATGATGAGTTGCGCCAGTGGACACTCGATTTTACCAGCCGAATGCGTGGTGGGGCTGAAGGTCAAGAAGGATTGAGTTCGTTCTTGGAATCACGACCTCCGAATTGGCAACCGAAAGAAGACTGATGGGTGATCTAATGGGGCGTGCAGTGGGAAGCGCCCGCGCCTTTGGGAAAGTCCTCATCGCCAATCGAGGAGAAATCGCTTGTCGAATTATCCGAGCTTGCAAAGAAATGGAACTTGAGACTGTGGCAATATTTGCCAACAATGATAGCAATTCATTATTCGTTGAAATGGCTGACCTTGCAGTCGAATTACCTGGTGAGGGATTGGGTGAGACCTACCTCAATGGCCCAGCAATAATAGAGGCTGCAATACTGAGCGGAGCCCAAGCAATTCATCCCGGATTTGGATTTCTATCCGAGCGGGCTGACTTCGCAAAAGCGGTGTTACAGTCTGGACTAGTCTGGGTTGGACCCCCACCAGAAGCCATCGAATCTATGGGCGACAAAATGACGGCTCGAGTGATGATGAGGGAGGCTGGGGTACCGGTTATTCCTGGTGAAGAACTAGAAGGATTAAGCGAACTTGAGGACGCTGAATTACGTCAGCAACTCGAGGCTGCAGCCGAACGAGTTGGTTATCCACTTCTGCTCAAGGCCAGTGCTGGCGGTGGCGGTAAAGGGATGCGAGCGGTTGAGCAGCCCAGCGAGTTACACGATGCATGGAGTGCGGCTAGCCGTGAGGCCTTGACAGCATTCGGTGATGGGCGGGTCTATGTCGAGCGATTGTTGACCGGAAGCCGGCACGTTGAGATTCAAGTATTGGCTGATATACATGGTAATACAATTCACTTGGGTGAACGTGAATGCTCAATTCAACGCCGCCATCAAAAGGTGCTTGAGGAAAGCCCGAGTACTGCAGTCAGCGAACTCTTGCGCAAGAACATGGGGCAGGCAGCAGTAGCAGCAGCACAAGCGGTCGAATATGTCGGGGCTGGAACGGTCGAATTCTTGTTGGCTGATAGTGGAGAATTCTTCTTCTTGGAAATGAATACCCGTATTCAAGTTGAACATCCGATAACCGAAATGGTGACTGGTGTTGATCTAGTCCAACAACAGTTACGGGTGGCGATGGGTAAACGCCTGCCGCTTACTCAAGACATGATGGCAATGAATGGGCATGCAATCGAAATTCGCCTCTATGCAGAAGACCCCGCTAGCGGCTTCTTGCCGGCTATCGGCCCTCTAGCGGTATTTCGACCTCCAGAAGGAGTGGGAGGCATGGACTCAGGTATTCGCCTAGATACGGGAGTACGCCAAGGCGATGCGGTCACTCCAGATTATGACCCAATGGTGGCGAAACTCATCACCTATGCTGAAAGCCGTCCGGCGGCAATTGAAAAAATGAAAAGTGCAATTGGAGATTTTATCGTTTTGGGCTGTCAAACCAATCTAGGATTTCTCGGCGATCTCCTCACCCACCCCGCCTTTATTGATGGCGCTACACCAACCAATTTCATTGAAACTCATTGGCCCAATGGCTGGTCACCCACTCAAGACGAGGCAGAACTACTCACCCTCGCTGGTATTGCAGCTGCAGCCGAAGCCTATGGAATGAGTACCATTACAATACGGGGTGACCATGCTGGCCAGTCAGACGATGAAGAGGCAATGCGTGGCGACGTACACAATCCATTTGTTAGCATCAGTAGGAGGTTCCCATAATGCGGCATGATATGCGTGGCTCCGATGGCGAAGTGCGTGAGATTGTTCTCGCTCCAGCAGGTAATGGATTAATCCTCGATGGTACAGACATTCGATTCGAAAAAGCCGGCGAGGATTCACTGTGGGTCGTTGCAGGAGATGGCCAAAAGAGCCTAGCACAATGTGCTAAGGTGGGTGACTATTGGTGGATTCATTTCAAGGGTAAAATTAGCAAACTTGAGCGAGTGGAGGCCGGTGGTCTAGGACAAGTTCAGGGAGATGCTGGACTTTCTGCGCCGATGCCTGGTACCATCCTTGAGATAATGGTTAGTGAAGGGGATGAAGTAGTCTCTGGTCAAGCGATTTTGGTGATGGAAGCGATGAAGATGGAGCACCGAATAACCGCTCCTAGAGATGGCACAATACAATCGATCCACTTCGCAGTTGGTGAGCGATGTGAGCAGGGTGCGCCCCTCATCACCATGGCCGATACGTGAAAAGATGATGATTGCGAATCACTATTTCATTCACGCTTCCAGTAGATGCACACAAACTCGTGGACTTTATTGACGCGGAAAACCCACGGATACCCTAGTGGTTTCATGTTGTTATATTCGTGTTGACGATCCCAAATGATGAACTCCTCGACCTCAAAACCAATTTCTGTCATTATGTTGCTGAGATCCATGTGGAGCGGGAAAAATTTGGACTTTTTGCGTATATCCATAACCACACAGACACAGCGCTTATTGGGTTTGAGAACTCGATAAACCTCCGAGTAAACCTGCTTAAGTTGAGATAGGAAATGTTGGTAGTCCTCTGTGTTGCCCAAATCAGATTCCGACTCACTATAGCCTGAAATATCACGGTCATCGACCGAACGTCGCTGGTTGAGAATGTCCCAATATGGGGGCGAATTGATGCTCAAGTCCACCGATTCATCGTCGAGTTCAGCTAATTTTTCTCTAGCATCTCCGATGAGAATTTGTGGTGGATAGTCGGGTGAAATCTCTCCGGCCCTGGATTCGGCGATAGTCGCATATTCAGGATTCAGTTCCACACCTACTCCTTGCCTTTGGCGATTGGCGGCAGCGACAAGGGTGGTACCAGAACCAAGGAACGGGTCGAGCACAACTTCTCCCGCTTCACGGGTATAGATGTCAATCAGTTTCTCAGCCAATTGAGTTGGGAACATGGCTGGATGTTTCAGAGCCAACTCTTCGGGGTTTTTTCGCAAATCCCGCCAAATTGAAAACGAATGCTTCAGCCACTCGGCACCGGAGAGATTATTCATTTTCTCAGCCATTTGACTTCACACTCATGATACTAGACAAACTCCGCTCTATTAGCGCTATTTCTTCTTCACTCAAACGATAGATTTGGTACAAATGGTAGTTCAGCGAATCGTATTCTCGCCAATATTCCTCGCTACCACGAGGTAAGTGTGCAAGCTGTTCAGTACAGAATTCAACCGCCCGCCTCTGGCTAGGACTTGGCTTAGCAATTGGTATTTGGCCAATGTAGGAGCGGTCGGCATGCATGGTAAAATTCGAGTGCAAAAAGGTGACCATCAAGATGTAGAAATTAGCCACTCGAGAATTGAGCAAGCCGACCATGTAGCGATTTAGAGAAGCATCGTCGAGCACTACATTTGTCACGGTATCAAGGCAATAACAATCGGCTGGGGCAACACAAGCTGCTAAGCCACCCTCACGTGAAACGATATTTTGCAACACGATACGCTCATGGTTTTGTCGGGTGAATTTTTTTTCGCTAATTTCGAGGCTTGCTGAAGAATCCAAACCTAGTTCATAGCCGATGGCAAAACGGTTGAGGGAATCACCGCGTAGTAATCGCATTGAAGTTGTAGTCGGACAAGGTAAGACCAATTTATGATTAGCACCGAGAGGCAGACCACGGAAAATATCGGCTGAATAATCGGCAAGGTTCGTGGGAATCTGTTCGAGTTTCTGGGCCAATTGATGTATCTCTTCATCATAGTATATCGGGAATTTATTGCTGGTAAATATTTCCTGCGGCAGAGTGTAGCGATATGGGGATACGAATTCATTTCCACTATGTATTACGGAAATTTCGACCGGTTTGGAGGCTGAAGTTGGCGGGCACTTTTGTAAAATGAGGATTATTTGGTCGCCACGAACATCTCGAAAATAATGACCGATGTCGAATATTTGAGCAAACGTACAATGCTTCACAAGATGGCCGCGTAAGGCCGAAAACGACTTGACTCTCAAAATGTTCTTTGGCAATACCATCCCTAGCCAACCACCATTTTTTAGCAGAGATAGAGACTTAGCAATGAAGAGAGTACACGAATTTACCACCCCTGAGATTACCGGTGAAAATAGCGGATGGTCTGGTTCAAAATCAGCCCCTTTCTTGAGATTCATGAATGGAGGATTACCTAGAACAATGTCGAATCCGCCCTCAGCGGCTACTTCGGGAAAATCATTTATCTCAAATTCAGTAATGAAATTTGTATGTGAGAAATTGTTAGTGAAGAAATCAGCATCTCGTATTTTTTCCTGTGGGTTTTTCAAACCGCCTTTGCCTTGCATGGCGAGGTTGATGCGGCACATGGCCAGTGCTTTGGCCGAAATATCTACGCCGTACGTCTTGATTGACCCATCCAGATTGGCACTTACCGCCGAAAGAAATGCTCCAGCCCCACACGATGGGTCAAGTACGGTCGAGGTCGATGTGATTGGCAAGTTGGCAATTATGTGATCTACCAATTGACGATGAGTGAAAAACTGCCCATACTTTTTACGCTCGGAATGGCTCATTACGGCCTCAAAAATCTCGCTAAAAGTATCCTTGGAAGTTGACATGGCAGCTTGAGTCAATAATGATTCAATCTCTTCGCTTTTCAAGCCACTAAATGCTTGGTCGAGCAATTCTTGAAAACGTGTTTCGACCATAATGAGCAATCCATACCGGTTGAGTTTGTAATTGCTCTCGCTAAAGACTTTGGATTTTTTTGCCGCCTTTTAGTAATAGCGAATTGCTAAAACCGCGCGCAATACCCAGCCATCATGCGCAGCCGCCATGCCCTTACCATTCTGGTACTCGGTCTGTTATTGGCTCAGCCATTAGCGGGCTGCTTTGGCGACGATGAGGCTGAGGTCAAGGAAGAACCGTATACCCCATTCGGATTTGAATATGGCAATACCACTTGGTATCACTACCCCGGCGGAATCAATGCCCACAACGCTAGCCTAGGATGGGATAACCTGACCGGCAATAACACTCCATTCCCTGCCAATGCAACCTACTTTGGGATTGGTGATACCACTTTTGAGCCGACTATTGGGATAACCTCGAGCGGCGCAATTCATTTCTCCTCCTATGGGGGAACGGGGAGTGGAACGATGGTGATTACCTCGACCGACCAAGGCTTGACGTGGACCAATATGGGACCGTTTAACCCCGTATTTCCCGAGATTGGACAAGTGCCTTCTTCCAATGACCCTTACATCTATGCCGACCGCTGGACTGACCGGCTGGTCAAGTTCGATATGCATGCCCTAACGGCGATGTTTGTCGAATATTCAGATGACGACGGCAAGACTTGGTCGATTCCATATACCGCTGATGGATATTATTCTCCCCAAGACCACCAATCTATTGCTTCGACTTTGGATGTCGAAGATATGGCGAGTTACGATACCATCTACGTGTTTTGCATTAACACCGGCTCATCAGCACTGGGTCCACAATGCTCACGCAGTATGAATGGAGGTCACACATGGGATATTCAGCGCCCAGGATATCCGATTGGTACCCCTCAATGCAGTGGCCTGCACGCTCATGTTATCGGTTCACCGGATGGTGCTGTCTACCGCGGTAATCCATCGTGCGACGGGCCAGCAGTCTACCGTTCAATCGATGGAGGATACGTTTGGAGTGAGCACACTATTACCACCAATGCTACATTAGGTTCGAATTCACATGAAATCGCCACCGCCACCGATGATGCAGGAGGACTGCATGCCTTTTGGATCGCTAATGACAATAACCCATACTACGCCAATTCACAAGACCAAGGAGATACTTGGTCAGAACCGATGATGGTAGCACCGCCAGGACTGATGGGCTCAGGATTCCCGACTATCCACGCTGGGGCTGACGGCAGGGTTGCCTTTGGCTACATTGGAACTTGGGATGGAGAGACTTGGGATGGAATGCTTGGAGTGATTACCGATGCTTGGAATGATAAACCATTGATTACCACTACTCAGGTGAACGCTCACGATGACCCACTCGATGAGGAACCGAATTGCGGTTACCAAAGATGTGGGGGGTTCGGTGACTTCATCGATATTGAAATCGATGATGAAGGACGGCCTTGGTTGGCCTTGAGTCACAATGTGTTCGGTGATATTGGGATTGCCACTACCTATGTTACTGGACCAAGCCTGTATGGGGAACTTAGCCAATTGCCGGAGATTACTGCTGGCGGGCCTAGCACCTTGTAAGGTCAATTTGTGATTCAGCGATTTGCTATTAGCAAAATCTGGTTGAGATAGGATTCGGGCAGACCACCCTGTTTTGCTCCTTCAAGGACAGTTTGGAGATAGATTTGAGTTGGGATAAGTCCTTCAACTACTCGGTCATCATTAGCGACATAAGCGATAACTGAATGTTGATTATCTTCATCATCAAGCACCACTACTGTTTCGTGATGATAATGACCACTATCCACGCCTTCATAGTCGTCTAATTGAGATAATTGTTCAGCGGTGATTGCAAACATTACCCCCCAAACTTCTGCACCTGCTTTAGGCATGATATTGGCAAATCCGTTCTCAGGTGAGCGCTGGCTTTGCTTATTGAAGGCTAAGCGGTAATTGGCTAGGCGTACGCGTGTGGGGTTGGCATTGAGGCTGGGGGTTAGGCTGGGAAGTGGCCCAATGCGACCAACAAGTTGGGAAGGAGACATATTGCTGCCATAGGCAAGGTGCAAAATCAAATCTGGGTCGGGCATTGGATCACCTTGAACATGAGGAAATTGCAGGGGTTATTCAAAAACATGTGTACCAGCCATTTACATTTACGCGCAAATCCAAACGGAAAAATCCAACCGATAAATCCAATGCAGGGGTTAATAAGTGAGCAGAATTATCTTCCTGCATGTCGTCAAAAACAGATGTCAAAACCGAGCCAGCAACCGAAGAAAACCTAGCATTGGAAGTCGATATGCACCCCTTTATGGAAAATCCACCGCAGCAACTATCCGAACTTCATCCAGTCATCATAGATGGGAAGAGGGGACTAGCCGCAGTTGGCTGTTTCGGGAGATATAGTACGAGAATAGTAGTGAAACTTGAGGAAGAGCATCCAGATTTGGGACTTGAGTTTGGGACCAAATATTTCCGCATCGATGAGAGTGGAAAGGTGTCTTGGGGTCATGAAGGTAAGACCTTCCAGATTGATCTTATTGTCGAGTGATGGTAGTAGCAGAGGAGTAGTTACGAACCTGCAAATACCCAAACGATATTCCCAGTACAGTGGCTAACATGTCGACAGACAAACAAGTCAAGTGCCATGTCTGCGATACCTTGAATCCATTATTCCGCGACAAATGCCTAGATTGCGGAGCTAGGTTGTTCAAGAAAAGCAAACCAAGTCAGTTGTCTAAGAAAGCCAAAGCGAAGCGGAAACGGACAAAGTTGCAGGCTTGCGCCGGCAACAAGCAAACCTACAAAACTCGAAATGCGGCTTCGTGGGCGAGGAAAAAATTGCAGAGGGATAAGGGGATGGC
>CAZPME010000023.1:0-33646 GCA_964587885.1 uncultured Candidatus Poseidoniales archaeon
ACGTGAAACAGGAAGGCGATCTAGACTGCTAACTGTGACTAATATCATTGCAGCTAGAATTATCAATCCAAACATTCGACTGTACCCGTCAATGTGTAATAATGCGATATTTGCTGAACCACTTCCAGAAGTGAGGATTATTTCTTTCGCATTTTCCGACTGACTCAATAGTGCTTGCCAAAAAGCAATCAATAATGTCGACAAACAAAGTAATCCCGGTAATTGAGGGTTTTGAGCAAACTCAAATCTCTTGCCACCAAAGAATACTGGAATTCGTGTTTGGGTCAATGGGATTCTCCATTTGGCGTTACCCAAATTGGAAACTATAATTATCAAGGCGAATCCAATGACTAAAGTCAATTCTGGAGCGAGTGCTTCCCAAGTCTTACCGCCTTCGCTGAAAATTTGAGTCCGAATAGCCATTTCAAGCACCCCCCCCAATTACATTCAACAGAATGCCATCGAATAATCCGTAGGCATATCCTGTCATCATGGAAAAGAAAATCCACGGCAATACTCCGAATAATACTGTCAATAATGCCAACAACATCATTCCAGTAGACTCCCACTTTGAGACATCCGGTGGTTCCTCACCATGCAAACTCTCTGGCGGTTGGCCTTCGTCTCCACCTTCGAAAATAGTTCTCTGCATACTCCAAAGATAGTATGCTGCAGTTATTGCCAAAGTAATTCCTGGCAGGATAACCCACCAGCCAAATGCTTTCCAAAAGGCAATGAGAATAGTAATTTCAGCAACGAAGCCAGCCAATAACGGCAAACCAAGGCTGGCCATCCAACTGAACATCATGTAGACTGATAACCATGGGCTGTACTTGGCCATACCTCGCATCGAACCAATCTCCAAGGTATGGTAATGGTGTTTGAAAGCACCAGCCACTGCGAATAGCATTGGTGAAATAATACCATGTGCGAACATCATGAAAATGGCTCCAGCATAGCCAAGTGGTTCCATGGTTGCGATTCCAAGTAGAATAGCTCCCATGTGGCTGACTGAAGAATAAGCCACTAAACGCTTGAGATTAGTCTGGCCAAGACAAACAAAACTTCCATACACCAGACTGATCATTCCAATAGTCAACAATAACCATTGGAATTCAACCAAGGCCTCAGGGAAAAGAGTGGCACAGAATCGGAACAGACCATAACCGCCCATTTTCAGCATCACACCGGCCAATAGCATTGAACCAGAGGTCGGTGCCTGCACGTGGGCATCAGGCAACCAAGTATGGAACGGAACGGCGGGTAATTTTACTAAGAACCCGAGTAAGAACATCAGGAACAAAGCCTTCTGCATATCCATTCCAAGCCACGCGATGTCAGCATTAGCGGCGGCTTGAGCGCCTATGGCCATCTGAGTCATATCGAAACTTCGTCCGGTAAGTACTCCTTGGTCAACCAAAGTTTGTGATGAAGGCTGAAGGAAGTAAAGAGTGACTATCCCCAGCAACATTACCACCGAAGCGGTGAAAGTGTAGATGAAGAATTTCTGCGCTGCATAGCGTCGGTCATCTCCACCCCACTTGAGGATAAGGAAGAACATCGGAATTAGAGTCAATTCCCAAAACACGTAGAACATGAACATATCCAGTGAAACGAAAACTCCAACTAAAGCCCCACCCATCATTAGGATTAGGGGATGATGATACCATCCTGCCTTCTCTTCCCAAGTGGTAATCATAACTATTGGAATCAAAATTGTAGTCAGCCAAACCATCGAAAATGATAGTCCATCCATACCAACGTGCCACGAAACTCCGATGGTTTGAATCCAAGCATATTCAAATTCCAATTCATAACGATTGTATTGACTAACATCCCAATTTATCGCTTCAAGCCAACCGAATAGGAGACCGGTACTGATGCCGAGCATCATTAACGAAAATACCAATGAAATCAATTTTATCGGCTGACCGATATTGACCTTGAGATGATTAGGTTGCATACTGGCAAAGGCCATCAAGACACAGGCGGCGATTAACGGGAAAGCGACGAGAGGAAGGGTGATCCAATCAATTTGGCCAGCGTTGTTTTCGACCGCGAAACTAGGGAAGAAATACATCATTGCAGCCGAGATTAACAACAAACCTGCAACTAAACCGAATTCACGGTCTCGAAGTTGCATATTAGGATTAGTACTCATTCAAGCCACCCCCCAAATCAAGATGAATATCGCTAATGTACCCAGAACCGCCATCATGATGTAATCGCGTGCTGACCCAGTGGTCATACTACGGACTACAGTACTAGTCTCTTGGCTACCATACTCAATTCCTCGGACCACGCCGTCGATTACTCGACGGTCAAACCAAGCGCAAGCATTGGCGAAGGGTACGACGATGCGAATAATTGCTGCATCATACCAAGCATCAAAATGAAGGCGCTGACGAAGACTTTCAGCAAGGCCCGAATTCGCCATCGTAGAATTATCGAAATTGCTACGCTTATTGACTCGTCCGGACAATATGATGAGCCAAGCCAACCAAGGTTTGGACGACTCGCCTTTGTCGAGTTTACCACCGTAAAGTGACATCGCCAAACCAGGCCCAATAATGGTTGATATGAATATAGTTAGCAAAGTAACCAAGTAAATCATGCTAGCATTATCACCACTATGGGGTAAGAAGGCATGCTCAATTTCATGTCCTATTCCGCTAATCAAGTGCGAAAAATGCATTTCAGCACTACCATCTGAGACCCAATGCACGAATTCCAAACCAGCAAATACAATTCCACCTAGAGTCATAAAAGTCAAGGTAACCAAGGGAATTGGAATAAATGGAGTCTGTTCAACCACAGCACTGGCAACCGGAGTCTTTGGTTTCCCTGCAAAGGTCATGAACCACATTCTACTCATGTAAAAGCCGGTCATCCCTGCGGTGATTAGAATCAATATTGCAGGGACCAATAGCATCCCACCCCCTGAGGTTAGGGCTGCCTTCCAAGCCGCTCCAACGATACCTTCCTTTGACCAAAATCCACCGATTAGGGGGATGCCGATAATCGAAGCAGAGCCGACCGCCATAGCGGTCGAAGTGATTGGCAATTTACTCGCCAGCCCACCCATATTTGACATATCTTGAGCATCGAAATGGTCTTCACCATCATGGCCATCATGATCATCGTGATTATCTCCATGATGGGCAACTTCATGATGAGCATGATGCATTTCATGAATAACAGAGCCGCTAGCCATGAATAGCATTCCCTTAGCCATTGCGTGATTGAATAAGTGGAATAGTGAAGCCCCGAAGGCCAGTAGAGCAACCTCATGATGACCAGTGTTGGCAAACCAAAGAGCGGCCCCTAATCCAGTAAAAATGTAAGCCAATTGGCTCATCGTCGAATAGGCCAAAACTTTCTTGATATCCATTTGAACAAAGGCGATGAGTGCAGCCATACAAGCGGTAATTCCACCCACCCATGCGATGAGAATTGCCACATCGGTGAATTCCCCCTCCATCGCCGGAGATGCGAAGAAGGGGAACATTCGAGCGACGAGGTACAAACCAGCATTAACCATAGTCGCAGCGTGAATTAGAGCTGAGACCGGTGTCGGGCCTTCCATTGCATCGGGTAACCACACATGAAGTGGGAATTGGGCTGATTTTCCGACCGCACCAATGAACATCATAAACAATGCAACTTTCAATTGGCCAGGATCGACTGCAGCAATATTGCTCTCAGCCCAAACAACATTGAAATCAAGACTCCCAAACATATTCCACAACATCAGCAAACCAATGAAAAGGAATACATCGCCAACTCGAGTGGTCAAGAATGCCTTTTTTGCCGCATATGAGGCGCTAGGGCGTTCATAATAGAAGCCAATTAACAGATATGAGCACAAGCCCATTATTTCCCAGAAAATGAATAACCACAGGAAATTATCTGCCAAAACCATACCTAACATTCCAGCACAGAATAGCAAGAACTCGGCGTAGAAACGATGGTTGCGATCAAGATTTACTGGGTCGGTATTCATATATCCCAAACTGAAGATGGCGATGAGGAAACAGAGGAAACTGGCGACGAATAGAAGCATCACTGCAACATGGTCAAGATACATTCCAAAGCCGAGAGTATGGCTAACGAGATTGCCATTTTCAACCATGTGAAATGATACCCAATCGCCAACATATCCAACCGATTCATTACCAGTAACAGCACCGATATAATCGACGATTAACCAAAGCGAAAGCCCGAGGCAAGTTCCCATCACTATCGTAGCAATGGTCCCACCTTCTTTCCAGCGCCCGCGCCAAAAATCCATTCCCTTGAAGATATTACCGAGGAAGAGAATTATCGGGAAAGCCACTATCGGCAATACCGGTATCCAAAGAGCGTAATCTATTGCACTAGACATAATATCACCTCAATTCTTGAGTAACCTCATCTCGTCGAGACTTATCGTCTCCTCATGTCCGTATAGTGAAAGGAATATCGCCAAACCAATAGCCACTTCAGCCGCGGCAATAGCGATAGCAATTACAGTGTAAACCCAACCGGTTACATCACCGTGCTGGGCTGCAGCAGCAACAAAATTGAGATTTACTGCGTTAAGAATAATTTCAATACACATCAAAACGATAATGGCATTCTTGCGAGTGACCGCTCCCCACAAACCGATGGTGAAAAGACAAACGCCGAGAACAACAGCCCACATTGGATCAATCATTCTTCTTCACCTCCAAACTCGTAGAGGAGATTTTCCAATCTCTCATCACGGGCTAGATAGGCCGCTCCGACCATCGCCATCGCCAACAATAATCCTAGGATTACTAAGGCAAAGGCCCAATCAATTAGAAGAGAAGATGCTAGATTAGCAGTCGTAGGTGGCCCAACTGGGCCAGTCTGCCACAAACGGTCAGAAGTAATAGTTTGAATTAGCACTATTGCCAGACCGAGAAGGCCAACTCTAGTTACTATACTGAGTAGTTTCATTCAAAGTCCTCCTCAAGTATTTGGCGACGGGTTAACATTATCGCGAATAAGACAACTAGCATTACGCTAGCCAAATAAACCAATATTTGGATGGTGGCGATAAATTCTGCTTCTAGTAAGAGAAATACGCCAGCAACCGCCATGAAAGCAAAAATCAGAGACATCATCGAATGGGCGACACGTTGAGCATATACGGTGCCTAGAGCACCGAGAATCGCCATCGCCGCGAATACGAAAAAGACCGCTTGTTCAGCCATTGTTGCGGGCTCCATTTTCAGGCCTCCGCTTTTTTCGCCTTAGCAGCTTTCTTGGCTCGCTTATCGCGCTCTTTGTTAGCACGCTTTGCCAATTCCGCATCAACCGCTTCTTGATGCTCGCCGATGAGTACACGTGTTCGTGATGCATCAAACCAAAGGTCTTGACGGGTGAATCCCGACATACCATCATATTCGTTAGTCATGAAAAAGGAAGTAAACTTGCAAGCCTCCATACATAGGCCACAGAACATACAACGGCCGATATCTATTCGTCCAGAGACTATTTGGTCGTCGGCCTTAAGCAAAGAAGAGCGGTCAAGAGTATCCTCATCGCCACTATCATTCCAACGCACAGTTGCCGTATCACCAGAAAGGTCAATGACTTCGCCAAAGCGGTATTCATCAACTGGAGAGTCATGAGAGGTTACTGGATTACGGGTTTGTTGGATTTCCTTTATTCCTTCAACTTCGATAGCAGCCCAACCACCAACTTCCAAGTCGCTGCCAAAGCCTTCATGGTCACCTTCTGCACCATCTAGAATGTCGACACGCAATTCTGTAGACATGTGTAAACAATCGTTAGGGCAAATCTTGACACATAATTTGCACGCAGTGCAGGTCTCCCATATGACGCCAATACGGCCATTATATTGGCCTGGGACAAAGAGCCAAGGCTCCAAATCTTCCAAACGCTCATATGGATACATTAGAGTCATGGGCTTCCACAAACTTGGAAACAGATCTGAACCCTGTCTGTCTGCTGCATATGGATGGGCGGTTACATCGTTCATCACGTTGCCATCGACGCGTGTTTGCGAAGCTGCATCAAGCATTTCTTCCTTCTTATTGTGATAGCCCCATCCAACTAATGGCCGACCAAAGGTACGCAGTGCGGTAACCAAAGTCATCAAAAATGGTTTTATGAATAGATTACGGAAATTTGCTTTAGCTCGTGGATGTGTCGCCATATTGTCACCTCACTCCTGCCCTGCCACATGCGTTCCCGCAGGCTCAACCGTATGCACATGGTACGGTCGCGAGGGTGGGTCTTTGTCCTCGTCGATACTGAATATTACGAATAATGCCATTGAAATTACGAACATCACCAACGGCACTGCCCAGAAGAATGGGGTGCCGGCATCCCAAGCCGAACCACTACCGAGTCCTGCTGGGTCATAGAACCACAAGCGGAGTGCGATGGCGATTGCCAATTGCACCACTGAAAGTGGCAACAAGTATCTCCATCCGAACTCAAGGATTTGGTCGGTCCTAACCCGTGGCAAACTTGCTCGAGCCCAAACAAATAGTAAGAAGATGAAGAAAGATTTGATCATAGTCCATGCTATACCTGGAATGACATCATTCCACAGCGTTCCCACAATTCCCAAATTACCCATAAGTCCGGCGAATGGTGCATGCCACCCCCCGAGGAAGAATACTGTACACAAGATGCAGGCCGCCCACACACGCATGTATTCAGCGGCGAATAGTAGACCCCAGCGCATTCCGCCATATTCAGTCCACCATCCCTCAACCAATTCAGCTTCTGCTTCTGGCATATCGAATGGAATGCGCTCAACTTCAGCCACCATCGCCACTAGGAATAAGGCGAAGCCAAGAGGCATGAGGAAGAAGTTCCAAGCACCAGCAGAATGCTGAAACTCGACGATTTCCATGAAATTGAAAGATCCCGAAACAACACATACTGCGAGTACGGTAATCAAAAGTGGAATTTCATAAGCAGTCAATTGTGCTGCCGAACGGATTCCCCCAATCAAAGTGTATTTGTTGTTTGAAGACCAACCGGCAAAGAACACTCCGAGAGGAGCGATGCCGAAAATAGCCAAGGCAAATAAGACCGAAAGGTCGGGATTGATTGCATAAATTCCCGAAGAAAACGGCATGAATCCAATGATAAGAACAGTTGAAGAAATAATAAGGAAAGGCGATAATTCGTATATTACTCGGTCAGCCTTAGTTGGCGGCATGTGTTCCTTGGTGAGGAATTTTGCTCCGTCGGCAATGGTTTGAACAAATCCGGGTAATGCCCACCAAGCACCATGCCATGAGCGGTTATTGACCCGTGCCACCGAAGGATGAGGGCTACCGTTACCCATCACACGGTTGAGCCACCGATTGAGAGCCCCGATAGGACGGCCCAATCCATAAGGGACTTTATTCCACCATTCACCAGCGGTAACGCCTTGTTCACCAACCCAAAGACTACGCCAATCGGTAATACGGCCACGCCTATCCATCATCCGAGCCCATAGTTTTGGCTCGACCCAAAGAATTACACCAATACCAAGCATGAATGCACCTAATACAGAAACGCAAGTTAGTCCTGCACCTAATACGATTGCGAGCAATTCGGCTTGACCTTCTAATGGTGTACCATGTAAGGCAGTCGAGGTAAGATAATCCATACCAGAGTATATCCAATCATGCAATTGCAACCAATCTCCCATTATCTCACCTCACCTATCAGTCTCTCCAATACATGGGTCGAAACTTCCCATTATAGCCGGTATGTCGGCAATTTTGTAGCCAATCATCGTCTTGGCAACAAATGGAATTGTAATAAACATCGGTGAGCGAATTGAAACCCTATACGGATTCTTGCCTCGTCCTTCACCGCCACCTTCGAGATAAAACATCGATTCGCCACGACAATCCTCGAAGTGGTGGAAACCGCGTGCCCCTTCGGGCGCACGAGTAGGTGCCTTAGCCAGAATCATTTCATCATCCGGAGAATAATGAGTTTCGGCTCCACCAGGCAATTTGTCTAGTGCTTCAAGCACCATATTACAAGCGGTAATCATCTCTTCCATTCGCACGCGATAGCGGTCATAGCAATCTGCTCCTTTGACTGAAGATGGCTTCTCAACCGAAGGTGTCCAATCTAATTCATCATAGACAGAATATGGATGAGCCCAACGTACGTCATAATTGACGCCTGCAGCCCGCAGATTTGGTCCGGTTACTCCTGAATTCACCATATCTTCAGCCGAAGCAAGACCTACCCCCTGAGTCCTAACGAGGAATATCGTTGATTCGTCAAGCATCATTTCATATTCGGGTAGGCGGGAAAGGAATAGGGCAATTTTTGCCCGACAGCGCTGAGCAAAACCGACGGGTAAATCACGCTTTACTCCACCTACACGGGGGAAATTGTAGTGCATTCTCGACCCACCTAATTCTTGCATTAGGTCGATGAATAATTCACGATCACGCAAGCACCACGTAAATATCGTCAAATTTCCAATGTCGGGAGAATAAGCACCTAACCACATTAGGTGACTAGCGATTCTCTGCAATTCAACCGCAATTAGACGAATATATTCTGCTCGCTCAGGCACTTCTGCCTCAAGCAAGTTTTCTGCCGCATAGATGTAGGAATGCGCCCAAGTCATCGCGCTTACATAGCAGAGGCGATCACAATAAGGTGTGATTTGGGTAAAATCACGAGTTTCGCAAATCTTCTCCACGCCGCGGTGAATGTAACCCAATTCTGGTTCGGTATCGACAATAGTCTCGCCGTCAACCTTGACCCGTAGAGTCCACAAGCCGTGTGTCATTGGGTGCTGAGGCCCCATCGTAATCCACATTTGTGCCATAATTATCGCCTCACTTCACCCTATCCGAATCTACTGGCAAACGCATGAAACCTTGGGCATCATCGTACATTTCGTTATGATTGTGATAGCGCAGATGGTGTTGCTTCTGCAAGGGGTGGAAGCCTACCGGTGAATCATGCGGGTTGAGAACTCGCATCATGAGTTCATGGCCTTCGAAGTTGATTCCAACTAAATCCCAAGTCTCCTTCTCATTCCAATCAGCGCCAACCCATAGTGATTGGACGCTGGGTACAACTGGGGCGTCCGTTTGTGGTAAGGTGATGATAACTTGATATTCAAGCGGAACGTCATCGCCGCTCAATTTGTTAGCGTCGTGAACCAATGCTTTGCCAGGCTTTTGGTCGGAGATCGGCATGCGCATCAAGTGAACAATTACTTCCCATCCTTTGTCGTCTCCACCATCGGGATGATGTACGCCGGTAATCATTGAACAATGGTTGACTCCATTATCGAACCGTAACCACTTGGCCAATGCTAACCAATGTGCTGGCGGACATTCAATCGCAACATATGAGCGCTTATGGCCGGCAGCATGAGCCTGTGCAGTTGCTGAGATTCCGACCGAAGAAAAACGGTCGGAAATTGCATTAGCCGCAGTTTCTGTGGCTGCAAGATTTACTTTAGCAGATACCATCATTCCCATTTCAATCATCTCCTACGATTATTGGGGCATCAGTTTCACGCTCGGAACTTGGTTCAGCACCGATGCGAATAATCTTCTCACGCAATTTCCCGAAACCATCGATGAGAGCTTCGGGTCGAGGTGGGCATCCTGGAATGTAGACATCGACTGGAACCAAGGTGTCAACGCCTTCGAGAATATTGTAAGATTGGAAATAAGGGCCGCCAGAAATTGAGCATTCTCCCATTGCAATACACCACTTTGGTTCTGGCATTTGCTCCCACAATCGGACTAGGGGGTCAGCAAATTTCTTGGAGATTGGGCCATTAACCAATAGCACATCACATTGGCGGGGGCTACTACGAAAGACACCGTTGCCAAAGCGCTCGGTATCATATCGGGGCCCACCGGTCTGCCCCATCTCAATAGCACAACATTTGATTCCCAAATGCAGAGGGAAAAGTGACTTGCGTTGGGCCCAATTGAAAAAGCGACCACCTAAAACACCGATGAAATCCTTCAGTCGAGTGGCCTTGAGAGCCTCGTCAGTGACGTCACCGACCATTTCTACTAGCGATCTAGAGTTGAAAACTGCGTAATTTTTTCCTGCCTCACCCATAATTTCACCTCAAATGTAAATCTTTCCTCGCTTACGGAATACGTGCCATACTCCTAGTACCATCAAGGCAAAGAAGGCGCAAAGCGCGAGCAAAGCGCGCTCGACATCATGGACTGGGTAGCCGTCTTGTCCAACATCTGCTGTCACAACTCCTCCCAAAGCCATGAACATGAATGCAACATCAAAAACCAAGAAAATAATGGCATACCAATAATACTGGAAATGGAATTGTATCATTGCATCGCCAATTGGTTCACTACCACATTCAAAGGTCGTCAAACGACGCTGATAGAGGCTGTGATCGACCTCATAGCCAGGAAACATGTACGAGCGAGTAACATTGGGATTTGATGCATCTGGGATTGGCCTAACAAAATATGAAGTCACAAATGCTCCAAGTGGAAACATGATTCCTATAATCGACATTAATCCAACTGCGAGATAGGCGGTAGGGACACTCATTTTCTCACCATTCGGGAACGCATTCGCTCTCTTAAGCCGTCCCAAAAGCAGACCGGCCATAAGCATATCCGGTCACCACCTACGGTGGTGCGAAATCAGTAAGGCCTGATTAGAGAATGATGCACATAACGATTGGACTTGATTAAGGTGATTGAAATTCCACATGTTCACATGACTGCAGGCTATATTCAGTGATATAAGTTGAAACTGCAAGAAATGACAAAGCGTTATTTTCAAATCCACAATACCTCCGATGGATTGAAAGGTGGCGGGTGCTGCGAGAAAACGTTTCACCCCCGTAGCAGGCGAATCGACGGCTCGGAAGACTGTCTTTTGGTTTGCGTCGGGGTTTGTGGAACCCATCCCCTAAGGGGGGATCCAAACTGAGCCAAAATAAGGAGCAAACGCAGGGAAAAGAAATTGTTATCGATGGGCCAAATATTGCCCTTTCACATTCGAATAACAAATGGCCGGGTTCGGCCCGTGGCGTGGAAATAGCCATTCACCACTATACCTCTTTGGGCTGGACTGTGCGCTCAATAGTTCCCCGTCATTTTCTTTCACCTAAGGGTAAGCGAGGGGTCGACAATCCAGCAATATTGGAAAGGCTAGTCGAAGAGGGAATTGTTTCAACTGTGCCGAGTCAAGACCATGACGACCACTACTGGCTCGCTTATGCTTTACAAACCGGTGCTTATGTAGTGACCAATGACCGCATGAAAGATCATGCGGGAATGCATTCTGATGGTGAGGAGGCATTTTTCAAATGGCGCCAAAATATGGTGATTTCATATGCTTTCGTAGGAGACACATTTATTCCAAATCCTGATTTCAAACTTCCCGCTCCACCGGCAAAAGAAAGTGTAAAACCAGTTGAAAAATCTCAGCCAAAAAGTTCCACAAAACCAAAAAAACAACAACCGAGTAAGCAAGCCAAACCAACTAAACCAGCAAAGCAATCTAAAAAGACAAAGCAAGACAGTGCGAATGATTTTAGCGACCAAGTCAAGGCTGAAATACGCGTAATATTGGGCAACAACCAAGTCAAATTGCATACCATCTCTCAGCATTTAATGAAAAATATTAAGCGCAATAATGGCAAAAAATACACCAATATCAAAGCGATGATGGCCGATTTGAAATTACCCAAAACCCGTCCTTTCCATTTTCAACTATCACGGTTGATGGGTGATGAAATTGAGATTATCAAGAAAGGCCAGCGTGCTGATTCAGTGAAACTGAAACCTTCAGCTAAAAAAACTAAGAGTGATGTTCACAAAAAGAAGACTAAACCAATGACAATGGCTTTCTTCAAGCAAGCTCTTGGTGAGGGCAACGAAGAATTACTTTCTCAACCTGTAAACACTTTCCCCCACTATGTCCAAAAGGGATTCAAAACCCTTTGTTCAATGGACTTCCCAATCAATGTTGCCAAAGTCGGTAATCGTTTCAAGAATGCATCGGGAATACGACTTTCATCAGTTTTCAACAAAATGGATAAATTGGCATTCTTCCTTTCGATTCGGCCTGAATGTGCTTGTGGAGAGGTATACTACGATGGCTCACTATTTCACTGCCGAAAGGATGGCGAATCCACTAAAAAATCAGATTTGAGTAATTTTGAGAACGGTTCCAAAACCAAGGTAAGTGGTCTACGAAGGCTGTTAAAGAGGATTTTTGGATTGTAACCAATCCTCGACGACAAAAATAGGACTTGATTAACCTAGCAAGATTGTCAATGCGGCAACCCACAATGCTCGTCCATCAAGGTCGGTAGTATAGCGCTCAGCAGACAATTTTGTCGTACCATCATCGTCCTTACTTACGATAATTTGGCCATATGAATCATCACCTTCGACCGCGCTAAATGTCCAAGTTTTGGTTGAGCCCAAACCCGAACGATAAATATGAAGCCAAGGTGTTCCATCGACTTTGAGCAGATTCCATTGCTTGCTACTGATATTTTTGGCAACGCAAAATGGCATATTGCTACTTGAGTCCATAACATCAAAAATGCGCTTCTTCTTACTACGATGGATGCAGTGTAATTGCGGCTTCATACGAGTACTATCAGAAAATGCCCAGATATCTTTCTTACCTTTCCCTTTGGTAGAGCGAATTGCAAAACCACCATCTTTAGAGGTAGCAGAACCGATGGTAACTTGGGCTTCATTTCCAACTATGTTCATCGACATTTCAACGCTATTTGCTTTGAAGCGCTTTGCACCGGTAGGTGCTACCGGTAGCGGCTCTAGTTCGGCCACATATTTCGGACGTGATGCCACTTCAGCAACCCGCCTACGGCGCATTGGTTCAATGACGATATATCCAACTAAGATAATTAGAACAACACTAACTCCAGCTAATCCTTCAGTCGTACCAAGGAAGGCTAATCCACCTTCCTGTGGCATGCCGTGAACTTCAAATTCTTGGTTCACTCTACCCACGACCTCAAGATCGGTCGGCTCGGCTGAAAAAGTAAAGCGGAAATCATCAGCTACAGCCGTACCATGCGGCGATTTTACAATAGCAAAAATAGTGAGGTTAGTGCCTGGCTGTATGAAACAAATCAACTCAATTCCTTCGTCGACCGAACAAGTATTTGCTGGCAAAGATATCCCGTTGACTATATTGTCACTATCACTCAATTCGGCTTCAAGGCTTACTACCCAACCGCGCAAACCTTCACTAGTAAAAATACGCACCTCAGTCGGGGTATTTCCTTCATTCACGATACTTGAAGAAAAGGTTGCAGATTCAGGATAGTTCAAATCTAATTCATTTATTCCGTGATTATCGATACTAATTTTCTTGATGCTTTGGACTAAGATTGGGATATTAACCGAAGATTTCTGCACGGTATTCTTAGTACTGCTGACCGAAATAGTGGCTGAGCCACCATCACCGTTTTCGGCACCTGCTGAAACAGTGATGACCAAAATTGCCTTGACCCGATAAACTCGGTTCTCATGGGTTTGATTATCGGAATTCTGTGAAATCCATTGTTCTACACCGTTTTCGGCACAGGCCTCATCACAGCGGCGATTTTTCACTTCTTGGAATGAAAGGAATTCATCTGAATGCGCTTCATAATCTTCCGCACTTCGATTCCATGCAGAATAAGCCTTGTATACTGACAATTCGTAACCCATTGTAGCCATATCGACATTTTGGTATTCCAAAGTTCGAGTACCGATTCCTTCCAAGCCACTTAGGGTGAAAAAGGCATCATCAGTAAAATCACCAGTATTTTCAATCCACACAGGAACTGACACCGAGCCACCAGGGGCAAGTATTACCTGAACCGAACCCGGTTCGCCATAACCATATGACCAAGATTCGTCGATGCTTATCGCCATACTATGATTACGGTTAGAAAGGGTAGCTTTGAAGGTTAATTCACGCTGATTGTCCGGAATGTTATCGCCATCTTCATCATCGTTATTATGATCATCAGAATTGGTAACTCGGATAGTCAAGGTAGCCGAATCTCGTTCTTCTCCACTTCCATCGGGGTCAATGCTTACGGCAAGGTTCACCGTCTTTTCACTGAACGCGGGGACATTAATGCTGGTTATTGGAGAATCTCCATCCATGAAGTGAGCCGACCATGAGGAGCGGGTGTTCATCATTACTGCGAACATGAAATCATCTCCGATATTACCGTCATTTGCAATGGTAATTGGAAATTGGACCATCGTCCCACTACGACCTGTTTGATTCAATATTGTTGTATCTTTTACGTCCCAATTGTGAACCGGTTTTACCGTGACTGTGAAATCATCGGAATCAAATATCTCAACTCCATTACCTACGGATACAGTGATACTGATGGCATCATCAGCTAATGCGTCAAATGGTGCATTGACTATAATTTCGACCGTGGCTTGGCTATTTGAACCATGCCTACTGCCAACACTTACTGAAGACGATGAAAGACTTATTCCCCAACCAACCGGTGGGGCACTAGTAATCAATTCAAGGGTATCTTGACCATTTCCTAGATTCATTACCGTCGCGGTGAGTGAGCCATTACCTCCCGGTTCAATTTCGTTAATCTTGCTCGTCGAAAACGCTAACGAAGCCCCATGACTTTGCCCAACTCTAACACTGAATTGTTTTTCACAAATCTTTGGTCCGCTAACTCCATCATATCCCTCAATTGTGAAGGTATGCTCAGAGCCCTCATCGACGAGGTCATCTGGAGTGACTTCAACCTCAAATGACCTGCTTCCTTGGTAAGAAAGAATCCCCGAAGATCCACCATCGAAAGACATCCAGTCATCGCTCTTCATGCCTGAGACTTCTGCATAGATTGTGAACTCTGAATTACCTTCATTGTAAAATGTAACTTCTAAATCAAAGGTTTCGAATGGGTCGATGAATAGTGTAGTGGGTGGATAATAATCAACATCGCATAAGTGAATCTCTGGTATCTCCAAATCAAGGTCGAGATCATCTGAGGCGTTTTGAGTAGGGTCATTTTGCACCTGTCCGTGCAAAGTCCAGCAGTGTTTTGCAGCAGTAGAACCTGTAGGAACTGAGGTTCGTACTTCGACCCATTCAGAAGACTCGTTATCGACATTTACCGTCGATGGATCAACTTCAATTTCTAAGTCACTTGATGAACATCCAGGCCCACTCGTATCGTCAATTGTCAACAAAACTGTCTCGTTGACCCTGCCAGTATTCTCCACTTCGACATCCCAAATGATTAATTCCGTACCATCGTACTCAATACTAGGCTCATCGGTTTTCAAGTCAACACCATATAGCGGCCCGCTTTCACCATCACCAGATTTCGTGGTTACTGATGACTCTTGCTGATCGGGTTGTCCGGGTGGTGTTCCTCCGTCTTGAGCCGTTGCTCGTACTGTGGTATCACATTCATCGGTAGCACCTTGAGCCAAAGTAACATTCATCGTCGCTTCTCCGATTTCTCCGGCATCAATTGGCCCTGCGATTTGAGTAATTGTAGAAGTATAGGAATTGCATTCCTGTGTCTGGTCTTCGTTGCTCTGAAGATTGATGGTGACCGGGTCAGAACCAGTATTTCGTACAGTTACTGAATATTCGGCAGATTCACCAGGATTTACCGTCTGCATAGATGGACTAACCGAGAGTAATATTGATGCGTCACGGGCGCCATCAGCCGAAACGATTGGAATGGCAAAGGCCGAATAAGATGTCGCGATTAATATCGCCATCATCAAAATCGATGCCCGCGTTTGCGAACGTGATTTTGACCGCTCGGCACGGGGTTCCATAGAACCCCGACAAACCTACCCGTCAAAAGGCATGCGTCTCAGTGTATAGACATGCATCAATTTACAAGGTCATGATAAAAAGCCTACTGCGTCGATATTTGTCTCTTTTTCCGTACATTTCACCTGATTCTAATGGAATCAGCCGAACGGAAATAATTTCTCCCTTACCGTTGCAATTCCTGTGGTTATGCCCACGGATCATCAGGGTCTGTGGAGTCAGCCCATTCGGATTCAATTTCAGCAACCGATTCGTCTTCTTCTTCAACCACTTCTGTTTCTGTTTCATCCGAACTTGATTGGATATCCGGGTCAGCAGGGACAGAGGCCTCAGGTACAGGAGATTGGGGTTCTTGGGCGGGTTGCGGTTGTTGGCTGAATTGTTCAGGCGAGGGTGAAGAATGTGGCACAGGTTGTGAGTTTGAAGTAGGCTGTTGGGTAGTAGGAACACCAGAAGTGGCATGTGCCGACTGAGTATTTTGAGCCTGCATGGACTGGACATATTGCTCATATTGCTGCGATTGATTCACTTGTGCCTGATTTGGATGAGCAAGGGCTTGTGGGAAGGTTTTCTCGGTTTTCCGATCGCGTATTAGGATTATCGCTATCGCCACTAATCCCCCGATAATAATGATAGCAAGGCTCGACCACATGATGATGTCACCAAACTTACCGGTTACTTGGGTCTGTGATTCGCCGGTCGCATTTAGGATGAATGAATGTTCACTTCCTTCAACTCCATCGGCATTAGTCAAACGGATTGTGCAGGTTTCATTTCCCGCTTCCATGGCGGTAACAAATAGTCGGATTGATGCACTTTGTCCTGACTCAAGAGTCACTGATTGACCGCTATCAATTACAACTTTCCAACTTTCAGGTGATTCGACTTCAACAACATGAGATAGCAGCGAATTTCCAGTGTTTTCGATCCGCAATTTTACCATGTGCTGGGTGCCTGTTTCCAATTCAGGTAGTAATTCATTAACCCACTCAGCAGCGTGAACTTCTGCGATAATCAATGAGACGTAGTCGCTTATTTCGAGACCACCGCCAGTTAATTTCAATACAATTTGCGGTTGCAAATTTGGCATCGCATTAGCCGGAATTTCCACCGAACAAGTAATCGATTCATCTCCACCTGATTCTATCATCAAGAATGGCTGGCACTCTCCAGAATATCCGGTGGGAACCATTAATTCAGCAATAGGTGACCAATCTCCATCGCCATCATTTTCCACTTTCCAAGTCAAGTGGTATTGAGCAGTTGGTTGGTGAGAACCACCACCATTAATTGCAGAATAGGTTGAATTGTCTGGATAGGTGATACTGCTAAACTCAATACTCGGTTTTGCAACCGAGAAGACACTGAGGTTGGTCGACCACTCAATTTGGCCACTTTCCGAACTGAGAATTAGGGTCATTTGGCCACTAACTGCATAGCCATTACCTTTGATACCAACCAACCAATTATGACCATCCCCATAATCGACAGTAAAATCTCCCATTCCTGAGATTGCTGACCAACCACCGGGTAATTGAATTGAAGGACTTAGATTGACGTTGGTATTGCCATCATTGAATACTGAAAATTGTAAATTAACTTGGGAATCCGGCCGCAACATACCCAAAGTAGATTCTAAACTTATTTCCAAATCTTCGTAAACTCCGACCCGCAAGTTAATTTCCTCGCTAAAAGAAATCGGATCGTCAGTCTGGCTGACGATTCTTAGAATCAAAGTCAAATCAATACCAGAACTAACCATTGAAATCGGTGGGTAAACGGTGATTCCTACATCGATTGAAGCACCACGCCCAATCGCGCCCGAAGAAGCCAACGGTGCCCCCGCTTGGGCTCCGAGGTCGGTAAACCCAGCCGTCCATCCAGTAGGTGATTCAAGGAAGAGGTTGTAACCGATATCATCATTGCCATCATTGCTCAATTCAACTGAGAAATTACTCTGCTCAACTGGTGATACTACTACTAGCGAAGGAACTGAAACGCTTGCTTTAGCCAAAATCGGAACTTCAAATAATAATTGGTATGGAAATGAGATATCGTTATCTGAATCATAGCCAGTAAGAGAAATTGCATACACTCCTGGGTCTGGTGGTGTCGGGTGGATTAGGGTGATATCTGAAAATCCCGATTGACTACCATTCAAAGCAAAACTTAGGTTAGAAAGGCCGACATACCAACTATATGATTGGCTATCAGAAAGGCGCACAACACCGTTTGAACTGAGGCTTGCATTGGTTTCTAATAATGCAGTATTGGTAATTTCTACCCGCCATGAAGTAACTGATTGATCCGAATCAAGGAGTTTTTTCGTTTGCTGCGAGGCAGTCAATCTAACTCCTGGAGTCGTTACCCCGATTACTTTGCTTACAAGATTATTATTTTCACGGATTTCTTCAATTGTATCGTTTGGATCAACCTCTATCTCAATTGTGTTATTTCCTGCAGTAGTTGGAGTCCAGTACCAATATACGGTTTTCAATTCGGCTGGACTGAGGTCGATAGTAGAAGAATCAATTAGATTATCATTGACTTCAAAATTTACTAATACATCTTCGACCACGACATTACCAAGATTCTCAATTTGAGCCGACAACATCACGGTATCACCAACTTGTGGTATCGCTACATCTGTTGTGATGGTCGCCTGGAGTGGTTTTGGGTCAGGACGAAGATCGTTTACACCATTGCCGGAAATGGCGATAGCAAATGGTTGCGAAGTTGAGCCACCATGGCTACTATCGCGAACGTGAACCTTCCACGTACCTACACTAGCAACATCAATTAGTACGACTTCGAGATTGTTGACACTATCTTTGACTCCACCAACTTGACTCTTACCACCAGCGAATACATTGCCTAGGTAAATCGTTCCATCCGGTGCCTCAACCTCAAGGTCAAGGTCGTTAACCAATTGCTTGTTACTAAAGCGCGAACCCCGCTCATCCGACCACGTTAGCACCGCCTTGAAAGATAGACTTGATTGCTCAACCTCAAAGGAATATGTCTTGGCTGAACCCGAATTAGATAAGACCGAACGGTCATCTACCCAAATTCCACGGTTACCAGATGGAGCAAGGGTATTCTTGAGATTAATTCGCCCCCACCCTTCGTTATTATTGGGAATATTACTGCTACCTACATCTTCGGCTCCAAGAACTAATAGTGCTTTGACAAGAGCGCCTTGTGGTTCCGGTCGCAAAGCTATTTCTGTAAGATATTCACGTACCAGTGCAGCAGCTCCAGCGGCATTCGGAGTCGCCATTGAAGTCCCAGTGTACTCCATGTACCATTCCTGAGTCCATGATGAGCCCGAGGTATCTTGGGCTTCTTGGGCGCGGCACGAACGAATGTATCCACCTGGTGCTAGCACATCGGGCTTGATTCTACCATCATCGGTAGGACCTCGGCCTGAACCCGACATTATCGTGTCAGGCGCACCGGAATAGCGACTTTGGTGCATTCCTACCGTTACCGAGTTTTTAGCAGTCGAAGGGGGACCAATTGATCCAGGGTCAGGGCCATCATTTCCAGCGGCAAACAATATTGTCATCCCTTGGCGGCCACTATAATAACGGTCGTAGTAATTGGCACGGTCATCAATATCTTCGGAGTCCGAAGTATATTGACCATTGATACTAGTGTCTTGACTACCCCACGAATTTGTATGAGTGCGGGCACCATTATTGTAAGCGGTATTAACGAGATAATTGATGCTTGCCGAAAACATATTTCCGCTGGAATCCTGTTCCATGGCTTGGAAATAGAGATTTGCGCCACTAGCCACACCTTTGTAACCACCACGGGTACCATCACCAAGAACAGTACAAGCTACGTGGGTACCATGGCCTGAATCGGTATCGGCGGTCGATCCGTCACCAACCATGTCGACTTTGGCATCTATCCTAGTACCAAAATCTCCGTGATCATGGTCGACACCGGTGTCGGCAACGGCGATGATTTCACCAGAGCCATCCAATGATGAAGTGAAATATGGATTAGATGATTGGAAATCATCGATTTCCATGTGGTCGCGAGAGCGGTCGTTATCAACTCCTATTATCGGAACTTGTCGTACCCAACCAACTTCAGGTTGAGATAGTAGACCAGCGATATCGGGATTGGCTAACTCTCCTTCGTGACGACCGGCATCGTAACGCTTGGATTCTTCAAGCCATATTTTCCCGACACTAGCAACATCACCACGTAATTCTAGACCAAACTCATCAACCATCAACCACGTATCGGGAACTGTCGCTTCCACATTATTGCGCCAGCCTTCAATACGTGCTTCCATCCCGACCAACGAGTACCCACTGGCATCTTCAGACCACGCGGCAAGGATGTAATCATCGGCCATCATTGCCAATGGTACATCAAGACTAGCAGCAACCTGATCAAGTAATCCAGCTTGAAGAAGTGCGACTGAAGTTCCTTGCACCACCAATCCACTAGGCGAAATATATTCCCGTACTTCTAGACCTTCAATTTGTGCTAAAGCAGAACGTGCAATGGTTAATTCAACATCACCATCAATAATCAGTAATGCAAGATCTGAGCGCGGTAACAGGGTGTGAGCGGGTAATTCCTGCCCAAGTAAAGTACCATTAACACCATGAATTCCTAAACGTGAAATGGCTAAAGTCGGGCGGCCTTCAGGAATAAAAGATGCGCCTTCACTACCCACTGCATTCAAAATTCGATTTTTGTCGATAGTGAAACTTCGCCAAGCATCAGGGTCGAAATCAGAACTCGTTTCGGGTCCAATTTCGACTGGCTCTACTAATGGAGAAAAGCCCATCAACAACAATGGAAATAGCAGTAAGGTCAAACGACTAAACCTCATTGAAACCACCCTCCAATCAATCTCCGGCAGAAAGTCCGTTTTATCAATTCCCACGACCTGTCCTACTTTCTAAAAGAACCAATAATGGCGCGGAGCGCTATCGTAAAACCATTCTGAAGTATAATTTCCAACCTCGTGCTCATAATTCACGCTATGTGTGACTCCATTTCCATCCCTCCAATCAACAGTCACTGTTATCTCATACTGAGCCCACGTAGTATGCCCTTGGATGAGTAATTCCAAATCATCTCCAGCCAAACTGGAATGAGCCGGTAAACTCGCTCCTTGCCAAGAGGTGGAAGCAATAATTGTGCCGCTTAGATCCTTAAATCGTATCTGAACTGTCACGTCATCGATAGAACGAGTACCTGAATTATCGACCTGCACTAAGACAACGTGCCCACCACCGGCTTGGGAATATTTGGTGCTTATATCGACCGCATCTCGCGGGATTACCCAATACCACGTGCCGACCGCTGAAAGCAAAATCATTAGGGCGGCAAAACTCGCGATTAGAACGCGACCAATGGTTACCTGTTGACCAATTTCTATGATTTTCTCAGCATACTCCTCAGCCGCTTCAAATTCCGCACGACTGAATTCTTCACCCGAGACAATAACCTCATCTTCATCAGAAGTCACCGAAAGTGGACGGTCATCAACCAGCATTATCCCACCACCGTAGCAAATAGAGTTAGCAAGGCTGAAGAAAATGGTTCGGCAACTATGAGATGAGTTGTTTCAGCCCGCCCCCCGGTCAATGAGTTCAGCATCGATAAGTCAGAAGCCAATCCATTGACACCAAAGGATGAGCCGGAAGGTATCAGGCCAGTTGCTTGGGCATCAAGTAGTACTCCACGTGCATCCCAAGTGATACCACCAATTTCCACTTGGGCTCGCGCTGTTACCAAAATACGCCCGCCAGTGATATCATCAATTACTACCAACTGGTAATAATTAGGTCCATAGACATGAATTGTCGCTGATTGCAAATTTTCACCAGCGATTTCGATTTGTTCGAGGAATACCCCTGGCATCAATGGAGTGTTAGATTGGCGGATGTAAAGACGCTCAATACCAGTTCCTGAAGAAGAAATACTTGCACCCCAATCATCGGTTGGCGAAATCTTAGTCACCCTAGGCATATTCTCAGCCACTAAAAGTAAGTCGGCTCGCGAATCGACCGCTCTACCGGCGGCTTCGATGTAAAGGTCCATCACATCGGTATTGCTTGAATAATCTAGAGTATACAATCCTTGGAACGATGCCTGTTCGGTAATGTCGAAACGATACGATGGTTGAGCAGCAAGGTGCATCTCGCCAGGTAAATCACGCATGAATGCTGTAGCCGGCCACCATTGGTCATCGACATAACGCATCATTTGAATCATCGCCGCCTCTGCCGAATGACTACCGTTACGCCACTGCTCGGGCACACTGAAATCAAGCAAGAGGATGTCACCAACTGTTGCCGCTAAGTTGGCGGCTCGAGGCACTCCTTTGAGTAGGGTTTCCACCCTTTGACCATTGGCTCTATCTACCATAATTGCGTGGACATAATCAAGAGATTCGCCGAGGTCATAATGCATATCGATAACCACTCGAGGAACGGTGAACGTAGTATCCGAGGAAACTTGCGCCCGCACCGTCGCATCGCGGGCAAAGGTGGTATCTAAGCCCGAAAACTCAAGCGATACATCACGGTCACCCACGCCATTCAACTCGAATCGCATACTGGTGCGGGCTGGCGTCCAATCCTCCAAATCAAGTTGGAATTCCCATGTCGGAACTCCTTCAGGTTCAGTGTATTGGTAACCGAGATTTTTGATGACGGGTGGTAGATCGGGCATCCATGCACGCATATGCCATGAACGACGTGAAATGACGTTAATTCCATCTTCAAGCAAGCGCGGGCGGTCGAGGTCTTCCCACTCATTTTCATCAATATGACCATCAGCCATCGCTTCAGCGAGTTCATGTGCCTGCAGAATATTAGTCGAAGTTGTTAGGATGAAATCATTGGCCTCATCAGATGAAATCATACCGTCGGCAAGAATCACTTCCAATGCCCCTTGCGAAATGGATGTCAACCAAGGCATGGCGCTATAATTTAGTTCAAGCATGCTTCGGTCAACAATATTGACCGCGGCCCCATACATCCAATCTGGCGGAGTATCGACAGCATCACCTTTCACAACATTGGCGATAATGGTGAATTCACTATCGGCATTCAAATCCAAACCTAAAGCAACATCTCCACTGCTATCGCCGCCCCCAAGGTCTCGAGTTATTTGCGAAACAAGACCTGAAACTGTAGCTCCAAAACCAACCATATCACCGAGGAAAAAGGCTAGAGCGCTGATACCTTCATCTTCACCAAAAGTCGGCACCGACACCCCACTTGAATCGACATCACTAGGATAATCAAACGCAACTTGAGATGGTAAAGGTTTGAGCAAGATGGTTGCATTAAGGCCAAGATGCGGGTCAATGTGAGGGGTTTCATCACGTAGCATTACCTTGAATTGCGACGAAGAAGAACGATTTATCGTGATATGCCCATTACCCAATACGCCTGACACTCCTGCCTCTTCGGGTGATTGGCGAACAATGCTGGTAATATTCGATAGGCGGGCCGAAAGGTCGGCTTCTCCGGTATCCTCATTTTGCCAAAAGTGGAAGTGGTCGCCATTCATCGTTTGGCTTTGGGTAGCGTTGGAGATTTGCACGGTCACCGAATCTATTGGCTCAGCGGCATTGTATCCGAGGGTGTCGCCGACCAATATTTCAAATTCTGATGGTAAGCCTTCTAGACGCACAGCATTAGATTGATCATCAGCCTTGGCCGCATAGGTAATCGTACCTATTGGCGCATCTGCCGAATAAAGAATGTGTGAATTCGTCTGAGTAATACTTAGAGAAGTTGGCCGTTCCGAAAGATGAGCAAATTGGTGATGGCTATTATTCAAAGTAGCATTTTCATAAGAAATAAAAGCAATATCAAGCGGGTCTGTTCCGGTGCCGTTGATATCAATAATTCTAATATCGGCATCAACATCATAACTATGTTTTACATTGGAAATATTTGTCATTTTCAAACTAATTGACACCGGCACTAACGGCACTTCAAAATCTAGTCTCCCAGCCACCGGGTCGAGACCACTATCGTATCCCAGTATCAAGTGATCACCCGTCATCATGTAAGGGTAATCGCTTGAGCCCATCTCAAGATTGAGAAGACCAATGGCTGATACTTGGCGTAATCCGGCAGATGAAGTAAAGAGGATTTGATTGTAAGAGTGCACCTTTACAACACCACCACTTTCACCTGCGGTTGAGACAATGGCCATAGGTAGCCCTTGGATTATTGAACCGATATCAAGGACTATTTCAACCAAATTGAGGAGGATATTGTCAAAAAATTGCGAAAATAGGTCGAGAGTGGGGTCATCGTAGAGTACCCTGACACCACCGCCACTGGGCAAATTAAAAGTTCCTGAAATCACCAAAACCTTGGGGACATCTTCAATGATAATGGTTGTTGAACTATGGTCTAAATTTGAACCATAGCGGCGTACGCTGGCGGTTAATTCCAACTTCTCAACCCGCTCTGACAGAGCGATTACCACCATACTAGTGGGAGGATTTGCGGGGTTAATTGGAAGAGTTTCATCATCGACATTATCATCACTATCGCGGGTGAAGTTTTTGATTCCTATCATCAAAGATAACTCCTCCGGCACCTCCCCTGGCAAATCATTGGAACCTGGAGCAGCGCCGAGCATCGTGAATAGAGCATTGATTTCATCTTGTGACATTGAACCGCTTGGTAAGCCCTTGATACGGAGTTCTGCATCGGTGATATTTCCCCAAGTCGAGTCGGCTTCAGGGTAATTTGAACGGTCTTCAAAATAATGGATATAGAGGTCAGATCGCCGTTCAGAAAAATATTCAATAGTATCGAGACTATCCTCGCCAAGATTATCATTACGTAGATTTATTTCAGCCTCTTCAACCAACAGAACAGAACCCTCGACAGGATTGAAAGATACGTCGATATAGGCGACTTCCAGCACATCACGTCCGCCGTCTACATTTGGCTCGTCGAAATGGATGTAACCTAAACCGGCTCCAAGACCGCAACGATGCTGACGCGGCGGGTCGAGATAGCCTCCTCCAGGGTCGTACCAACCATCATCACAATCGGTTTGACGAGTGTCGCCGGGCTCGTTTGGATTACTGATACTAATTGAATAAGGTGCACTTACCGAAGTAATCTTTAGGCCTGAACTATTGATGCCGCCCAAACCACCAAGCAATGCAGAGGCGATTGTTAGAGCTGCAGAAGTTCCCATTGAAATCATATCAAATTCCATTTTCTCAATTCCAACACTTAGGCGGAAATCATAGGGTGGTTGAGTAAAGTGCGAGTCGACGACAAAGGCATATGCATCGCCATCTTCACCAAGATTGGTATTGTAAGCAAAGCCCTTCATTATTGAGACCTCAAGCGATTCTAAATTATTCCACATTGAAGATTGCTCGGTGTAATTGAGCATGCGAACTCTAAATTGAAATGTCGGGCGAACCCACAGAGTATCTGGGACTAAGGGGTTGCTATTGTATTCAAGGTCCCAACCGGTACCTCGCTCAAACAACCCAACAATAGTGAATCCAACCCAAATATCATCCTTACCATCGCCATCAAGGTCAATGCTATTCTCAAAAGGCTGAAAATCGGTAAAAGAAAGGAGATTTCCGGTAAAGGTTCCAATCGTCCAATTCTCATATTGCGGACCGTTATTACGGCTGGTGAAATTGACATAAATAACGTAAGAATTGATACCTATGGCTAACAGGTCACCTCCGGCTAGTGGGTCCCAATTATCGATGCCAAACATAGTATCTACGAGGTTAGCGGGAAAACCAGGGGGTTGAGTATCTGGGTCAAGAAGAAGGTCATATGGACGGGGATGGGATGGCTCTGGTGGGGCTGAATCACGTAAACTCACTTTACTCATCTGGGTATTGACCGCACTGATTGGATCACCGGCATCACTGGGTCTTAAACTCGCTTCAACGCCGCTAAGAGCGCCAGTTGCCAACAATTCAGCCTCTGGTCCATCGGCGGCTTGACCGCGTTCTGACAATACCTCATCAAGCAGTCCTAAAACGCCGAAATCTGTAGTTGCGACCTTGAGATTATCAGCTCCTGCCATCGGCATGGCGATAGGGGCCAGCATCAGTAATACCAAAACTAGGCCTAGGCGAACTGGGCGAGTTTGACGTGGGGCAAAACCGGCATACAATATCCGTACTGATTCGCATGATTCAGAGGCTGTTACAGAGAATTCTGCGGCTGCACAAATATCTTCATGCACCGTTTGTTGTTCACCCATGCACCCCTAAGGGGTGCAAACTCCACTAAAGAACATCGGGTTTTCCGAGCGCTAATTATGCGGTTCTATTGATTAATCACTTAGCGGGCGACAATTTGCTCTTTTCCACATGAGGGGCAGTCGATTAAAACCTCTTCGACATTGGCCGGGAAAGAAAATGCCATCACCTTACTACAACCAGCACACTCAGCCTTGACTTGCTCATTCGAAGAGCCCGTTTCAGCAGGTTCTGTGGGTCCTTGGTTTGAACTATCATCATCGTTTCGGGTGGGCGGAGACATTTGCGGAATTTCCACCCCCCCAGAAACTGCCCCGCTACGGCCCGATTTGACGTCTACAGTAGGGTCAGTTTGGTCCTGAAGACTACGCAAAAATTCGATATCGGGGTTGCTAGATTCGGCCGGTATGGTCGTATCCTGTTGCCCAAGTTGCGATTGAACCTCTGGCTGAGCTACACCTAATCCCGCCATTAGAGCCATCTCATCATCTGATAATTGACGTCCACCACCGCTAGCTGATTGTTGCTGAGTTGGAGCAAGGCCGGCAAGAGCCGCAAGTTCTGCCTCGGCGCCGGAGCGTCCGCCGCGCGGGGCAAATCCAGCATTTGGATCTTGACTACCGTAAAGTTGCTGAGATACGACCTGTTGCTGCTCAAATTCAAGTTGGGCCGGAGTTTTTACTTCTGATGCTACAGATCCGATTCTCTCAGCAGCGCCGGCAAATAACGCGATTTTGTTGGTCGATTTGACCGACATCATTCTCTGTTTTGCTTCCTCGGTGGTCAAACCATTCTCGATCAACATCTGCATTCCTGCATTTTCTTGGATTCGAATATAACCTATAGCAGCAACAATTGCGGTAACCAAGAAGATGAAGATGATAACTACAGTGAAGCCGAAAAATCCGCCAGAATCCGGAGCATCAGCGACTTGGATAGTGAAGACCATTTTATCGGAATTACCCGCCGAATCGCGCACATTAAGCACAATTGAATGCTCGCCCGAGTTGGAGAATACATGACCGGTCGATTCCCCTGACAAGTCAGCATCATTGCGCATATCACCATCGCTATTACTGTCGAATAACGGATCTAAATCCCAATGATAACGCAAGGTCGATTCGTCATCCCATGCATCACTTGCGGAGGCGATTAGAATAATTGATTCGCCAGCGGTAGCGGTAACAGGAACCTCGCAAGCCGAGCGTTCAATTTGAGGAATCGTACCATCGACGACTTCGACCGTAAAATTTTCTGTCGCAGCATTACCGCTAGCATCGCTAACCGAGAGGATTATCTCATGCATTCCTGGTTGCGACCATGATTTCTGCAAAGTTGAAGTTTCGGAGAGGAGTTCGCCATCGACCAACCAACGGGTAGCGGCAACCACATGGCCATCGGTAGCACTGACCGTAAAAGTGATGGTTTTGTCATGGTCGATTTGGGCGTGCCCGTCGGAATCGGTTACCCCATTATGCGTTATTTGGATTTCAGGCGGTTCGGAATCGGTTACGGTTACTTGATGCGAGGAATAAGCGACATCACCGCGCGGCGATGTCACTTTCAATGACACGGTATGAACCCCAGGGGTAGTATAAGTAGATTGGACAATCCAGCCAGTCGAATCAATGTCATTGGTAAAATCACCATCATTATCACTGTCTACCCCTGTATCTAAATCCCATTCAAGGGTCTCAATCTGATTTTGACGGTTAGGTGTTTCGGTCGCATTAAAGGATATACCATCACCTAATTCTGCAACTGCAAAAACAAGGTTATCGCCGATAACAGGAGCCAATACTGGATTGACAATGGCCGAAATAGTAGTCCGGGCTGAGGACGAGCCATCTCCGCCGCCACTTGGTTCGTTTTGATTATCTAGCATTAGGTGAAAGGTGACGCCGTCATACATTTCTGGAACGGTCCACGAAACTGATTTCTCACTGGTAATTGAGGTTAGTGAAGCAGCGGCGATATGGGTATCTCCTGCCACTCCCGCGAGATAATTAGTACGTTGATTTTCGGTCATTAGATAGACATCGACATCGCCTTCAACTGACCATGCTTGGATGTCGATGGTCGAGCCGGCATCAAGAGTTAATTCGGCACCTCCTGCAATTTGCAAATGCGAACTAGGAGCCAATAGATTAGTGTCATGATAGACCTCGTAATAATCACGTTCAATGGTACTAATATCGATTGATATGCTGCTATCGTTACCGCCTTGGTCACCCAAGCCCTCATCACCATCATGACCTGAGTTGTCGAGGATCAAATGCCATCCTTTAGCATCAAGAGATGAAGGGGTTGACCAATGGAAAAAGATAGGGTCGGATTGTTCCTCAAAGGTCGGCTCACTTACCAAAGTGAGATGGTAATTCTGTCCGAGCAAATAGGTTTGAGCACCATTATCGTCAAAGAAAAGTACGTCGACTGCATCACCAGAAATTGAAATATCGAATTCAAGAATCGTCTCCGGAGACACATTCCCGAGGTCGAGGTCAAAGCATTCACCATCGCTCAAAGTGAATACTTGCGCCCCACCATTCCATTCGGAAGTGTTGCATGACACTGCATCTCGTGCATTGGCTGCAGTAACGCTAGTGGCCGTCAATATCGACAGCAATAGCAAAGCAAACAGCGCATTAGCCGCTAATTGCTTCTGCCGAGCCATGAATCCGGTAGGAACTACTACACTTCAACGAAACCCTTCATTGTGAAGGTACAAATGGCTCATCTATTTCGAAAATATAACCATTTTCTCGACGAAATTGTCGCACTTCGCCATCGTCAGCGATATAGAAAATGTCACCATCATCAGCACAGCAAACCGCATCATGGACCGCTTGCGCCTCTTCTGCCGAAGGCCCAGTTTCAGACAGCCTACTAGAATAGTGAGTTAGAACTAGATGTTCAGCACCAATACGAACCGCAGTATTAGCCGCATCACGGGCGGTTGAATGCTTGAAGTCGCGTGCTTTTTTCTCATGTTCATTGAGATATGTGGCTTCGTGCAATATTAAATTGAGATTGGGTTGTTCAATGAGAGGCTTAAATCCGGCTGGACGAGCTCCCGTATCACCAGAAATCAACAGGCTTTGACCTGGCATAGGTTGACCACGAAAATCGCTTGCCAACAAAATTTCCCCGTCCCTTTCCAAGTCATTGCCATTGGCTAATTGGGCTCGCTCGCTCGCCAATAATTTGAGTTCATCAGCCTGTTGGCGGTCAAATTTTCCGCGCCGCTCTTCCAAGCCAATTCGCCATGCACAACTGGGAACCGAATGTTCTGTTTGAAATGGTGAAATTTGGAAACCCTCAACTAATACTGGAGGTTCTTCAAGTTCCTCGACCGTAGAATCTACCGGAAATAATTCCAACCAAACCTCTTCATCATCAACCCAACTTACTGTGAACCACCTGATTGGGAAGAGTTTCTTATTGCCGATTTTTTCAATCCACAATTGCCACCACATCCGCATCTGATAAATCATATCAATGGCTGGAACATCATTGGGAATTGCCGCCGAATAGCCGTCTTCAAGTAGAGCTAAATGGGCCTGTTCATGGATTGGTGCGGCAATTTTCAATTCTCGTGAACGACCATCGAGGGCCATGCTCTGCAACATCGGTAAAGCCCCCCATGAGTGGTCGAGATGACCATGACTGAACAGGATTGCATCAAGGCGAGTATGGGTCAAACGGGTCTGCCACTCATTGGCTTTCAACACACGAGTGTGTTCCAACATTCGTGATTGCAAACCCTCGCCGCAGTCGACCAAAATTGATTTGCCATTGGCATAGACCACACTTCCACTTACTTCACGACCATGTGCCGGTCGTGAACTTGAGGTCCCAAGCACATGTAATTCCAGCGCCATTTCTCCACCCAGCCTGCACTTTCTCCGTCCTTCGTTCATCTTGGCTTTTGCCACGCCCAATTTGTTCGACCCTCAAGCACGTGGATCACGCGGTAGAGGTGTGGGCGGAAACCAACGTAGCAGAACAACATCGCTAACCGCCCGTACCCAACGCCATGGGATGGCAAGATGAATCCCTCCTTCGACGATTTCAAGGCTGGTTTCGCGCACGAATAAGTGGCTACAACGCCAGCCATCAAAATCGACGACCGCATCGTGAACTAAGCCGAGCCGCCGCCCATCTGGGAGGTATACGGCTCGACCCCGAAGCGAGGTCATCTTGCGCTCGGACATAGCCACACCATATGCTATACAACCATGAACATTATTGCGCAAATATCAGTACTCTCAACAAATAGCATTGCCACAGACAAAACTAGCACTAACAAATGTTCAGCAATAATGCCGATTACTTGCCAAGGTTGCCACGAGCGGCTAGGCTTGGGCGGAGTTTCTCAGCACCCTTACCCTTCTTATGCAATCCACGGCCACGCTTTCCAGCGCTGGTCTTACCACGGTAAGCACGGCCACGATGCGAGCCACGACCTTCGGCGCGGGAAACCCAACCTAGATCTTTGTCAGCAATGATGGAAGGGTGGGAAGGATCGACGAGAATAACCTCGTAGAACTTCTGCTTACCATCTTCGCCAACCCAGTACGAGTTTAGAACTTCCATGTTAGGATAGTGACGAGCGACACGCTCTTCAGCGATACGCTGGATATTCTTGCCCATGGTAATTTTACGAATACCAGCCTTACTCGGCTTACGCTTCATGTGAACCTTACCCTTGCGCAATCCACCACGACGAACGCGGGTACGGACAATGACGATTCCTTGCTTGGCTTTGTAGCCCATTCGGCGAGCAGCATCCAGACGGGTTGGGCGCTCGACTCGAGTGAAAACGTTTTCTCGCCTCCAAGCCGCCATACGGTCACGGCGGTACTGTTGAGGGAGGTTTTTCTTGGGTTGTTTCCAAGTCTCTCGGACGTGCTGATACAAACCTCGAACCATCATAACACCTACAAGAAGCAGTCCGCCGACCTGCCCCCCATTCATAAGCCTGCCCGTTAGGGCAATTGTGCTAATCGCACCAAAATGGCCGCAATACCCCATTTCTACTTCTCGCTTAGACAGACTCATGAGGGAGGTCAATCTCGCCAATCCGTGTTGCAAAGGCGCGGAGTAGATGCGGTCATGGCTGCAATCAACAGTGGGGAGGCAACTTTGGTCTTGCTTGAGCGCGATAACCCAAGTCCACAACTCTCCGAAATCCGCCAACTATGTCAAGAAAATGGCATCCAGATATTTGAAGGAAGTCAAACCGATGTTTGGCGCATGGCTCTACCTGCACAAGAAGGTCAACTGGAACATCCGCTGGCTCTTGCACTGGTGGGAAGAAATCCCGACATTTCTATCGAACAGGTTTTCGAAAATGGAGGTATCATTTGGTTGCTTGATGGAGTCGAATACGCGACCAATCTCGGGTTTTGTATTCGTACCGCTGAGGTTAGTGGAGCAGATGCAGTCATCATCGGCAATGACCTCAGTCATGCCGAGCGCCGCACCGTGCGGGGCTCAAGTATGCGAGCAAATCGCTTCATTCCGGTCCACTATACCGAGACTGAGGCTGCACTTGAATTAGCTAAAGCCAATGGTCTACGTATCGTTGTAGCCGAAGATGTCGGCACAATTCCCCCGTGGGAAGCCGACCTTAGTGGTGATGTCATGGTGGTTATCGGGGCTGAGCGCGCGGGTGTTTGCCAGGCTGCTCTAGAGGCTGCGGACCAAATAATACGCTTACCGATGGCTGGATTCGTTCCTAGTTACAACCTGCAAGTAGCGATTTCTAGCCTCGCCATCGAAGCACTTCGACAACGAAACACCGATTAGTCCGTTGTTTTCATTTCTCCAACTGTCATTCCGGCAAGTCTAGCCGCTCCGCGCTCCTTTGAAGCCTCGGAAGCCGAGACCATGTACAACTCGGAGAGATAGTCCAAATGGCCCGGCGAAGTTACGACCATGATATCATCAGAAGTGAATTGGTCGGGTGAAGTATAACCACAAGATTGGCACAACATGTAGACCTCTTTCTCAAGTGTCTTGACATAATTTGCGACCCGCTCAGCTGCTCCCCCGACATGCAGGGCTTTAGCCAATCCCGGGTCTTGGGTGGCAATCCCTGTAGGGCAGCGATTGGAATTGCAGTCGAGTGCTTGGATGCAACCGAGTGCCAGCATGAATCCACGCGCAATATTGACTCCGTCAGCACCCAACGACATCGCTACCGCAACGTCGATTGGTGTCGAAATTTGTCCGGATGCGAATATTAGAACTCGGTCGCGTACCCCGTGTTTGCGCAAGGCCCAATCGACCATCGCCACTCCCTGTTTCATCGGAACACCAGCGTGGCTGGCCAGCACCAATGGAGCCGCTCCGGTACCACCTTCACCGCCATCGATAGAGATGAAGTCGGGTCCGCGCCCTTCTTGCTCAGACATCGCAATGGCGATGGCTTCAATCTCCTCTATATGACCGGCGACGATTTTGATGCCGATTGGTTTATCGGCAAGTTTGCGCAAACGGTCGAGGAAATCAAACATCCCAGACAAATCATCAAACTCATCGTGACGCGGCGGAGAGAGTATATCTTTGCCGATTGGAACCTTACGGATTTTGGCGATTTGTTCGGTTATTTTCTCCTTTGGTAATATCCCGCCTTTCCCAGGCTTAGCCCCTTGCATCAGTTTCAGTTCGACCATCTTGACATTTTCGTGAGCAGTAATCTCGGCGAATGCCTCATCGGAAAAATTTCCCTCATCGTCACGGCAACCAAATTTCCCGGTGCCCAATTGGAAGATAACATCACCACCTTGATTATGATAGGGCGCATATCCTCCCTCTCCGGTATTGTGCAGAATTCCAGCCTTACCAGCACCCTTGTTAAGGGCACTGACCGCGTTGGCCGAAAGCGAGCCATAAGACATCGCCGAGATGTTTACAAAGTGCTCCAAGGTTACAGTATTCCCAACTCCGGTAGCCTCTCCAACCACGCGATGATAACCCCCGTGTTCACTAGCGTTTTTCTTGAACATCGCCGGCATTACCGTGTAGGTGCCAACCGCGTCATAGTCTATTTGACTACCAAATCCAATGGTGTTTTTCTTTCCCTTAGAGGTATTGTAAACCCAGTTGCGCGTGACGCGGTCGAACGGCTTTTCCTCAAGATCATTGGCAAACCAATATTGGCGTAAAAGCGGGCCCAGATGTACTGCAATCCATCGCCCCCAATACAATACGGGAAAGCGACGCTGAACAGGATTCTCAGTTTGGAATCGGTCATGAATGAAGAGGATTACAACACCGATTAGGGCTGGCATCCCAAGCATGACCGCACCCGATTGCCACTTCCCCTCACCGAGTAATCCGGCTATCTGACTAACGAAATTAATGACCAACAATGCGGAAATTAGCAGCCAACTTAGCCACCAATAGTACCACTTGCCCATGCCGGTACAACCGTGTAATCATATTGAAACTATTACCCAAAGCGATTTCTAATAATCCAATCGTAATGAGTAGGGTTAGATTTGGTCCCCGCTCCCGGACTTGAACCGGGGGCCCCCTGATGTCTGCCTTCACAGA
>CAZPME010000024.1:0-33079 GCA_964587885.1 uncultured Candidatus Poseidoniales archaeon
CTTGTCCTTGACCTTGTCCTTGACCTTGTCCTTGACCTTGTCCTTGACCTTGTCCCTGACCTTGTCCCTGACCTTGTCCTTGACCTTGTCCCTGTCCTTGGCCTTGGCCTTGTCCAGGTTGCTGTCCTTCGCCTTGGCCTTGGTCATCGGATTCGCCGCCACCTTCGGTGTCGCCGTTACCAGTTCCTGCCTGAGACTCTTGGAAATCAGGGTCGTATGCGTCAGGGATACCGTCGCCGTCTGAGTCGCTGTATTCACCGTCATTAGGATCGGTTGGGTATTGGTCGACATTGTCGTCCTTACCGTCACCGTCTGTGTCGGCGCTGTGTGGGTTAGTACCCATTGCGTACTCTTGGGCGTTGGTCAAGCCGTCGCCGTCTGGGTCTGCCTGGCCGTCGCCGCCGTTAAGCGGGTTCAATCCTTGGGCAACTTCCCATCCGTCTGGTAGGCCGTCTCCGTCGCTATCTGCATTGTTCATGTTCGTGCCTTGTTGCTGTTCTTCCGCATTAGTTAGTCCGTCTCCGTCCCAATCTGCGCCGCCATCGGACGGGTCAAGTGGGTCAGAGCCGTCGCCACTTACCGCTGCTAGAGCGGAGGTTGCGAGAAGCACTGCAATAAGCAAACTCATCATTCTATTCTTCATATTTGATCTCTCCATTTATTTTTTGTTTTTGATCAGAGAACCCGCTGTTCTCTCTTTCCATCGAAGTGGCGAGAAGCACTCGCAAAACCGCATGGGATGGCGCGGGTCGAAAACACACCCGACGCATGCGCGTCAAGGGGGTATTGATTAGAGGTTAAAACAGCACTCACGCAAACGTCATTGACGTCCTGCAAATTCTTCGCAGTATAGCGTTTTTTGGTATTATTAAGTTGTGTTTCTAATTCATCCTCTTGCATTAATTTTCACGTGTTATTCGTAGGGAACCCGCCGTTCCCTCTACAATTCGCTGGTTACTTACCGCTTATGAAGGCTGCGCGCGATAGCATCATAGCTTTTCAACAACTGATTAGGCGCATCGTAACTAATTATTGGATGCCCTCGCATAAACCCTCGTAGGACAACAATACTGCGTATCAGTTGCCACCGACGAGTGCATTAGGCATCAAGATAGTGCCGACATTGGCCCAATCTGAATTCGCCAAAAATTCACCATCAACCAAGCGGTTGTCGGCGAAAACCCACGTATTGGGTTGGGAATTGAGACGCTCAATGGTCTCAGACTTGGTCAATTGCAGGGTCGAGTGACCCGTGTTGTCGGCTATCATTACTGTGGTGCGGATTTCTTTACTCATTTTATTCTCCTGCCCCAGCCTTGGGGCAATGTGACAGATTGTTCACCCCATATAAACCGCGAACTGTAAATTAAGGTTGATTTGGATAAACGAGTAAGGATTGCTAGGTATAATAATTTTCAAATCCAACTAGCCCACAGCAGCATTAGTTGGGAAGCAATGAGTCGTACAATAGTTGCATTGAATGGGATGGATTTGCCCGCCGATTATTTTCACTGCCGTTATGAGACCTTGCGTAAACCACTTGGGTTTGCAGTTGGGAGCGAGCACATTGCGGATGATAATGTGGCTATTCATGCATGGGTAGAGGCGTCTAACGAAGTGGTCGCGGTTGGGCGTGCCCACTTAATTTCAGCAGGGGATGATGGAAGCTCGGCCGACCACAGCGGCCCTAATGCAGGGCAATGTCCAGCCTTTACACCATTATTAGGGATGGAATCTTTTCCCCCACCGGAGCAATTGCGGCCAGCGTTTCAAATTCGCCAAATGGGAACATTGGACGAACAACGGAGAAAGGGGATGGCAAAGGATGTTCTCTCCAATTTGGAAGAGGCGGCGATATCTCAATGGGGTTGTGTTAGTGGTTGGTTGCAAGCAAGAATTGCGGCAATTCCATTCTATCAACAGATGGGGTGGCAATGCTTTGGGCCGCAATATGAAGTCACTGGAATTGGACCTCACGTGTCAATGTACAAATTGTGGCGGTAACGGCCTAGACCGAGTAACGATGATGCCGATGATTGAAATTGGGATCAACATACACCCAATAATTGGTAAGAAGTCTATGATGTCAATCAAAATACCCTCATTGTATGCCTCAACTTGGATATTCCATACTTCACCTCGGTCACTCGCAATGTAAAGAATATCGGGCGATTCTAAGCGATACCAAGTATGCACAGATACGTCCGTCCCTGCCTCTGTGAACTCTCCATAAAAACGCTCGCAATGCATCTTGTTCCATGTTTCCCCATCCACATAACTGGATTCTTCTTGCCAACTTTCGGCAGACCAACAATCAGAATTTTCAAGCCTCACGTCTATCCATTCAACCCCATCTTGGGGTACATCGGTATATTTGGATACAGTTACAGAGTAACCATCAATTTCAGTTGGAGATTCAATTGTTTCACCATGATTGTTGTAATAATAATCTCCTTCATATGCGATTTCCATTAAGAGTGGAATTATTGTCATAAATGAAATAATAGTTGTAATTAGTACGAGTTTCCAGCGCCCGTTTGGGGTTTGTAATAAGCGTATTAGCATTTGTTTAAATGTTAATTTTGGCTCTAGTTCACCATATACTCCATATGCCGAAGATGATGAATACATAGGGTTCACAACCCCAGTTAATTGAGGAATTGCTTGCCCTTGGGTAGCGAATGTCCCAACTACCACACTAGGTGGCGCCACCTTCTCCGGCACATCTTCCATACCCTTGATTGGCTGGTTGAGCATTTGATTGTTACCGCGACATTGTACAATAATGCCAAGATTGGGACAAGACCATTGCTAGTACAACGCCTAATATGTACATCTAATAATACAAAAGAGCACAGGCCGAGATTTGAACTCGGGTATCAGGATCTGCAGTCCCGCACATAGCCGCTCTGTCACCCGTGCTTATTGTGGCCGAGATGCAAGTCATATTTCAACGCGACTAAATCAACTTCGGATTTAACCATTCAGACTATCCCTGTGTTGGCTTCTTTTTGCGGGCAATAGTGACCAATGATTACCTGTGAGTGGGGTGATTAATACAGATATGTAAGCCACCAAATTGAAAGGCCGCACGTTAAAGGAGATGTTATCCCTAGAGGGGGACATCGGGTGCTTAGATGCCAGACATGAATCACCACTTGGACAGCGTCGGGAAAGGTTTTGCCGATTTCCTCGTACCTCCACCCGAAGGAGTAATCCGGTTCACTGTTGGCCAGCCTGATTTCACCACTCCTATTGGAATTCGTGAAGTCGCTATTCAATCACTACGCGATGGCGAGACCTCTTACACTAGAACTGGGGGGAGCGAAGAGTTATGTCAAACCGTTTCAAAATTTCTTTCACAGCGTTATTCCATCGAGGTAGGGTGGGAGGACGTGGTCGTCACCCCAGGTTGTAAACAAGCAATCCTCTATGCTTTGATGGGATTGGGTAACCCTGGAGATGAGGTTATTTTGTTAGCACCGGCTTGGCCGACATATGACGCGCAAATACGCCTTGTTGGGATGACTCCGGTGCACGTCCCAACCAAACAACCCTCATTCCATCCCGACTTTGAAGCCCTTGAAGCAGCTGTTAGTGAGAAGAGTAAATTCATCTTCATTAACTCGCCAAATAATCCAACAGGGGCGGTATACACTCCTGAAGAGACGCAAGCATTGGTCGACTTTGCAGTACGCCATGACTTGTGGATTATCGACGACATGATCTATGCAACCATGGTTTGGTCAGACCATCCTTACACCTCGCCCGCTACCATCGAGGGGGGCTGGGAGCGGACTGTTACCATTGGCGGCTGGTCAAAATCATGGGCGATGACCGGATGGCGTCTTGGATTTTGTGCCGGTAGTCCGGAAGTTGCCCGTGCCTTACACTTGTGCCAGACAAGTGCCGCTACTCATGTACCAACATTTTCAATGAAAGCCGCGGCGTTCGCCCTTTTTGATGATGAGGAACGGCAGCCAATGCATGATGCATTTGCTGAACGGCGTGAAATTATTTTTGCAGAATTATCGAATATCCCCCAACTATTAGTCAACAAACCAGAAGGTGCCTTCTACATCATTATTGATATTAGAAATACAGGAATGGATGACAAAACATTTGCTCGCCGTGCCCTTGAAGAAGCCAAAGTTCAACTGGTTCCTGCTAGTCTTATGCAGGGTGGAGATGGGTATTGCCGCATTTCCTATGCAACTTCAGTTCCAAATATTCGCGAAGGTTGCAAGCGCTTACGAACATGGTTAGCAGAAATTTGCGCTTGATATCATTCGGCACTGATGCGCCACAATGAGCCGCCTTCACCATAATTTGCAAAATATAAATCTCCAGTAGTTGGATGAAATCTTAACGGTAATGGAGTACCGATATCCTTGGCAATTACTGTAGTTTCTCCATGCCACTCCCCTGCAGGGTCTTGGCTAAAATCAACCTTGATTATTTCATGTCCTTGAGGAATTAGAGTATTCCAAGAGCCGTATACTGAAACGTAAACTGTATGCTCTTCACACGGGAGATTCGAAATGGTAGGGCAATGATCAATACCATTGATGCTGCTGTGCGGGGTCCATGTTGCAATCGGCCCTAGTGTACCTTGTGGGACTGGGTGATCGGGGTCATCATCGGGCCACCCATAAGCAGAACCAACACTCAAGAGATTTATTTCTTCAGGGGGATGGTCGCCATCCCAATCGCGGCCATTGTCGGTAAACAAGTATCCCATTCCTTCTACCCACGTACCATCAAAAGAATTGCGCACACCGGTAGCAGCTTGCCCATGCTCTCCAGTCCAAGCATCAACCCAAAGTAAGGCCGCATTGCGCTCATCGTCTTCTTCACAAATATTGCAAGTACTACCACTATGCCACAAAAGCGTACCATTGCCCCCATCCATCACAGCATTGGTTTGATGATTTCCTGCAGGAATGCCAGTAATGAGAATCTGCTTTGGCCCTAGAGTCCATGATAATGGATCATTGCCAGAAATATTCCATGCCGATAATTGGCCGCGTTCTGAAACAAATAAGCGCCACTGGCCACTATTTGGATCTTGCCAGGTTAATACACCATGGGGCGAATTGAGATCTGAAATTATGGTGTTAGGAATGAAGGAATCTGCACTATTATACAATACTGCGATAATTTCACCGGCTGAACGGTCACAAATCAGCAAGGCTGATTCAGTCGCCCAATGGAGGCAAGTTGGCGCTCCCAAATCGGTCATTACTTCTTCAAGGATTAGACCATCTACCATTAGATGGGGGTCATGAACATCAGCATATGGCCATAATTCACGAGCACCTAGTAAACAGATAACAATCAATACAACCGGCCCAATTTCATAATTGTATGATCGGGGCACAATCAAACCTCAAAATGGTGATGAAAATTCATCGCAATCTTCGGCAATTCTCAATAATTGATTGTATTTTGCGACTCGGTCACTTCGCGCCGGCGCGCCGGTTTTAATTTGGCCTGCACGGGTGCCTACTGCAAGGTCGGCTATCGTAGTGTCTTCGGTCTCACCTGAACGATGACTGATGACTGAATTAAAACCGGCATCAGCAGCAATTGCCATTGTCTCTAATGTCTCAGTAACTGTGCCCACTTGATTTAGTTTGACCAAAATCGCATTGGCCGCCCCAACCTCGATGCCAGTAGACAAGCGCTCGGCTTGAGTTACGAATAAGTCATCACCAACCGACTGGACCCGGTGCCCCTCTCGCTTGGTAAAATCAGACCATGATTTCCAATCATCTTCAGCAAAACCATCTTCAATTGAAATAATAGGAAAATCGTCAAGCCATGTAGAATAGATATCGCCAAGTTCCTCACCAGATAAGGCGCGACCATCCATGTGATATTTGTCGTCACGAAAAAATTCAGTACTAGCGACATCTAGAGCAATGCCGATTTCTTCCGTACTATAACCAGCATTCTCAATTGCTTTGACCATGTATCGTAAGCCCTCTTCATTATTAGGCAAATTTGGCGCAAATCCTCCCTCATCGCCCAATCCACCTAGTAGGCCATCACGTTTCAATTCCTCTTTGAGAGCATGATAACACTCTACTCCAGCGCGTAGTGATTCACCAAATGTATCGAAGCCATGAGGCATTACCATGTATTCTTGCACATCGACATTGCTGGCGGCATGAGCACCCCCATTGAGAATATTCAACATCGGAACAGGTAAACTTCCACCTGCAACTCCGCCAATATATCGCCACAATGGGAGTTCGTGGGTATTAGCCCCGGCGTGTAAACACGATAGGCTGGCACCAAGCATTGAATTCGCGCCAAGGGTTGATTTGTTAGGAGTACCATCCAGTTCAATGATCACTTCGTCGATTTCGCTTTGTACATCGACAGGCATCCCGACGATAGCTTCTTGGATATCTTCTACAACATGAGCAACGGCTTTTGCAACACCTTTACCCATCCACATTGAGCCGCCATCACGCATCTCAAGGGCTTCGTGCTGACCGGTACTTGCACCGCTTGGAACGGCTGCCCTTCCGGCTAATCGGCCTTCGACATAACAATCAACTTCAACGGTTGGATTGCCTCTGCTATCAATGATTTGTCGGGCATCAAGCCCTGTGATGAGTTTGCTCATCTATTTCCCCAATTATAGCCAAGCATAGGTGGCCTTTCAATACTGTTCTAAGACCAATTCGGTGGTGGTACTGGCAATCTCGGCCGGTGCAGCCATCCAAATTCTATCGAGAAGTTCCCTCAAAGACATCGTATCATCGACGTGAACAAGTGCGATTAAATCAGTCTCACCACTTACTTCATACAACAATTCAATTCCTGACCAACCGCCAATTTCACCCGCCAATGAACCAATCTCTGCACCAGGACTTACCTTTATTCGAACCAAGGCAGTTAATCCAACTCCCCCTTCACGGACAGTATAGCCACGAATAGTGCCATCTTCCTCCATCTTTTTGATGTGTGTTCGGATAGTTCGCTCACTGGCTCCAACATTTTTTGCTAAGTCAACATAAGACATTCTAGCGTTCTTTCGAAGTTGGGCGAGAATTGCTCGGTCAATCTCACTAATGTTGCGCATATTTGGCGCTTCGCCCAATTGTATATGAATGCTTTGAAACAGTCAGTTTACCATTTTTAATACTTAAAAACGGGGGTTTTTTGTTGTTTTTTGTTGTTTTTCGGGGATTGTGTGCGGGCGTGTAATGTCAGTAGTTGTTTGTTTTCATAACTATTATGCTAGTTTTTACTGCACTATAATGGGATTAATTTCCTCCAAGAGTTCAAAATAGACGTAAACTTCGGACTTCTATGGCCCCCGATGAGCAGATGGCTCATGCATCAAGTCAAGCCTTCCTTGATTCGGTTTCGGAATTACCCCTTTCGGACAAGGAAAGAAATTGGTATTATGTCGATGTGAAAACTGTCTTAGGTGAAACTCCAATTATCAATCATGAGGTTAATCATGACAATGGTGATGCTCTTGTATTCTTGAAATCGAGCCTGATGTATTGTAACCCAAGCGAAGGACGGTTGCAACATTTCCCTCGCAATCTTGTTCACTGTTTTGTTGATGACTTTAGAATGCGTAAAAAGGAGCACAGCAAAAATCTTATTTTTCGGGGAGAATTGTTTAGTGTAACCCCTCATGATGAGCAATTGTGCTGGAAACTTGAATGCAAGAAAGAGGGTGAAGTACCCCCCGCTCAGCGCGCAGTTGCTGAATGGATGTCTTGGTTGAATCGAGAATGATTCAGCCCGTCTCGGTTAATGTTAATATCACAATTTCCATTTTACTGAACAACCGATACTTTGTGTTCGGGTAATTGGCGGCTTGTCACCCATTGAATGGGCATCTAATGCATCCTGTAAGTCTCTTGAACCAACACGGGTTGGATCTCTAGGGCTATCGTCCATCCTACCTCGATAAACCACTTCACCATCACCATTTAGAAGATAAAATTCTGGAGTTCGCTCTGCTCCCCACGTCAAGGCTATCTCTTGGCTCTCATCGTGTAAATAGGCATATGACATACCTTTCTCAGCACGTTTGACCATACTTTCAAAAGAATCGTCAGGGTAATTTTCAGCATCGTTTGAGTTGATACCGACAAAACCCACACCTAGGTCATTAGCACGACGGGCTAAAGCCTCAATGCGCTCAACACTAGCGACCACATATGGACAATGGTTGCATTCGAATACCACTATGGCTCCAGCGGGAGTCAATATATCATCAAAGGAGACTGTGTCGCCTCCGACCGCACTATTTGCATTTAGTAAATTGAATGTTGTTACTTTGTCGCCCGCCTCATATCCCATAGGTTCACCAAGGTGGCGGTGGTGGTGAATGGCTTCAATGTTCGCCGAGCGACCTCAAGCATTCTTCAATGCTTCAGCAGCGGTAATTTTCACATCGCATTCATCAAAGCGGCGGCGCGCAATGGTGTTCTCGGCATCAATCGACAAGACGTCGCGCCACGCAACCCTACCCTCATGCCAGCGGCCAGCTTCATGGTGAATCGCAGCAATGTGTAAACGGGATTCAATGTGGTGTTCATCAGCTTTGGCCGCTTTTTCAAAATCAGCCAAGGCCGCTTCTTCACGACCCCATTCTAAGTAGAGTAATCCGCGTTGATGCCAAGCAGCCGAATTAGATGAGTCGAGGCGAAGGGCATCGTTGAGCGGGGTTTCTGCAAGTTCTGGACGTTCTAATGCCATATGGCAGGCGGCCAATTGCATCAAAGCATGAGCGTGACGTGGATTGGTCTCAATAACTGTCTCCCATCCCTCTTTGGCTTCTGACCATTGGGCTAACATCATTAGGGCTTCACATCTCCTTACCAGTGCCAATGCCAATTCGGGAGATTCTGATAACAAGATTTGGCAATCGTCCAAAGTCTCTTGGGCTTCATTGAGGGCCATGTTTACTGATGCTCTATTGAGGCGGGCACGAACATGATTTGGTTGCTTACTAATGGTGATATCATAGTATTCTTTCGCCTCTTCAAAGCGACAATTTGCAGCTGCAATATTTCCTTTAATGTAAGGAATAATTGGATTTTCAGGGTCGCTAACTGATGATGATTCAACCAACCTCTGGGCCTCGGCCAAATCTCCGCAGTCAAGTGCTAAGAGAGCAGCTTCAGCATCAAGAGCGGAAGTTTCTTCCATTAAGCGGCGCGCGCGATTTAATGATTCTTCAGCAGTTTCGAGTTCTTTCATTAGGCGCTGAACTCGAGCCAAACCAAGCCAAGCGATTCCAGATTCCCGATCTACATCTAAAGCTTGGCGGAAATTGTCTGCTGCTACGGTGAGAAGTGCTCGATCAGTGTCGCCAGTTCCGTCTCGCTTATGATCGGCTAGAGCGAGATGGAGTCGGCCCCATTCAAGTTGCAAATATAGACTCATTGTCGGTGGTTTGGGGGACGTACGAAGCAAATTTTCAGCAACTTCAATTTCTCCATTTTGCAATGCCATTCGTGCCATTGCTGCGCGCAACTCATCATTTTCAGGACTATTGTTAAGGGACTTTTCAAGCGATGCTTTTGCCTCGGTTGATTTGCCGGTCGCCGCCATTAGATCGGCTTTAAGGAGAATTAACTCTGTTCCGCCAGCCGAAAGGGCGACAGCATGTATGGCGGATTTGAGGGCGGCGGCTAACTCGCGGTTATTGTTGGCGAGAATACGCGCCTTTAGGGCCCAAGCATCGCCATCTTGTCGGTTCAATTCCAAACATTTCTCGACTGCCGATAACGCTTCACCTAACTCGTCTAATTCGAAATGGAGATTGGACTTACGTCGCCAATCATCGCTTCTACTCGGGTCTTCTTCAAGTGCCTTGTTGAGAGATTCAATGGCTTCACTACGCTCACCGGCTCGCTCGCGCAGACCTGATAATAGTGATCGATCGGCAGGGGTGTCAATTCCTAATGCAGTAAGGCGCCGTACACTACGTTCAGCCCCAGCATCACCTTCACGTGCCAATAAATTAGCATGGGAGCGTAATAGTTGTGGGTTATCAGGATCACGCTTTAGTTGGGCTTCAAGCCAACTTCGGCGGGCTACATCATCGCCAGCTTCTGAAGCGAGATGTTCTAATGCACGCAGAGTGGTTCTTTCGCCCGGAGCAATGCGGGCAGCTTCTTCATAGCACGCCAATGCCCATGAGCGGTGGCCGTTTCGATATGCCAATTCCCCGAGGCGGCGAGCCTCTAAATCAGTTAGCCCAAGATCGCTGGGCCTTAGCCCAACTTCAATGAATACCTCATGTAATCGGTCAGCCAAACGTAGAGTTCCCAAATCCAACTCACTTCGCGGAGTATCAAGATCGCCGTCAACATCGACTGTTGATAGAAGATCGCGAACTGCTGAAAGTAAGGTGTTTGCGGCTGATTCGGGATCTGCTGATAGAATATCACCAGACAAACTCAATTCAATATTGTCGAGAGCCCGGTGGGTTTCAATAATACTTTGCAGTTCCGGATTAGCATGCAATAATGCTACTACACCTGTATGCAATTCATCCACAGTAGTGCGAATACTGTCTAAAGTAAGGGCGGTACTTATCCGGTCCGCAGATAATTCTTCTTGTAATCTCCTCATACTTTCGTCGGTGGTCGCTAACCACCATGTCAGTGTGCCGCTTGCGACTACCAAAAAGAAGGCCAGAATGATTGTGAATGGTTCCATCATACCCCAGCCCGCTTGAAGCGGTTTTATGGTCTGCGGCTGAAAGTAGGCGCGTAATGTCGGTTTGTCGACCCTTTTTTCCTCACGGCCATAGGCCGTAACGGAAATGAGAAATTACCAAGAAAACGTCCTTTTTAGATTTCTAATGACCGATATAGACATGGTCTCTCTGTATCCCGTATTAGGATACGGGGGGTGATATGGTGATTGAAGACGGCCAAGAATGGTGGTCTGACCGATTGGAATTTTTTTCTGCAAGCGGTTATGATGTAACTGGCATGGGTGAAGAGTTGCGGAGTCACCCAGAGATGGCCAGCAAACGCTTAGAAAGATTCGAGGAATTAATCGGTATAGCAGAAAATTTGCGCCAACAATTATTGCGCTTACCTAGCCATTGGGAAGTGGCACGAAATGACTGGTTACAACTACTCGACGACCCCCGTCATGCAATCGCAGTTGAAAATGAATTCAAACGGATGCAATTATCGATGCGCCCCTGGGGGTTAGAAGCTGATGCATATCGCAGTGAATGGGAGAACGCTGGTCAAATTGAAAAATTGGATGCAGCAATCAATCGCTTAGATTCTCTTGATGTCTCGCTAGCGCTGGAGGCAAGCCAGGTTTGCTCAACCATCGCGACTACGGTAAATGGTGATGGATTGCTAGGTGAAGTTAGTCAACTTGAGGAGAAGCAGCGTAAGCGCGTTGCCAATTTACGTGAAATGGCCGAGCTTCTCGAAGGGCGGGGGTTTTCAGTCGGATCTGTCTTTGAAGGTGGGTTAGCCGCTGCGGCTGAACGACTTGGGGTTCTTGCTGACCGTGCTGACCGACACCAGCATATTGCTGATTTAATCGTCGAAAATGTCACTCCTTTTGATGCTGAGTTGGCCGGTGATTTTATTGCTCGTAGAAGGGAAATTCAAAGATTGCGCTCGGATGATGAAGAAAAACACCTGCGCCAATTAGAATCTGAAATTCACGCCGTCTCAGACTCGTTTAGAAGGCGTTTGAGTCGCTTACAAGAACAAGTCGATCGTTGGCAGAAAAACGGTTATTCAATGCCGATTGAAGGGGCAATCCCTGCTGAAGATTTGCTAATCTGGGAGACGCGAATGTTGGAGATAGAGCGGGCAATCAAGGCTTGTGATTCAACTTGGGAACGTATCGAGATGAGGTTAGAGACTTGGCCGGATAAGCGAAAAGAGGCAAATGATTTGAAGGGCGACTTACAAAGAATTGAAGATATGGTTGCTTTGGCTGACGATATGGATGAAATGACTAAAACCGTTGAAGGTGAAGGTCAGGCACTAATGGATTGGTGGTCTGATTATGGTTTTTCGATGGCTTTATGGCGGCACCGGTTTGATGATTGCCCAAGAATTGCTCTCGAAGAATTCAGAACATATGTCCCTCGACTTGAAGAGGTTAAGCGGATCATTGATGGAATTGAATTGCTTGATACTTCAATGGGGGGCGCAAGCACTGCTCTTACTCATACAACAGCATTACGTGATGCTGTTTTAGAGGAAGAGAATATTGTAAGTGCTCGCGGGTGGTTAGAGGCTAGAAGGCGACGAAATTTGCGTCACAGAGTAATGCTAGAACATGAGTGGGAAAAACTCGTGACAAGTGGAAAGGCTGATGAAAATAAAAACGTTGATGATTTGAAATTAACCGAGTTTGAAGCGTTAATTACCGCCACCGGATTGGCTGGGAAATCTCCCCTCCCCATCGCCTCATCCCTAGGCGAAGGGGCAGCAACCCGACTGATTGAACAAGTTTTCCAACTGCTTGACGGGTGGGAGGGGATGGGTTGGGATACCTTGACATTGCGCGATATTGCTGAAGGTGATTCAATGGCTGCCGGGAAATTGTTACCCGCAATACGTATCGAAATGCAGCGCCATCAACAATTGCGCCAGCGCTTGGAAATTTTACCACTAGAACGCAGTGATGAAATCTTAACCCGCGTTGAATTAGATATTAGAAAACCTGAACGGCTTGAGGCATTGTGGAAAGACCTGCCTAGAATTGCAGCAGCACTAGCAAACTTACCTCCGGTTGAAAATGAGAAGCATTGGCGTTCTTGGACTCCACAACAAGTCCAGCGTCCAGTACTACTCCCCCACACATTACCGAGTAAAGGAATAGGGCAGATGCCGGATAATTCCGAACTAGAAGTTCTTGAAGCGACAATTTTGGCGATGACAGAAGGTGATTCTCCCAAGCAAGAAGGAGAGGTAGATGTTATTGACGAGGTAGTGCCGAAATTGGATCCTGTTTCAAAACCTGAAATTGTAATTCCGCCAGCGGAAATTGTCATTGATGACGAGAAAGGGATTGAATCAAGTGAAAACATTGTTCAACCTGTTGTGGAAACCAAGAGAGAGTCAGTAAATATAGTCGTTAATATGAATCCAATTGTTGAGGATCAAACTAAAGTAAAAAACGCACCTGAGGTTTTGGTCAATGCAAGTCTTGAGTGGGAGGGCTTTGCTGATGCGGTTTCAGAGCTGTTATCATTACTTGGAATTGAAGGTAATGATGGGTTTTCTTTGCCAAATGATTTGCCGCAATTGCGCCGCACTTTATCGCCACATGTTGGTATTATCCCGCGGGATACACGAGTCGATCGTTTGCTGCGGTTATCTCTACGTTCCATTCCTACTGCTGAAGATAGTCAAGACATAGTAGATAATTCAACTATACTCATTTCTAAACTAGCCGCCGCTGCTGAACGGTTAGGTATTTGGACAAAGGAACGAATGCAATTTCGTGGACTCAAAACCTGTGGGAAATTATTACCCGATAGCCTAGTGCTAGGGGTTGCATTAGAACGTATTCCAGGCCCTGGTGTTGCCATTCCATTAATTGTTGATGATATTTCTCTAGCTAGAATTACCGAGTATGAAATATTGCTCCAACAAGTTGAGAATTTACGTGGGGTCGCAATTTTACCAAGTGCAGGAAATATCGCTTCAGCTAGCGCTTAATCGCCAAGAGCGTTCAATAACTCATCCTTTTCAACTGTTGACATAGTGTCGACACGTTCGCCAGCAGGAACGGGGGATTTAGGGGGTTGGTCAGTTGGTTCAAGGCCAAGGTCAAGAGAATCAATACTCACTGGAGCGGCGCCCATAGGTGGGGGTGGCATACCTATTCCCGCAGGTGGTAGGGGGGCTGGTGCAGGCATTCCCATTCCCGGAGGGGGGGCTGGTGCGGGCATTCCCATTCCCGGAGGGGGGGCTGGTGCGGGCATTCCCATCCCTGGAGGGGGGGCTGGTGCGGGCATTCCCACCTCTGGAGGGGGTGCTGGGGCTGGCATTGGTGCCATTTCTGGAGGTGAAGATTGGTCCAAAACGGGTGGCGGGGGTAATTCTGGCATTGGCTCCTGAGAAGGCTCTGTGGTTTCGGTTGGTGGGTGCGGTAGTGGAGGTGCAGGTTGCTGTATTAGCCCGGGTGCTTCGCCCCCAACAAGTGGTGGTTCTGTAATCGGTGTTGGATTGAAGGCGGGCAATGGAATAGCGGCAGCGGCAGCGGCTTCAGCTTCAGCAGCGGCAGCTGCCTCAGCATTCAAGCGAGCCTTTTCCTCTGCTTTGGCAATCCTTTCAGCTTGGCGGGCTGCCTTACGCTCTGCTGCAATTTGTTTGGCCTTACGCCTTTCAGCATCATATTGCAATGCTAGTTCATCTAATTCTGCAGTATCCAAGTCGCCGCCATTTAACACTCCGCGAACCGATGAGTCAAGGCGATTCATGCTGGCTGCGGTTAGTGGGCGGTTTGACCCCCAGCGCCAAATTATTAATCGATGATTTTGCCCCGATGATTGGAACGTGATTACTTCTGGATCGGCTAATTGGAAAGCAGAAAGTGCTCCGCCGCAAAGTAGTGGAATTAGCCCCCACCAATTACCAGTAAGCAATGCACCTAATCCCATCATTGTGATTAGCCACCATACAGATACACCACTGTCGAGCCAATCGACTCGCCGGTGAGAGAAGCCTTGGAAGGCTTCACGCTTGAGCATCAAATCAGTTTGCGCATCAAGTTCTTCACCATTTCTTGTAATTCTAACTACTCGGATTAAGTCTTCATCTACTAATAATGAGTGAGCCTGGTCACCAGATTTGGATTCACGGATGATGAATTCGCTGAAATCTTCATCAAGAATTGCTTTGGCGCGTGCGGGCGAGTATTCCGCAACCACCTCATTGGTTTGGGTATCATCATCATCAATAGATTCTTCAGTTGGGTTTGTTACTGAGGTCTCAGCATTTTGGGCTTCATCGCCATCTAATTCATTGTCGGTAGATGATTCGCTGATTTCACTAGCGTTTGATGCGGATTCATCCGCATTGGCTACGCCCCAGAAATTTTCTTCTTCTGCGATATCCGCCGATTCTTCAGTGTCACTAGCATCGGACATACTACAGCGAGGTCAGCGGACGCTGATGACCTTTCACCTTGTGGGGGCTGAATTATTGGTAATCTGCCAATAAGTACGTTTCTACCTCATCCGAGGTTGAAAACCCTTTGCCTGCACTAGTACCGACTAAGGTTTCAATGGCTGCGGTGCTAGCAATTTGCACCATTCGATCACTGAGTGGGCCATTGAAAACTATGGCAACCGCGCCATCGGCTTTCTCGGCTTCTTTAGCAAGTTTTGATGGGCCAATTGGCTCAGACAAGGTTCCGTCAACGTATACGATAAGGGCTTTCTTCGTAGCCAAATCTCCCATGTGGTCAAACAATTCTTGAGCCTTTTCTGTAGCAACTGTGGGCTTTTCATCATTCGTATCGTCCTCAGCCTCTTTGGCTTCGATCTTCTTGAAAAAGCGGTCTGCTTCAACCTTCATTGACAAACACTTGGTGACTGTCTTTTGTGGCAATAATTCCCACTCTTGTCCGACTGGTGCTTGAGCGACAAAATCGACCTTGAGGGCACTAAACAATTGTTGGAATAACATTTCACCGCCGCGATCGCCATCTATGGCGACGATTACGGTTTCCTTGCCATTGGCTAAATCGATTAATTCCTGCTTAATATTACCTGCGCCATCGGCAGAAATTGCGTTTTTGATGCCGAAATTAATAATGTTACGAACATCATTGCGGCCTTCTACTATAATCAGTGAATCGCTGCTCTCGACATTTGGTCCACAAGTTAAACCATGAAAATTAGTGACTTGCTGGGTAGTCAATACTGAACGTACCTCTTCGATTACGGTCTTACTGGCAGCGCTGCCACTATTGACCATTTCAAGAAGTAGTTGTTTGGCACGATCGACGACATTATTGCGCTTAACGGCACGAATATCATGAATTTCTGATACCTTGATTACCGCATTACATGGGCCAATTCGGTCAATCGTCTCTAATGATGATGCTATGATTGCGGTCTCGACATTATCCATGCTACTCGGTATTGTTATTTCTCCTGAGGCTCGTCCTTTACTTACATCCATCGTTACATCGACATGGCCAATGCGGGCCGTACGCTGTAATTTTCTCAATTCTAAGTCGTCACCAAGTAGACCTTCGGTCTGCCCCATAATCGCACCGATTACATCTTTCCTTTGGACGGTACCATCAATCTCTAATGATGCGTGAATCATGTATTTCATGGCCTTAGATTTGTTGCCACCTCTGTTATTGTCTCTTTTTCCCATAATAATTTCTCCTTTTTATGCTAAGCCTCTTATCAATATCAGCCCAAATGGCCGTTTACAAACGTAAATCGGTGACAGCGCCAAAGCGCCGGTGAGTCGAAATTGAACCTATGGCTCAGCCCCACCGAAAAGTTCCTCCTTATTCAAGCCGTCGAAATAATTTTGGTCGATGAGGTGGCGATGGCCTCAAAAAGCCGAATAATGTAGAGGAGGTGTGGCTGAGGACGAAGTTCTAACCTTGGATGTGTTCAAGGGAACAGTTGAAGTGATGTTGACAGATGAGTTTTTGTCGCTTGATGAAAAGCGTTTAATCATTAAATTAGCAAATCAACTTGGACTTGGGCCTGATGAGCCCGCCATGGTGTATGAGGCAATTCGAGAAGGTCGTGAAATAAATGGCGGAAGGGCAATGAATAAAGGAGAATGTATTCGTATCTTCACGAGAATGTATGAAGTCGCCATTATCAACGAATCGGTGTCGATCGATGAGGAAAATGTCCTTGCCCACCTACGCCATCATCTCAATATTGAAGATGAGGATTATGAACAAGTGGTCGATGGATTAAAGAAAATTATCACCGAAAAATACGACGACAATATGGTCGGACTAATGCTCAATACTCTATCTGACTCAGTCACCTTAGTGGGCCGCTTATTCGATAGTGTGCGCACCAAGAGCGCTTGATTGTGGTGAGGTTGTTGTCCGATGCTTTGGACGACATTTTGTCCAAAGTTCATAGGAAGCAATTTTCTAAACCTAAACAATTGCTTGAAACATTAGCATCGGCATACACAATAGGTGCCCCCCCATTGATGTCAGTACCAATGACTGATTTGCTGAATGAGGCGGGTAAACATGCCTTTCATATCGGCACCCCAGACCCAGAAATGCGCCGTATAGCAGCGTGGATCTTCACTCAACTTGGTAGAAAGGATGGGCCTCTAGATAGGATAATCACTGCTCTTTGGCAAAGAGGTGGACGAGAAGATTTCAAATTAATCGCACTCTTGCTGGCTAATCGTGATTATAGTGAAAGGAAAACTACTCCGTGGTCCGAGGTTTTTGACCTGCTCGGAAAAACACATTATTTTGCCCTAGAGGTTGTTCTAGAACTGTTTGAAGAAATTGCACGAGTCGGTCATCCCTTACCCGCTAACCAATCTTTGAAAACATGGGCCGAGCGAGGAAAAATTGAGCATCAATGTATAGTTCTACTACTTACCTTATCAAAGAATAATGATATCCATCGTGCATTAATTGTATCCGCCCCTGTCGGTGGAGAACTGTTTGAACGTATCCGCGACAGGTTACTTTCATCGTGATATTGAAAATGCCCCTGTGATTAGGCATGGTATGGTCGAACGTTTTTTGCCAGCTGATGATCCGGTTCTAGAAGACGTATTGGTATGGACTGTACAACGAGATGCGCAAGATATGGCGAGACTGTTGCAATGGCTACCAGAGGCCCGCTCAGTACGAGAACAAAGGGTGTTATTGCAAAAAATTCGGGCATTAGGTGATGAATTAGAGCAGGCTATGGAAAAAATGGCTTCCCTACAACAGAGTTGATTCGATGTATTGTGGGCTAATATTAGCCGGCGGAGATTCATCTCGGATGGGGGATGATAAAGCCAAAATGAATTTTGGGGGGAGGAGTTTGGCTGCTATCGCCGCCGAGAATTTGTATGTGGCTGGATGTGAAGACATTCTCGTTTCTACGCGGGATGGTATTCCTTGGCAAGATTGGAATCACTGTTTTGTCGCAGATACCGAGGGTTGGGTTGGGCCACAAGCAGGGCTATTCCCTACCTTATCGATGGCCGATGAAATGGGTTGTAAATGGGTGCAACTTTCGCCCTGTGATTTACCATTGCTCAAACCCACCTTGTTCACTTTTCTTTATGGCCAAGTTTCCTCAAGCGATACTGCTCTCATGCCCTATGGCCCCAATGGTGCTGAGCCCCTCTTGGCATTGGTTAGACCAAAGGAAATGTGCGATGCGCTATTGGCAACCAAAGATTTAGGGAAGAAAAGTATCTTCGCGGTTTTAGAAAGGATCGGTGCTAAACCTATTCCTTACACCGAAATCGCAGCGAATGGGATTGGTGAAAATGAATTTCTTAATGCAAATACCCTAAGCGACCTAAGGGTTGCCGAATCATTGCTAGAACGGTAAATGCAAAGTGAGGATTTCATCAGCATATTTTACCTCTACAAATTCAGCTCTACAGGTCTCTTCGAGAGGTAGTTTTTGCACCCTTCCGTCAATTGAAAGCGCAAGGTGCCCATCTATTTCAGTAACCTTAAGGAGATTTCTTTCGCAATTTGGCACATGGATTTTTACCAAGGTATTGTCAGTTGTTTCCTCAACCACTAAGGTGCGCTGCAAGCGTAATGGTAATTGTTTACCGAGATAAACCTCCGATAAACCTACTTTAACCTCAGGTAGTTTACCATGCAATATTTCTCCCACCCTACGCAGACTGCTAATCCCATGAATATCTGAATTATCTAATTCAACTTGGGCGATTGCGATGGTTCCAAAACGACTGCGTAGGTTTTCAATATATGATTGCTCAGTGGCTCGACGGCTTTGCAAAAAATCGTGGTCTAAATCGGGTGTAATTCGATTAATAATTGCTCCTTCGACGGCAATTGAAAAATCGTTAAGGGCAGTCACCGCGCGTACACTCTCATCTACAGCCATCTTTTCGGGAATTGTAACTAATGTGAATCCTGTGACCTTGGGGTCACACAATATTTTGCGGGTTGCAATTACTCGGGCCTGAAAACGATCAAGTTCATCCTGAATCGCAACCTCCTGTTTGCGACCAAATAACATACTCCTTATTCCCCCTGTAGTGCGGGCTAAACGAGCAATCCTACCACTCCATCCTTCAAGAATTTCTGGCAAGGAAAGAAAACGTAATGTGTGGCCGGTTGGGGCAGTATCAAATACAATTACATCAAAACGAATATCCTCAAGATGTTTGAGTAGCCTATCGAATGCTAATGCTTCATCAAGACCGGGCAATAGAAGGTCTCCTGCTTTCAAATCTGAAAATTCCTCACTGATTTCATCTTTAGCTTGTGCGCCGAGAAACATGTCTAAACCACCCCCCATCCCACCACTAAGGGCCTGAGATAATTTAGGCAACAATTCTCCCATTTGTCCCTCGGGGTCGAGTTCCAGCCCCCACAATCCAGCAACACCATCAACCGGTGTTGGTTCATTGGTTAATTGAAATTCTAATGAATCACTCGTTGAATGAGCTGGGTCGCTAGAGACCAATAGAGTTCGCAACCCTGCATCCGCCAACCAAATTGCGGTAGCAGTTGCACAAGTTGTTTTGCCGACTCCGCCTTTGCCACCAAATAATAGTAAGCGCGCCATTATGTGTAGGGATGAATTACTCCTTCAAGCGCTTGTCGCCGCGTCTATTACTCTTTAACTGAGGTTTCCGGTAGCAAAATCATCAATCGTTTGTGGGTATAGAACATGCTCAACTAACTTGACTCGTGAGGACAAACTGGCTTCGTTATCATCAGCAAATACTTCGACTTCTCGCTGAGATATTATCTTGCCACTATCCATACCTGCATCCACATAATGTACCGTGCAACCAGTAATTTTGGCCTGTGCGGCTAAAACATCACGATGGGCGTGAGCACCTGGGAAATCCGGCAAAAGACTAGGGTGAATATTTAGCAACCGGCCTTCCCAATGATTGACAAACCATGGTGACAATATTCGCATATATCCTGAAAGAATTACCGCTTCAATGTTCAATTCAATGAGGCGGTTGTGAATCATTTCTTCATGTAAACGGCGAGCCTTGTCGCCTGAAATTTTTTCATCGTGAGGAAGTTCAATGACTTGTGATTTGACACCTAATTCCTCAGCGCGTATCATTCCCTCAACCCCTTCTTGATTTGAAATTACAATGGTGGTAATGTGTGCACAATCTTTGGATTGTTGATACTTTACTAGGGCCTCCATTCCAGAACCAGAGCCAGAAATGAGCACTGCTAATTTTAGCGGTTTTGAAAAATCAGCAACGCGCGGGGGGATAAACATCTCTCTCGCCTATGTTGGGGGAGATAGCGCTTGGTGATGAGGGTTAGCCTAATGATGCGTGTTATGTATATGAGGCATAAGGGGAGGTTGTGAACGAGGCAGACGAGCGGTTGAATAGCCTTGATGAAATTGTTGAGCGTTACGCGCGACAATCAACCCCTCGTCAGAGAATGAAATACATTGTACTGGGCTGGGTTTTCGTTGCCTTTGCAATAATTGGGATCGCAGTGCCCGGATGGCCTACTGTGTCATGGGCGGTTCCCGCAGCATATTTGTTTAGCATTTCAGATGAAAAATACTTTCGCTGGTCACTGACAAATAGATACTTTGGCCCTGCACTTTACGAATATTATGCAAGTGGAAAAACAGTCCCAAAGCATGCAAAGATTGGAATTATCGCAACAATAACTCTGATGTCAGCATTATCAATTTGGATTACGACCATTGCCGGTGATCCAGGTTATGGACAAGTCGCCATCGCAATAATCTGGGCTATTGGCGTCTACTGGTTGGCAGTCAAAGTAAAAACACGCAGTCCATCTCAAAGTGAATAGTCATTGCGTTCGTTGGTTTTATCGCTTAGATATTCAACGAACTCATACTCATTATTATCGTGGTCATAGAAATACCATCGTTTTCGGTGTGGGTGTTCCATATTTGCAAGACCCTGTTGATATCCAGCATCGTTCAATCGTTCAACCACCCCTGCTACATCTGCGACTACAAACCCCATGTGGTTGAATCCTTGATGCTGGTATGGAATGTGTGGCCCCCGCACTCGAGTACCTCGATCTTCGATGGCGATGTAAGTGGTCTCGGTTCCTAAGTGTACCCAATATCGACATGCATCGCCTTCTCCCTTGCCGCGGATGGACAATTCTGGCATTGCGGTTTGTAGAAACTTGACGGTCTTTTCTACATCTGTCGATGTTATGTTAATGTGCTCAAGATATGGTTGCATGTAATTCGCAGAACCTAATCACGGATAGTGATTACGCTTTCTTAGTGGCGAAATAATCGGTGGCCGGTGAATAACATCGCTATTCCTCGAGCATTTGCTTCAGCGATGACTTCGTCGTCGCGAATACTACCTCCTGGTTGAACTATTGCTGCCGCCCCAGCGGCTGCTGCTTGCTCAATTCCATCCTTGAAAGGGAAAAATGCATCGCTAACCAGAGTGCTGCCCTTGGCAGCATCACCGGCGCGTCGTGCGGCAATTCGTACCGCTTCAACCCTACTAGTTTGCCCTGGCCCAATGCCAACAGTACGAGTCCCTTGCACTAATACGATAGCATTTGATTTGACTTGTTCACATATCCGTACACCAAATTTCATACTAGCAATTTGCTGTTCGCTTGGTTCAACGGTAGTCACTACCCTCGCCTTATCCCAATCAATTACTGGAGGTTCTTCGGTCTGAACCAACCATCCACCTTCAATCGGTTTACGCACAACTTGACGTGGAAGGTGAGTAAGTCGATTATTGGGGGATGATATTGTTAGTATTCTGCGGTTGGTCTTTTCCATAACAATGGATTTTGCTGCTTCAACATAAGCTGGAGCCATTAGCACTTCGAGGAAAAGTGGCCGTAGTGCTTCCGCGGTTGCAACCTCAAGTGGTTCATTAAAGCAGATGATTGAGCCGAATGCCGATTCAGGATCGCTGGCTAATGCTGATTCATAGGCTTCTACTTGGGTCGCACCAAGGGCTGCGCCACATGGATTGTTATGTTTGACTATTACACAAGCATGGGGAGTCTTTGGCCATTCATCGGTAGACAAGGCACGACATAGACGTAAACATGAGTCGGCATCAGCATAATTGTTGTACGACATTGCTTTACCCCCTTCAACCTCGGCTGTAACCAGAGTTGCAGGTGATGATTCTGCACTGGCGCTAGGTTCGATATACAACGCAGCAGCTTGGTGAGAGTTTTCCCCATATCTTAACACTTCAGAACGATATGCTGATTCAAGGAGTTGGGATGGTAAGCGGGCTGCCTGTTCATCGGTATCATCTGGCTCGGCCGGCGAACCAACCCAACGATTGTGTAATTCAACTGCGATTGCAGAATCATATGCAGCAGTATGTTCAAACGCGGCCAAGGCCAATTGACGACGTAATTCTATCCCAACATTCGATACTTCTTTTGCGGCCACTATCGTATTGATAATTTCCACATATGATTCTGGATTGCAGGCAATGATGACGTGGGCGTGGTTCTTGGCACTAGCACGTACCAAAGTTGGCCCGCCGATATCGACCATTTCCAATAATTCTGTGTCATCTAAAGGTGGGCGCTTGGCCGCGGCACTAGAAAAGTCATAGAGATTTACCGCAACTACATGAATTGGCGAGTACCCAAGTTCGGCCAATCCTTTGACATCGTCAGCCCGTTCTAAACGTGCCAATAAAGGCGCATGGATTGCTGGATGGAGGCTTTTAACTCGGCCATCAAAACATTCGGGATGATTGGTGACCTCGCTAACATCAGTCACAGTAAGTCCTGATTCTCGCAAAATTTTCGCGGTACCACCCGTCGATAGAATCTCAAATCCGAGTTTGGCCAATCCGGTGCCAAACTCAACTATTCCGGTCTTGTCGTAAACGCTGAGGAGCGCTCGCGGTCTCTCACTCATCGGTTGCCCCGTACTGAGTCGAGGTGAGTGTACCTAATCAAGCAAACCCTGCGGGTTAGTGGATGATATTAGTCGCCACGAGCCGAAATCACTTGGTCGACCCTGAGCAAACTGCAAGCAGCCTCAATCGCCGCCTTCCATGCGTGTGAATGTGATTCGGTTGGGGCTGGATAATCCGCTACGGTACCAACTTCACCGTTAGCAGTAATCCCGGCCGCGTTGGGTTGCCCCGTTCTAATAGCGGCACGTAACTCGAGTAGTCGATCGAGTGGGTCTGCTCCAGCATTAGTTGCAAGTGTTGTAGGAATGATTTCCAAGGCCCGAGCAAATGCTTCCATGGCTAATCGTTCACGCCCTGCTTGGGATTCTGCAGCGATACGTACTGCAGCTGCCGCGCTAGCATGTGGGTGGCCACCACCGTAACTGATTTGACGGGTTGAGATTGCTGAGGTAGTTGTACGAAGTGCATCATGGATTGCCCGTACGGTCTCTTCGATTGCGACATCGTTTGAGCCGCCAACCTCAATGGTTGCAAAATGGGATTCGTTTCCAGTTAGGTAGATTTTCTCTTCCACCCCCTCGCTACTTTCTTGACGCTGTATCCTTAGACTGGCAAGAGTGCCTAAATCATCCCTAGAAAGATCGGCCAGATGGTGAACCAATCGGCCACTAGATACACCAGATATCCTCTCAAGGTCTTGTGAATCAATACCTCCGATGACAAAACAGCCAGCATTGACGAGTCGGTGGAGTAAATTCTTGTCAATCTCCCCGGAACAAAAAATCGCTTGCGCACCTAAGTCCAACAATAATTTAGCTTTACTTTCCAATAACTCCTCTTCAGCGGCTAAAAATTCTGATAATTGATCGGGGTTTGAAATTTCAATCTCGGCATCACGGGAGGTTTTTTCCACCGTTAAATCTCCGGCCAACACCACAGTGGGTGCTGATTGTAAAACCTGAGGCATGTGCTGGATTTCGATGCGCTTTTCAATGATAATTCCATTATGGAGAATGCTTTCCGAAATCGCTTTGTGTCGTCCTTTGGCAATTAACACGTCTTCACTTGAAATACGTTCAATATCACCATCAATTCGGGCTACGCTCGTCAGTGCAAGCACTACCATTTCTGCTAAATGTTTAGCTGAGCCTTCGGCTGCTTTACCGTTCATTGCAGTAAATGCGACTTTGAATAATTCTTCATTATCATCTGCACTAATGGTGACTGCTCCGTCTTGCAGGTTTTCTATGGCGACTGCTAAAGCCAATTGATACCCTTCGACTAATACTAGGGGGTGAAGTCCTTTGGCAAGCAATCGTCCTGCCTCCTGCATTAATTCTGCGGCGAATAAAATACATCCCGTGACGCCATCGCCAGCAGCAGATTCTTGGGCATTTCCAAGTTCTACGAATGCTTTTGCTGCGGGGTGTTTAATCAATAATTCAGCGATGATTTTTGCCCCATCATTGGTGACGGCCGTCTCACCATTTGATTTATACAACATCTTGTCTAAGCCGCGTGGTCCATACGTCTTGCGTAAGATATTGGCAAGAGCAATTGCTGCCCCGGCCAATTTTTGTTGTACTTCGATGCCACTAGTCACAGAGGTGTTTTCGCGTAGAATTACCACCGGCACATTACCCTCCACGGCCATACCCTCACCTAATCCTGCGGACTACCTCGTATTCAAGAATCCTTGTAATCACAGGAATACAATATACCACCACAATATACCAACAAAAAAGGTCAATGTTGTGGTCCATTTCAAATGCATTTTGGCTACCTCTGGAAGAGTGGAGTCTGTGGTTTCTCCGAGCCGAGCAGCGCGCTCTTTGTCCCGCCTAATCCAATTAAAATTTGATATCGATAATCCGATCATCAAGACCCCCATGGTAATGGCGAGAACTGTCACCAATCCTGAAGTGAAGCCAGCATTGAATATATCCCCCCCATCGGGCCCGAGTATAGTGATAATGGCCGGCAATAGGGGAAGGAGATAAGAAAAGAAATACCAAAAAATTTGATCGGAGATTTTTTTCTCCTCCATTTTTTCAGCACCATGGTCGTGTTTCCACACAAACCACCAGCCGGCGAAATTCATCACTGCGGTCGCCGACGACGCCACGACGGTCAGTGCTAGCAAAGAGGGCATAACTCGCCAACGCGGGAAGACTTCAATAATGTCGCGATGCGGGTTTTTGCCCAATATTGACTGAAAATGACACGGAAATCGCTACTTTCGTCGCCTCTTTCCTTTCTTCCGCTTTCCGCCCTTATGTGTTTCCCACGCCCTCGATTGGCGACTCCGCATCTCCTGGATATCAAACCCAGCATCTCCGTCTTGTTCCATGGTTTTTGAGAGGCTGCGCGGCATTTCCGACATCGGCTTAATTTGTAAGTTGAGGCCTAACTCCTCTTCCATATCCTTGACCATGCTCCCTTGGGGGCCAACTGCAGCGCCGACCATACGGTCGGGAACATATATGCTGGCCTGGGTCGTTGAAACCAAATCAACTTCGCAACGCATGTGCAACATGTCCCTCACTGCATTACACAACCCGTGCCGTGCAAAACGCAGAATTGGGCTCTTAGTTCCACCAACTCCATCGACTGGAACTACCGAAATTTCTGAGCCGAATGCAAACATCTCATGTGACACCTTGCCCGAAGGGAATCGAACTACTTCTATGACTGGCCGTGAGAGGTCATCTTGCATTCCAGTTGGGGGTTTGACCACCATTCGTAATTCTAGAACTTGGACAATTTTTCCATGCTCAACGTGGAGAATTGTGTCGAGAACTTGTGGCACAAGGCCTAATTCCACTTTACCAATTAAACGCTGAATTGCTTCAAGGGCTGAATTAGCATGAGTTACACCAAGCAATCCCACGCCCGCAAGCCTAACGTCGCTAAAAATTTCAAAATCTCGAGCTCGCCTTACCTCGTCAAAGATTACGAAGTCGGGACGAACGAGGAAAATTATTTCTGAGGTCTTTTCTAAATCGCCTTCTAGGGGTGCATATTGGGTAATGCGTGCGGCTAATTGTAGGTCGCGCGGTGCTTCCATCGTTTTGACCATTTGGCCCATTTCTGAGTCTAAATATTCTGCTACTGCCTGCGCGAGAGTGGTTTTGCCAGAACCTGGTCGGCCGCTGATGAACACTCCGCGTTGGTGGTCACTAAGGCGCTCAATGAGACGAGGATCGAGGTCGTATTGGTCGAGTGAAAGTTTGACCACTGGCCTGACAATAGTGATTTCTCGGGCATCAGAAAATGGTGGGCTAGCGCAGGTAATTCGCAAATCTCCTAATTGCAATACCATGCATCCGATGCGATTAATCTCGCGAAAACAATCGGGCCGATCTTGATTGGCTTCAACAAGACTTTCTAAATCACTTTGTAATCGCTCCATTGCAAGGTTTTCCCACTCGCTTTGGCCTTCAACTTCAATCAATTTAATTTGACCAATGTGGCCCCGCTTAGTCCTTGGTAAACAACCTGCCTTGAGAAATAATGTGCTCACATCTTCATCCAACATTGCCTCTACTTCATCGGGCAATTCGGGGTGATCTCCGTGCGTGGCCATTTCACTCAAGTAAAGGTGGGAGAGGAGAGCCCTTCACCCCTTCGGAATACCGGCCCGCAAATTTCCCAATATTAGCACAAGGTTATTGGCCCGCGGGTTCCATTGTGGTAAAGGCCCAACCAATACTTGCAGTGGTTATTGCTGCTAGGGCAATCGCCCCTGTAGATGGCGCACCTAAAGATGAACTGTAAATGGAATATAATGCCAAAGTGAGAATGAGTAAGGCAGCGATTTTTACTGATTTTGCAATCGATAAATTTAGTGCCTCATGGAAGTAAGAATAATTCATTCCTGAGTAAATCAGTGCGGTCACTATTGTAAGGCCACTAAATGTCCAAAACCCGGTCATTGCCCCACACCAAAATCCAACCACGATAGCGGTAAATGACCCTAGGCCAGTAATTGTCCATAGCTTACAACAACCGAGCATGGATGTGGCGAAGAGAAGATGATTCTTCAATCATCCCCATCAACCTACTCGTATTTCTTTGGCTTGATGAGTTTACCAGTATCATCACGTAACATTAATTCAAATTCACCAAGTTGGCCATCTTCTTCAAATTCAAAATATTGTTGAGTGTCAAAACCTTGCTTACGGAATACGCGCGGTGAAAAGGATAGGCCGTGGATTCCAATATATCTGGCGCGCGGCACTACTGTAGTCAATCTTGCATAACCAGCATTCCACAAGCCTAATGCTGTCATCGCATCTTGACTGGTTGGAGTATTACGGTCTTGTTTTATCGCGAAGGGAGGTGTTAATGCATCTTCAGGAATTTCGAGTAATTTACCAGAATATTTGCGGCGGGGTTGTGTCATCCAATGAGGCATGTATTTCTTACGAATACGGCGATGATTACGCTTTTTGTAAGGCACTCCATCAAGGTATTCTTCCTCATAATCATACAGTACGTGCTTGATGTCATCCCACACCTTGCGTGTTAAACAATAACCCCAGAAATGACGGTTGGTCGGAATTACTTTATCGAGGTCAGACAATTGTTCTTCTCGGTTTGTGGTGTTGAGGTTGTAAGCCATCACCGTACCAACATTGTCATATTGATGTGCCCAATCAGAAATTTTCAGTACGGTCGAAATATAACTAGATGAGAGAATCATGTCGTCCTCAAAAAGAATTAGACGATCATAGCCCAGGCCATCGAAAATTTCGCGTCGGGCACCAATAAGGTGGCGACCTATTCCATAATTTGATTCACGGCAAACAATGTGTTTATTCTTGATTGATGAAGTATTAATCATCTCTATTAATTCGTCTTGACGAGATTCTCTCCCACCATCAAGGTAGAAATAAAAATCCAAGGTTTGGCTCTCGGGGTTACGCTCAAGGCTTTCCAGCGTTTGCTGGAAATACGATAAACGTTTGAAACCAATAACGAGAATCGCGGTCCTCATGCTCCCACCAAACCTGCTGAGTCGGCTCGTGTGCTTAACCGCGCCGGGTGTTTAATCGTCATCAGCAAACTCATATTTACGAGCCGCTTCAACTGCGCCATCAGGTAAAAACCAGAAATCTGGGGTTGGCTCTGGCATGAAATCGTCCCACTTCTGAACCGTTCGAGCGAATATTTCTTCACTGGCTTGTGAAGCACACCACTCTAACACCCATTCAGCATCACTAACTACTTTCTCATCATCGCTAGCTACTCGCTTAAGAATTTCCGCCTGCATCGCTACAGCCATCATCCAATTGGGTGAAAGGGCATAGGTCATGAATGGGTTGCGTTCAGTATCAACACTACGCCATTCAATCCACAATCCAAGCACTCGGTCGTAAATCCAACCGACAAAAAGAACCGAAAGCAATACCCCTGCGAAAATACTCGCTAATCCCCAATATGTACGCGAAAAACCTAGCAAGGTTTCACTTGAAGTGAAAAACGGTCGCCAACGAACATATGGCCAAATTAGTAAAGTTAGTGTGGTGGCCCAAAAGCCGACCGAAATAAATGCTTGAGATTGTTGTATTCGCCAATATTGTCGCATTACCCACTTTTTGGCGAAATGTTCCTGACTGGTGGAATCCCTACCCATATTTGGTGGCGGACCATCGGCCTTCAAGACCCTTCGCTCTCAATGACGCTATATTCTACGTTTTTGAGCACGTGTTTACACCTTACAGAAAAAAGGGTTTATTCACTGGTTATCATCTCAATATAGTAGCCAAAGGGCCACGTAGCGAGTGAAGACTAATCGCCATCAGTTGAGCTGTCGTCGTCTCTTTCGGTTTCAGCTTCATTAGAGGTAGTGCCGTCTTCTCCAGTAGAGCCATCTGAAGATTCTGACCGCGGGGGATCGGAAACATCCTCTTTGGCTTCTTCGTCACCATCCATGTAATAGTAGTGGTTCACGTCGAATTCTGGTTTCCACAATTGGATTGATGCAGTCTCATTTAGTGTAGTTAGATTGTGTGCGGTTACTCCAGCCGGGGATATCGCATAAACAAAATCACCCATGAATATGGTTCGGCGGATGGAAGACTGACCCCAATAATAATCCTCGTAATCATTATAGAAATCTGAATGGTCAATTGTCCCGTATTCGCTGAGATTCTCACCTGGTACTGCGTGCAATAATACCAATTCACTAATGTAAGTATACTTTGAATAATAGCGATTATTGATATATTGATAATCATAAGAATAGGTAGACATTGGTATGGCTAACATTTCCTTTGGCGCCCAATATTGGAAGGCTTTGTGGTCATAAGTTGCCTCTGACCAACCCCAATTCCAACTATGATCTCCAGCATTTTCATCAACTGGTGAGAGGAGTAATTTGCTCAACAAAGTTGGGTTTGAAAGATTAGTGACATTGAATTGACTAACTTGAACTGAAGACCAATCCAATCCAGTGCCGTCAGCATTTGCTGGTGGTAAGCCGATAGTAAGGAGATAGCCGTCATCCATCGGGTGGATATAGGTGGAAACCCCTGGCACTTCGAGTTCACCAAGGATAGTTGGGTTAGTTGGGTCAGATAGGTCGATGGTCCACAAGGGGTCCATATTGCGGAAGGTAACTATATAACAGATATCTCCAACAAAACGAGTTGCCCAAATGGTCTCTCCTTCAGCAATACCGCCAACATGGCCAACTTGGTTGAGAATTTTCAGCCCAGTTTCTGGGTCAAATGCTGGTATTAGAGTGACTACATGATTCTCCATCGGCTCAGGTTCAGCCATCCACCACCGGCCCCATTGGCCAGTAGTAGTCGCTACTCGAAGAGTGCCATTGTGTTCAGAGAGGGAAAATTGATCAAGGATTGTTCCATTTACACGCCCACTTCCAGAATAAATAGTGGTGCCCGCATTACTAATATCAAAGGTGTGTAGATTCGTTGCCTCGTCGAATCCTTCATTGCCCCAGAACCACCACCAATCATTGGCCGATTCGGCAATAACAAGTACATCTTGACTAGCATATACTTGAGCCCAATTTGTCATTAGATGGTCGGCCTCGAAGGAAAAATCATCGGCCAGCAAATCAAGAGTAAATATTGATGTAAAGGAACGGCTAGTGCTATCTTCGCTGGTAACGAAATCATCACAAGTATCGGCTGCTAAAGGATGAGTAATGATGTGGCCGGCATTACGTTCATAGATTTGAGGCACAAGTTCATTTAACGGCGTTCCATAAATCAAATCGAGATTATCCTGAATCGTTCGATAAACTGATTCGTTTCGCACAACTTGGCGCATTGGATCTTCCACTTCATAATCCCAATAATTATCCGGGTAATTTACCCACATTTGTAGACCTGGAATATCAAGGTAGCCGTGGGTAACCATGCGTACGGTGCTATTGACTTCTCGAGCGGTTTGATAATATCCTTCAATGTATAATTCTCGTGCTGGTTCAGGGGCTGAATGGTTAGAAATATCAATCACAGTCAACTTGGTCAATGAACTGGCTCGCCACCAATAATCGTCCGAATCGTACAATATATCGTATAGAGGGTCGTCGCTATCCATCATATATGCGTTAACCGTGGAAAGCACCACTAGGTAATCCTCGCCAAGCATCATTGCCATCGGGCTTCCTTCAATTGAAATGTTAGATTCATAGATTAATTCTCCAGCCTCTGGGGTGCCGAGAATGAATAATCGATTGTTTTGTAGTACGTATATATGGAATCCGTCGGTCTTGACAAAGTCGGCTTCATCGACTCCCCCCTCTTGGTTATTGGTGCCGGAATAATCTACTCCTTCTTCGCGGTTGCCTTGCTGGCTGTTTTGAGCGCTACCGCCTGCTGATGGGGCTCCGCTATCAGTAGATGACTCGGCTACTGCTACATCACCATCAACCATCATGTCGTCTTCGGCCCAACCCCAACGATAGGAATAATCATTCTCAAGGAATTCAAGTAGGCGCACGCGCATCTCTTCTGCAATGTGGTCTTTGAGAGTCGATTCTAATGAATTACAATCTTCAAACCCAATTAAATTCGGACTGGCTCGTGTGCGTGAAACAACATTAGACCAATCTTCTGGTAATTCAACCGGTTGCCATTCCTCATTGGGTGGATTGACAGTATCATCACCAAAGGTTTTCTCGTCCATTATCCCCATGCAGCCGGATGAAACCAATAGCATGAGAGTGAAAATAACAGTTGCATTTCGCATCTTCATAATTTGTGGGGGGGGGTTACCTATTATAGAGCGGTTGGTGAAATGATTGGACATTTTTCACAATATTGCCCATGAATCAGCCCAATTTTCCATAATTCAGCTATCTTGCCGCATTTTTTTGCGAATAGCGATAATTATACCGCTTCATGGCGAGCAATTTGACGAGAGATGAGTAAGGTATCCTGGCCGCTCAATGAAAGTCGCCAATTTGGACGCTTAGCAAGACTGGCTGCTTCGACCAGTTCGGATGAGCGTAATTCAGTAAGGTGGTGGCTGAGTAATTGGCGGGAAATCGCCAACTTGGCGCGGATTTCTTTTCCAGTCAAGCCAAGATTTCCTGACTCAGCCAAAGTTTCTAGAATTGCTAAACGGGTGCCGGCGATTGGATTTTTGATACGTTTTGCTTCTTCTTCACTCAGTGTTGCAACCGCGTAACGACGCAATTTCCCATCTCGCCATGAGATGATCTGGCCGCTGCTTTCAAGCACTTGTAAATGGTAAGCTGTAACCCCATTGGCCAATCCAAGGGCGTCACGTAGAGCAGAGAAATGGATGCCGGTATTTGCTTCTAAATATCCAAGAAGTCGCCCGCGCGTCATCATGTCTTCACGATTTTTCTTGCGTGCGGCCAACACTGGAGTGAAAATACCTACTAACAAGGCGATGCGGAATACTTCAGCATAAATCGCCCCTATGGCAAATGACGCAAGAGTTATTCCTCCCCCTGCAAGCAACCCTTCGGCAATACTGACATCTGTAGATGAAGTGTCATCACTACCCCCCCCTGCTGTATCTTCAGTCATTTTTAGGTCCGAAAATTCCTGGTTGGGTGGTGCTTGGGAAGCTTCTTGGTTTTCATCATCGCTGGAAGCGCCTTGGCCTTGCTGGTCTGATTGAGTGGCCCCTTCATCTGAGTCTTCATTGGTAGATTCCGAGTCTGCGGCAGAAGTTCCTTCTTCTGTTGAATCTGAATCATTGCTATCACTACTACCATTGCTATCATTGTTATCATTGCTATCATTACTCGATTGGCTGTTGTTGTTAGTATTATCAAGAGTGTCAATTTCAGAGGTATTGTTGATGTTATTTTCACCTGTTATGTCGGCGTCAGCAGATGAGGCTATTTTTGTTTGGGCATCATTGTAGGAAAGCGCGCCCCCCCAGCAAATAGCTGTGACCGCAAACACGGCCAAAACCCGGATGGTAACCGCTCCGTTCACAACTATCGGTTATCTACAACTATTATGAGGGGCGTGGTAAATTGATTTTACATTCTCAATTGACATTAGTCTTCCCATTTTTCCCAACTTTCTTCTTCAGGGCGGCGATACCACCATTGCTTCTTTTCGTCTTCCCACCACTCAATACCTTCCTCATCGACTCGATATGAATCATCTTTGAGTTCGTCGGCTACTGCTTTTTGCCATAGGGATTTGCTCTTTGAGCGAGCCTGGTTGCCTTTTTCCTTAGTTTCGGATGAATGGGCTGCTTCGGATTCATCACTAAATGTAGATTGCATCATTTCAACCTCTTCAACTAGGATGCTATATTGGACTTGGGTGAGTTTTTCTTCAGCTACTGATTTACGTAGTAGGGATTGGAGTTCGCGAAGTTGACTTTCGCTCTCGACACTTCGTATCAGTTTTTGTAAGCGTTTTAGGTGCGCGCGTTTTCGTTTCTGTACCATTATTGTAAGGCCAACACCAATTATTGGAACAAATATAGCCAATATCAAACCGATCGCATCAAGG
>CAZPME010000025.1:0-31722 GCA_964587885.1 uncultured Candidatus Poseidoniales archaeon
GACTACCCGGGTATCTAATCCGGTTCGTGCCCCTAGGCTTCGTCCCTGACCGTCGAATCCGTTCTAGTGTGGCGCCTTCGCAACAGGTGGTCCCCTTGGGATAAACAAATTTTACCCCTACCCCAAGAGTTCCCCACACCTCTCCCGGTTCCAAGTTTGGCAGTCTCCGCAGAATTCAACCAGTTAAGCTGGTTGATTTACCCACGGGTTTACCAAACCGGCTACGGACGTTTTAGGCCCAATAAAAGCGACGACCACTTGAGGTGCCGGTATTACCGCGGCGGCTGGCACCGGTCTTTCCCACCCCTTATTCCAAGACCTATTAAGAGTCAAGAAAAGGATACCACATTCGTGGTACCACTTGGAGTTCCCTCATCACAGTTTCCTGCAGTGTGAAGTTTTCGCGCCTGCTGCACCCCGTAGGGTCTGGATTAGTGTCTCAGAATCCATCTCCGGGCGATTGCTCCCACAACCCGTACGCGTTGAAGGCTAGTAGGTACATTACACCCACTACAACCTGATACGCCGCAGACCCATCCTACGCCGCCGGAGCTTTCAACCACAAACCTTTCCAGGCATTGTGGCTTATGGGGTATTATTCTCAATTTCTCGAGGTTATTCCCCAGCGTAGGGCAGGTTATCCACGTGTTACTGAGCAGTATGCCGAGTCCCTAAGACTCTCGACTCGCATGGCTTAATCGAACTCCAATAGCGGTCGCCTCTGGCAGGATCAACCAGATTTCGTAAGAAATCATTCTTTCAATCCCTAGAAGCTTTGTATCGCTTAGCTGATATTTATTGGTTTTTGACAAGTTAACACATTACATTTTTTAATAATCTACTCCTATTGCACACTTCGCAATAAGTCGTTAACGTTGGTTCACCTTCCTAAACCCCAAGCTCACCCTTCGGGTGGTTCCTTGGAATCGCATTGCTTCGGCTCGCGCCACCGGATGCCGTATTTCACTGCCCTCGGAAGAGGGCTCAATCGGCAACGCCGTCGGTAGGCGCAAGCAAGCAGCCGTTTAGCCCATCATATAAGAACGTGACGAAGAGAGAACGGCAAAAAAATGGCTGACTGCTCAGCATTAAACGCTATTCAAGAAGGGCGGCAAAAAACGATTCAATGTGCGAGAATAAATTATCTCTTTGTCCAGCAAAGAAAAAGTCAACTCTTGACTACCAGAATTAGTGAAAGGAATAAGGAAATACACTCCTTAGAAACGAAATATCGACTGAACTGAGCCAATAATCATTAATCAAGCAGGGGATGTACCTGAGAAAACGGTGATGCCCTAATCCGCTCCGAAGAACTGCCTAAGCATCGGATGCATTTCCATCGCCTGCTCCTTTTGGATTTGCTCATACGTTCGTAATATGATACCAACAGCAAGTAGCAATCCCGTTCCTGAAGCATTACCTATAGTGCCGAGTAAATCAGCACCAGCGGCCAGCAATCCGACGAATGCGCCGGAGAAAGTAGTCACAGGTGGAATGTAACGCTCAAGGATCTTCTCAAGGACAACTGGGTTCTTACGGAATCCTGGAATTTGCATCCCAGTCCGCTCGATTTGTTTGGCCACATCTTTAGCACCCATATTGGTAGTTTCAATCCAAAATTTAGCGAATATCATTGAACCAAAGGTCATGACGCTAACATAGATCACCACATGCAACATGATTTGAGAAAGGCTATGCCCATAGACATCGCCTGATTGATTTAGCAATGGCAATAGCCAATCATTCACACCGTTGACCATACTTGCGTACCACGCAAAACCGTCGGAGGGAGAACTTTGACCCGGCTGGAATGAACCTACCCATTCGGCCTTTGACCACCAACCATTGCTCCCTAATATCGGGAATTTAGATAGCGTGGGATGCGACCAGAATAGTAAGGAAAACATATTGATATTAGCGAGTAGAGCAGCCATCAAAATTACCGGAATGTTACTGGCATAGACCAAGCGTATAGGATATTGGCCACGCTGTCCGCGTACCTTTCCATGGGTCAATGGTAATTCGAGTTTACTCGATTCCGCATATGCTACAACTAAGAACACAATAACCGATGAGGCTAACGCTACCAGTGGATTGACGTGCGTCAGCAATATCGTTTCGAAGCCGTTATTGGCAACCAACTCAGAATTACTAGCTGTTCGGAACATGTAGAACATCATGGGCAGTACTCCCGAAGGTGGATTCTGCAGGCTGTATGCGCCACCAGCGACAGACAAAGGTGAGAGAGTTCCTACGAAGGTCGATTGAGCGACACCAGCGGCGATGAATAGAGAAATACCAGACCCGATACCCCACTTGCTTACCAATTCGTCAAGCAAGAAAACAAGGTAAGATCCGACGAAGAGTTGAGAAACAATTACCGCATTTGCCCAGCCTTGACCATAACTACTGATGAGGTCGACAGATGGGTCGAGGAAACCATAAGTTTGGGGAATTGATTCGACAGGAATCATTACTAGAACTACCAATTTCTGGACTCCTTGGTAAAGTGCCTTGTCATCACTATCTTGGAGATCAAGTTTGATGATTTTCGCACCGGCAAATAATTGCATGATAATTGAGCCGGTGACGATTGGACCAATTCCCAAATGCATGATGGTACCACTGGCACCAGCCATGATGGCGCGGAATCCGCTGAAAACATCGAGTGCAGAGCCGGATAGTCCCCAAATCATGACATTAGTCATTCCAAAGTAGAGGATTAATACGAATGTCGTAGTCCATAACTTACTGTTGAAACGTACGTGGCCTTCGGGTTTTGTAATTGCAGGATAGACGTCGACGAAGCGGCGCAGAGCATAGAGACGACTGCTTTCACCGCCAGAGTACATTACACAAGTCAGTGCCATAGAGGCTATGAATCCCATTAGAATTACACCGACGAAAAGGAAGCCAATTGCTTCTGGGTCGCCACTGCCCCATGGGCGAGCATACCAAACACAAATCCCAGCAATGGTTAGCCATCCAATGAATTTGAGACCGGAGCCAATGACTGGAATTTGCTTCATTCCTTCAGGTAAATCAGCCATGAAACACCACATGCAGTAGGCCATGTTGACTAGAGACATCGCCAAACCAAAGATTGCGCGGTCACGCTCTATTTGCTCGACGCCATCGGTGAAGAGGGCATCCCATTGCCAATAGATTAGTGTACCAAAGTAAAGAATACCTATGAGGCCAATTGCCCAAGGAATTGGTCGGCGTGCCATGTTCTTCATTCCTCCTTAATCGAATATGATTACTCTTCTTCAAACTCTTCCCAATCGTCATCATCACCTTGGACGAGAGTAACTGTGCCGCCTGCGGCTTCGACTTTTTCAATGGCGCCGGCGCTGGCGTGTTCTACAGTTACGTTGAGAGCGGTTGTAATTCGGCCAGAGCCGAGTAATTTGTCATAGCCGAATTCGGCTAAGTTGATGCTGTCAGATTCTCCGGCCATATTAGCTAGAGAACTGACGTTGACTGTGTTGTGGACTGTACGAAGGCTCGGGTCGCGGTTGAATCCGTGCATTCCCCAATGGTCTGGCATGTACTTGATACGAGTCATAACTCGATGCTTATTCATTCCAGCATTACCTCGTCCACCGCGCTTTCCTGCACCACGGCCGGCTTTCTTTCCGCGGCCGTGATAGCGGCTGCGTCCTCGGAATTTTCCAGTTCGTCCCATTTTTTTCACCTCAGATCATGCGCTCTACAAGAGCTTCGATTTCACTGCCGCGAGCACCGAGTGCTCCGCCGATTTGGAAACTACGCTTGATTCCACCCCAGCCCTTAGCACCGGTTGGTGGGGCAAGGCGAAATACACGCTTTAGTTCTGGAATATCCTTGATAGTTGCATCACCAGAAGAAACGGCTGCTGCAAATCCTGCGATGTCTTTGTAATCGCTATTCTCGGAGACGTATTCGTCGGTTAGCGGAGTATCTCCGGTAAGGCGGCCACGCTGGCGGAGGATCTTTTCGATAGTCTCGCTAGAGACTTCTCCCCAAGTGATGTAATCCTTGGCCTTTTGGAGCATTCCTGCATATTGTGGGCGTTCGGGTACAATTGTGGCATGATTGACCTTGGTTAGATTTAGGAAATGCATAGTCTCCTTGATGGTACGTTCGACATTAACATCTGAGCGAACTCTTACGATTAACCAACTCATTCCAACAACCTCCCTTCGGCGATGAATAAGCGTTCCTTTTGCTCATCACTGATTCGAGTTTTGTTTAACTGGGCAAGGGCATTGTATGTAGCCTTAGCATAATTGATAGTGGTGCGAGTTTGGCCCTTAGAGCGACTGATTACATCAGTGATTCCGGCGAGAGTTAGGACTCTCTTTCCGTATTCTCCGATTACCAATCCTTTACCTGAAGGTGCAGGTGAGAGAGTGACTCTAGTTGAACCTGAACGTCCGGTAACCGCAAGTGGAATACTGCGGCCACCGCCAGAACTGGATTCCCAAGAACCATTACCTCGCATTACTGGAATTACATTCAACTTGGCACGATTAATGGCTTTGGAGATGGTGGTTGCGGCCTCTTTGCCCTTAGCGATTGCCAAACCAACATAACCGTCTTTATTACCGACGCAAGCCATCACACTGAATCTCATACGACGACCACTATCGGTCATGCGTTGAACCATGTTGACTTTGAGGACATCATCCTCAAGATTGGGGAGTAAGGCATCAACAATTTCGACTTCACGAATTGTTAATCCAGTACGGAGTGCTTGTTCCATTGAACGGACTTGGCCCGATGCTACCATGCGACCTAAGCGGGTACGCGGATTCCAATCGCGTAGGGCGGCGATCGAGTCCTGGCCCGCACCACGGCGACGACGAGGCATTACTTCCTCAGTCGCTTCTTGTGGGTTGAAAGCCAATTGTAAACCCGGTGCTAGACCTGAAAGGTCGATTTCAACATCTTGAACTTCTACAGGCATATCCGGAGTTTCCCCAACTACTTCTTCACTAGGCTCACTAACTTCGTCACTCATCAAAATGCCCCCTCGATTTTTGCTTTGCTAGCTGCGACCGCTTTTGCGACCTTTGCATCAATGTGAGCGCCATTAATGCGCTCGTCATCAGGAAGTACTGATTCTCCGTGTGGTACAGATAGTCCTGCATCAACCATACCCTTGAGAGCCGAGAATACTCGACCACCACGAGATGATGCAGCCAAACCGATATCCAAAATGGCTTCATCATGACCTGCTGCAAGTGCTGACTTGCCTAATGCAAATCCGACTAGGTAAGATGCGGGAATTGACTTACGAGACATTCCTTCTGGCCATCCATACTTCTTGACCAATGATTCACCAGTAGTACCGGCAACAACAACATCCCCATCGGGTTGGTAAAGAACCAACTGTGCGGTAGTCTGAGTATTGGAAATCCTAACCACTGCGCGTGGACTACCATTACGAAGTAGTTTGAGTCGACGACCATAATCAGTGTCACCACTGCGTCGGCGTCGGTATACTGATCTTTGTCTAGGTCCACGTGCCATCAATCTTCACCTCCAGCGAATTGTATGCCTTCGATTTCCATTTGCGTTCGCATATGGGCAATTGAACGGTACGAACCGCCTTTGGCCTTACGATAGTAGTAACGATACTTCGAAGGCTCGAGAGTACCGTCGCTGCGGAGTTCTTTGAGTGTGCGGCGCTGAGCCCGAATATTACGCATCCACCGATTCTTCCTAGGGTCGCGGGCGTTGTGAGTTCCAGAGCGCTTACCATGTCCCTTACGTCGACCTTTGGCCTTCTGTTGAGCGATGACTCGAGCCCGAGAACGACTGATTCCTTGGATCGGGAGAGCCCTAATCCAGCCTTCAGCAATGTATTCACGGATGTCGTCCTTTTGAACTGCAGTGGCGATTTGATCGACACGGTGAGGGTCAATCCAAACACGGTTGACTCCACATTTCAAAAGTTGAGCAGCCATCTTTTTCTGGTTGGTGATTTGCATCAAACATCCCTCCTACGGTTAAGGATACGAATGCCGAGTTCATCGGCACGGTTGTGAATCATCTCACGCTTGCGGCCACCGACTGTGGCACCCACACGTGCCGCTTCAGTAGCAGGATTGATTTTCTCTAAGTCAAGAGGGTTATGGACCATTACTTCACGGAAGCCGCTTGGATGGAGTCCACGCGCTTCGGAAACCTTACCGTGTCCAACACTAACAAGCGAACCACGATATTTGTAATTGCGACGTAGTTTACTGTCCATTCCACTCGGCTTGCGCCATCCAGACTTGGACAAGCGTTGATATCGATACCACTCTTGGCGGCGGAAAGATGGAGTTTTCTTCTTTTGCTCGGCGCGTAGGGCTAATGCCTCTTTCATGGCTTCATCAAGCACCGGCTTTTGTTTGGCGACGTATTCCTCGTCTTCCTCATCATCATCCCAGTCGTCGTCGTCAAAGTCATCAAAATCATCATCGGATTCGCTCGATTCGACTTCTTCATCGGATTCAGATGCATCTTCTGCACTGACATCTACTCCATCGAATTCAAGTAAACGTTCGATAAGTTCGGATTTCTTGCCCGATAACTTAAGTTCGCGCTCTCTGAGAATTTCCTTTAGTTCGGAAACTGTCATACTTTCGTAATCTTCTGCCATAATTTAACCCCCTACTCCTTAGCCACCAAATATATCCCGTCTTGGAAGACACGGCGGTCTCGGTTCTTGATGCTGCAACAGCGTTCAATATTAGCAGCGGTTTGACCCACCTGCTCTTTATCGTGACCACTGACGACAACTTCGGTCTTGTTTTCGACTTTGACTGTGACCTCACCGACGAATTTTGCTCGACGGGGAATTTTCTCGCCGAAGTAATTGTTGACAACTAATTCAGACGACTCGACCTTTAGGTTCATTGGAAAGTGTGAGTAAACAGCCTTCAAGCGGTAAGTGAATCCTTCGCTCACTCCTTTGACCATATTATTCAAGTGAGCGTTCCAAGTTCCGGCCAAAGCCTTCTCCTTGCGGCGGGGAATATCGATACGAACCAGTAGACCATTGCCCTGTTGGTGCAGTTCAAGTCTAGGGTGAGTGAAATTTCGCATAAGCGAACCATTCTCACCACTGATAGTGACATCACCATTTTCGGCGACGCTGGCGTTGACCCCTTCAGGGAGTTCAACAAAGTGTTCAATTCTGTCTAACTTAACCATTATTTCACCTCAGTACACGTAAGCGAGTAATCTTCCGCCGATTCTGCTCTCCTTAGCTTGGTAGTGATTCATTACACCTTGATTGGTAGTTAGGATGAGTAGGCCGAAATCCTTGGCTGGAAGGTAACGGCTCTCCCACTTCTCAAATTCTTGGCGGCGTACACTGAAGCGGGGCTTGACAACACCACAACGGTTGATTGCACCACGAAGTACGACGTTAAACGAACCACCGCGGCCATCTTTAGCCGACGAATATTCGCCAATATATCCAGACTTCTGCATGATTTCCAAAACCGAGCCGAGCATCTTGCTCGCAGGAGTTATTTGGACATCGAATTTTCCGGCTTGTTCTGCGTTAAAAATCTTGACTAGAGCGTCATTTAATGGGTCAAATTGCATTCATCACACCTCCTCAACTATATTTCTTAAATCCGATTTCCGGAGCCACATCGCGAAAACATTGACGGCATAAGTTTAGGCCATGACGGCGGATTAGTCCGCGCTTGCGATTGCAGCGACGGCAGCCGATAGTGCGGCCGATTTCTTTTCCGTGGTCTCTTGCCATTCTTACTCCTCCTGTATGTTTAATTTGTAATTCTCAGTAAACCACGCGATAGACTCTTCCTTACTCACGCGGTGCCTACCTGCGACCTTACGACTACGGCGGCGGCGGCGGGAAACACGATGCCCTGGGCGTTCCAAGACAACGTTGATGTCCATGCCGAAGATTCCGATATCCGGATCGTACTTCTGGTCGGGGAAATCTGTATAATCGGGAATTCCGAATGAAAGGTTGCCCTGTGCATCGAAATTCCACGATGGAATTGCGTTCTCTCTAACCCAAAACGCATCGGTTAGGAACTTCTTGACTGCTGCTTTACTGCGCAAGGTTACCTTGCAACCTATTGGCGCACCTTTACGAACTTTGAGATCACGATTTTGGATTTTCCCTAGAGTTCGGATTGGCTTGCCACCTGTTAGTAATTCTAGTACAGATTCAGCGTTTTGCAAGCGTGTTCCACCTTCGCCAACACCGATATTGATGGTGACCTTGATGACGCGAGGAGTGGCCATAATGTTGACGGATTTACTCATTGACTCACCTCTGTACTAGGCATTGGAGTACTATCGTCAACAATGAACACGTGTTTGGCTATGGTTCCGAAATCTTCGAACAATACTTCATTAGGCATACTTGAGCGCTTGACTAAGATTTCCTTGACTTCGGCAGTTGTTCCAACGTGACTACCACCAATCAGGTAGGATTTGGCTCCTTCTTCAAACTGAATATGAGTTAGTATCTGCTGATCAGGTAACTGAATCTTTACCGAGTCGCCAGTTTTGAATTCAACTGGATCATCGACCAAAATATTCCTACCATCATGTAGGTTCAATTGGGTCTGACCACCCTTAATGGTTGACTTACCTTCAATTCGGCAAACCTTCCACTCGGATTGGTCGGGAGGAATTTGGTGGTAACGCAACTTGCCGTTTTGGTCTAGAATGCAACGGTAATTGGTATCACCAAGTGTGAGTACATCCATTAGGCCAACGCCACGGCGGGCGTCACGGACGCGACGGCCATCGATTTTGGCCTTACCTTCGTGAAGAATTCTTCGGACTTCACGAGCGTTGTCTGCATATCCGAGTACATCTCGGATTACAGTTGAAATCGACATGCAGTACTCAAGTGAATGTGCACCTGAACGCGGTCTGCTAATCCAAGTGGTAATCTTACGAGGTAAAGCCCAACTTCGGGGCATTGCTAAACGTTTTAGATGACTTCCGGAACCCATATTCTTCAACTCCTATCTGCCGTCAATTTCTGCATTCGCAGAGGATCGGTTTCGTCGAGATTTACGACAACCACATTCGAAGCATGGACGGGTACTGCCTCGTCTTTGTTATCTGAAGTTGATACAACTAGGCCCTCAATATAGATGCGACCTTTGCTTGAATCAACGCGAATTACTTTGTGAGTTTTCTTGTCTTGAGCAGCGATTTTTCTCTTACCACCGTGGCGCTTACCACCGTGGGAGAAATCACCGCGCATTACGCGGACTTCATCACCGACACGTACGGTGACTGAGCGAACTGCGGCTAGACGTGGGTCATCGCTGACAAGTCGTGCAGATACACGCTTGCGCTTGAGGTGAATCGGGGCATTTGCCGCACTCTTGCGCTGTTTTCCAGATTTTTTACTCCTCTTCATTCTTTCACCTCATACGATTTGCTTGGCAGTAGCTGCAATTCTCGGCCAACGCTCTGCTGACTCACGTGATACCGGGCCTTTGATGTCGGTTCCTTGGACTTCGCCCCTCTCATTGGTAATGACACAGGCGTTGTCAGCGAATTGAACCCAAGTTCCATCGATACGACGGAATGGTCGGCGTTGACGGATAACAACCGCCGAATACATTTGTCGGCGAGTCTCGGGTGTGCCGCGCTTTACACTGACCTTGATCATGTGTCCAACACCAGCACTCGGGTAACGTCTCATAGTTCCACCGAGTTTGGGTACGGCGATGATTTGAACGACCTTGGCACCGGTGTTATCGGCACAAGTCAAGCGTGCTGCGGTAGGGAGGCCACGGGTGACCCTTCCGGCAATTCCCTTCATCAGGCTCCCTCCTCATTGAGATTTTCAACAACACAGAACGAGACTGTCTTTGAGAGAGGGCGGCATTCCATGACTTTGACTCGGTCGCCGATAATTACATCTCCAATACAACTGGGTAAATGGGCAGAAAGGCGACTAGTGCGCTTCTCATAGCGCTCAAACTTAGGCATCTTACGGACATTTTCTCGCTCAATTACGATGGTCTTTTGCATTCCGGTTCGGGATACGACCCCTTCAAGAACCTGGCCGCGAAGTCTAAGGCTTCCATAGAATGGACAATTTGCATCGCCATCCCATTCACCATCTGGCATTTTTACGTCAATTCCTATATCGCGCATATTGTTCACTCTCCATTATTCTTGAAACGTCGATTGATTCTGTCTTCAGGCCTGATTTCCATCTGACCACCATCGATAACGAACTCCTCGTCGTCGAGTAGAAATTTGATTGCTGCCTTGGCTAGAGTGATGCGGTTTTCACTACCGACCTCATCAATAGCCACGGTTCGCATAGTCTCGTCCACCACTAGGCCGGAACGGCCAAGTAAACTTGAGTCGGTTGATTCGACAACAGTAAGTTGACGACCCAACCAAGGAAGATTTTGAGAATTGTTATCTGACATCATCGCACCTCCACTTGGTATCCATTCTTTTTGAGTACATCAGAAGCCTTCTTTTTGTGATCACCTTGTAATTCGATGGTTCGCCCTTTGACTGTTCCACCGGCTGCACATTTTGCCTTCAAAGTCTTAGCCAATTTGTTGATGTCGATGGCTGTATCCTCGATTCCTTCGACGATAGTAACCACCTTCCCATATCTCCTGCGTGCGGTTGAGATTACTGCTCTCTGCTGCTCCTTAGCGATTTCTTGGCAAATGCACAATTCCTCGGGGAGAACGCAGACGTTGCAGATATTGGCCACTGATGTATTCCCTCCGTTGTTATTTTATTCGTTTGCTTTTTCTGAAATATTGATTCACTGTTCATTCTTACGCATATGCGTAATCATCCGTGCAATGCTGCGTCGTGTTGCCTTGTAGGCTCCAAGATTGGCTGGGTTTCCGCCAAGTGATTTCTCGGCCTTGAGTTGCATCATTTCCTCGCGTAATTCAGCAAGGCGGGCACGACGGGCCTCTAGACCCATCGATTCGATTTCTCGGTTGGAGACGTGACTCATTCTTTTGCCTCCTCTGGTGCTGCTTCCTCTACTTCGACAACCTCAACATTTTCTTCATCCGGGACATGTCCCTTTGGATAGATTGTGATTTCGTGAGGTAAACGTGTATTTGGTCGCATGATTGCGACGGTGCAACCGATTGTTCCCAATTTCTTGACTGCAACAGCGTAGCCCTTATCCATGTGTTGAAGGGCAGTTTCACCACAAAATTTGACGTGCCCAGCGATGAATTTCTCAGTTCGGTGACGAGCACCGGTTACCTTTCCACTAAGAGTTACTAATACTCCCTTCGCGCCAGCTTGCATGATATTGGTCACAGTACTGTGGCCAGCACGGCGGAAGTACCAACCGCGCTCAAGTGACGAAGCCAATTTCTGAGCCATGATTTGAGCATTTAGTGAAGCGTTCTCAACTTCTTCAACCATTAACTTCGGGTTTTCAATGTTAAATTCTTCATCTAAACGGCGTTGTAATTCGTTGATTATCTTACCCTTTCGACCAATAACCAAACCTGGTCGCTCCGCCATCAAAGTGACCGAAGTGCCTTGTGGGGTTCGCTTGATTTCCAGTTTGCCGAAACCGGCACGCTTGGTGTTTTCAATTAGGAATTCCTTGACCAAATGTCTCTCGACATTGCGATCGATGATGCGTCGGATTGTATTGTCTGCCATAATTCATGCCTCCTCAGAAATCATCGTCTTCCTCTTCGACTTCGGTGAAATCCTCGAGGAAAATCTCGAGATTGGTTTGGAAATGGTCCTTTGGGGTTGTGCGGCCGCGCGCGCGCGCCATGAATCCCTTGCTCACTTGGCCGCGGTGGGCAGCACAGTGAGTGATGACCATGTCCTCCGGCTCAACATCTTCATGCTCATGACGAGCATTGTCCATCGCACTGTTGATGAGTTTAATGAACTCTCGAGAAGCCTTGGCAGGATATCGGCCTGGCCCCATTCCGCCCTTGCGGTGTCCTACCATGCTCGGACCGGAACGGCGGCGACGCTTGTTGCCTGAACCCTTGCGGAATGGAATGGCAGTTGCCTTTCTACGAATATCTGCACGCGGGCTGTCTATCTTGATGACTTCATTCAGCAAGTCGATTGCTTGACCAGCGGTTTTATTCTTGATAGTGCGAGAAATTTCGTAACAATGCTTGACGTGAACATCAAGGTTCACGGCACGAGCAGTCGACATACGACTGCCTACTAGGCTCGGCTGTAGCATCTGGGTGTATCCCTTTTGACTCTTGGAACGATTACGACTCATCTCTTTCACCTCACTTCAATGGAACGTGCTTGCTCGACTTGGTTGCACCGACACCAGGTCCGCTGTGGGTAACGCCACGGCGGGTTATCGCATACTCACCCAAGTAATGACCAATCATTTCGGGTTTGATATCGACAGGAGTATATCCCTGTCCATTGTGAATGTGGATGCTAGTATTGACGAATTCTGGTAGAATTAGCATGTCACGTCGGTGGGTCCTAACTGGGCGACCGTTGGCGGTTTTGACGCGGTTGCGCAAGTGCTCATTATCGGTCGATATTCCACGTCCAAGTGTGCGACGAGCGCGCGCGCTAAGTAATGAAACGACACTAAGGTCATCTGCAGATTCCTCTACTGGGTAGAGAGGCATTGCTTGGAGTTCTTCAAGGGAATGTCCACGGTAGGTAAACTGCTTCTTTCGGCGCTGGCTTACGCGTGCGCGTAGTTTTCGAGTACGGCGGCGAGCCGCCTTTGGAGTCATGAATCGCTTCTTTCGTTTTGCCACTCAAATCACCTCAATTTTTCTTTCCTCTTCCGCGGCCAGTTCGGCTCGGTGCTATGTTACCAACCTTCGATCCCGGTGGCGCACCACGAGCGACGGAGTTTGGTCCGTGAACAGCTTGGTGGTTTCCACCACCGTGCGGGTGGTCAACTGGATTCATGGCTACACCACTGACCTTAGGGTACGCCTTTCCGCGTGCCTTGGCCTTGTAATGAGCTGAACCAGCCTTCATCATCGGCTTCTCCGAGCGACCATGACCGGCTAGGATACCGATGGTCGCGCGACACTTACCTGAAATTTCCTTAATTTTTCCACTCGGAAGGCGAAGACGTACTTTGCCACTGTCCAACCTAGATTCGACAAGGCAGGAGTTGCCGCCACTGCGAGCAATCTTTCCACCATCTCCTGGGCGAAGTTCGACATTGTTAACTGGAGTTCCTTCTGGGATGTTTGCTAAATCAGTAACATTTCCAGGTCGCATGCTGACATTCTTGCCAATTGCAATTGACGACCCGACTGCTACTCCTTCGGTGCAAACAATGAGGGATTTGTCGCCATTTTCTAATTTGATACGAGCTAGAGGTGCAGTGTGAATCGGGCTGTGTACCAATTCAATTACCTCACACATCTGGTCGTCGCCGCGAGGAATGCGGCTGGCGCCAGGGAATCTATGGCTGCTTACTTTGTAACGCGGGCTACTACCCTTGCGCTGTGCACGAATTCTCTTACCCAACTCATCACCACCCTTCAGAATGCTCCTAGTTTCATTGAAGCATCTTCAGCGTCATAGCCTTCAGCTAATTTGACGCTAGCATGCTTCCCAAATTTGGTCACGCGAGTATTTACCTTGCTAACCTTGACATCGAATAATTTCTCGACCGCTTCGGCTACATCGGCCTTAGTTGCTTTTTTGTTGATGAGGAATTCCAATCTATTGATGGTCATGAACTCGTCATTGCGACGAGCTTCCATCGATTTCTCTGTAATCCATGGTGCGATGATAATATCGTAAGGACTCATTTTTCTCACTCCATTGCGGTAATCGCTTTCTTGGTGAACACTGTAAGGCGGCCAGCGTCGCCACCAGGTGCCAAATGTTCGGCCGAAAGGTCGCGCACACTAACCACATCTACTCCAGGTAGATTGTGAGCAGCACGTGCTAAGCCATCCTTTTGTTCGACGACTAGTAGAAGCGACTTCGGTTGCTTGAAGCGACGACTTCGCATCTTACCTTTTCCTGGACGAACTTTGCGTCCCTTCTTGGCTCGAATAAGATCATCTCCCAAGCCTAGACCTTCTAGAATTGTAACCAACTTCCTAGTTGGGTGTTCTAAAGTAAATGCTTCAATATCCATCTTGCTCTTTTTGCCATCCTTGACTTCAGTATAGTCGCCAAGAATAATTGGCAGAGATTTGATTTCCTCAACAAATTGATGTCCGCGGGCTGAAACCATCTCAATCTGAGCGGTTGCAGCAATAGCGCTATTGCGCGCGGCACGACGCTCGGTACGATTCATGGCTAAACCACGCTCGGATTCGACCTTCGGGCCGTGAGCACGTCGTCCACCTTTAGTGCGGGGATCTTGTGCACCACGGCTTTGACCGGTACGGCGCATGATACGCGCAACACCACGCCCCTTGCCCCACCATTCTACCGAGTGCTTCATACCCGGCATTGGTCGGCGCTTGCCGATGTGAACATGTGAACCGTATGGTTGACGGCGGTTAGCTCGAGAGGAATGAACTGCTCGGCGAATTAAATCAGTACGGACATCAGATTCGAATGCCGAAGGTAAGTTGACCTTGCCTTTTTGCTCGACACTTAGGTCGTAGACTTCAGCGAGTGGGCCGGCTTCGACCTCTTCTTGAATAACTTCAAGAATCACATTGTTAACTGCAGCCTTCAACTTTAGACCCCCTGCTTGGATGAGGTCGACACATAGGTGATGTCAACCGGTGTTTTCGATTTACCAGTAGCGCGTGCTGCATCGCGGAAGCGAATCAATCGCTTGGCTGGTCCGGGCAAACTGCCCTTGATGAGAACGTAATCGTTACTGATTTCACCGTAGTGTAGGAATCCCCCATCCGGAGTAATATCCTGTTCTTCGGGATTGCCGATACGCAGTACGCGTTTGTTGTATTCAGTACGCTGGTGATATCCAGTCTGGCCACCTTGACGGATTGTCTTACGGACGTATCCTGTTCCAAAGTCTCCCATGTTTCCATGCTGACGGCGTTTCTTGCTGTTTTTGTGAGATAGAAGTTTTCCACCAAATCGGCGGATTACACCTTGCCATCCGTAACCCTTTGTTACTGCTACAACATCTAGGTATTGGCCTTCTCCATATGCATCAGCAAATGATAGTTCATTACCGAACTGTTCACGTGCCCAGTTCAACTTCTCATTAGTGGTGCCACCATCTAGAGATATTTCCATGACCTCGGGAGTCTTGGAAGGGGTAGCGTTCACTTTTCCTGGTTGTGTAGCAATGATCATTCTGATATCGCAAAGGTCAGCCGCTTCTAAAGCGGCGAAATGTGAGTCTGAATCATGGTTCTTGCGCTGAGGCATGCGGCGAACCAGTTCTGGAAAGGCATCGGCTAAGGTGTCACTATCGACCCATGATTCTCCCGCTGTTTGCTTACCGTATGGAGTCATTCGGTAACCGCGTACTCCGAGAACGAACATCTTCGGGACTTCAACAACGGTGACTGGGACGCGTAGTTCTTGACCAGCGCTGGGTGAATGTGAATTGTTATCTTTGAGCAAAATGTGAGTCATCCCCGCTTTCCAACCGGCGAAGCCCTGAACACGGACTTCACTACTCTCGCCAGCCGGCCATGCTTTTACGCGGCCGAAGTGGCGGGACGCCCTCTTGCGAGGGCTATATGCCATACTTCCCCTTCTCGGGTGGTTTCTTTTGCCCATGTTTTTGTCTCCATTATTTACGCCGCAGGTGCCTTCGAAAAGGGCTACGTCGGCCCATTAGGCGAAGGAGCAACCGTGACGCCGGCCCGTATCCCACAAACGGGGATTCGGGTGTTGGGTTCCGTGATGGATTGCCCGCAACGTCTGGTCGCCCACCTTTTGAGCATCCCGCCGACTTTGGGTTCCTTTATGAGTCGTTCGGTGGAGACGACCGTATGGAACGAGGGAAATCAATTGACTTCTGAGAAGATTTTGAGTTGAATATCACGAAAATTACGAAGAATCGATATTGCCATTATTTACTAGTGGAATTTGATTGTTTTACTTGCAAAGACTACACATTCTTGTTGAAATTGAAGCAACCTCTCATGTGAAGGCTTTTGACCCGTCGCTGAAGAGTTAGTCCTCATGCCGCCTTCGGTTAGCCATCCTCTCCTCGCAATTGAGGTTGCGGAAGCTAGGGCTTACCAACTCGATGCTGTACGCGCTGGACTTGGCGCAAATACACTCCTCGTACTCCCGACTGGTACTGGGAAAACACCAGTTGCATGGATGGTTATCGCCCAGCGTTTGCATGAAAAGCGGGCAATTTCTCCCGATTCCGATGCAACCCACAGACAACCTTGGGTCTTGTTGATTGCCCCCACTAATCCATTAGTGGTTCAACATCAAAGAGAGGCACGAAAATGGTTGGCGCTAGGTGAAGAAGAAATAATTGCCCTGACTGGAAAAATTTCTCCGAACAAACGTGAGCCGATGTATGATGCCGCTGGATTGATAATTTCCACTCCTCAAGTAATTCGTAACGATGTGAATTCTGGCCGCCTCAGCCTTGTAAATTGCGTATTGTTAGTGGTAGATGAAGCGCATCATTCAACGGGTAATCATGCTATGGCACAAGTAGGTGACCTCTACGGAGAAAGTGCGGTCGACGGGCTTGTCTTGGGATGTACTGCTAGCCCAGGTTCTACTGAATCTCAAGTTTCTGAAGTCTGTGACCGTCTTGGAATTGAGCGAATTATTGCCCGGCAGTCAAATGATGCGATGGTCAGTCCATATCAGCAATCCATGGACATAGTCGAGATTCGATTACCCATTGGGGAGGAAATTACTACTCTAGCCAAACCACTTAATGATATGTTGGAAGATATCGCTAAGCGATTGCAACGTCAAGGATTTCTTGTTATCCAAGGTGGTATTTCTTTACGTGCACTTCGTGATGCGCAACAAAGAATTTCCCAAGCTATTGCGATGGGAAGGAATACTGCCTACCAAGCGGCTCGGCAAAATGCCGATGCCCAAAGAATTGTTTCTCTTCTTTATTTGCTCGAAGGACAAGGGATTAACTCAGCACTAAGTCATCTTGAACGCCTTGAGGGTAGTTCAGATGGGGAAAATTCGCAATCTAGGTTTTTGGCAATGCCACAGGTACGAGAAGTGCTGGGAAAAATCCGCGTTATGGATGAAGTACATCCGAAAATTCCAGAGGTCAAGCGCTTAGTGAAAGAACAACTTGAATCTGACCCTACTAGCCGAGTAATCGTCTTCGCAACTTGGCGAGATAGCGTACGTATGCTAATTGAATCGCTAAAGGATGTTTCTGGAGTAATTGAAGTCGAACGTTTCGTTGGCCAATCTAGTCGGGATGATGAGAAAGGGATGTCACAAAAAGAACAGGTAGAAGCCTTAGATCGCTTTCGTGATGGTGAAAGTAATGTGATAGTATGCACTTCGGTTGGTGAAGAAGGACTTGATGTACCTAGCGCCGACCGAGTGATTTTCTACGAACCTGTTGCAAGTGAAATACGAACCATTCAGAGAAGGGGTCGAACTGCTCGTCATCGCCAAGGGGACGTTTTCGTTCTGGTAAGTGAAGACACCAGAGACGTTGGCGTTCGCTATGCTGCTGCTGCACGAGAAGCAAGAATGGGGCGAGCAATTGCTAAGGTTCGGCGTAATCGTAGACCCCCTAGGCTACATCCTAAGCCTGATAGTTTGATTGAATCATTCACAATAATTGACGGTGATGAAAACTTTCTCGCCGCCGATTACATCAGTGCTGAAGAGATTCGCTTACAACCAGCATTAGGCGAAGCGCAGAATTTCACCGATGCTGGGAAAGGAGCCAGCCCTGAAGTTCCCTCTTCACGAATCGTTAGACGAGATGCTCCCCCAGCAACCCCGAAATCACTTCGGCCGAAAACTCAACTCAGTATAACAGAATATTTAGCACCGGAAAAGGATGAAGAATTCGAAACGAAAGAAAATGAGCAGAGTACTAGCACGAGTGAAGGAGGAGCAAAGGAAGACAATGATTGGCGACAACCAATTCTTGACGGCAGGGTGAAAGATGCGACTGATGACGTGGTTTTGGGTCATATCCAAGACTTGGGGGAAGGCCAAAATGGCGAATCGGGAAAAGACCAGTCGTCATCTTAGACCACCGTGAATTATCATCAACTTTAGCTGCTGAATTACGGCACTTGAAAGTAGATGTCGAAATCGCCACCCTCCCGATTGGTGATGCTATTATCGGCGACATCTACGTCATTGAGCGAAAACGAAGTGATGACTTTGTCGCATCTATGCTCGACGGAAGGCTCATCTCTCAAGCACGTCGACTCATGGCGAGTGCTCCGCGCACGATTTTAGTTGCAGAAGGTGGAGATTTCGCCACTAGAGCGGTTCACAATAATGCCATTTCGGGAATGCTGGCTCTTTTGGTAGCAGAAATTGGCCTAAGTGTAGTCCCTACCAAAGATACCAAAGGAACTGCCAGATTGATTGCCATGTTAGCAAAAAGATGTGCCAAAAAACAGCGGAAACAAAGTGAATTGTTACAAGAACGCTTACGAATCTCAGAGGATGAACGAATTTTGGGGATTGCGCCCAGTCCTTGGACAATAGTGCACGCTAGTGGCGGAAGTGGGACGAAAAGATTAGAGCCAATGCAACAAGAAAAGAAAAATCGAGAACTAAGGAGAGGAAGAGAGAAACTACTGCAATCGATTATCGGAATCGGTCCAATCCGAGCGCGTAGATTACTCGATGAATATCACACACCGATACGAGTGTTAACACTGGGGAAGGATGAATGGATCGCATGTGGAATCAGCCCGCAAAGAGCCGAAAAAATCGCTCTGCTTATCGGTCGCAATGAAACTATAGACTCAGTCACCAATGACTAATACTCTAGTTCTTAATTGGGCAAAACGCTCTACGAAGTAACCTAATGCAAAAGCGAGTAATTCAGGTAAATGAATTACCGGCATGCTAGTATCTTTACCACTAACTTTGGCGGCTTGAACTTGATAAACATCGAGATTGAAGTGCGATAACGGACAGGCGCTGGCCATGATTCTCGCTCCGGCTTCTTTGGCACCAGAAAGGACATCCGCAGTCATCTTCATCGCAGTCTTTTCTTTGGATAATAATGCTGGGAATCCAACACTGCGAATTCGACCATCATAATCGACAGCCTCGCCACCTAGTACCGCGATTAATTGCTCAAAGTAGACTGGATTATGGGCATCATCTTCACCATTTGCGCCGGACTTGAGCATCGGTGCACCATAATATCCGGCAACTGGGAAATCAATTGGATTCACTACTAAATCTGCCACTTTGTCAAGACCAATGTCTTCGACTACAACATCGAGTAAATGGCGCATCTTTAGATTGCCTTCAAATCGCATACCGCAGGTGCGTTCAAGGACTTCATTGACCTCGCCACGCAATACTTCATCATCCATCAGCATGCGTAAATCATCATACATATTTCCTTGACATGAAGCACAAGGAGTGAGGACATCAAGACCCTGTTTTTCAGCCATCGCAAAGGTCCTCGCATTCAAAGTAAGTTGTAATTTGTGATTTGCTTGTTTCATCACGCCGGCACCACAACAAGAAGCACCAGCCATTTCGACTAACTCAATTCCTAGACGACCCACGACTGCTTGCATTGCATCCTCTACTTCGCGGGCGCTACCCTTTGCAACGCATCCGGGAAAATATGCGAACTTGACCATCATATCACCTCAGAACCTCTTGTCTAATTCATTGAATATTGCCACCACTTCGTGGTGGTTTCTAGCCGGCAATGTCGCCATCGGCGGCATCTTTCCGATACTTGCCGGAGGCAAGAATAGTGCCTGTTTATCTCGTAACATCGGCCCACCAGTCCGGGTGAATCCGAGCATCATTCGCAACACCTGGCGACCATTTGCAAGCATGCCAATGGGACCTGAAACTGCTGCAGGTAGAATCGTTTCGTTGACATCACCGAACATCTTTACGGTACGGCCAAACCATTTCACATGGCGGCCATGCTTACCGGTGAATTTGTTGAGGCGCAATAATTCGGCACGACAATCATACAGTGCTGAAGCAAGATCTTCACCTTCGCTTCCATGACGCCCAATGACCGAAATATCGGTTTCATTCCAAAGTCCACCATCATTTTCTAATGTGCTAATGATTTCAGAACGAGCTTTTTGCGAGGTGCGTGGATCCAAATAACGCTTCCACAACTGCCCACAAATGGCTGGACCGAGATATTTGCCGTCATATGGCAAAGAATCAGACCAAGATTGGGCTAGTTGGGGACTAGACAATGCGACTGTAGCATGAAGTTTCGATGAAGTTGTAGTATCCATTACTCCAATCGCGACACCTTGCATAGTTCGATGCCCGACACGGTCGGCTGTACGTGCCCATGTCTTGGCCGCGGCGCGACGATTTTCATAGTGGTCTGTAGCCACTACCAAGTCTTTGATTACATCTTGAGAAGGTAAGGGCTCTATCGTTAAAGAATAATTTCCTGCTTCACCAACGACATGGTCGAGCAATCTAGCCATATCGGCTCTAACCGGACGGCCGTTTACGCAAACTCCCGATAGAGGGCCTGAACGCCGGAATGAAATGCTACCATCTTGGCTTTCTTGAATTGAAGTGAGAACCTGAGATATCGACAGGTGGCCTGGGGCAGAACATGCATAGGTATCCCAACCTTGCTCGCAGGCCATTGGGTCATAGCGGAATACCTTGAGTGAAACTTCGAGGTCCGGCTGAACTACACCAGCAGCGGCAGCGACAGAAGCAGATTTCTTGCTTGGCATTATCATCTCTGCGAACTCACCGACATGTTCAGCATGGAAATTTCCGCTTTCATCTATTGCGGCTAAACTACCCAATGCACTTGGCACCCATGCTTTCCAAAACGGTTCATAGTCAACATCGCAATCGACACGTTCGTAGACACGGGTAGCACCCATTTCTTCTAGGCGGGAGTCCCAATCCTTACCCGACTGGCAATAGAATTCATACGCAGTATCTCCAAGGGCGCAGACAGTGAAATGAAGACCACTCAAATCCGCTTTACTGGCAACAGCAGCATCCCACAAGGTTTGCGCATTATCGGGCATCTCCCCTTCCCCCCATGTAGAGCAGATAAGAAGTAGACGTGAACTGCTGGAAATATCGTCGACTGTTGCCGCATCCATCAATTTGATTTCAGCATTAAGATGAGCGTTAGTGGAAAGTTTTGCCGTCATTTCGGCTAAGTCTTCGCAATTCCCACTTTGGCTGCCAACTAAAATCATAACTTTGCGATCTCCTTCCAATAATTCAGGTGGCATTTCACTCGCACCTTCATCCTCTTCTACCGCCTCTTCCTCAACTTCTGCAGCAGATTCGGCTTCTGCAGGGGCAGATTCGGCGCCATCTTCAGAAGTAACGTATTTGATTACATCAACTGGACAACTTTCGGCTGCATCGACAATATCGTCAAATAATTCTGTCCCGATGTTTCCCTTCAAGGTAGATTTGGTAGTTTCATTGGTATCAAAACCACCGTCGAGGCGTGCTTCGGCGCGAATAAAACTGGTGTCATCTTGAACATTGAAGACTTCGGGTGCAACTTCTTCACACGCATCGCAAGTAATGCAGCCTTCTTCGACCCATACCATTGCAATTTGCGCCAATTATTCACACCCTACCAAGCGACGGCTACCGGTAATAACGTCGACCGGTATGAGGCATTTCAAGGTTCGCCAATGTGAGGCCGCACAAACCACGCTGCAAGAGCAAAGTGGAGATAAGAAACATCAGAGTGTTTTCTACTCTATAACTTGCGGATAATACTGCAAATATGATGCGAGCACAGGAGGATTCTACATCATCCCAGGCATTCCGCCCATTCCGCCCATATCCATGTCGCCCATTCCACCATCACTCATTCCTTTGGACGAAATAACATCATCAATTCTCAGAATCATAACCGCGGTTTCAGTGGCTGATTGAATGGCCTGTTCAACTACGCGAAGAGGCTCAAGAACATTGGCTTCCTTCATATCACTTACACCACCTTCGTAGACGTTTATTCCAGCATGTGAATTACCTTCAGCGTGAGCTTTGCGTAATTCTATAATAGTATTCACTGGATCCAAGCCAGCATTTTCCGCGAGAGTTCGAGGTACCACTTCAAGGGCAGTTGCAAATGCTTCGATCGCCATTTGTTCACGACCACCGACTCCTTCTGCATAGGCTCGTAAATCACGTGATAAGGCGGCTAATACACTACCGCCACCAGTAAGCACCATACCATCTTCCCAAGCCACACTGACTACACCAACCGCATCATCAAAGGCGCGACGGATTTCATCAACTACGTGTTCAGTACCACCGCGTAGAAGCACGCTGACACTCTTGGCTTGGGGACAACCGGTGATGAAGGTCATATCTGAGTCGCCAATTTTGCGCTCTTCGATACGGGCGGCTTGGCCTAAATCATCTGAAGAAAGGTCGTCTAAATTTGTTACAACTCTTCCACCAGTTGCCTTGGAAAGTGCTTCCATGTCGCTCTTCTTGGCACGGCGAATGGCAAAAATTCCGGCTTTAGCCATATAATGCTGGGCAAGGTCATCAATACCCTTCTGGCAAATCACTGCATTGGCTCCAGCCGATTGAATCTTGGTGACCAATCCACGCAGATAATTCTCTTCTTCTTCAAGGAACGAGGCAAGTTGAGTTGGATCGGTAATTTGGATTTTGGCATCCACTTCGGTCTTTTTGACCTCGATTGCCGAATTGATTAGGGCGATAGTTGCTGAGTTTACAGAACGCGGCATTCCAGAATGTACCCTCTCCTTGTCAAGAATAATTCCATCGATGAGCGAACTGTCTCGTATTGAACCACCTTGCTTCTTTTCAACCTTGATATCGGACAAATCAATCAACTTCTCGTCTCCATCAATCTGCCCTACTGAATTAACTGAACGAACACAAATATCGGCGAGGAATGATTTGACTGCTCCGGCACTCTTACCGGTTAGGGCAGTCTTAGCAACTTCTGCCAAAGTCAAATCATCATCTGTAGGGATGCCATGTTCGGCCAGCAGACCGACAGCCTTTTCGGCGGCGAGCCGGAAGCCCTCGCAAATTACAGTAGGATGGACATTCTGCTCAATTAGGTCTTCAGACCGCTTGAGTAATTCTCCGGCCAATACTACTGCAGTGGTAGTTCCATCGTGACAATGTTGCTCTTGAGTTTTAGCAACTTCAATAATCATTTTTGCCGCTGGTTCCACAATATCCATTTCCTTGAGGATTGTTGCACCATCATTGGTAATCACAACATCGCCCATGCCATCAACCAGCATCTTGTCCATTCCCTTCGGACCAAGTGTACTACGAACACTATCGGCTACGGCTTTAGCAGCCGCGATGTTGTTGGACTGCGCGCTACGGCCGCGTGTCCTTGTTGTTCCTTCTTTCATTATGAAAATCGGCGCTTGTCCACCAGTGTACATTGTAATTCCTCAATTTGGTCGGGAGGGGTATCTTTCTTGAACCCTACGTTTAGGCTTTCAAACTCCAAATGCTCAAACTCTTCCTTGTTGTTTCAACCATTCTGCCCCGTAATGGTTCCATTGCTCCATTGTCCAACCTGCTGGCAATCCCTCTGCGGGGACTGCAGGTGGCGCGGCTACTTCTGGAGCGGCCGGCTCGGCGACTGCGGGGGTCTCGTGGACAACTTCCGGTTCGTGGATGATTTGTGGGTCGGATGGAGCAATTCCAATCAATTCCTTGCTCGGTTCTGGTGGTGCGCCAGCGGGTAGGCCAGCCAAGGAAGGGGCAGGCCCAAGCGGCATCATTCCACTCGAAGGGCTAGAGCCAAAGGAACTCATATCTGGGGCTGATTTAACATCACCATAAATTGCACTAGCACTAGTTTCGTAGACACCATATTCATCCTCTTCTTCATCGGTAGCAATTATTTCTCTAATCAAGAATCCAAGTAAAACAAGTACGATTAATGAACCTAGAATCCATTGGATGATATTGAGGAAAGAACCATCTCCCTCACTGCTTGAAGCACCTTCGGATTTAACCTCAAGTCGATGTAGGGTGACTTCGATATCGGCTGATTGTGCATCTTCGATCGTATTAGAAATCGCCCAAATTCTAAATGTAACTGTCACTGATTCCTCTTGCAGATTGATGAGCGAATCTTCACTCGCTTCGATAGTTACGTGAATGATATGTTCGTCATTAGGTGCATCGGTTTGTAGGGTCGCAACTTGGTCATTTTCATCTATTGTAATAGTTAGGTAAGAACTAGCTTCAGAAGGAGGTAGATCAATACTAACTGATTGGATTCCTGTGTATTGATTACGCAGTACTAGGAGTAACTCCATTTCAGTATCAGCCTCAAACAAATCTACCGGCTCTGGTCCGATTAAGCGTAACCAATTTTGTGAACCAACTTTGAAGGTCGCAGTTCCATAATTGGTACTGGTGGGATCGTTCACACTTTGGGCGTGAAGATTTAGAGTGAGTTGTCCACTAATATCTTCGGCAAATGAAAACTCAACCGTTACGTTGGTCGAAGCACCGGGTTCAATCAATAACGTTTGGTCATTATTTAGAGAGCCACCAAACTCAGCAAACATGCCATCGGGTGCGACTAAGGACAGATTGAAGCGATCATCTTCATTACCATCGTTGCGAATCTCAAATTGAATCGACTTAGAACTATCACCGGGTATGTATGATTCCTCGATTTCTTCGTTACTTACCCACGGAATTGCGGTTGGAAGTACTTCCAATGTAATGACAACACTATCACTTATTGTGGCATCACCTTCAGCAACAACAACAACTTGAGCGCTGTAAATCCCTGGCTTGAGATTCTTCGGCATGGGGAAGTTAAGGGTGGCGCTAGTTTCTCCGTCCCATGAATCAAGAACGCTGGTTTCCTCAATTGACAGAGTCGCCATCATCCGCCAATCAGATTGAATTAATTCAAGTTCAAAACTCTCATCATCATTGCCAAGGTTGAAAACATCTAGAGTGACTCTCTGAGTATTCTCATTGGCCTCAGCAACAATAGACAACTGGTCAGCCTGAATTTCGACCATTCGCATTTCCGGAACATCAATATTACGAATTATTACTTCATTTCCAGAAACACCCGTACTGCAATCTAAACAAGAGGCTCGAACTGAAAATGAGATCTCACCGGGTGGTGAATCTGCTGCTGCAGTAACATTTACAAAGAAATTAATAGATTCACCGCGCCCGAGGAAAATCGGCAGAAATGATGCGCCGCTTTCATTTACGAATTGAGCAGCCCATCCTAGGCTCGGGAAAGATTCGGTCAGGGTGAATGTTGCTTCACGATTACCGGTGTTTTCTAGACGCATTGGCACCAAACCGCTTTCTCCAGGCATCAAAGTTGCAGCCTTGAGAGGTGAACTAGAGGATAGGAGTAAACTGAATTGGTCGGTAATGACCACATCCATACTCAAACTTCCTTTGATGTGCGAATCAAATGGTCGAGCATCATCCCACCATACATTCCACACTTGTGACTGTACATCTGCCCCCTTTGGGATACTCAAGTTAATCCACATCTCGGAGGTATTACCCGGGGGGATTGCAGGCAGAATCACGTCAACACCATGATGACTTGGATTGTCTGAATCAATACGAATTGTTGGGGATGCAGGGTCCATCCATGTTAGATTAGTTATATTCGAATGGATTGCAACTACTGACGATTTGTAGCCGTTATTGGTGACAAAACAATGTAGGCTAAGTTCTTGATTAGGCACTGCTGAATAACCAGAAGTCGGGTCATCGCAATCGATATCTAAAGTGAAATTATCGACCTTTTCAATTCCGAAAACCAACCAGTCATCAACGTGCATACCTTCGTCAGCGATAGAAGTGTCACTTTCAAAATGCATCCCCATAAACCAACTATGACCACCTAATTCGTAATTATCTGGTCGCCATGTGATGTTAGTCCAAGTAGTCTCAGAAGTACTGGGTGAATAATCGGAAAGGTTACTGCGGATATTGGTCCCGCCGGTTCGCCATAATTCAAGACTAACCGCATCTCCAGAGCCCATTCGACCCCAACTGCGGACGTGGAAATCAAGACTTACGTAATCACCACTGATGATGTAAAACTTGCAATAATAGTAGAGATAAACTGTAGTTGCCCCAGGTTCACTTTGAGCACTATTGCCACAGTTTGGATTGCCATTGTTTACCTGTGATGGCCAAAATCCTCGAACCAATCGGTCGTGAACTCGACCACTCGAGTAATCACTTCCAGGGTCGGAATGGCGCCAATGACCATTACCCACAGCGCCACCATTCTGACTTTGCCATTCACCTCGAGAATCGGCATCACCACCTCCAGCAGGATAGCCGAGTGGAAGGAAGGTAAGGGTGTCACCAACTGCGATAGTTTCATCCATAGGGTCGGCATCAAGTGCTACTGGAAGATGGCGATCCAATACGTCATTTTCGTTACGGTCATCATGAGGGTGAAATACAGTTGCTCGAAGAATCCAACCTCCGAGCAGACTTTCATTCACCAATTCGCTATGGGCGGCTGGTGGAGTCCAAAACAAATCGTGCTCATCGCTCATTCCACCGAATAATTCCTGAGTAGTCCAATTGATTGAATAATCGACGAAACCAATTGGATGAACTGCCTCAAAAGTAATCAAAGCAGCTTTACCGGTAGCCGAAGTTCCCAATCTTTTAGTCTCGACAGTAATGGGCAATGACTGCCCAGTAAAGGTAAATTCTACTTCGCTACCGTCTGGATTATACCACTTATCCAGTTCAACGGATGCATTGCCAGCACTTATTGAGATCACTTGGAAATCATCATTTGAACCGCCACGGGCGTTGGCGGCATCGGCAGATGGAGAATATGTGACGATGCCGAGAGTCTGCACCAGCAATATGGTTACCAGTAATATCGACAACCCAAGTCGTGAGCGCATACTACTCGCCAACCTGCTACCGGTCATAAGTGTTCAGCGTCTATGTCTAACTGCCCGTAGGGCAGGAATGGCGGCACCAATAGAGTGCAAGAAACCGGTTGAACAGCGTTTCAGCAATCCCAATCCTCAAAGCACGAAGGGTTTGCAGACTCTTGTGACCGCGCGGAAGAACTCACTAATTCCTCGCCTGTGGCTTACCGGCGTTGTGATTGGACAAATCATCTTGACACCGATGGCTGCCTTCTCAATTACCTACCTTTTTGAATTCGCGAAAACCGATTCTGGATTCTCGGTAAATTTCCAACAAGCAATGATCCCGTGGATTGTCAGTGCATCGCTAGCCTATGGCATGATAGCGTTGGCTTTGGCCTTGATGATGGGTGGTTTTATGCCGCAAAGTGTCGTTCGACAAGGGGGCTGGCTGAGGGCATTTGGACTAATGCGGGGACGGCGGGATGCTGAAGCAGTGGCACAAACGAAAATTCGCCAATTCAATTCTCCACAAGGACAAATGACGCGCATGATAAATCAGCGCTATAGTGACGGCTACGGCCTGCTTTCAATTCACGGCGGACTAGTTCTATTGGCAATCCCATTTCAGTTGGCTATGGTAGTATTACCACTATCGACAATTTTGCTCATTCCCGAAACTTGGATGGCTCCCCAAAGAATGCTGGAGTTCGCATTGATATCATATATCGCAATCCTCATTTTCATGATGCAAGTTTATCCTAAATTCGCTCACCGATATGTCACCTTTGCGGCCTTTACAAGGCGCTGGTTGATTTCAATGACCAAGTTATCTTGGCTCGCACCGATATTGGTATTGTGGCTACTTGGGCGCTTGGCCAGCCTAATAGTGGTTACTTGGATTGGGCCAGATATCGGCGCTAGCATCGCCGCTGAAAAGGCCTTATTCGAAGACTGGCTCAATATCGGCTCGGTTCCTGAAAACTCCTTTCTTGACTTACTAACCGCACTCGCAGTCATGCCACTTTCTGCCTTTACTACACTGACTGTACTTGGTGGGGGCAAGAGCAAACTTCCCGAGTGGTTGATGTTAGAATCACAGGATAACTGGTCCGAACCCGATGATGAAAACAAAGTGATGCCCGATGATAACGACTCCGATGAAAGTCGTGGTAGTCGCCTGTTAGGTCGTAGTGTTGATATCGCGGCCGGTGCTGTTGCTGGCGCCGGATTACTCGCTGGCGGGGCACTTGTTGCAGGCCAAGCGATGCATGGCCATGTGGCCAGCGGCGGGCAAGCGGAGGCTCTAGATTTCGAACCGTCTGGTGGCGGACAGGCCTTTTCTTCTGCTAATCCCGATGGTGGTTCTGGGGCTGGAGACATCAGTGGTGATGGCGATGAAGATTTCGCCACAGAAATGATGATGTCGATGTTTGAAAGATTCGATTGAATCATTCTTCTTCGCCAATAATTATTGCATTTCCGTCAGAAATCCATAATCGCACAAGACCCATTATTTTTCCATCCAATCGTGGTCGACCAAGGTCGGGGCGGGGTATTTTGAGAAGAGTAGCGCGGCAGGCTCGACACCTTACAGCAGTCATCTCCCATTCGGGCAATGTCGAATCGCAACAAGATGAATCACTAGCGGCCTGATTTCTTACTAACTGTAGTTGCTCGGCAAGTGAACGGGTCCAAGGCGATGGGGAAGTAAACGGAGTGGATGGTAATAGCCACGAAATCAGAGTCCAACCACCACCAAGAAACATCCCCATTCCAAACATTGCCGTCGACCATTTGAGCATCATCCAACCAAAACCCAAGGGAATTATTGCAAAGATCAAGCCCCAACGGCGCATCGTTCGCATATGCAAAACGCGCGCGAGCAAATATCCGTCAACTGGTATCGGTCGAGGATGTGATGGGAAAACTTGGTTGAAGGATTTGAGACGGGTTATCGTTAGCATCGGAATACGCGGAATAAAATGCCCTATTAGTAATCCACAAACAAATAGAAATAGGCTCAAACCCAACCCCATTTGATCACCTATGCGCGCAGATTTTTCAATACTGTCTCGACTTTATCCATGCCGCGGGAAATGTCTTCTCGAGATATTGTGTAGGCAAAACGCAAGTGTCCCTCGCCAGAATCACCAAATGCCGAACCAGGTGAACACAGTACACCACCCTTGAGCAATTCAATTGCGATTTCTTCAGAGTTAAAACCCTCAATTTCCACTTTAGGGAAGACGTAAAACGCACCCTCAGGCACATGGCAAGAAACCCCCTCCATGGCATTGAGGCGAGTGCAGATTAAATCACGTCGAGCCTTGAATTCAATCGCCATCTCTTCCGGATAATTCTTCGCCCCATCAAAGGCCTCAAGAACAGCATATTGCATCGCATCATTTGAGCATGCAGTGATGTAATACTGAACCTTTGTGAGTTGCTTCATCGCTTCTAAATTAGTCGACAATAAGTAGCCGATTCTCCAGCCAGTCATTGCGAAAGTTTTGGAAAAACTGTTGACTAAAATCAACTTCTCATAACCGGTGCCGAGAAATGATACGTGTTCAGTATCGTAGACGATTCGGTCGTAAACTTCATCGGTAATTATCCACAAGTTGTGACGGCTGGCAAAGTCGAGTAACTCATCGCGCTGTGCAGAGTTCAGAGCTGCTCCGGTTGGATTGGAAGGGAAGTTGTATAGAATCGCGACGGTTTTCTCATCGACTAAAGATTCTAACACATCTATTTGAGGAACAAATTCATGCTCAAAAAGACATGGATAAAATCTCGACTCACCCCCACACAGAGTTACATCCGGACCATAAAGTGGGAAATATGGTTCTGGCAATAGTACATTATCACCTTCATCAACTAAGGTCATGAAGCAATTTAGCAAGGCATTGGTACCGCTCATAGTCATACAAACATTATCGGCGGAAAGTCCGTCTTGATATTTCGACCAAGACTCGGCAATCTTCTGCCGTAGTGCAGGCAGACCTGCTGTGGTTGTGTATTTGTTGTGTCCTGCTCGCATTGCATTAGCCATCGCTTCGATGGCGACTTCAGGAGGTTGAAAGTCGGGCTCACCTAGTCCGAATGAGATGACTTCATCTCCTGCCATGTCGAACATTTTTCGGACGCCGGTAGGCTGAATCGCAGTTGCACGCTTAGCAAAGTCAGCCATGAACCGTGCAAGAATGTCTCACATATAAGCAAAAGCAACTACCTACTGTAATGACTTTGGCCTTTGCAAGCAATATATTTTCTTTGATTCTACAAACTACTTGGCGAAACTTGTAGAATATTCCTCTTCTAATCGTGAAAATAATTGGATAAGAATGGATTGAACACGTTTTCGATTTCTATATTCTATGTATAGTATGAGAATTTGAGGTGGGGGCACAGGGATTTGAACCCTGACCAGCGGGTTTCTTCTGTTTCGCCTTTCCGTTAGTTCGGAGTTCGGTCGAGATGCAACGGGTCGGTGCTCCAATCGGTCATCAATTTCAGCAAACCCACCTGTCGTCATTCCCGTGCAATTGGAGCCCGCGATACTACCAGGTTATACTATACCCCCAAGTGTAACACAAGAATCAATGCTCACATCTTGGATTGACGGCGCGCACGCTTTCGGCGTCGTAGTTTCTTCTTACGCCACTTCCAACGTTGTTGGCCGCTTTTCTTCCAAGCACGAGAGCCTCGCTTCATGGTAACATTCCGCCGACTTACTCCCCCTATATGAGTACATCGTCAGTTAAATCGGCGACCCAAACAACGGCATCATCATATTTCCAAGATGGGGAAGTTAGCGTCACCCTTGAAAGGGGATGTCCGCACGGCCGGTTTGGGCGTGTAGTGTAGCTTGGATATCACCTCGGACTTCTAATCCGAGAACACGGGTTCAAATCCTGTCACGCCCGCCAACAATTACCAAAATTATCATTGATAAGAAATTAGAGTTTGCGTGCGCATTTAGGGCAACGCAAGGGCTTGCGAACAGAGGTGCGGGCATAGGTAAAGCCACAATTCTGACAGATCCATTCCTTTCGGCTTAATTCACCTAATACCGCGCTTTGCAATTTCTGCAATAATGGTGAGTCTCCCAAGGCAGGAGAAGGGGCAATTGAATCGACCAGTTGTTCGTGCTCATCATCGTGTTCGAGCAGTCCAGCAGCATGAATCAATTCATGCACTAAGGTATGACGGAATAATGCCTCATCTTCAAGCAATACCGGATTCAACAATATGGTAATCTCACCTGGTGGTAACTTGAGGCGGCGTTTACGGTACATCTCATTGTGGTCACCATCGAATCGAGTTACTCCAAGCCGATTATCTTCAGATTCAAGCCACTCCAAGTGTACTGATTTTTGTAAAAAACGTAGAAACGGCGCATCGGTCGAGTCCAAAGCATCGACTACCTGCTCCAACAGCCCGGTTGGTATTATCGGCGCGGCGCTGGCCATATATCATCGAAACCGTGATAGAATCTAAGGGTTGGCTCGGCAGGCTGAGAGAGGAAAATTTCTATCTGCGATTATTGTGTTGTGCAAGTCGATAATCTCCTCGTTCAATCTCTCGCTAATCCACCCTCCTCATAATGCTCAAGGCTTATGTGGGGAGCGATGGTGGCGAGCACGTCCAAGTGACATATTGGGCGTGTAGATCAGTTGGAAGATCGCTACCTTGGCATGGTAGAGGCCCCGAGTTCAAATCTCGGCACGTCCACCAAAGATACGATAATTGCAGGGGGAGTCTA
>CAZPME010000026.1:0-26308 GCA_964587885.1 uncultured Candidatus Poseidoniales archaeon
AAACAAGTATCTGCTAATTGGTAAGGCTCAAGCAGAATCAGTAATGGGGCAGGAATCTAGTGTACGCGATGGAATCATCGGTCCAGTAGCACAAGCCGCAGCATTTGCTGCCATTATCGCCCCAGAAGGTGTACGAGTTAGGAAAATAAGGGCTTGGAGTGGAGCCGGTCAATGGTTAAGGCCTACATTGGATTTGGTTTATGATCCAGTATGGACGTGCTTGCGTGATCATCTTCGTGATGAAGGAACAGTACGTATCGTTCCACTTCCTGAAGTTGAAATGAGTGGTGAATGTGGCATTGAGGGTATTTCTGAGCGTTCTTTAGTTCGGTTACGAAAGGCATGGCCCACTCTTGACCATGATTTACGCTCATCAGCACTTTCGGAATTATTGCTCAATGTGGTCGGAACTTCAGGCTTGTCTGCTGCACGAATTGAGGAATTGGGGTGGCATAGAGTTGTTGCCGGACACTGGCCATGCGATATGGCTACAATGCTGAGAAACGAAGTCGCATTGTGGCCTACTGATGCCGATGTAAATTATGCGAGTTCAAGGCTTGAAACGTTGATATCACAAGGATATTTTTAACTCATTCAACGATTTTTAGAATGACTCCACAACCGCCACAAGGTAGTTTTGTTGGTCGGTTGGGGTTTGTGATCGGGTTGGTAGTAGAGCATTTAGGGCAATCAATGGTCGGTACTTCTGGTAGAGTAGAAAGGCCATTGCCGTTTTTTAGGTGGGCAAGTCGACGTGGTGAGACCATTGCAGTAACCAACCAAATACCTCCGTTGCTCCCTACTAATACTAACAAGGTTTCCATCGGATATGCCAAGTAATAAGCGCCGAATACGAGTGATGCTAACGGCAGTTCAAGATAAATTGCTAGCCTACTTTTGTTTTTGCTAATTTTAAAGGTGAAGAATAATAATGCAAATAGACCAATGATTATCGCAGCTAAAAGCACAGTTGGGCTGTAAAGTGAATTCGCCGTCGGTTGAATAACCAGAGAAAGAGATGATGTAATATCAACATCCTCAACACTAAGATACAATGATTCTGAAGAGCCCAAGCGGACATGGTTGGAAGTTAATGTGGCATCATTAACATCATCAATTACCTTGGCAATCGAAGTGCCTGCACTAGTAGTTAATTCAATATTCAAGTTGACATTTTTCCAGTATGTATCGGGCTTTGCTTTCAAGAATGTGCGAACGAGGGAGTGCCGTTCCCCGTCTTCAAGCACTTGAGTTGTGCTGATTGAAATCGAAATTTTCGAATGCATGATGCGATTTTCACCATGCGCATCAACATGTACTTCGATGGTCTGGAAATCGGAAAAACGCCCGCCGAGCAACTCCTCTGATTCAATGAATAGACCATTGTCGATGAAACTCATCAGTCTGCCGGATTGTAATTGTTGAGAGATTTCGCGCAATTCTCCATCATCAATTAGTCGGTTTGAACGCATTTCATCGGTGACGTCCCCGCCAACAAACATCTTCCATGTTGAGTTGGATTCTAGGCTCGAATTGCCGAGGTTATTCAATCCCCAGCGCATCCACATGGAGGCCGCATCATAGAAACTGATTCTAGTAGTACGGGAGAGTATGAGTTGATTGTTATCAGTCGCTAATTCCCCATTTATCGCCAATTCCATCCGACTACCTGAACCATCTGTTTTGGGTGGTTCATCATTTGGATAATAGACGCCCCCAGAGCCACCACCATCGGCTCCAAACACGATATCCCAGCTGATTTCTCCGGCGAATGGATCTGTTCCTTGTTGGACAACCAAACTAATATTCACCGCATATGCGCCATCGGGAAGAGATGATTCTGCTTGCCAAGTCCACGTCGCTAAGACATCATTCCCCTGTATTTCTAGCACCGGCATTGTGGTAATTGAAACACCACCGGCGCTGACACTAATTTCGCTTGAACCAACCATTTTGGTGCCAAATCCAGAAGAGAATTTCACTTGGAGGAATACTGAGTGGCCTTCAACTGCAGGTGCAGACATTCTCATGTCGAGAAGAGGAAGTTCTACTTCGATGAAGCCGTTGTAATCTTCAGTTCCCCAAATGAATTCTACTTTTGCATCGGTTCCAGGCAGACTGAAAACCAATGTTTGTACTCGCAGGCTAATTTGGACTTTGTCGGTACCACCCATGCTAGCACTCTCAATATCGATTGGAATTTCAAGAATGTTGGAAGATCCAGCCGGTAGGTAGGTATTGCCTGGACCACTATAGCCTTCGTAAGTGCGAGAGCCGATGGTTACGACAACGGTCGCATTGATTTCTATTCCTGCCGCATTTTCAACTTCGTAGGGCAATGAAAGTTTCCACGTGCTTTGTGGATATGATCCACCCCATCCAGGAGTGTATTCCCAACTATGGATCTCGGCTATTTGAGTAACTGCATTTTCTATCAGCACACGCTCTTCAGTTCCAAGATCATCTTCAAAGGGAGTTAGGGTAGCAGTTGAATCTCTTCCGATGAAGAGCAAATCGTATTCACCGGCTGAGCAACATATGCGAACAGCATCCTCGGCTTCCTCTTCAGCACTGACCAATTGGGTACAGAATGTGGCGAGAAATAGCACCATTAATCCGATGGCAGTTGCTTTGCGGCTCATCCTATTCACTTGCTCGTTGTGTAAGTGACTTTTGAAGGCGACGCACGCAGGAGCGATAATAACGGGTTTATCTAACTAGATAACTCGCTCCAAAACTTCGCCTAATTCTCTTTCGAATAATGAAACAAGTGCTCCACTGGCCTCGTCACGCAAATCTTCAGGAAGCAGACTTATTCCAAGTCTTGCTGCAGTTTGACTAGCCTTTAATTCGGCGTAAAGAGACCGAGCTTTGGCGTTGAAATAGTACTTGACAGTCTCTTTTATTTCGGCTTTCAACTCACTGTCTTCGTCGATTTTTGCTCGGATGTATTGTTTCAATTCATCCTTTACCATATCTCGCATCGATTCAAGCACGAGGTCCTCGGTCTGAATGAATTCAGAAACGTGGTCACGTATCGAACCGGTTAGAAGCCTTTCAATCGCCATGTCCAGCCGAAGTGGCTTCTGTGTTTCAATGTGTCCACGTGCTTAGAAACTATTGATATGCTACTTATCTGACGCAGTAATGATGTCCGGCATACGAATATCCGACTTAGATTTGAGCGATGAGCACGATACCATTGACCTTTCAGCATCCATTGTAGATGCTGCAACTAAATTACTGGCTTTACCGCGTGGTGTGCTTGTAGTGATTGAAGACAACAAGGCCAAAGGAGTTTTGACCAGTGTGCAATTATTGCGTGCACTAGCAACTGGTGGCGACATGAACTCCGAAACCTGTGGCTTATACATGGACATGGATTTCATGGAAGTTCAATTAGGAGATTTACTTGAGGATTTGAAGCCGAAGTTGGCAGAGCGTAAACCTCATGCTATCATCCCAGTCGATGAAGATGGTAATTTTGCGGGTTATTTTTCACCCAATGATTATCGTGAAGCCTTGCAATTAGACGTTTAGTCGTGAAGATAAATCAGCGTGGTAATGCCACTTTTTTGGTCCCTTTCGATTCTTGCAAAGCCGGCTCTTTCTAGTTGAACAACTGTGCCATTTTCGTAGTCATTCGGCTCTAGCATACCAGTGATTTGTTGAAGTTCTACACCGACAGGCTTGATCAATACTGCCGGAGTTGATAATGGGCCAAGCCAGTGCACGATTGGTTTATCTCCACTTGGCTCAAGCGAAGTGATTTCGGCTAAATTATTCGCTCCTAACTTGATATCGCACCACTCCTTTAGGCGCAATTCCTCGGCCCCGTCAAAGTCCTCTTTCTCAAGCAACACAGAAGTTCCCCCTTCTCTCCACTTTAGCGGAAATATCCGAGTCCCCATACTATTCGTTGGATGGGTAGCGACTGCAATTTCCTCATCTTGTGTGAAATGATTTGCTGATAATGTTACTTCGATTGGATTTCGAACAAAGGAAAGTCGAGGCGTATCACTATCTATGAGTTTTGAATTGATTGAAAACAAGGTCGAAAGTGGAACAGCAATGTCCTTCTGAGTTAGGCCCAACTCGACCCAGAAATCACGAAGTGCTCCGGGAGAGATCCCCCTTCTTTGCAAGGCTGAAATTGTCGGTAAGCGCACATCATTCCAACCAGACCACAATCCTGATTCAATATCTTGCCTCATTCCTGAGGTGGAAAATCCACCGAATTCGTGAATTTTAACGCGACCCCAATAAATCGTTTCTGGATAATCCCACGAGAATTTCTCATACAGTAATTTTTGCTTGCGAGTTGAGTCCATTAGGTCTTTGCCGCGAATAATGTGGGTGACGCCTTGCAAATGGTCCTCAATTGCTGATTGGAAGTCAAGTAGAGGCCAGACTCGGTATTTAGATGCGATTTCAGGTCGTGGGTGTGGGTTTTCAGTCGTGTCTTGAATGCGTAGTGCTGGCCAATCCCGTAACGCGGGGTTCTTTGCAGCCATGTCAGTTTTTATTCTAACAACTGCACTTCCGGGAATAGAATTTGGTTCATGCATTGACTTCCACTTCAGTATATTTTCCTCAGAACTTTGATCACGACATGGACATTGAGTTTGCTGCTCGCGGAATTGCTTGAATTCTTCACCGCTACAATTGCACACATAGGCTTCACCAGAAGTGAGGATTTTTTCAGCATACTCATAGTATATTTCGATACGCGAACTGGCGTAGACTACGCGATGAGGAGTCACTCCTGTCATCCATTCGACTTCTGAAATAATTTGTTGATAGGCCGAAGGTAATGGTGGCTTTTTCCTAGTGTCGGTATCATCAAAACGCAGAATTAGGATTCCATCATGTCGTTTGGCGTATTCAGAATTGATAATCACGCCACGGCCATGGCCGAAGGAGAGAGGTCCATTGGGATTAGGGGCAAATCTGAGTATCACCGAATCTCCGACATTGGGTAATTCAGGCAACCCAGCGCGTCGTTCTTTGACCCGTTTATCGAGTAAATGTGGCGCTTCACTTTCTAAGATAGAACGTATTTCATCCATTCCAAAATCATTGGCCATTTTATTGGCGGCATCAACTTCGGCGGCAAGAATTGCTGAAATCGTCTTTCCATGTTGCCTTAGATCCTCGCGTTCAGCCATGATGCGACCTATTACCGAGCCAACTTGCCCTGCACCATTGTATTCCAGTGCATTTTGCAATGCATAGTGGCGGAATAGAGCCATTGTTGCCTCATCGCCCGCCCAATCCATGAACCCTCGAAGCACTCTCACTTCTTGAACCTCGCCGACAACTCATCCCCACAAGGTGCGTTGTGCTGGTTTTGGGCCTGTGCCACTAGATACATTCCGTTCAGGAACATCTCCTTTCCCTGCAGCGAGCCATTCTCTGCGCACCGTCTCCCATCTCCAGCGCAGGGAAAAGTGGGGTAAATCGCCCTCTAGCATCAATTTGACGGCTTTCATTGTAATAGAGTCTGATGGGTATCCCGAGCCGATGGGAAATGACATTTGCTCTTGTAACTCGGCGATTGCAGCATCTCGGCTCACTTTGGCGATGATGCTGGCGGCTGCTACTGCAGGGTAGTTATTGTCGGCGCCATGCTGAGAAATGAGATTCCAGTTAGTCATGTCTATTCCACTTTCAATTAGCCTAGAGACGTTATTGCCAAATCTCATTTCATTACTGTCGCATGCGTCTAATTGAATTTCTCCGCAATCTTTTTTCTCCAAATTCAAGATGCAATGAGCGAATAAATTCACTTCGTGCTCATTGAGGGTGCCAAGCATCATCGCGTGGTCGATTTCATCTGGTGGGGACACATGAATATGGTAATCCCAACCTCGTTCCATGGAGGTTTGTTCAAGCCAAGAAAATATTTCGCCCCGTCTTTTCGCAGAGAGTAATTTACTATCTTTAACCCCCGCTTCCACCAGTAATTCGACATCTTCAGCGGGACAAGAAAATGCACATACGACTAGAGGGCCGATGACTGGTCCGCGACCGGCTTCATCAGCTCCAATAACCCACATTCTCTCACAGGTCCAATTCATCATCACTTGGTTCTTCAGATTTTGGCAAGGGAACATTTTCTTGAGATTTTGTCAAGTTACGACGTTCTATTCTTTGTGTGCGGTCGGTACTTTGGATTTCACTTGGCAGAGCAACATTGGCTGGGTGTGGACTCACAACCTTTCTATCAATCTTCTCTGAAATAGTTTCCAAATCAACATCCATTTGCATTCCTTCATGGTGGTCAAGAACTGTAGTTGCAGCCCCTACTAATGCTTCTTCGACCTGCATTGGTTGCTGCGATGGAGATCCACCCTTGTTCCTAAATCCCGCTACAAATGCAGCATTGCTTACTTCGGGACTTTGAGGGATTTCAATTTCTGCTTCACCACCTTCTGCGAATTTATCAAGCCAATCCTCCGCAACTTCAGAGTTCGTGCTGATTTTGAACCGATCCTGCTTTATTTTCTCTTCTTCATTCAATTTGAGCCGCCGTTTTAGGGCAAGATGAATGGCCACTCCAGAAATGATGATGGCGATAAAGGTGTAGCCAAATGAATTCCAAGAGTTAACTACACCTGAACCCAAAGCACTCCAATCGACCCAAGGTTCCCTTGAATTTGAAGATTGTATGTAGTGTGTGCCAATGAAGGATGCGTTTACTGAGTGTGAAAGGATGAAATCGGGGTTAAGGTGGCTTCTCGCTGTGAGGTTGAGCCATATTGTGCCATTCTCCGGCTCGTTTTCTGGAATGTCGGCCCAAGCCCGGAAGGTATAGCGTTCATCTACAGAAATATTGTTCTGTGAAAATGACCGTAGCCCTTCTATCTCGCCTTCATATTCTGCATCATTAGGTGGGATTAGCCCTTGCTCTGTGCCGTGAGTTACATCCATTATTACTGTGATTCCATCTAAGCCATTACCTAAGTTGCTGATGACATATTGAATTGAAAGTGTTCCATCATTTGATTCATCAGTGATGTTCATCCATTGCCATTCTACCATCGGTGCCACACCGATAGAGATGGTCAAAGTGTCGACGACAATGTCGCTATTTTCAAGTCGCAACTGGTAGGTGATATTTGCTTCACCAAAGGCACTGGCATTTGACGCAACGACAAATGCATACTCAGTTTCTTTGCTTGATCCACCCAATGGAATACTGACTTGACTCGATTCGACAGGGTCTACTAACCAATCTGGTGCCGAGACTAGTTCAATAATGTAAGAGTCATGATAATTGCCAGTATTGATAATTGCTATGTCGCCATCACAAGATTGGCTAGGTGAAATTCGGCTGCATGAGAAGTATTCGCTTGAGAATTCTCCATCGCGTAGCCAAGTAATATTGGCAGTAACAGTGGTTAGTTTAGTCCGTTTTTCCCCCCAGTCATTACTTACCCTTACTTCAACACTAACGTTTCCAATAACTTCTCCTGGGGAGAGTATCCCAACCTCAAATGTCACATCATCACCCACCGAAATCCAATCCATCTCGTGGTTATTGAATAGAGCAATTGTCCAGCCATATGCTTCAATTCTCTCGGCAGCAGGATTGTTTGCATCCGGCACTCCATCGATAAGCAATTGTAATTTCACTGAGGCTTTAGTTGGCGTATTACCAGTATTTAGAATGGTGATTGGGATTCGGCCATCACTATTAGGGGCCAAGGTCAAATTTTGCCCTATAGTTGCAATTTCGATTTCGTGCCATTGGTTAACATCAATACTGAAGTTCCACCATGCGGTTTGATTGAAGTCATTACTATGTGCTGTTAACGACCATTGGAAATCGATGCCGGCCAGAGGGTTTCCGTTGGTCACTTCCGGAATGTCGATGGTGAAGTCAACCCATTCAAGAGATTGTTTGGAAATGGGAAAATCAACTGCTGAGTTGAACGAATAATTCCATCCAGTTGAAGAATATAACATGACTGTGATATTGTCATCTACGGTCGCATTATTGCTGAGATTTACTGTTAATCGAAACGAAGTGCCTGCATCTATGCCGAAAGAAGAATTAGGGTTTGCACCAAAAGAAATGTGTTCGGATGGTGACTCTGAGGTAGAATTGCCAGAGTTGTTATTGGAATTATTCCCTCCTTGCTCGCCATTATCTGCTGTTTCGTCGCCAGCCCCGCTCCAGTTTGCGGCCATCCAAGGAAAACTTAGCAGCCCCACTGTTTCATTGAATACAGTGGCATCTGCAGCCTGCTGTAGTTGTAATTTGGTTGCACTATCAATGCTGACGGAATCAGAATTCCCGACGGTAGTATTTCCGTAAATTGTTGCATACATTACACAGGCGGTTAGGTATGAACCGGTTAGAGAAGGATGAGCACCATCACTACTGTACAAATTCCAAAATATCGATGAAGAATCTAAGGGATTTCCACCTGAGAGCAAGATATTGTCGTAAATATGCTCGTAAGCTAATCCAACCGGAGCAATCCATACCGCTTTCAGTGCATTACTAGTATTATCACGATAATCAATATAGCCATCGCGTAAATGATGCTGCATGGTTTTGTAATCGGGGTAACGCCAAGTATTGGTAGAATCGCCTTCGCGATATCCCCATGTCATGAATAGGACACTTTCAGCATCGATTTCTTCTGCTCTGTTCGTTAAATCAACAAGTCCAGCAAGACTGTTTTGCCAATACTGAGAAGTCCGGGGAAATCCTGGAACCTGACTTTGGTCCTGTAACATTACCCAATCCAAGTTGTTATTTTGTAGAGTTGTATTCCACATGTCACCGGCGGAATTCATTCTATCAGCATGCTGGTCAAAGCGCATTCCGCCACCGGAAAGTTCCGAAACATTGGATTCTTCAGCGTGGGAAATAATTTGGTTGAAAAGAGAATGTAAATTGTTGGCTTGTGTGTAAGAATTGCCAACCAGAACAATATCTGCAGCCGACTCATCTTGAGGTCCCTGGCCACGCCCATCAAGACTGGATACTGACAAAATGGGGGTGGTAAGAACTGAGAAAAACATCAGCAAACAAAGTAGTATTGCTCGCCGACTGGATTTAGTCATGCTCCGTCGGTCTCGCTATGGACAAAAAAGGTTGGCTAGTTCGGTTCAAATTCAAACTACTGCTTGGACAGGTTTATTTTCAATACCTACTGTTCAATTCCATGGCGCCCATTTGGCCATTCAAGAAAAAGCCCCAGTCCGCTGAATTGAGTGAGTCCACTGTTGTCGAGTATAGTCGAGGTGGAGATGGCCAAACTCAGGCTGCATTAGATGATCGTAGCCATATTGAAGCCGCAGACTTCCAGGCGGCGATGTCAGCATTATCGGTCCCGGAAGAGAGCGGCGATGTCGACCTCCCGCCAAAGATAGAAAATGTTGCTCTCCCTAAATCGAGTTCACAGACTCCTGCGCCACAAGAGGAATGGTTGCATCATAGTGATGGTTATTGGTATCAAAAGAAAGCAGATGGAAGTTTTGATTCGACTCCTTACGTCGATGATGGCGAAGGAAACAAAGTTCCATACAGTGCTTAGAGCACTGGATCGGGAATGGCCGCCATCAATGCACTTAGGTCAAATTCACCACCATGCATTGGTACGTTTAAGTCGAATTGTTCACTTACAACAGGGTCTAACTCACCAAATTCACCAACATAATTTCCCGAGACTGAAATTTTAGCCCCCCGGCCAGATAACCACGGACCTGAACCATTAGAAATATCGTGCCATTCGACAAATTCCGGTTTTGCTCCGAGGTCACGCAGTAAGGCCTGAGCAAATCCTCTAGCCTTGGCAAATCCGGCCTCACGGTCGGCCACAAGCCATGATGCCTTGGCGACATTTTGGTGGTCTCGCACACAGTATCCTACCTCAAAAATGCTCTGGGGTAATTCGTGGTGACGATTAGTAGCGATAAGCCGGAGCAAACTAGGCAGAATATTCTGCCTCAATAGAGTGTGCTCAATGGTAATTGGATTGGCGATAATTGTCACTTCACCGGCTGGCTCCCATCCGACGGCAGTAAATTGGTCATTTTCATTGGACAGAGTGAGGCTCTGAACTTGTTGGAGACCCAGTCCTTGCATACTTTGTCGCACTCGTCGACTAATATTTGCATCCTTACGTGGTTGACCACTCATCGAAGTATTAGGTTCGGCGGAGCCAAGGTTATCATAGCCGTGTCCAATTGCCAAATCTTCAACAATATCGATAGGGTGTAAAATGTCAAATCGCCAGCGCGGCATCAATATTTCTAGGGTCTCTTGGCCGCCAGAATATTTCCCGCCCATTCGATTGATTGCTGCGTGAATTTCAGTTTCGGAAAATTCCCAACCGAGTATATCACGCACCAGTTGTTTCTCAACCGAGTGGGGGATACATCCACTCCGTGGTGAAGTAAATTGTTCTCCTAAACATGAAGTCAGTTGGACATTCTCAATTTGACCACCATGAGCCTCCAATTGAAGGCAAACTAATTGCAAGCAGGCCGAGCAAGCTCGGTCATCCCACCCAGTAACATCGATGAAGAAGTCGGTGGTAGAATCGGTAACAGTTGTATGTTCTCCATTGATTATTGGTGGGAATGATAATACCTTGTTGTCGGAGTCGAGAATTATAGGAACCTGCTCCATACCTTCAAGTAAATGAGCATAGTCAACACCCTTTGGATGCTCGGTTAGGATTTCATCAATCGACATTTCTTGTCTCATCGCTAGGGGGATGAATTTGTAGTCGCGCCTGACTGTTTTCACATTAAACGGTGGAGCCAATGTCGACAGATCGTGAACTCCAATCGACGCACGTCTTCGCCCCCTTCCTAATGCAAAATGGAGCTTCTCTTGATGCTCCATCAAGCCCTTGATGAATTGCTCTTTTTCTGCGGCTGTCTCGCCCGTTTCAACACCTCTGACGACAGCCCCGAGGATTATCGGGCGAACGTTTTCCAAAGATTGGTCAACGCTCATAGTGATGTCACCGGTTGCAATGTTTAATTCAGGAACAGAATCTGTTCCATACATGAAAGGTCTAATTGCATGGGCTAAGGTCTCTGCTGATAACAAATCTGGGCGGTCGGGAAAAATCTCTATTTCAAGCATTGAATCATCGCATAAGTCAATGTCCGTGCCCAGCAGTGGTAATTCCTCGGCAATACGACTTGGTTGATGCTCAATTCCATGGCGCAATTGCAATCTTGTCAATAGCGATTGTTCAATCTTTATCGTCGGCATTTTTCAACCTCACGAAGCGAACCAATGCGGCAATGGACGGCCATATCCAGTTAATCTAAGACCAGAGATTGAAGCGGTTTCATGATCAAGAGCGCGGAGATTTCTGCGCTCTAATTTTTCAATGCTATCACATCCTAGGCGGACCATTTCACCTCGCAATTCAGCGTGGAGATTTTCCAGCCATTTGTTAATATTTGAGGCACTATTCACCTCTTCAGGTGGGCGTGAAAATATGAATGCCGCACCAGCAGAACAGGATATTGCCAAATCTCTAGCGTTAGAAGACCAAGGAATTGAGTAACCAACGGCAATGCCAGAGTTGCCAAGTTCTGCAGAGCCAGCAGATCTTCCAGTTCTAGGTAATGCAGCACATGCAGGTAGGCCGGAAGCATCGGCGATGCGCGATATTACGGCATCGACTTGAGCACTAGCTGCGGCAAGATGCAATCGTTCAACCGAATTCACATCTCCGATTAGCATGAATGGCTTAGCCTCTCCTGTTAGACTACGAAGGGAAACCAACAGTCCATCCAATGCCGGTAAGGACATTGGGGGGAGATCTGACAAGTCTAGTGCGAACCCACCGCTTTGAGGCAATTGTTCATGCATTTCATGGATATTTTCTGAATCGATCATTACGAGATCGATTGAACGCGCATCACGACGAACCAAACATGGTTGGATTGATAGATGGTTACCTTTCAAATCCTTGCCACTCTCAATCACTGGAATCAGCGGGAGTGGAAGTCCGGCCGGTTCGGGTTCAGCATCACCTTCTGCAACCACTCTTTCGCCTAGTATTATCATTGTGTCAAGGGTTTGATGAGGTAGTAAAGGACGGTCAGAATGATCGCCGACAACTAGTCCTATATTCGACCAATCACCATTGGAAATTTTAGCCGGTGGTTGAGGCTTTACGGAGTTTTGCTTGGCGGGAACCAAGCACAAAGAATCTGGTGGGACTTCTAAAGAAGCATCGTCAACCAGTTGATTGATAGCCATTAATTCATCTGGACTTAGGGTTGATAATTCGACTCCTTCTCCTGGGCTTGGGCATCTACCATTGATGATAATCTTACCACCTTGCATACCAGCGCCTGGCTCTTGGCCAACATCGCCATGGATGATGGCGATTCCACCACTCATTCCGCCGCCAACTCTCTTGCCAACATCGCCACGTATTACCATTAATCCTCCGCTCATTGCAGCACCAGCATCGTCACCTGCACCGTCGCGTGCAATAATGCGGCCATCATTCATCGCATAGCCCAGATGATTCTTCGCGTGCCTTTCAACAATTAGGTTCGCGCCTGAATTCCAAGCCCCAAAATAATCACCGGCGCTACCGACCAAAGTAAAGACTCCACCATTGGCAAAAGGTGTAATCATATCGGCTAAATTGCCGAGGATTCGAATCCTTCCACCTTCGGGTAATGCTGGAGAAATACCCATTTCACCATCCTTGGGGATTTCTTCGCCAGAGCGACTCCAACCTATTTTTATTGCTCGGTCTACTTTCAACGCTTGTTCAAGAAGGCGACTGAGGTCGCGATTCAACTTGAGGCTTCTTCTAATGTCCTCGCGCATCCCGACCAACAATCTGCCGAGAACTTTACCCAAATAAAGCAACCCCGAATGGAAGGAGTGAATATTTCGTTTAATTGACCCCGCCCTACGGGCGAGGGTAGGTTGATAGATGTCCGGCGAAGGCGCAAGTGTAACGGGATTGCAATGACTGTGAGAGTGGCGATTAATGGATTCGGAACAATAGGTAAGCGGGTGGCCGATGCCGTCGATGCTCAAGACGACATGGAAATCGTTGGAGTAACCAAGACTGGTCCGAGTTTTGGCTGTGATTTGGCGGTCAAGAAAGGATTCCCTCTTTTCTGCACTTTTGATTCTGCAGAACGTATTTCAGCCTTTAGTGATGCAGGATATGATTGTCAAGGTGGGTTGTCTGATTTGCTCTCAATTGCTGACGTTGTAGTTGATTGTTCACCTGGAAAAATGGGCGCTGAGAATCTATCCAAGTACCGCGCTGCTGGAGTCAAATATCTATTTCAGGGAGGTGAAAAGCACGCGTTGACTGGGCGCTCATTCACTTCTTCAGCCAATTATTCCGAAAATTTAGGGGCTGAGGGTACTAGAGTTGTTTCTTGTAATACAACCGGATTGTCTCGTACTCTAGTGCCACTGTTTGAACATTGTGGAGAATTGAAAGTAGAGTGTACTATGATTCGTAGAGCCGCAGACCCCGGAGATTCTGCTAAGGGTCCAATCAATGCAATAAAGCCGGTATTGAAGGTGCCAAGTCATCACGGCCCTGACGTAATGACTGTCAAGCCGGAGATAGAAATCAATAGTTTGGCGGTCGCAGTGCCGACTACTATAATGCATGTTCATGCAATTATTGCAGATTTACCAGAGGGGCATGGTCTGTCGACCGAGTCGATTATTGAAATGTGGAAATCGACTCCACGTGTAATCGTGATGTCTGGTGTTGAAAATCGGATTACTACTACTGCTGAAGTAATGGAATTAGCCCGAGACATTGGCCGCAAATGGGGAGACTTGCATGAGATCTTTGTTTGGCAAGACGGAGTCAGCCTTCAAGGAAACCGCCTCTATTATTTCCAAGCGATTCATCAAGAGAGTGACGTGATTCCCGAAAATGTCGACGCAATTCGAGCGCTGATGAATATTGAGTCTAATTGGCAAACATCAGTAGCTAAAACAGATGCTGCAATTGATGCCTATTACGGACTTTGAGTCGGCACAAGAGAATGCAATAGTCAAAAGGGTGGAGTGATGGCCGTATCTATGGTCGGGCGAAGTTACAGTGGCTTTCCTGTAACATTATTCCTCATTATTGCTCTACTAACTTTATCACCTTATTCAGGCATGGCTGAAAACAGTCCATCAGAAATCATTTCCTCGGTTGATGAACTAAACCTTAAGCCCGCATCACCATGGCAATCAGCCAGTGTTTCGGGTAATTTTTCATTTGAAATAGCCGAGACGAGCGGATATATTCACACCCACATTGGCTCATTTGACCCAACTTTAGATTACACTCTCGATGCACCACTGCAATTACAAGTTTGGCGCCCCAATGTTGACCGCTTGGCAATAGTTCAACTCACCAGTAATTCTGGTGCAACAATGGATGAAATATGTTCTCGAGTTGGATGCGAAATTCTTGAGCCTTTACCTGATTCAGCCTGGCGATTACGCATTAATGGCGATGTATCTGTAGCCTTTGCAGCATTGTCCGCTGATGAGAAAGTTAGGTGGGTGGGGCCAGAAATGTATGCCCTAAGACTGCATAATTCATTGCTAGTGCAGTGGGACAACCTCCCTCTCAATCTAAATCTAGTTGCCCTTCCATCTCCAGATTTGGAACTTGAAGAGTTGCTAACCCTTGGCGATGATTTGCGCGGTTTAAATGTTGAAGGAATTTCTTGTTCGGCAACATTGTGCAATTTGAATGGTCTGTCAGCATCCAATTCTGAGGGGATGAAAGCACAATTGATGGCCTTAATGGGAGATGGCCGATTATTATTTGTCGAGCCGATGACTCCACTACGGGTATTAAATGCTCAATCTGCAACTGTAGTCGGGCATACTTCGATTCTGTCAAACCACAATAATGGCTTGGATGGGTCTGGTGAGACTTTTGCGGTTTTAGATACTGGATTGGATTCAGATCATCCAGATTTCAATAACCGAATTCTTTCGGTTCGAAATTCGTTTTCATACGATTCTTCAGTTGCCGATACCAATAGTGGGCATGGAACTCATGTTACCGGAACATTGGTCAGTGACGGTGGAAGTTACTCAGGTGGTACTGGTTTAGCAACCCAAGCGACAGTTCATGTTTATGCGCTTGAATACGATGTTTCTGGACAGATAGCAAAAACCGGCTCGACATATGATATTCTACGAGATGCCTCGGTTTCAGGTGCTCGAATTGGAGTCAATGCATGGGGCTCAACAGTTGATTTAGGACAATACAATCTTGAAAGTCGCTCATTGGATACTTTCTCAACTGATTATCCTGATTTCTTATCGGTTTTTGCAGTTGGTGATGATGCCAATCAAGCCGCCAGTACCGTAGCACCACCGGCGACAGCGAAGAACGTTCTTTCTATCGGAGCTAGTGATGGCTCAGCAATAGCAAATTTCAGTGCCATCGGTCCGACTTTAGATGGCCGAATCAAACCCGACCTCGTTGCCCCGGGAGTCGGGATATGTAGTACTCGAGCCGAAGAGGCCCTATATCCTGCTGGAATCAATTGTGGTACTGGTACGCATGCAAATGGCAAGGCCCTCTACATGTCAGTTTCAGGAACCTCTCCAGCCACTGCAGTAGCAAGTGCGAGTGCTGCATTGATGCGTCAATATATTCGTACAGAAACGAGTGTTGCCGGCAGCGTATCCTCTGATCTAATCAAAGCAGGCTTAGTAAATGGGGCTAGGGATTTGGGTTCTGCTGATATCCCTAATGAATACGAAGGATGGGGCCAAATCGATTTGGAAAATTCGATGTATCCTAGCGATGGGGCCACACCAAGGAACACCTGGTTCGACAACTCCCAAGATCTTGAAGCGGGATTTGGATTCATCTATACCTTCGACATTGATTCTATCCATGGAGTTGATATTTCGCTAGTTTGGACTGACCCTTCTGCATCTTCTGCCGGTTCACAAACAACTTCACGTTTAGTCAATGATTTAGATTTGCAATTGGTTGCGCCCGATGGCTCGGTGTGGAAAGGTAATGTATTCTCTAGTGGCGAATCGATAGTTGGTGGAGTCAAGGATTCTACTAACAACATAGAGAGGATTCGCTTGTCTCCGGGAACGCACTCACAGAGCGGTCAATGGTCGGTTAGAATCAGTAATGCTGGCGGTTCGGGCCAATCATTTGCCCTAGTAGTTTCAGCTAATGGTTCAATTAGCCCTAGTACTGATTTGACTGTATTTGATGATAGCATTATCACTTCGCAAATCAGTCCACTAGTAAACGACGTCATCACTATACAATCCGCTTGGATTAATCAAGCCCCTCTAGATAGTGGTTCTTACAGAATTAATCTACAGGATGTCACGGCTGGAGTAACTTTGCTAGATACTAATTATTCGAATCTCAAGGGGGGTGAACTTGAAGCGGTATCAATTTATCACACTTTCACGACAACCGGTCAACATGAGTTACAGTTAACGATTGATTCAGATTCTCAGGTTAGTGAAATCAATGAGGCTAACAATATCTTCAGCCTAATAGTAAACATCAGTGCTACTGGATTACGTCTAATTCCACTATTACCTGATGGTAGTGAACCATCTGGAGGTGATGAGGCCAATGCTGCCGCGATAAAGGAGTTGAATGCCAGTTCTGAGAGTGAATTGGCAATCCCCATTCGTCTAAAACATGAAGGTACTTCTACAGAAGAAGTAAAGTTGAGCGTGACAAATGTACAGACATTTGACCCTGATTATCCGAATCGTCTATTTTCTCCTGAAGACACCTGGACCCGTTCAATTCTTGAGGGTTATGAATTTTCAATGCAGCCCTTGGGGGATGATAACGACACTCTAAACTTCACATTATCACTAGTCGATAGTTCTGCAGACCTTGGTTCCAGCCCTCAACGATTTGCTCGTGCTGGAACCTTTGTTGTTGACCTTACAGCACGTTATCAGAATCAACCATTGGTAAGTCATAGCATCCGCATTACTGTTAATGTCCCCATAGTTGACGCAGTAAATATTTTGGCAGCAGGAGTCAGTAATTTGCAAGCTGAACCGGGACAGGAATCATCATTTTCAATTTCAGTGCGCAATACTGGTAATAGTATATCTCAAAACAAGTTATCTTGCTCCAGCCAGCACGGATGGCCGGTTAAATTAGGCCCTTCGCAATCGTCGTCTATCGATTTTGCGCCATTAGATATCCTTGAATTCTTACCACTTCAAGTCAGACTTGCTGTTCCTCCAGTAATCAATGGCTCACCTGCGGCAGGAGAAATCGACATGGTAACCTGTAACGTTACCAGCGAGAATGATCCAAATTTCCTTCATGTTGAATATGCCAATATTACCGTCTCAGACTTGAAGGAATTTAGAACTGATTTATTCGACCGTGCTGGGGAAGCTGTTGGTCCCGAGGCTAGTGCAAGTCCAATAAATGTTGATACTGGAGAGATGCTGAATATCTCAATGACTGTGAGTAATATTGGAAATATTGCAATTCCATTGTCGGTGAAATTACAATCGGCCAGTACCGAATGGGGTATGTATCTTACATATTCCAGTGAAGTCGTTAATGACAAGGCGATATTTGAACTGGGCGCAGGACAATCGGTTGAAATAATGTTAACAGTCATTGTTCCGCTTTCTACTACCGATGGTTCACAGAATGCATTCTCGTTGACGACCAAACTTGAGCAACTGGGTACCAACCAATTCATTACTAACGGCACCACTTTCATCGTCGGAAAAAATCTAGGTTTCACCTTGGAGGCAGAGAGTGAGACAGTTTTTGCTACAGTCGGGCAATGGAGCCAACACTCTCTTTGGCTGAATAATACCGGCAACGCCGCATTATCGCTCAATTGGTCTACTGCTGAGCCACCATCTGGGTGGCAATTGGGCCTTGATTCTGCGCCTAAAACATTACCTAAACTGGATGATACGGAAGTATTCCTAGGTGTGATTGCCCCTAATGGCACCCAAGTGCAAACGATTGCAGAATCAATTCGTATCAGAGTCACAGGTTCTTATCTTAATGAGAGTGTCGAGGTATTTATTGATCTCAATCTAGCAGTTTTACCGACTTTACATTTCGGCATCGAGGTATCTTCACAAACCGATATACATGACCTAGAACGTGATTCAAGTGCTGAAATTGAGGTAATTATTACCAATTTAGGAAATAGTGTCGGATCCGGAAATATCACCGCAAAAATAGTAGATGGGGATGGGGAAATAGACTCCGATTGGAGACTTGATTACGAGTCTGAGTTCGGTCAATTAGCACCTGGTGAGGCTACTACTCTAACCATCAAACTCACACCCTTGAAAGATGCTGGCTCCGGATTGCGAGCGATTGTATTAACTGTTGATGGCACAGCCGAAGAGGGAATTTTCGTAACCGATGCTCAAGCAATTTCTCTAGGTGCAACTGCTGAGGCCGGAACCTCATCTTTTGATTTGTATAACCTTGTTCCTTTCGAAGTATTCATTGCCATTATTTTGATTCTACCTTTAATTGCATTTATTGGTGTTAGGAAGTTGCGAACCAATGCAAAAGCATACATCGATGAGGGCGAGTTGTTGGTGGCTCCAGGAGTACATGCGAGCCAAGAAAACCTTGCGGATCGCCGAGCAGCAGCCTTGATGGAAGACGTCTCCCACGAGGATGACTTGATTTCCGGAGATATATCAAGTGCTGAAATCCAAGCCGCATTAGTTCAATCAATTGGAGGATTGCCGCCACCTGGGCCTGCTCCGACACCATCCGGATTGCCACCGATATCTGCAGTGCTTCCTGCAGGATTACCTCCGCTCGGCTCACCCCCTCTTGTGAAAACTTCTGCGGGAGCAGTGCCGCAAGGGTTGCCGCCCGTTTCAACACCGGTTGCTCCAACCAAGGTCCCTTCCTCTGACTCCTTCTCTGCACCTAGTGAACACCCGCCTATTCCTGCTGAAGGATTACCTACAGGTTGGACAGAGGAACAATGGCACCATTACGGCGCTGAATGGCTAAAGCGGCAGGGTCGATAGTAACCGTCTGTTTCAAAGACACCACCCCTGTCGCGTTAACATGGCAAGCATTGTGTTATTTGGCCCACCTGGGGCGGGAAAAGGCACTCAAGCAACAGCAATTACCGAGGCTACTGGTTTACCACAAGTCTCAACTGGAGATATGTTGCGGGCAGCATTAGTAGATGGTACAGAACTAGGTTTGAAGGCTAAGGGCTTCATGGATGCAGGACAATTGGTACCTGATGACATCATTATCGGATTAATCGCAGAGAGAGTAAAACTCAAAGATGCTGCACAAGGAGTTTTGTTCGATGGATTTCCTCGAACTGTTGCGCAAGCCGAAGCGCTTGAAAATATTGAATCGGTGCGAATGGTGATTTCAATTGAAGTTCCAGATGATAGAATCGTCGAGAGAATTTGTGGGCGATTTTCTTGTGCAAAATGTAGTGCAGTTTATCACGACACTTTCAATCAAACTGCGGTAATGGGGCAATGTGATTCATGTCCAAGTACTGAGTTTATTCGCAGGGCTGATGATAATGAAAGCACTGTACGTTCACGTCTATCTGCATATCATGAGCAAACTTCTCCACTTGCTAATTGGTATTCAAATCGTAATGTCTTATTTACGGTCGACGGTGACCGATTGATTGACGAAATCCGCTCAGACATTTTGGCACTATTGTAAGTGGTGATTTGATGTCTAGAAAACGGCACCAGAGAAACAATAGTAGGCGCCGCAAAAAGGCGCATCTTGCTCAAGAACAATTAGTCAAAATATCCTTGCAGGATTCACCGCATACTGATGAATTTAAGCATGCTCTAGGTAAGCAAATTTGGCATCTTGGAACCCGCCACAGAATAGGTCTTCCTTCAGAGGTAAAACACTGGATTTGTCGTGGCTGCAAAACTTTATTCAGTCCAGCATCAAATGCTAGAGTCAGAATTCGAAATGGTGTGCGGGTAACGACCTGTCTCAATTGTGGCAAGACTCGCCGCTTTGGCGGGGGTGCAAGGAATGAGTAAATTACCACATCATATCAAGAAAGCTGCTCAAGATCCTTCCTTGGGGATAACCGTAAGGATAGGTAAAGGCGGCCTTAGCGAAAGCATTCTAGAAGAATTATCATCTCAACTCGATGCTCGTAATTTGGTAAAAATAAAAATCAATCGCGGTATTTTTTCTAAGCCGGATAAGGCCTTGGCAATTAAGATGATTTGCGAAAAGTGCAATGCTATTTTGGTTGAGGCGAAAGGGAATGTCCTAATCGTATACCGCCCGTGATTCTAAGAATAACTCAAAACCCCTGCTGAACTGGGGCTGTCTAATGGCGGTACTTGCTCCTGTATGGATTTCCGGTTTGCTTGGCGCTTTGATCCTAGCGATATTGGTGGCAATGGCGGTTAGGTGGATTCGTTTACCGTATACAATCGCTCTAGTCTTAGTCGGGCTTGTAATCGGACTTTTAGGTGACGAGTTACCGGCAACTGAAAAATTCAAAGGTTTGCTTTCTGCTGAAGTGATTTTCTTTCTAATGTTACCACCTTTATTATTCGAGGGTGCAGCCGCGATGGATTTGGAAAAGTTAACCCGAAATTGGAAAATCATCACACTCTTGGCTATCCCTGGCGTGGTCTTGTCTTCGGTTATTATCGGTGTAATTTCTTGGCAGGTTGTTTGGCCAGATAACGAACATGGTTTGCTGTATGGTTTGTTGCTTGGAAGTATTCTTGCCGCCACCGATCCAGTTTCTGTTCTAGCATTATTCAAAACACTTGGCGCCCCTAAGCACCTTTCAGTACTTATTGAAGGTGAATCATTATTCAATGATGGTACTGCGGTGGTATTATTCAATATCCTTCTGGTTGCCGTTTTGGCCACATTGGTAGATCAAGATTTACCAGCAAGTCAGATGATTGTCTCCGGTTTGGTGAAGTTCATCTTCGTTGTCTCAATCGGATTTTTGGTTGGCTTTGTTGGTGGAATACTTTCCAATTGGTTATTGGTTAGAACCAGCGACCATTTGGTTGAGATTTCAATTACTGTTGCCTTGTCTTTCGGTACTTTTCTACTCGCAGAATTACTTCATGGCAGCGGAGTTATCGCGGTTGTTGTAGGTGGACTTTTGGTGGGAAATCACGGCACCAGATTTGGCATGACTGCCACCGCTAGAGTTGGTTTACACCACTTTTGGGAGGTAGTTGCTTTCCTCATCAACAGCGTTCTATTCCTCTTGATAGGTTACGAAGTACAATCAGCATTCGGCTTTGATCTACATACTCTGGTGTTGGCTACTACCGCAATAGGAGCCTCACTTATTGCCCGAATAGTCATCTATCCATTGGCCTTCTTGAGCAATAGAAACAACCCCAATCCAATTCCAATGTCGTGGCGTCACACGATGTTTTGGTCGGGCTTACGCGGCTCAATTCCTATTGCATTATTATTGCTAATTGCTAACATGGTAACTGATGGCACGAACTTTGAATTATCCGGGGTAGAATACTCGACCAATATACCTGAATGGCTCTTTAACGATTTATTGGTGATGGCCTTTAGCGTAGTATTGTGGACTTTATTGGTTCAAGGACTTACTTTGAAACCACTAATGAATCGCCTCAAAGTCACCGGAAACTTGCCTGAAAGTGAACTCGATTACGGGATTGCATTGGCAGAGTCTATCGCTACAAAGGCCGCCTTGGGAAAACTTGACGACTTGTACAGCAAAGGAATGGTTTCAGTAGATGACATGGAAGTTATCCACGACGTTCTTGCTGAGCGTCAAGCTATCGCCGAAGCAAGCGTAGTGGTATTGAGTTCAACCAGCAAGGTTCATCGCCAAAGGATGGAGGCAACTAGGATGGAATTATTGATGGCACAATTGGCAGCTATAAACGAAGCAAGTGCCAGCGGACTATTGTCAGAAAAAGTCGCCTCAAGTGCAAATGATGCACTTCTGAACAAGTTACATGAGAGCAAAGAAAAGCAGCAAGATGCAGAATCTTCTGGAGAGATTTTGGACGCGGAATCTGAACCCTCAACCATCAGTGATAGGACAGAAACTCTAACTAAGAAATTATTGCCTAATGAGCCAGAATTAACTTCAGAAACGTTCAACCAATTAGCCCCACCTGATGTGGATGATTTACTAGGAAACTCTAGCGAAATTGTGTCTGAGGAATAGTGAAATCTAAATGGGGATTTCAATTCGCCCTATCTATGATAGATGCTGATACTGCTGTGCTACTAATTTTCATATTCAGTTTTGCCCTCATTTTATCGGAAAAACTGCATCGAACTATTGCCGCATGGTTTGGTTGTATTTTGATGCTATTTCTAGGTCATTACACTGGAGTTTTCACTCTAGGGGAGGGGCATAGCCTAGAACACGAGATGCTAGGTTGGATTGAGTTTGAAGTTATTGGATTATTACTTGGAATGATGATATTTGCCTCCTTGCTTGAAGTTTCCGGCTTCTTTGAATTCGTAGCCATCAAGGCTTCTAAAATGAGTAAGGGTGACCCTTGGCGCCTAATCGTATATTTGGGTACATTAACCACCCTTCTTTCCCTAGTAATCGACAATGTTACTGCGATAATTATCATCGCCCCGATTACACTGCGAATCTGCCAAAAGATGGAAATTAGTCCAATACCACCACTATTGGCTGAAGCAATTCTTTCTGATACTGGAGGCGTTGCATCAATGGTCGGCGACCCCCCCAACGTTATGATTGCGGCCGCTAGTCACGATGCTGGTTTGGAACATCTATTCGGTTTCAACGGCTTTCTATTGCGCTTAGGGGCCTTAACTTTCTTTGCTTGGATTATCACTTTGGGATATTTACGTTGGTATTACCGTGAGTGGAGAGAATCAAAACCAGAAACCGTAGAATCACTCATGGAAGAAGATGAGTGGGCAGCGGTCGATGACCGCAGGCTGATGAATACAACTTTGGTTATCCTCGGTATTACAGTAGTTGCATTTTCGGCCACTGAATTATTACATTTGCCAATAGCAATTCATGCGATAGCATTATCTGGGGCAGGAATTGCCTTGGTTCTTGCTAAGCCTGAAATGCCCGACCATGAACATAATGAGGGCTTTCTCAATGATGTAGTAGGCAGAGTGGAGTGGCAGGCATTACTATTCTTTGCTGGTTTATTTATTCTCGTTGGGGCAGTTGGAAATGTCGGATATTTGGAAGCATTGGCGCGATGGATTTTCGATAACTTTGGCTCTAATCAAGTAATGCTTGCAGTTGCAGTGGTCTGGGTATCAGCGTTTGCTAGCGCACTCATTGACAATATTCCCTTTACTGCAGCAATGATTCCAGTCATCATCAGCATTGGGGAAGCCAATCCAACCGAAGTCGATATCGCACCGCTATTTTGGGCTTTGGCAATGGGTGCAGGATTTGGCGGCAATGCCACCCCAATAGGATCTTCAGCCAATGTAATGACTGTCTCAATCAGTGAACGGGGTCCTCGTCCAATCACTACCGCTGAGTGGATGAAGGTAGGATTTCCGGTGATGATTATCACCTGTCTTGTTGCGACAGTATTCATTATTATATTCCACGGAATACTTTACACAAGTATGTGATAAGGCAGATAATTCCTAAATTGCCCAGCACCAATTTATGGTGAAATTGACTTTTTGGTTGTGAGCACTTGACCGATTTGCTGATAGCCAATGCTCGTCAGAGGTTAATTGAGCCCCATGCGTGAGTGCCAAATCTGTGGTCTATTATTCCTCGGCATTGATTGCCCGGGATGTGGCTCTAGAATGACCAACGTTCTTGACGCAATGGGAGAAGGTGCCCAAACTTTGGCCCTACGTGGTGGCCTACCTGGAATCGAGCGCCTTGGAGATTCTTTAAGCGAAATCGTTGAGGAATCAGAATTGGCCGAGGTTGCTGATTCACAGGAAGAATCATCTCTACCCTTTGGCGTCGGTGGTGGTGCATCAAAGCGCATAACATCACTGCCTTTCGGAATAGGCAGCAAGGCAAGTATTGGTTACGATGCTACTGAGACAACTTTGCCAGTCACAGAATCTGCCGATTCGACACCGACAGTTGATACTGACCAAGAGGAAAGGCAAAATGAAAACTCAAATGAGCAAGTGGCTGATGATATTCAGGAAATGGAAGATCCATCACCAGTTGAAAAGGAGCCGATCGCAAGTGAGTCCGAAATTGTAAGAATTAAAGCAGTACCACTAAATGAGCCCGAGTTAGAACCAACTCAAGTTGCGACTCAACCACTTCGTGTTGCAGCCGTCGTAATCGAAGAAGAAAAACCGCAACCTGTAAAAGTCGCAGCAATTACAGTAGATGATGAACAACCCCCACCGTTAAAGGTTGCAACAGTAGAGGTTGAAGATATCCCAATTGCGGAAAATTTTGAGGCCCAAAATGGGCAAATATTTGCAGATGATAACGACGTAATAATCCACGATTATTCTGAAGATTCCTTTGCCAGTGAAGTGATGGTAAATCTTGATGATATCGCCGAGCCAGCCGACAGCGAAGTAATGTTCAATCCGGAATCGGAGACAGTCTCAGGAGAACCGGAATTATTCCCCGCACAGGCCTTGGAAATCACCGGTGCTGAAGGCTCAGATGAGCAGGCTCTCGCCCGCAATGGTTTCGAAGCATTGGCTGCAAGAGAATGGAATGCAGCAGCATCTTTTTTCCAACAATTGGCTAAGCGTCATCCAACGGATGCACACATAATGAATAATTACGGATTGGCATTATTACAGCGTGCGATTTCGATGCAGGATGATGACCATTTCAGCCTCATTGACGGTGCCGATACACAATTTGAGGCTGCAATAATGGCTCTACGCCAGGCCGCCCGCACTGACCCTCAGCAGACGACGATACTCTACAACCTTGGAAATGCTCTCGCTGGTTCAGGACGCTATGACAAGGCCCTGCGAATTTTTGAAGCCTTCTTGGAACGCGCCCCACCTACAATTGGCACCCTCAATGGTCGTGCTGTATCGTTAATCGGGCTGGGGAGATTCGATGAAGCCGCACGAGACATTAAGGACGCAGTAACTCGTTTTGGCGACCATCCTGTTCTCTCGGCCAATCTAGGAAGACTTACTCCTGCTTAATTTCCAACCACTCGCCCCCGCGAGGCATCGGGTGATAAGTGAACCCAAAAAATAGCCCAAAATCTTTGCGCAGTACGCCATTTGTCGACCACTGCTCGGTCGGTGTTGTTATATAGAGGATGTTTGTCGCCGGCTTGCTTGTGCACTCTGTAACGTTCGTTATAGGGGAAGAGTGGTGGAGGAAGGCCGACCTACGGGAAATCGGTCATCCTGGGAAACCCGAGAGGTTAGCCTGGACACCAGAGGGTTGCACACTTAGAGTGTGCGGGGCATGTTGATGCTACAACCCATCTGGGGAATGGCTTGGCTCGAGTGCCGATGAAGGTCGTGACAAGCTGCGATAAGCTACGGGGAGACGCATGAATGTCTGCGATCCGTAGATTGCCTAATAGGACCTCCTGACTCTAGCAGTCAATCGCATTAGCGATGGGGAACCCCCTGAATTGAAGCATCTTAGTAGGGGGAGGAAAAGAAATCAAAAGAGATTCCGTGAGTAGTGGCGAACGAAAACGGAACAGAGCAAACCGAATCCGGAATGGAAACTGAAGGAAATGTGGTGTGTTCGTCTGTAGCCTAAGTTCGGGAAGGAGAAGTCGCCTGGAATGGCGCAGCCAGAGAGGGTGAAAGTCCCGTATCCGAATCGAATATGGCCAAGTGACGTAACAAGAGTAGCGTGCGTTGGATATCGCGCGTGAATGTGGGACGCAGAAAGTTCCAACTCTAAATACAACTCGAGACCGATAGTTTACAAGTAACGTGAGTGAAAGCTGAAAAGTATCCTTAGCGGGATGTGAAAAGAACCTGAAACCAGATGGGTACAGGCTGATAAGGCGTGAAAGCGAAGATATGAGCAGCGTCTTATCGTGCGTTTAGAAAAATGCCCCTGGGAGTCTTGATCATTGGCGAGGTTAAGTGGTTGAACCACGAAGCCGAAGGGAAACCGACAAGTCCGCAGCCGCATTAGCGGTGAGGGACGGGATGTGCTCGTCCGAAGTCAATGGTGGAGAACCTGAAGCCCACCGATCTATGCCTGGCCAGATTGAAGCCCGGTGAAAACTGGGTGGAGGATCGAACCGTTGCTGATCTGCAAATCGCTCGGATGAGCTGGGTATAGGGGTGAAAGTCCAATCGAGATGGGCAATAGCAGGTTCCGCGCGAGA
>CAZPME010000027.1:0-25078 GCA_964587885.1 uncultured Candidatus Poseidoniales archaeon
ATGGCGCTCGTTTTGATGTTCACGACTTGCCCCGACCAAGAAGTTGCTGAACACTTAGCTGAAGGAGCGATTTCTGCAGGATTAGCCGCATGTATTCTCAAAACATCTGTCGATTCAATATTTGATTGGCAGGGTGAGAGCCAACGTGAAGGTGAAGTCGTCACATTGTTCAAAACTAGTGTTGAGAAGGCTGACGATCTAGAATTGTGGCTCTCACAACATCACCCATACGATACCCCCGCTATCATTCGTATCGGGGCAAGAGCCAATGCTCCCTATGAGGAATGGCTCAACCAACAACTCGACCAAGAAAGTAATTCGGGAATGGACCAAGATTTGAAAGACTCTGCGAATACTGCAGTAGGGTCAAGTGGCACCAACTTACTCGAAGCCTTTGGTGGTCAAGCCACCGTCGCCGAAGTTGAGGAATCTAATCTTTCCGAGGACGAGGCAATTGCTCAAGTTCAAGCGTTAATGGAAGGCATGGATGAACTAGACGATATGGAATTAGACTGAGTCGTTTGAGATAGGGAAACCTCAAATTGACCTTAGCGCACCACTTAGTGGTGCGACGGCAATGCGGGTAAGAATTCCGGCTCTGATTATGCTGCTATTGTTAGTCAGCGTATCCCCGATTGTAACCAACAGCGCCGCCCAGCAACCTAATATTGTTCAGGAACATTGGTATCATTCGTATTTGACACTGACTACTGATGTACAATCATGGGCTACAGATCATCCTGATATCGTCATATTGACCGTTGCTGGACAGACTGAACTTGGTAGGAATCTCTGGGTTGTTCAAATTTCTGATTGGACTCAAAATACCAAACCAGATGGTTCACAGAAAGAGGTTGTTTACATCGATGGTGGACACCATGGAAATGAGCACTTAGGAACCGAATTGGCATTCTTAACCGCTGAATATTACATAGAGGGTTGGGCAGCAGGAGATCAGGAAGTTATCGATGTCCTCACTACAACTGAACTACACATTCTCATCATGTTGAATGCTGATGGCAATGACATCGACACACGCTGGAACATCAACCAAGTTGATTTGAATCGAAATTATGACCACTACTGGAATACCTGCGAGACGACCCAGCCAGGGAGTAGTGCATTCAGTGAATCTGAAACTCTTGCGAATTCGAATTACATGAATACGGTAGTGCCTGATGCTGACCTCTATGTCACGATGCATACTGGAGTTTGGATAATGCTCTATCCGTGGGGTAAATGGCCTGACCAACCCTCAGATTGGGAGTTATTCCACGGAATAAGGGAGGATGTTCACGCAAATATCTCAGAGATTCCAATCCAAAATGCAAATCAGGGTTTGTATCCAAATTGTGGAACCAGCAGAGACTATGGATACGGGATAATGGGATTCCCAACTTTCACATTTGAAACTGATGATGAACAATGGGCACTTGGTACTGTTGAACCATTATCAAGTCGTTTGGGTGAAGAATTAGATGTTATGAATTTCCTAATTGAGAACGTCTGGTACTGGAGAGCTAGGTTGAATATTACATCTATGGAAATTGTAGATGGTGACCATATCCATCTCGAAGTTGAAAATCTAGGACATGCTAGTACTGCAAATGCCACCTTACAGTATCTCAGTGAATCTGGTGAATTGCTTTGGAACTCCACCAATTTTTCTGTCAATGCTTCTAACAGTTCCAGCTTGCATCTGGATGCGAGCAACTTGAGTCTTGTATCTGGTGGCCTGTTCCAATTGCATTACCAAAAACGGGTTATCAATAGCGCACAATGGGTAACCGAGACGATTCCTGAAACCAATCTCACCTATACTACTACTTCAGCCAGTAGTGGAGCATTAAGTCCATCCTTGGTAACGACTTTACAGTTATCGACCATTCCAATATTCGCTATTATTCTCGCTTGGATTATTCGCAAAGCCAAGCGGTTAGAGCAAGAACAAGAAGACATTGTTGAAAATCGCTGGCAAACATATGCTTGGACACTGGCCGCGGTCGGAGCGTTTGGGGGTGCAGCCACATCTGCGGCATGGTACATGTTCAGTTATCACACCAGAATGCTCGGTGGAGCAGAATCATTAGTCGCTCTTCAAGTCGGTTTGGTTGTAGTTGGATTTGGAATTGGTGCAACAATTTTCGGTAGTTTAGCAGATCGCTTTGGAAGACGAAGAGAAATGCTACTAGGCACTGCAGGGGCGAATGTACTAATCTCACTAATGATGCCATTCTTGAGTTTATATCCATTCATGATTGTGGCAACTTTACAAGCGGCTTCTCTTGGAGTAGTACGATTATTATTCTCAATGACTAGTGAAATTTTTCCAAACGCAAAATCTGAGTCAAATGGCCTTTTACATTCAATCGCGTGGGCAATCGCCAGCGTACTAATTCTTGTTATGGGTAAGACGTACGGCGATTTTGGCCTGTGGACTGTGTCGGGACTTGTGGCTATATGCATGGTGGTTGCTATTCTATGCGTCTTGAATATAGGCGATTCTCTAAAGGCATTTATTGAGTCAAGCGAGCCGGTAAATGTCGAAAAAATGGGACTTAGTCCCTCGAAATGGTTGAGTTTTACTAGTCCGTGGCCACTAATGATTTTGGCAGTTGTTCTAGCAATCTCAATTCCTCGTGGCGCAGTAGTACTAAATTCTCCTCGCTATCTTGAATTCATCGGCTTTGATATTTCATTCACTTCTGTATTGATATCATGGGCACAATTAGCGAGCGTTGTTTTGGTAGCCTACGCTGGATTCTTTTGCGCTCGATATGGTGCTTCAACTGTATTGCTATGGTCAGCAATCGCCTATTGTTCATTGTGGTCTGCGTTCAGCATTGGATTGCCGAATTGGTTAGCTGCGTTCATTTATGTCTTACCGGTTTATGGATTCCTCGTAGTTTCTTCTGATGCCCTAATGAGTGAACATTCAACTTTATCCGAGCGCAACCGTGCTATTGGCCTATCTTCAGCAACCACATTAATCGGCCAAGGTTTGGGCATCACATTGATGTTCTCTTCACTGAGATATCTCGAAACTACCAGCCTAAGCCAAGTTGACCAATATCATTGGACCTTTAGACTCAGTATCCCACTTTTCTTGCTCTCAGTTTTCCTGGCGTGGCGATTAGTCGCAAAATTAGAAGGGCATTCGCAAGAAGCAATTTTGGTCGAGGCCAAATCCTCTCCATCCGTCAATTGAATTTTTTCTAACGGCACCTGTTTTTGCACCTAATCCGGTCTGAGTCAAATTTGTATTTTGATATCGGCATGGAATGGCAAGATAATACGGCCATGACTTGAAAAGCAATGCCTCTACCCCTCGCATTAGATTACTATGGAAATAACAGTCGAAGGTATTGGCGATATTAACGGAACACTTGTATTGCCTTTCAACAAGGGTGATGAAGGAATTGATGCAGTTGCACTATCAGGTTTGGGCGATGATTTGCAAACACAAATCACTAAACTTTTCAATGACAAAGACGTTACTGGTAAGACTGGCGAGCGCCTCACCCTACATTCACCCTCTGCTAAGGCGATGCTATGGGGATTAGGCAAGGCGAGTGAACGTACGGTCGACTCATGTCGTAGTTCGGGCGCTAAATTTTTCGCTGGTCTCAAAAAGCGTCACGGTAAAACTCTGACTGTACGCCCTATCGGCTGGTCAGACAAAGAATTGGCGGCTTTCGTAGAGGGAATGATTCTACGCGATTACAAGTACGACCAATACAAGAGCAAGGACGATGATGACGAGGAGGATGACAGTCCAATCCATGTTATCATGCAGTGCGATGCACAACATGTCGAATCTGTAGGTGCAAGTGCGACCCGCTCAGCGCAAATCGCTACCGGAGTATTCCGAGCCCGAGATTTAGCCAATGCTCCCCCAAACGATCTCTTCCCAATGGCTTATGCCGACTTGGCCCGTGAATGGGCTGCTGACAAGGGTAATGTCAAGTTAACCGTCATCGAATACGAAGAAGCTCTGAATCTTGGAATGGGCGGTCTGTGTGGGGTTGGAATGGGAAGTTCCCGTAAGCCCTGTATGGTCATCTTCGAGATGAATGCAGAAGTCGAAGGTGAAGCGCCGGTAATAGTCGGTAAAGGAATTACATTCGATACCGGAGGGATTTCAATAAAGCCGAGCGCATCGATGGATGAAATGAAATTCGATATGCATGGTTCAGCCACGGTTTTCGGGCTAATGCAAGCACTTGAGGCGACTGGATATTCAGGTCGAGTTACTGGAATTTCTTGTATGGCAGAGAATATGCCTGATGCTACTGCACAACGCCCTGGTGATGTTATCACAACCTATTCAGGCAAAACTGTCGAGATTCTCAATACCGATGCAGAAGGCCGGTTGGTTTTGTCCGACGGTCTATGGATGGCCGCCGATTACAACCCCTCTTATATCGTTGATTTAGCAACTTTAACTGGCGCCATTGTGGTCGCCCTCGGCCATGAAGCAACAGGAATGTGGACCAATGATGATGACTTGGGCAAGGACTTGGTTACCGCTGGCGATGACTGTGGTGAATTGGTTTGGCCAATGCCACTTACTCCAGCCTTTGAGAAGGAAATGAAAGATAGTAAAATTGCCGATTTGCGTAATTTGGGAACCACTCGCTATGGTGGCTCAAATACCGCCGCAGCCTACCTCAAGAATTTCGTCCAAACCCGTGGCGAGGGGGATGATAAAAAGCAAATTCCATGGGCTCACCTCGACATCGCGGGAACCGCATGGGGAGCCAAGTCGAACGTCTTGGTCGCCAATGGTGGAACAGGGATTCATGTGCGAACCCTACACCACATGATTACCCAAGGAAAGTGAGCAAATACATTGTAAAATGAAATTGATTCCTTCTATTCACTAGAAGATGGAGATAATTTAGTAAGTTCGATACAGGCCAAAATCAGTTCATTATGAACTGCAGCCCTAACCGAATCTTTGTGGTGAATCTCGACCAAGGAATACTTCGTCTTTAGGTAAACCATTGGTGCGTAATGTACACGCTGATTTGATCTAACCACTTTGACGTAGCCCTGAGATTCAAGCCAATTTTGTCTAAATCGTCGCAATTTTGTGACCCTCGGATAGAATGTTAAATTAGTGAAAATGAGTTGTTTGTTTGTGAAGACAATTGAGCACTTGAAAACCCATTCATAACTAATTAGTGAAATGAAGGCAATCAGAGTCATTGTTAGAATCAAACCACCACCATTAACCAATCCTAAGTTTATGGTAGCAATATACCCAATAAATGGTGTAAATGCAAATATTATCCAATAACAAATTCTTGCTTGAGAGCTTTTTACATAAATCATTTTCAGCCCGTCGGGAACAACCTTAATGCTAACACAATTTTTCAATTGGTCTGGAATTGCAGGGATTTTCGCTTCATCAATCATATTATACCACCAATAAATAGGCCAATACGGATTAGTATCAATAAACCCAAAATATCGGCACAAATGTATTCAAAAATAGACCTGTACTTGCCTACTACCGTCCACTCTGTACCCTTGAATACCGCCGAAGGCAGGCCACTATCTTCGTCAACACCTATGTAGACTTCACCATCTTTCCCGATCTTCACTTCACCGATTACAAAGACTGGGTCACCTTCATCAATACTCCAATGAGTATGGCGATAGAATATCCCATTGGTCAAATTGGAGGTTGGATGCCCAAACACATATTTTTTCCTCGGCATTGATACTTTAATTCCAGATGTACCGTCATGAAGAATGAACTCAAACAAGTGTTCCGAATCCCAAGTTTCTCGTTCAGTTTTAGCAAGCCAACGGAAACCAGGCCAATTGTCAGGATTTCTTATCCCAAGAACCCTCTCATCCATTTTTCCGGCAATGTGATGTCCATATTCACCAGTAGAAGTACTCAAGGCTACACCTGCCATTTCAACCCGACCTACTGCTGCCCCTCTAACCGTTGAAGTGGGAACGTCATCAATCAATGCTTGAAGACGGCGTTTTTGGATAAATGCTCCAAAGGTAGACATCATGGTCTCCTTAGTGTGCATTAATTTGCCAATTAATACCCAAGGGCCAATTGTGATAATGAATACAGCCAAACAGAAGCCCAAGAAATCAAACTCAAAATCGTTGTTCAGCATACCTCCTAGAGCCAATCCGTCAGTTGAAAAAATGTCAACCAATATCAAGTCAAAACATAGCAATGTGAATGCTAAGACGATAATCCACGGTGTTGCAGTTGCAACCAACACAGGATGTAATTTTGATGGATGTTCAGAAATTACGCTCCCATCTTTGAACTTTTTCATTTGAGGATTGGAACCTATTAATTCTAAAGGATCGTAAATCACCCAGTCATCATCTGAATGGCCATTCCAACCAAGTGTCATTTTTCGTATCCTTGAGTTTCGAGCACGTGCTGCTGAAGGCATTGCTTTTAACAATAAATACCCACTAATTATTCCTAGGAAAGCCCAATTTATCCATCCATATGGTATCTGCGTTCGTGCTTCCTCTCCTAGCACTCCCATTGAAACTACGTGGTATATTTCCCCATCTTTGTGAAGGATTACACTGGCATTTTGAATCTCCTTATCACAAAGGAGTGCACTATTTTCCCATGGATAAGACAGTCTAACATCATCAGAATTTCCATATAGAATTGTGATTGCCTCACCATTGGAAGTGACTACATCGATTTTCGTATTTGTCGGCGGTTCTAGCCACGCCCAGCGACTATTGCATTCTTCAACTCTAAAGGGTGATGAAGTAAAATTAACTTCATCTGAACGCAAATCTGGAACTTCCGTCCATGGCATGTCAATGATACTTGTCCATTCCATTTCTTCTGAAACACTTGGTAGGTCAGCAATATCGGAATCATGGTTTACCCATGGATTCCATTCCAACAAAGAGAGAAAACTCATCCCCACTAAAATGTAGAGAATCGTAAGTTTAATGCGGCGAGATTTTCTGGTGGGCCATGAGAGCGAAAATACCGGTGGTGATTTATCGCTATCACTCATGAAACTGACAAAACTTTAGTGGAAATAAATGTAACCCAAACAATTAGACTGTTCTAAATAGTTGACTTTGCGTTTATATACAATTCTCAGTCATTGTCTTCGTCTTCAACAACTTCGAAGTCAGCATCGACAACACCGTCATCGCCAGTAGGGGTAGAATCGTCACCTTCGGCTTCTTGGGCTGCCATCTCGGCTGCAGCCGCTTCATACAATTTCGCCGATATGCCATGCATAGCCTGCTCAACCTCAGCGACTTTGGCCTGAATTGCCGCTTCGTCGATTGCTTCGAAGTCGAGAGGATTACCCTCTTCATCTTGAACCAACTTCTCTAACTCGTCAAGATGGGCGGTAACCTCAAGGGTTTCCGCTTCATCGATTTTGTCGGCTGATTCTTCAAGAGTGCGACGGGTCTGGTAAACCACTTGGTCTGCCATATTACGCAATTCAACCTGAGCCTTCTTACGCTTGTCTTCCTCGGCGAATTCCTCGGCCTCAGAAATCTTGGCTTGAATCTCACTCTCGGATAGTGAAGTTTGGCTTTCAATCTTGATCGATTGTTCCTTTCCTGTACCCAAATCTTTGGCCGATACGTTGACGATACCGTTGGCATCAATGTCGAAAGTAACTTCAATTTGTGGCGTGCCACGTGGAGCGGGTGGGATTCCAACCAAGTGGAATTGTCCAAGCGTTATGTTATCCTTGGCAAATTCACGCTCGCCTTGAAGAACATGGATTTCGACCGCTGGTTGGTTATTGGCAGCGGTACTGAAAACTTCCGAACGTCGGCTCGGGATGGTAGTGTTACGCTCAATCATTGTTGTAGTAACACCACCAAGTGTCTCAATACCTAGAGTAAGTGGAGTTACGTCAAGTAATAAGATGTCAGATACTCCTTCGTCGCCTGCTATGATACCGGCTTGAAGAGCAGCCCCCATTGCAACTGCTTCATCTGGGTTAATTCCCTTGAAAGGCGCCTTACCGACTTCTGATTCAATCGCTTCTTGGACCGCGGGAATGCGAGTCGAGCCACCAACAAGGATGACCTTGTCAACATCTCCTTTCTTGACTCCAGCATCTTTCATTGCCCTACGAGTTGGTGACATGGTCGACTCGACCAAGTCAGCGGTTAATTCGTCGAACTTGGCCTTTGTCAAGTTTAGATCGAGATGCTCAGGCTGGCCATCCTTCATTGTGATAAATGGCAGGTTAACCTGAGTTTGTCCAGTTCCAGACAACTCAATTTTGGCCTTCTCACCAGCTTCCTTGAGTCGGCTCATCGCCTGAGAGTCCTTAGCAAGGTCGATTCCTGTCGATTTCTTGAATTCAGTGACCAACCAATCAATTACTTTCTCGTCGAAATCGTCGCCACCGAGTCGGTTGTTTCCGGCGGTTGCCTTGACTTCAATCTGTGGTTGACCGTCTACATCGTAAATTTCCAATACTGAAACATCGAAAGTTCCACCACCAAGATCGTAGACCAAAATCGTCTGGTCTTCATCCTTATCGACCCCGTAAGCGAGGGCGGCAGCGGTCGGCTCGTTGATAATTCGCAGAACTTCCAAGCCGGCAATACGGCCAGCATCTTTGGTTGCTTTGCGCTGAGCATCGGTAAAGTAAGCCGGACAAGTGATGACCGCTTGCTTAACTTCATGTCCGAGATAGGCTTCAGCATCGGCCTTCAACTTCTGCAAGATGAATGCTGAAATCTCTTGTGGAGTATAATCCGACTTGTCGATTGCTTGTTTCCAATCGGTTCCCATCTCTCGCTTGACACTGGCAATAGTGCGTTCATTATTGGTTACAGCTTGGCGCTTAGCGGTAATTCCAACCAAGCGTTCACCCTCACCAGAAAAAGCGACAACTGATGGTGTTGTACGCGCTCCTTCTGCATTAGCGATTACTACTGCTTCTCCATTTTCTAGTGCTGCAACACAGCTATTTGTTGTTCCTAAATCAATTCCAATTACTTTACTCATATTATCACTTCATTTGTGGTTTGTTTTTTCAAACGATTGGTATTCCACCATCGTCTTCATCATCATCAGTATCACCTAAGTCAATACTCACATCGGGAATTTCCATCTCCTCATCATCTGATGAGACCTCGTTATCAGCGCCGTCAGCATTGTCACCATCATCATCGGTTGATTCAGCTAGTGCCGAGCCTTGGGGTATGAGTTTGAGAGTGAGGTCAAGAATGCCATTGTTGAACTCCCATCCGACCACATCTTCACAAGGATGAGGTAAGTCGATTTGAGTTATTGGATTAATCTGAGTTGTGCGTAATACCTCAACCATTTCACCATCATTAATGAGTGATATTTCGATATTGTCGCTTGATAATTCAATCTGCATTGAGCAGTCGATAGTGACGTTCATTGTCCAACCATCGAGGTAGAAATCTGCAGGTGGTAAGGTAATCGAATCTTTCTCGTCTTCGGGGGCATCAACCTCAACCGGCTTGGCATCGACTTCGACCTTAACCCCCATGCGCTCAAACATGTCTGAAAGGTCGACTTGACCAGACATCATGTCCTTGAATTGCGACAGGTCGATATTGAGATTGACCGAATCTCCCGAGAGTTTTTCGGGGTCTATGCCCATCTGTTCAAACTGGTCACGGAATTGGTTAATCATGCCCCTTAGAGCCTGTTCATCCATCGGCATACCCATGTTTTTGAACATTTCAGAGATTTGTCGAATCATCTGTTCTTCCCACTCTTCATCCATAATCTCACCTCTCCATTACTCACTACTTAACTTGTGGTTGTATAGTCGGAGCGGTTTGACCTATATGAACCTTAACAATTAGTCAGCCACGATTCCAGCAACAAAAACTGCATATTGAAACGAGAGATTCAAAATGCAGACACCGGTCGGCGTGCTGTTCCAATGACCGATAGTGGAGATGGCGAATTATTACGCGATACCGAGAGGGTGAGCGGAAACGTTGCGCTGCGTAAGAATATCGAAGCAGCATTGGCTCTCTCCGGTGCGGTTCGCTCGACTCTTGGACCCTATGGACTAGACAAAATGTTGGTAGACGATGAAGGTCGTATGCTCATTACTAATGATGGAGTCACAGTCATCAGCACCGCTCAAGTTGAACATCCAGCGGCCAAGATGATTATCTCTGCCAGCACCATCCAGGATGAGGTGGCGCGAGATGGTACGACCTCAACCATTCTCTTAGCAAGCGAATTATTGGTTAATGCATGGGAGATGATAACCCAAGGTATTCACCCGGCACAAATCGCCTCCGGCTATCGCTTGGCCAGTACTGAAGCAGATTCTGCTTTGGCCGATATTGCCCGCCCGCTGGCTGGTGAGGAAGAATTGCGGGCTGCTACACTAACTTCATTGGCTGGCAAGGGACAAGTGGCGCAACAGAGTCACATCGCTGAATTGGCGATAATTGCGGCCAAGGCAATTGTCGTTCAAAACGAAGAGGGTTCAACAAGAGCTGACCCCACGCTGGTTAAAGTGATTGCAAATCGTGGTGGAACTACCACAGATAGCCATCTAGTCTCAGGTTTAGTATTGGCAAAATCTTGCATTCATCCCGAGATGATTGATTGGCCCGAGGGAGGAAAAATACTCCTTCTTGATGGTGGTCTTGAACGCCGCTCCCCGAGCCTTGATGCAAAATTGAAAATCACCAGTGTTGGTATGCTCGATGCCTTCCGTGCCAAAGACCGAGAACTTGTGCGTCAACAGGTCGATGCCGTCATCGCCCTTGCACCAAACGTCGTCGCAGTACGCGATGGTGTCGATGACGAAGCACGCCAATGGTTAGCCGAGGCTGGCATCACCGCTTATCGGCGTGTTGAACGTAGTGATTTGGAATTACTCTCCCGCGCTACCGGAGCCAAGTTGGTACACAACCCATCCAAGAGCGGAAACGATGTACTCGGACAATTCACCTCATCGCAGGAAGAGTTGTGGCAGGATACTACCCATTGGATATTACAGGGACAAGCTGATGCTGGAGCAACATTGGTCATCTGCGGCTCAAGCGAAGAGATCATCGCAGAGGCCGAACGTTGTTTCGACGATGCAGTCGGGGTCGCTTGCCAACTCCTCGAAGAACCACTTCTACTCCCAGGCGGTGGCGCAACCCACATTGCCCTTGCCCGTCGCTTGCGTCGCTATGCTGAAGAAATTCCTGGCCGAGAACAATTAGCAGTACTCGGATTTGCCGATGCTCTCGAGGTAATCCCTAGGGCCTTGGCTGAAAACTCGGGTATCGACCCGATTGATTCACTGCTTGAATTGGTCGCGGAACAGACAACAAACGGCGATTGGGTCGGATTGGATGCAGCCACTAAATCACCCCAAGATATGGATTCAGTTGGAGTGCGAGAACCACTGCGAATCACCCGTCAAGTCATTCGCGGCGCCACCGATTCCTCAATTTCCCTGCTACGTATTGACGATGTTCTATGGGCTAAGCAAGAGGCGGTTATTCCCGAAGGAATCATGGACGAAGATTAGAGTAATCTCTCCGATAATACCTATCAATGGTCAAGGTAAGCGTTAGCCATGAGCGAACTGCCGGCCACGATGATGGCTTGGACCAAGGTGCGCGATGAGCAGGATGGTTTCGACTTAATCGAACATCCAGTTCCTACCCCGCAGGCTGGGGAAGTACTAGTCAGGACCCACTCTACCAGCGTCTGTGGTACCGACCTACACATATGGAAATGGGATGAATGGAGTAGTTCTGAAGTTCCTCTTGGCACGATTACAGGTCACGAAACAAGTGGTCATGTGGTTGCTGTTGGTGTTGAGGTGGATGGTCTTACGGTCGGAGATTTTGTCAGCATTGAATGCCATCTTGCTTGTTGGCAATGCCAAAGATGCGAAGAGGGAAATGCCCACGTTTGTGAGAATGGGGCAATTTTCGGAGTCCATACCGACGGTGCCTTTGCCCCATATTTTACTGTACCAGCGGCAAATGCTCGCCGCAATCCGGACAGTTTGCCTGTTGATGAAGCTACAATCCAAGACCCACTCGGAAACGCCATTCACACCTTGACTGGTGGACCAATAGAAGGGGCTACTATAGCCATCCATGGACTTGGGCCAATTGGGCTATTTGCGGTCTCGGCAGCTAGAGCGATGGGGGCGAAACAGATCATCGCTACCGATTGGGACAACCAATATCGCATGGATTTGGCCAGCCAACTCGGTGCCGACCTCGTGCTTGGTAAAGGTGATGATGTCGTCGCCGAAATCCTGGCCGCTACTCAGGGCAAAGGAGTCGACAATTCGTGCGAATTCTCAGGTGCTCCAGCCGCCTTATCTAATGCTATCAAGAGTACACGGATGGGGGGGTGGGTCAATATTTTGGGCGTTTATGGTAGTGACCCGGTTGTACCTGTCAATGAAATCGTCTTCAGATATCTCCATGTCAAGGGCATCAACGGCCGCAAGATGTGGCAAACTTGGGATTTGATGCAGGATTTACTTTCTAACGGATCTATTGAGGTAGAAAAAATCCTTACTCATAGAATGCATTGGCACGAATTCAAAGAGGCTATTGCTCTAATGCAACAAGGCGACTGCGGTAAAATCGTTCTTGCCTTTGACTGAGACGACATAATATACTTCTTTGGCTATTCACTCTACGTGAGCGGAAGTTTTCACGCTGATAGTCTTAGTCATGGCTTCTTCCAATTTACCAAACCATTCACCTTTTGGGGCTGGTTTGGCTGGAGTATTTCCATCATCTGCATCTCAATTGGAGGAATCTTAGCACTTGTATCTACCGGAATCCCCGATGCTCCACCTGTCGATGAAGCACTCTATCTTCCTAGTCCTGAATACGAGCATGAGATGTACGAACTTGGTGCGGGTTTTGAAGCCGGGGCAACCGGAGCATGGTTGCGCTTTGATGGAACTATTGTTGACGGCACAATTGCAACAGGTCATTGTTCAACTGATGACGAAGGTAATTGGGATGATCACACTTCTGCAGTTGACCGAGGACCATTGACTATCCGTCCAAACGGGGGAGGAGTATATCCAGACTATATCGTACACTGGACTAAAGAGACTACTGGACCTGAAATAAACGCAGTAGGTCGTTCATGCCCTCAATCCGAATGGACTATTGGTGAAGGGGATTATGTGAAATTATTCGTCCTTGATGATGGCGAAACTCTGTGGCTATTTTCCGCCGGTGAAGATTACTTAGAACCAAGCGAGGTTACCGATCGCGAGGATATGCAAAGGTGGGGCTTGCTATTCTGCATTGTTGGTAGTATTCTTCTAATGGCGACTACCCCCACCTCATTAGCCCAAGATATTCACAACTCACGAATTGAACATTCCGCACGCGAGCAGATGCATCTCGAATTAGGAACAACTGAATTGGTCAAAGCGGTAGGTCCTGAACGTCAAGATAATGATACCAACGATTGGGTTCTCAACGAACCAGCACCGGAATCATGGAATTTAGAAAATCCATATGCTGCCGATGAAAATGATGTCATTATTGAAGAACACCCGAGTAAAATCGGTACACCTGAACCTGCAACCCTAACCTTTTACAGTATTGCAGCAATAATATTCATCACTTCAACTGTGTGGCTATCCTCAGATCTATTAGCACGACACGGCGACGAAGTCCACTACCTCATCGGCCAAGTAATGCGCTGGTCAATATTAATTTTCAATATCATTTGGGCGATAATTAGCTATCGGCGCTGGAAAGTTGCTCACAATATCTTGGATACACCCACCCAACTAGCCCGCTCAGTTGCGGTCGGCCCTGCTGAAATGGTCGGTCAAGTTCGCCCCGGACCGCTAGCCAGTTTGCTCGTTTCGGTCAAAAGCGAAGACCGTCAAGCGGGCGGCATAGTTGCATATTCATGGATTGAGGAACAATACGTCTGCCGCGGTAGTGGTAAAAACCGCAAATGTTCATGGGAAACTAGAGACAAGGGCGAAGGCTCAGTTCCATTCATTCTTCATGATGGCTCAGCCGGCATCTTAGTCGACCCGAGTACTTGGAAGAAAATTGACTATGGTAGTCACCTTAATCAGTGGAAATCTGGCAATTGGCGCTGGACTCTGCACACCTTGGGAATTGGTGACCCAATCTACTGTTTGGGTAGAGCCGAGACCAAGAAGGATGGTGAATATGAAGAAGAAATTGACCGCACCCAGCAGAGTAGTTTGCTGGTGATGCGCGGCAATGCTGATGTTGGGATGTCAGTAAAATTACACCGTGGTACTGAATTATCCTTGCTGGCGGGAATGCGCTCGACAACCGAACAATTATTTGTTCCAGTTGCACTTCTAATCCTAGGATTCATACCATTTCTCTGGTAGTGATGCAGATTTGAGGAATTCGTTCTGTCAATTATCCTAACTGCCAGCTCCAAAGTTTAGGCCACCGTTTACTCCGGCGCCATATCCTAGGAAATTCACCAATAGATAGAATGTGCAGATTAACAAAGCCATGCGCAAACCTTTGGGCATTTCCTTAGACGCATCTTGGAAATTTAGATAAATTAAACCCAAACAAACTAGACCTGGCCCTATTTTACCAAATAGAATCGCTTTTCCCTCGTATTTATTCATCAATTTATTATGCTCTACAACATCATCATAATAGATTTCCATTTTGTCTAAGTAATTATCGTATGCCCAATCATAAGATTCTTGTTCAGTCTCATTCAATGAGCCCACGCCATCGGCATTAAAATCTGAAGATTTGGGAGCATCAGGGGGTTCAGGGGGATCGGAATAATTTGAGAGGTAATCATAATTTTCAGAAAATATCAGCATTAGGAATCCTAGGGTGATTACTGCTGTTACAAGTATTTGAGAAACTAGCCACCCTTTGTCTGAAATTCGTTCAGAAACCGTATTTGACTTGCTGCTCTTATTACTATCCATCTTGCTCAACATTGGAGATACTGGAGAGGAGTAACCTCTCCCATCATTTGCCGTATTACTCCCCGAAACTGGATTTTGCATTACATTTGTACTTGCCGATGTAGGCGTTACCCACTGTTGACTCAGCCCATCCCATACCATATCTTCTCCTTGACTCATACCAAAAAAATGTGCAAGCCGGTAAATAATCTTTCTTCTAATAAAGGCTTAAATAAAAAAAATATTTGTTGCCTTTCAAAGAGTAAGGACTAAGTGTAAGATATGTTGGGTGTAAATCCCGTTGATGGCGATGCGGTACGTTGTGGTGAGCGGAGGAGTGCTCAGTGGACTGGGTAAAGGAGTTACCGCTAGCAGCATCGGCGTACTTCTAAAATCGGCCGGACTTCGGGTTACTGCGGTCAAAATAGACCCTTATCTAAACAGTGATGCTGGTACTATGTCGCCGTTTGAACACGGAGAAGTTTTCGTTCTCGACGATGGAGGCGAGGTCGACCTCGACCTCGGAAATTACGAGCGATTCTTGGATGTGAGCCTAACTTGCAATAATAATATCACCACTGGCAAAGTTTATTCCAAGGTCATCGAGGCTGAAAGGCGAGGTGACTATCTCGGCAAAACCGTGCAGGTTGTACCCCACATTACTGATGCAGTGCAAGACTGGATTGAAGACGTGGCTAGTCAGCCCTCTGATGGTAGTGGAGAAACTCCTGATGTATGTGTTATTGAATTGGGTGGTACTGTTGGAGACATAGAATCGGCTCCATTCATTGAGGCCTTGCGCCAATTCCAATTCCGAGTGGGAGTGGACAATATTTGTTTTATCCATGTGAGCCTAATTCCGGTTATCGGAGTGGTAGGTGAACAAAAGACCAAACCGACACAACACACGGTTAAGGAATTACGCGGTTTAGGAATCACTCCAGATATGCTGGTATGTCGCTCTGAAACTCCATTGACTGAGGATGTCAAAGAAAAGTTGGCATTATTCTGTCACGTTGACCCAAAGGCAGTTATTTCCGCACACGATGTCTCCAACCTCTACCGTATTCCACTATTACTTGAAGAGCAAGGAGTGAGTCAACTCCTGTCTAATCATCTAGGCTTTGAAATCCCAGATAGTCGGCCCCACTTGGACGATTGGACGATGATGGCTGACCATGTAGACAGCATCACAGAAGATGTCCAAATTGCAGTTGTCGGCAAATATACTGGCCTATCAGATTCTTACCTCTCAATCATCAAAGCACTTCAGCACGCTTCTTTTGCGGTCGGAAGGAAATTGCAAATTGATTGGATTGAGGCTACCGACCTCGAGCGATCAGATGACAACTCAGCGTGGCAACTATTGCGTGGTGCCGATGGTATTCTCGTTCCAGGTGGGTTTGGCGACAGGGGTATTGAAGGTAAAATTCTCGCGGCCAATTATGCCCGCACCAGTAACACACCATATCTTGGAGTTTGCCTCGGATTACAAATCGCAGTTGTCGAGTTTTGCCGCAATGTTCTCGGCTGGGAAGGAGCAAACTCAACCGAATTCGACGAACAGACACCACATCCTGTCGTCGTCTTCATGCCTGAAATTTCCAAAACCCACCTCGGTGGAACTATGCGCTTGGGGAGCAGGCCAACAATTTTCCAAGTCGAAGAATCAAACATTCGCCAATTGTATGGCAATTTAGAGCATGTTGATGAGCGCCATCGTCATCGCTATGAGGTCAATCCCGACTGCGTCGATGCAATCGAGAACCATGGACTAAAATTTGTCGGCAAAGATGAGACTGGTCAGCGCTGTGAAATATTTGAACTTGAAAATCACGCATACTTTGTTGGCACCCAATATCATCCAGAATTCAAGACGAGACCGAATCGGCCGTCACCACCGTTCCTAGGATTACTACAGGCCGCAGTAATGCAGTAAATGTTGCAAAATTTGCTTTAGTCACTTGCAATTCGCATTATTCGCGTAGTTCTGAAACCTTGGAGCAATTTTACGTATTTACGTTGCTGGAATTCTTCATCGAGTTCGGGTTCTCCAGAATCAATGCGAATTTGTGCAAGCGCCAGCAATTTGGCAGGGGTTACTACTCCGAGAATATTGTCGAGACCAATCGCTCGCAAAACCTCGGGTGAAAGTTGCAAATTTCCCCGGCCAATGAGGAAGCCTTGACCACCCATAGGAGAGAGAAGAAGCAATTTTTCACCTTTGTGATTGGCTATTATTTTGAGCATTTCAGCCTCATTTAGGTCGGCCTTTAATGGCTCTTCCCACGCAGCACAAGTGATGTCGATTCCCAGCAGAGTTGTGGCATGACCACATAATTCGGCCACCTCGCGTAAAGTTCCACCACTCCCCCAAATAATGAGAAGATGTGGGTTTTCTTCGATCTCCACTTTCACGTGCTCAGCTAATGCGGCAATGGTTTCGCTTTCATCTGCTGCCATTACCTGCTCTTTTGCGCCCTGCATCCAGCGCGGACTGCTAGGTGTCATTGCTTCACCATACATTCTGACTCGCCATTCACCACTCCGATAGACTTCTTCGTCGAGGTCCATGACCTCGGTGCGGGCTGGTAATAAATCTCCATCAAGGAAGGCGCGAATAACTTCGGCTCCTGCCCGAGGCGTCGCCGCGAAACAACCACTATGCATTTTCACTCCCCCTGGAATCCCCAATATTGGTAGCCCTTCGGAACTACCAGTAACTGCTCCTTGTCCGATTTCATCAAGAGCGGCGACAATATCTCTAGTGGTGCCATCACCACCGCCATAGACCAATAAATCAATATTATATTTGCACAATTCACTTACTGCTGTGGTGGTATCTTCTGCACTGGTTTCTGGACCTATTTCACCAATTACTTTGAGTTCCCACGCTTGGTTTTCATCGTCAGCGAAAATTGGAAGCCAATCAACCCCCATTCGTCCAACCCAAGCGATAATTGTCAATGGTTCAGCCAATTGACGTTGGCCAATTAATTCACTCAGCCGGGTAAGTGCTGCCAAAACCCTCGGCCCACTTCTGTCTTGAGCTCCAGCCGCACGAGCCTTTTCGGCCATTCCATCCGAACCCTTGTAGCCAAGACGGCCCCCTAATCCTGCATCTGGGTTGACGACCAATCCAATTCTCAAGTGTCCACCTCCCCTTTGGGGCACGGATGCCCAAGAGAAAGCAAGTCATGAAGGCGACGCATTGAAGCAGTCGAGGAAAATGCGACTGGTATGGGCGGAAAGAATGTCGACAGCCTGGCCGATATTGTCGCCAAAGGGATGAGCGAATTTGGTCAACTAGACGAATCCACACCCGCACTACCCAACGATTCAGAACCAACCAATCTACGGCCAGAGGTCTTTGCAACGCAGGAAACTAAGCAACTAATTAAGCCACAACAATCTGTTGAAACCCGCACCAGTTGGGTTATTCCAGCCAAATCCAAAGCACCACCCCAGCCTAGCGCCACCGAAGCCACAACTGAAGAGATTGACGCGGTTGCAGATGATGCAAATTCTACTGACCCTGAAAATACAATCGCGCCGCAAGATGAAACACAACATCGACCTGCGCCAACTAGTGGTGATCCCGACTGGCAGACCTCTTTCACTCCACCTGAACCTGAACCTGTCACCGTGGTTGAACCTGAGCCGCCGAAACCAAGAATCGTGAAGCCGGCTAATTCTACTGACCTCGGTGTAGAATGGTAATCAGTATTAATCTAGATTTAACCACACCTAGTGAATATTACCCATCGCCTATTAATGACAATTCATCACAGATTATTGCAACGATTCCAGCACTTGAATTATCGTTGTCTTAGGAATCCTGGCTCGACGTCTTCATTTAGGGATGATGCACATTATTTCACCAACTTTTGGGTTGGGTTGATGAACGGGAAGCGACCCCGTAGGGGTCGGGCTGCCCCATGAGCATGGTCAATATCACCCTATCCGATGGTTCGGTAAACGAATACGTCAACGGTATTACCGCAGGCGAAGTAGTCGTGGATAGTCTCGGGCGCAAGCACGGATGTATCGCCGCCAAAGTTGACGGCATTGAACGTGACCTATCTTTCCAGCTTGATGGTGATGCTACCGTTTCCGGCATTCTCGCAGAAACCGATGCCGGCATCCACATTCTACGCCATAGTGCCGCCCACCTACTAGCCCAGGCGGTAATGGAAATCTACCCACAAGCCAAACCAACTATCGGTCCCGCTATTGAGCGAGGCTTCTACTATGATTTCGCCATGGAGCCTATCAGCGAAGAAGATTTGAAACCAATACAGAAAAAAATGCACGAAATCGCTCGAAAGAATTTGCCGGTTGAACGGGTCGAGTGCACAGATGGTGAATTGGCAAATTTGTTTTCGACCAACTCCTACAAGTTAGAAATCATCAACGATAAACTCGAAGATGGGGATGGTTCAACCATTTACCGTCAAGGTGAGTGGTACGACCTGTGTTTGGGCCCTCACGTTCCCAGCACTTCAAAACTGATGAATGTCAGATTGACCAGTATCTCCAGCGCATACTGGAGGGGTGACCAATCCCGCGAGCAATTAGTACGAATTTACGGTATTGTCGAGCCGAGTAAAGAGGCTCTCAAAGCCACACTTTCCCGCATGGAAGAAGCGAAAAAGCGCGACCACCGCAAACTCGGCAAGGATTTACAACTCTTCCACATCGATGAAGAAGTTGGTCAAGGTTTGATTCTGTGGACTCCAAGAGGTGCCGTCGTGCGCCAGCAATTACAAGATTTCATCTCAGTTGAACTAACCCGTCAGGGCTATTCCCAAGTTTTCACCCCCCACATTGGAAAACTAGACTTGTATCGGCGCAGTGGCCATTTTCCTTACTACCAAGACAGTCAATACCCTGCTCTAGTAGAGCGTGATTTGATGGCTAAATTGGCAGATGATGGCTGCACCTGTGGCGAGTTATCAAACCTCATGAGCACTGGCGATATTGAAGGGTATTTGCTCAAGCCGATGAATTGTCCACATCACATCAAAATTTACTCCAGTCAGCCGCGTTCATATCGCGATTTACCTCTTCGATTGGCTGAGTTTGGAACCGTTTATCGATGGGAGCAATCGGGTGAGATTTCCGGTCTAACAAGGGTACGCGGTTTCACTCAAGACGATGCTCATCTTTTTGTAACCGAAGAACAAATCGCAGCCGAGGTTCTTGGTTGCATCGAAATTGTTCAGATTATTTTTGGCACCCTCGGCATGACTGACTATCGGGTTAGGGTAGGTCTACGCGACCCTGATTCAAGCAAATATGTCGGCGATTCCGATAAGTGGGATAAAGCCGAAGCTGCTTGCCTTGCTGCTGCCTCTAGCCTTGGAGTTGAATTTTCTGAAGAGCCTGGAGAAGCAGCATTTTACGGACCGAAAATCGACTTCGTGGTGCGTGATGTTATTGGCCGAGAATGGCAACTTGGAACTGTGCAAGTCGATTACAATCTACCCGAGCGATTTGAGCTGGAATACAACGGCTCAGATGGTGAGCGCCATCGCCCAGTAATGATTCATCGTGCTCCATTCGGTAGTATGGAACGCTTTTGTGGTGTGCTAATCGAGCATTTCGCCGGAAAGTTCCCGACTTGGCTTTCACCAACTCAGGTGCACGTTATCACCATCTCCGAAAAGCATACTGCATGGGCAGAGGAAGTAACTACCGCCCTAAAGGAGGCTGGGGTTCGCGTTGAATGCGACACCTCGGATGCGACCATCGGTAAGAAAATCCGTACCCATCGCAAATTACAAACCCCTTATCTCCTCATCATCGGAGACGAAGAATCCGAGGGCAAAACAATCAGCCTACGCGGGCGCAATAACGCTCAACGAAACGGTATCCCATTAACCGGTTTCATCTCTGAATTGAGTGAAGAAATAGATTCAAAGGCACAGGAATTGACTTTGACTCCACCCGAGTAATAAATTCCTATTTGCCTATTTGTGCGCGAATCAACCTTGCCAATTTTGCTACGAGTTTTGGGGTAGGATTGAATACCCGCAGGCTAAAGCCAGCCCTGAAGGGGCATCTTTGTGCGCATTGAAACCGAAATTAGTACATCGGCCGCCGCCCCATTGCTATTGACTGCAATCGTTGCCTACGCCATATGGCATTGGTTGGTCCCCCGCTCTCTACGTGGACTTCAGGTATCCTTCCCAAGGAGTCGAAATGAGTACGAAGTTCACAACGTTACCAAGACGGTGGAAGATGTGCGCTTACTACTCAGCGAGCCAAAAATGCGCTTTGGAATTATCAATTATGTCATGGCAGTTGCCGGAGCATTGCTATTCTTTTTCGAATGGTTATTCACTCAAATCGGTATCAAAGATTATTACGATGGCTGGAATTTAGCCATAGCCGGATTTCTTGTCATGTTCCCAGCTTTGGTTTCAGTGGTGATCAGTTTAGGTAAGCAAACTTTGAGGCACAAAAGCGATACTAAAGCCACTTTACAAGATACTGCATTTTCTGTCCATATGATGTATTTATTGCTGTCATTGGTATGGGTTGGAATTGTAAGTTTCTTTTTCAGCACCTCGTTTTTCGATAAAATTTCCGATTCAAATCGAATCGCTTCAATGTTATTCGTCATATTTTTGCCAGCGGTAATAGCATATGGTCGTATTCTCGGATCTTCGTGGCTGCCCTTATTTCAGTCAAATCGAATCCTTTCGCGGGGCGAACCAAGTGACTTGCATCCTGAAGCCCCTTCAGTTCGTCGTCAATTCTCGGCCATGTTGTTGACAGTTACCGCATTTTTGATGCCATTTACTGCCCTCAATGCCCTCTTTTCCGTAATAATGGTGATTATCTCGCCAGAAATGTTCACCCATTCCCCCCAAGTTCTTGCACTACCAGAGTACCAACCACAGGCCTCTGTGATGGAAGAAGGTGGTTTCCTCGGTTTCTACGCTATCGAGTTATTCTCCAATATTGATGAGCAAAGCGTCCGTCAACCATTGGTGGTTTCGACTTTACTCTTCCTTCTGCTTAACGTAGCCATCGTCGGTGTGGCCTTCGTTTACGAAGTCGCGCATATTCTCTTTCTTGGGCTATTCAAAATCGCCGGCAAAGGTGGAATTCAACTCGCGGATCAACGCCTATTACGGGCTGATACATCCCAGCAAGCCAAGGTTCTCAATTTCTGCTTTACCGGTTTCGCAGGGCAATCGATGCTGTTATTCGTCCTCGCCCTAATCACTTTCTGGGACTCCGCTTTCCTGCCACAGGGTAGTGAATGTGGTGCTTGGGAAAATAGTGTATGCAAAGTAATGGACAAAGATATCCTTGAACAATTCACTTGGATGCTGGCTGCCGGTGGCCAAATTGCCTTCTTATTCGTCTGGTTTCCTTCATGGAATGAACGTGACCGCCTAGAGGAGATCATACTCGATGCTGGTGCTGGAGCCCAACGAGCAATTATTCAATCACACCAAGACAAGATTTTTCTCAAACAGGATTCGTTTGAAAGCATGCTCAAAGACGATAATTGGGATAAAGCATTACGCCGCTATGAAGACCTAGGCAGTGGTGATGAAGAAGACATAAATTTCGCTCGAAAACAACGCGCTAAAATGCTGTTTGATGCCAAGCAAGGTGCATGGGATTTAGCCGAAGAAGCCGCAGTTTCTTTGCTTGCCCTGCGTGGTGGTGAAAGTGATATTAGCGCTCAATTGATTCTGTTTGCAGCCTCTCTTGCACAACGTGATTATGATGAAGCAAAGCCGCGTCTAGAACGGTTACCAAAGAATTCTCATGAGGCGGTTTGTCTGCAGTGGATAGCGACTATATTGTCAGGAAATATGATGCCCTTCGATAACAAATTGCGACCGACTGCAGCGATGAGTAAGACCGTACGAATGAATAGCGATTTACTTGAACGCTGGATTGATCTAGAACCATGGTCACGCATACCCCATAATAATGACGAAGTTGGTCGCCATTTCCTGCTCGGCGATGTCGCCAGAATGAGAGTATTAGGCAATACTAATGAGGCTTTGAACCGACTTGAGTTTTGGATTAAGGACAATAATGTTGAGAACTGGATAAAGGGCGATGTCGCCCGTGCTTTACTCTACTTGGACCGGGGCATGAAAATGACTTCAGTTCGAATTCAAAAGGATTTGATCAAAAAGGCTCCTCGTAATCCCGATGCCCGTGAATTGCAACAATTACTGTGCCAAATCCATGTTTCTGATGAATTCCCCGATACGATGTTTCGTACCGAATTTGACTGGGTCTCTCCTGACATGGGTCGACAAAATTGGACCGGAGAATGGTTCAACAAATATACGGTAATGCCACCACCAATAAGCCCCAAAGATTCTCGCTTAGAAGCACGTATGTGGGATGCTAATGGGTGGATGTTAGCTGACTTTGCTAAACAAAGTGAATTTCATCCCGCTGGCTCGTCTTTGCGCAAATGGAAGCGCTTGTTAGACATGCCAGAAAATCAACCACTCGGTAATCACATTATCATGTCAGGTTTGGCAACTTCAATTAATGGTATGATTGTCGATATTGGCATGCCTAGTGAGGTTGACCCCAATGCTTCTCACGTCGCTGATTTACTCGACCTCTAGGTTCTCATAGCCTAATAGCCTTTGAAGAATAACTGCATTAGCAGCCGCAACTTTGAGCAGTGGACGCAGGGGCGCCTAACTAGAGGGTAGCGACAGGCATTTCACGCGTGGGTGTTGATAGGGATTGAAATGGTTCTATTCCTTGTTAAGAGAGAATATTTTCATCAATACAATTATCTAACGACAACCCGACAAAGTCATGTGAGGGCTAGGGGAACTGACTTAGAAAAAAGTCAGTATTCCTTGCTAATTTCGTTATTGATCATGTTTATTGTATTCATCATGTTGAGTTCCAGCTTTAGTTCATTAATTGTTAAACCGTTGATGAAAGATGGGAGTATATTGAATCATGGTAGATTTATGATTACATTTGATGCATTAGAAACAATTCAATTGGATGATGTGCCGAGCGTAATAGCAATTGGTTCATCAATTACTCGTGCATCAATTGATGGTGATTGTATAGAAAATCTAAGTTCGATCGATGATTTAGAAGTGTACAATTTAGGTTTATCTGGCGCTATTCCTTATACAGAATTAATGCAATTAACGGCACTAGTTGACTCCAATCCTGATATTGTGTTTCTTGAAACTGGCGTTAACAGTTTCTGGGATTTAGATACCCAAGAACACCAATTTGGTTCCGATACTCCAGACTACATCGAATTCCGTATGAAACTAAATTCAATTCAAATGAACGACAATGACTTTGGTGAATGGGTTGATATAATTAGAGAAGAAGATAAACAGTTCCTACTTGATGATGTTTTTACTAGAAACAATGAATATAGCAAATATTCCAACGAAGCGATTGAAGAGATATTCAATCGTGTGTTGTTAAATGAAACTATGGCACTTGAGTCTACAAGTTGGAAGCGTGCCCCTCAGATAACAGATGAATCTTGGAGCAATTATCTAAGCACACCGAATTACAGAATTGGGACATGGGAAAATAATTCTGTCTATAAAAACCCAGAAGAATGGTTTTCAAACCATGCTGGACACTTCGGATACGGAGAATATAGCCCTCAGCATAATGGAACGTTATTCCATACTGTTTTGCATCATATAGTTGAAGAATTAATCCGCAACGAAATCACAGTAGTCCTAATTGCTGCCCCTAGGAATCCAATGATTTTTGATTACCTTGAACCGGGCCAAACTGATGGATTAAATTCATCACTTGTAAATTTAACAATATCCGACGACGTCCTTGTTGAGAATATGTTTTGGGACAAATGGAACAGGCATGAGTTCTTGGATAGGAATCATCTTAATCACAACGGAAGGGAAAAAAATGTGCGAAATAATAGCACCGATGATAGATTCAATTTTGATGGCAAATTGAATGGATTTTGTAATATCAGACCACTACTCTTGAATGATACAGACAACCGACATATCATTTCCACGAAGTCGCAAGGGTTCTCTCAAACCCCTCAGGACATTATGGAAGAGTACAATGGGTGTTCAGTCGGCCTGTACACTGCCTAGCGTCTGAGGCAGCCCACTGCGAGCCCAAGCATTCAGCAAAGTTGAGCG
>CAZPME010000028.1:0-23515 GCA_964587885.1 uncultured Candidatus Poseidoniales archaeon
AAAAATAACACGAAATTTTCATTTCAAAAACCGAGCGCCGAGAGGGAGATTTGAACTCCCGCGGGACAGGCCCACGTGATTTCCAGTCACGCGCACTACCAGGCTATGCGATCTCGGCTCGGGCTTTCCACCTACGACTTTGGTTTATGGCTGTCGGCGGATAATATTGGGGTGGATGAGCGAAGCGGTTATGTTAGAGCGTCCGGTCGCCGGCTCGTCGCCACTGTGGCATAGCGGTATTGCACCTCATTGGTAATGAGGAGGTCGCGAGTTCAATTCTCGCCAGTGGCTCTTTAATCGGTAATTAGTTTGCACGACCACTCACCTCATTGCAACGTGCAGATGGCGTTGAATGATCATTTCGACATTGTCGATTCAATATGTCATCAACATATCTTTGCGTCCGCACATACGAGGTTTCAAATGCTTCCTACTTCGGGTTTCACCGTAGGTGAAAGGTTGATACACGCACGTCCCCCACGAAAAGAACTCAGGAAAATCTCCGTTTCTCTATTGCTGACAACTTTGATGATCGCCACTCCGGCGAGTGCATTTGTCTCATCTTGGGTTGGACCAAACACTGCTTCGGGAACCTCTCAATCGATAGCTGGCGGCTTCCAAGTTCCTGGCAATTCCACAGTTCTTGATGCTTGGTTGAATGTTGGTGAAGATGGCATGCCTTCGGTTGGTAATGGTACCGGATGGCACTCAGCCGATCTTCCTGGAAATATGTCTGTTGGCCAGTTTAACGGTTCCACCATGACTCATTTTGATGAGACATTGAGTTTGCAACCGAATGGTAGTTTCAGCAATATTGACCATTTTTCTAATTCTTCATATTATTTCCCGATGGGTTGGACTGAAACCGGTGGCGTTTGGGGTGTTGATGGCTTGACCGGTATTACTGGAAATGTTGTAAACGGGAAGAGAATATTAGCTCATGGCGAGATTCCTCCTTCGCCTCATGGCGGCGGTATTTCTGCCGCGACTTCAGCCGGAACGGCACTTGCCGCTGGGACTAATGCCATCTTGACTAGCCCTACTGGAATGACGATTCCTAGTCCGGTGCTAAATTATTCGATTGGCTTTTGGCATTGGTATCATTTGGATACTCCAAGCAATACCAACGGCAATGCCGATGGTGCGTGGGTTGAGATCAAACTCGACAATGGTAATTGGACTTGGATTGAGCCTGTAGGTGGTTATGGTAATACGATTAGCCCAACTGTTACGGTTCCCAACGGCGCTCAGGCAAATGGTTCAAACGGTTTTCCCGCCTTTGCCAGTGTTAATTCAAGTGGTTGGCAATTTGCCAATTTTTCCCTCGATAATGTCAGTGGAATCAATACCGCTACCTCTATCCAAATGCGCCTAAGAGTGATGACGATGGCTAATGCCACCGCTCGTCCCGGATGGTTTATTGATGATATTGAAATATTCAATCAAGGAAATTCCACCGGAGTATGGCACCATGGCTGTTATGTTGCAACTGGCACCTGTTCCTATTCAGCCGATGCCGAAGGGATTCTTGAATTCCCGACCATTGATCTTTCTAATGCCCAATCAAATGCCACAGTATCATTTTTGGCAGATTGGGATATCGAGGGCTATTCATACGATAATTGGTGGCTTGAGGCCAGCGATGACAATCAAACTTGGATAGATATCACCACACCCAACACCAATTACACTCTCGGTGGCTGGGTACAACCTGACGGGATTCCAGTACAGGGTCTGATTGTTAACGGCAATACATACACTCAGGATTCCGGGGGCTTTGTGGCAATGAATTTCCCTCTACCTTCTAGTTTCATTGGCGACAATACCACTTGGATTCGCTTCCGTGTAGTAACCGATGGCATCGTTGATTACGGCGCAACCCAAGACAACTTGGAGGGGCTAATCATTGATAATCTGCGAGTTCATGAAAACAATGCGACTTACTTCTTGGAAGATTATTTTAATTCTTCAAGCACAGTTTCTCACTACGCCTTGAATTCTTCTTCTAACGGCTCCACTGATGATTGGACCTACCGGTCATTAGGCATGGGATATTTCAGTAATAATTACGGTTTTGAGGATTCTCCTGCCCTCCCACCAGGTGGCTGGCAAGTGCAAAATGCGACTGGTAATATCGGCTGGGAATTTGGAACTTCAATTGGCGCTGGACCGACCAATTGGCCTAGTTCTCCGGCAGGATTTGGAACAGTTGTCGGTGGTTCATATGATTCAAATTCATGGGAACATTTGTTTTCTCCACACTACACAATTCCAGCAGGTGCAAGCGCGAGTCTAACCTTTACCCATTGGATCTGTGCTGAGAGCAATTGGGATGGCGGAGCGGTTTACATTTCAGTGAACAATGGTACATGGACTCACTTTGATAACACCTATCAAAACGGTTCAAGTTGGTATGATGGCACGATTACTTCCCATACTACTTCGCCACTTTACAACATGAAGGTCTTCGACGGTTCTTCTCGGGTAGCAGCCGGTGGCTGGTCGTGTAACGGTGGTGGAAACTCAATTCCATGGGTAACTGAGACGGCTGACTTAACCAATTATTCGGGTATGGATGTACAATTTAGATTCAGTTTCACTTCTGATGGCTCAGTCCAATATGAGGGCTGGTATATTGATGACATTGGGGTTGAAGTGGATTACTTTGATGACAGTGGGGACTGGACCAGTCCTGCAGTTCAACCTGATGAACACGGCTGGGGCTTCGTCGATGTTGAAGCGATAATTCCCGAAGATACTTGGGTGACTGCTACTATAACAGATTCCGGAAATCAAGTAATTCCTGGATATGAGAACCGTACAATACCAGTCGATTTAGCTGCTTTATCCCCCCTTGCATATTCTAGTGGAATTCATGTCAAATTGAATTTGGGTACTGATGACCCATTCCTAACTCCACTAGTAAGTCTCTTGCAAGTTGGCTCAATGCGATTCTTTGAACCGATTTCAGCCAACAATACCGGGTGGATTGTTCCAGCAAATAGCGGAATGGAATTGAATGCAACCGGCTATTTTGTCAATACTCAAGGGGTAGTAAATACAGTTGAAGCCCCATTTGTCAATAGTGGCATCCCTATTGATGGAGTTGCGATTGACGGTAATTTCCAAGGTGTCACAATTACCTTGGGCTCCCAATATAACTCTGTAATGGGAATAACCAATACTGGCAGTTATTTCCTACCTAATGTATCTCCTGGTTTTGAAGTGTCACTCGATATCCAACCGAATGGGTGGATTGAATGGATGTCTTTTTCGGGAAATATGATTGCACCTGCTCTCAATGGCGAGGTCGATGTAACTAATGATGGCACCATTGATTGGTCATTCCCAGCCGATCCAAATTATGGCGCCTTTGGATTCCAAGACCGTATTGCTGGCGATAATTTGAGTAATACAGTAGACACTCGTTCGCAATCCATCTCCATCGGTTCACAAAATGGCCCGAACTTTGCAGGTACACAAAATGCAACAATATTAAATCCAGTTCAATGGAATGGCACTCATTATTATGATGTATTGTATGTATTATGTGGCATCGCATCTTGTGGCGAAATCACTGGTTCATTCGAAGTTTATGCTAATATGATAGTTGTAGGCGCTGGTGCTAGCATTAGTGCCTCAGCCCAAACATGGGCTGGAACCGGTCAAGGAACATCTACTGTTACGGCTTCTAATGGAGTTGGCGATGGCGGTGGCGGTGCAGGTCATTATGGTGCAGGTGGCGCTGGTGGCGGTGGCTCAAGCAATGGTGGCTCGGCTTACGGTGCTTCAACCAATGACTCAGGATCTAGTGGTGGAAATGCTACTGATGCAAGTTCAGTAACCTCCTTTGGTGGCAAAGGTGGCGGTACTATTGGGCTATATGCTACTACAATTATCATCAACGGCTCTGTTTCTGCGGATGGCGGAGATGGTGATGCAGGCTATCCTCCTGCTGGTGGTACTGGCCCAGGCGGCCATGGTGCTGGAGGAGGAAGTGGTGGAGCAATCTACGGGATCGCCGAATCCTTGGTTGTTAACGCCGGGGGTGAGATTACTGCCGTTGGCGGCAATGGTGGTTCTGGAGCCAACGGTGCCCAAGGCGGCATTGGAATTGGGATGTACAACGGTGGAAATGGCGGTGGTGGTGGAAGCGCTGGAATTGTCCGTTTCATGACTCTGCCACAAGGCCTAACAAATAATGGCCTGATTTCACTTTCTGCTGGAGCAGGTGCTTCAGGCGGCACGGCATACGGGTCAGGAGTTAATGGCGCAAATGGCCAAAGTGGTGCTAGTGGACTATTCATCAACCCGACAAATTTCAGTGGTTGGACTTCGAGTTCAATTAGTACGACTACCGTATTATTACCCGCAAATGCAAATTTAGTCGCAGCCGGACTAAGTTTGTATTCAAGTGCTGGTGAAAATCTCAGTCTTTCAGTCGCTGGCTCTCAAGTAACGACAATTACTGGACCTTGGACTGGGGTGATGAACGTTCACCTTTCGGCAGTTGATGTTTCGGCGATACACTCACTTGCAGGTACACATTCTGACACTACTGGTAGGTTATGGTCTGAAATCAGCATTGCATTGTCTGGGGATGACCAAGTGGTCGAATTATCCGGCATTAAGTTCGGTTATGAGTTATCAGAAAATGTCACTAGTCTCGGACAGCAGGTCAAGAATTTCCATGAATTGAATAATCAAAATGGTTTGGCTAATTCAGTAAATATTCCACTTGAATGGACTGCTGATCGTGGAGGAATAAGTCTTGGTGGTGGGGTTGAACATGAATTGATGATTACCAATGAACCGTTTAGCGCTCCGACTACTTTCCATCCTACTGGATACAATCAAGGATTTACTACCGGGCATCATCATTTATTTGATAATTCGGAAATCAACACAGTAGTTCTTACCGGTCAAGCATCGGCTGACGACATAATTGTCACCGTCTCAGATTTATCAACAGGTGGGACATTTACACAAACTTCGGGAAGTAACATGCTGAGCATTGACGAAAACTCAAGTTCAGTGCAATTGGTTTCGGGTTCGTGGATTGTCGATTGGCAATTTGTAGTTCCTTGGTCGTGGGATGATGAGGCCCAAGTCAATTGGTCTGCTCAAGCCTTCAACCATACTGGTGAAGGCCTTGCTCCTGCTACCGCCGTTAGTGGTGGAAGTGGTTCTCAAGCAAGTGAGAATGACCTTGAGATTGATGGCTTTGTAATTCGGGATGAATTTAATCGCTTGCTTTCCAATGAATGGGACCCTTCCTATCCATTCTATGCCGCATCACAAACTCTAGTTCATGTTTCAGGCAGTGTTCGTTTCCAAAATACACCTGATGTACGACCTCTTGTTGATGATTTCCTAGTTTCAGTCAATGTAAGTGGAACAGAGACCTTCATCAACAGTACCGATACTGGTGAATGGGCCGGTACAGTCAGTTTACCCAATGGAAGTGGAATAGCAAATATTTCTGCTAGCATCGTTCGTGCTGGGCCGATTACCGGAGCTGTTGGCGCGCAAGATGTTACCACCTTACGTTCCCCATTCTTGATTCAACTAGATTCTAATGCACCTTCATTGGTAGCATTGGAATTGGATACCCCGCAGGGATTGAAACCAGCAGATGGTTTTACTTGGGACCCTGATTTACCGCTTGCAGTTTCAGCAACGGTTCACGATAGCGAGGCCTTAGGGGACAACGTCAGCCTCTACATTTGGCGAGAGTTCATCGACGATGCCAATACTGACGGTCATCCCGATAGTGAGGAATATTGGTCGGTAAGTGTAGACCTACCTGCTGGCACAGTTGGTGAGCGCCAAGTTTCATTCCCTCTCATCGATTTAACTCAAACAATTACCAATGGTAACGTTAGCCTTTACATCAGTGGAACTGATTGGTCTGGGCATCAATATGCCGATGGCGGAATGAGTGGTTATGATACTGATGCCGCCACACTGGTAACTGCTGCAAATACGGCAACGACTTTTTCTCTTGATTCACTTACTCTTGATCGTGTTGACGAATATTTGCTTGCTGGTCAAACCCATACTCTGTCCTTTGCTTTGGCAGATGGAAATGGAATCCATACTCTCGACCGCATTGATGTTTATCTCCAGGGTCAAGCTCACACTACTCCCTCAATGATTACCATCGACCCTCGCAGTTCGACAATTTCTTCTGCAAGTGATTACATTACTGTTAGCGAAATGCGAATTACCGATATCGGCTCAAGTTCTAGCCGTTTCGACATAGATTTCATTATCGCTTGGGATGCACCGGATGATTGGGATTCGCAGTGGGCAATTCCTGAGATACTGGTCTTTGATGATGATTTAGTAAACCCAACACTTTCGATTCCAAATCTCGGCCAAATCCGCTGGATTCTCGACCGAGATTTAGCCTTGGTTATCGATGATGTTATCGATATTACTCCACCGCAAGGAATTTCCACAGATGATGCGATGTATGTCGCTTCAGGCGATGCTGTAAACATTTTTGGGAATCTCACCTTTGCTGCAACTGGACATACGATAAGCGAATTACCGGAAGGGATGAGTGCTAAGGTCTATCTTGAATATGATTTCCAGGAAGTCTCCGACACTGTACTTCTATCCGAGGATGGTTCATTTTCTGCGGGAATTATTCTGCCCAGTCGTACTATTTCTAATCCTGTTCTAGCCCTAAATTTGGAATTATTTGGCATGCCTTCTCCGGCTGAGGATTTAACTTCACAGACCTACACTATTATCGTTGATTCCGAACAGCCGACGGTGAGATTTTCAGCCTTAGCATCTACAATTGATAGTCTAATACTGCCTGAATATCTTCTTACTGTAACTCTAGAGGATGATGCTGGGATTCCTGATCAAAATATCACCGTTAATTGGGAATACCGCCGTGACGGAAGTCTTGTTATGGGATCCCAAGGTCAAGTGAATGTTTCATCAGTCGCCAGTCAAGGTGAAACAGCATCATTTAGTGACATAGTAAATCTGGACACAAATGATGACTTGAAAGTAGGTGATGTATTGCTAATTTGGGTCGAGGGTCACGATTATGCTGGAAATGCTGTTACTGGTACCGGTACAGATTCAGACCCTATTGCTGTTGAAGTGATGGTGCGTGAGTTCATCATTGCTGTCCCCTCCATTTCCATCGGTGATTCAAGTGGAAAACCTTTCACTGGCAATCAGGCAACTACTGGAACAGAAATTGCCTTCACAGTAAGTTTGCGCAATTCCGGCAATTTGGCCGGAGTAGTTAATGTATCTTTGACTGAATCATTTGATGATGGAACGTGGCTTGAACATCAAACTATTGAAGTAACACTTCCAGAATCTGGAACTCGAACCCTTGAGGCTTTGATATTTGAGGCATATCAAGATGGTGCCCAAAGGTTGTATGTGAATATCAGCGGCGACATTGATAATTTCACTCCGATGATTTCAACCCCAGGTTGTGCCCTGGTCGCCGATGGTTTAGTGCAATGCAGTTTAAGCGAAGAAGTTGATATGCCAACAGTGATTTCTGCTGAAAGCGTAGAAGATGAAAGCACCCCACTATTCATGGTTATTGTTGCCGTAATTCTTTCTTTGATATTATTCTTAGCGGTGTTGTTTTACCGTAAGAATCAGGTGGATGAATATGCATACGAAGAAGATTGGGAAGATCATACTGGACATGTCGTGGCCGATATGTATGTCGAGTCAAAACAAACACCGGAGATTCCAACTGCGGACATTTCTGCAGATGCGCAAACTCTGGAACCACAAGAAGCCAATATCGAACCAGTAGTAAGTGAGATGGCAGTAGATGAGAGCCAAAATGCAGAGGAGATTGTGGTTGAAGAAAATATTTCAGATGCTAGTTCCGATGATGTTGAGCAAGATGCAGATGATACAGAGCCTTCTGATGCGGTTGAGTTGTCCGATTCTATCGAGTCGGCTGAAGAGCCGGAACCGGTAGAATGGGGTGCCGAGTGGTGAAGTAATTAAGGTGGGCAAAACGCGAATTTTCCCTCCCCGCCTCCTCAATCTATAAGAAGTGATTTTCCCCATTTGGCATTGTGGAGGAGCAATCCTCTGCAGATGGGATGCACATGCTAGAAAGCGACGACGAATCGGGCCTCGCCATAAAACGGCGAGTTTCAGAACTACAACACGAAGTAACAGAACTAAGAAAATTAGTCCACACTCTTCTCACAGTAATTTGTGAGGAGGCTGATGGCGTCCATTCGGGTGCGGCACCAACCATCCCTGGGCAGGCGCCACGCGGCTTCTGTATGTGATTTTCAACCTTTGACTACAATTAATGGTCGAAGTCGGGCAACAGGACGGGCTAAGCCCGCTCCTGCGGTCAGTTTAATCACTTCATCTACATCTTTGTAAGCTTCTGGAGATTCTTCAGACAGGATATTCGGAGTTTTTGCGTGAACAATTATTCCTTTATGCTGTAATTCAGCCATTAACTGGTCGGAATCTACCAATTTTCTTGCTGCAGTACGAGATAATGCTCGACCAGCTCCGTGACAAGATGATGAAAAAGCACGATTTTCACCACTTTTTGGCCCCGCCAAGACCCAAGATGCCGTGCCCATATCTCCTGGAATAAGAACTGGTTGTCCAACTCCACTAAACTCGCCAGCCAATTCGGGATTGTCACCACCAAGGGCACGTGTTGCCCCCTTGCGGTGGACACAACAGTTGCATGATTTGCCATGAATAACGTGATTTTCAACCTTGGCAATATTGTGTGCGACGTCGTAAAGTAGCCGGGCTTCGCCATCACGACCTAATTCCTTTTTCAGTACATTCCGTAATCGTTGGCAAATTGTACTGCGGTTGGCAAAGGCATAATTTGCTGCTGTTTGCATTGCGTCAAAATAGGCTTGACCTTGCTTAGAATAAAATGGCGCAGCGGCTAATTGGCGGTCAGGTATTTCGATTCCCCATTGTGAATTCATCCATCCTGTCGCGGTTTGGCGGTAACCACTCTCTAGTTCTTGCACAAAGTCTGAACAAACTTGGTGTCCAAAACCTCGGCTGCCGGTGTGAATCATCACTACAATTTGTCCTTCATGTAATCCATAACTGCTTGCTGCCCCCGAATCGACGATGCGATCAACAACTTGAATCTCAAGAAAGTGGTTGCCGGAACCGAGTGTTCCTAATGCCTTCATACCCCTCTTGCGTGCTCGCTCGCTAACTGCGCCTTCTATCGTTTCTAGAACACCATTGCTTTCGATTCGAGCAAGGTCATCGTCATGCCCCCATCCCATTTCTACAGCCGCACCAGCACCTTCCATGGCGATTGCTGACAGGTCCGAATCATTCAGTTGAACGCCACCTTTGCCGCTGGCTCCAGCAGGTATCGCAGCCGCGAGGCGCCGGGCCAGTGATTTGAGATCAGGTATGTCTCCGACTGCAATGTCCAAGGTGACCATTCTGACTCCGCAATTGATGTCGAATCCGACTCCGCCTGGTGAAATGACTCCACCCTCATCGCCCCAATCTAAGTCGGTTGCTACGACCCCTCCAATTGGAAAACCATAGCCAAAGTGCCAATCGGCCATTGCCCAAGCATCGCCGACAATTCCTGGAAGGTGAGCGGTATTGGTCAACTGCTTCGGGCTGCGGTCATCTGATTGCTTACTCCAATGCTCCTCATCGCTTACCAATAGAGCATCGGCAAGCATCCCGTCATGCGCTTTTATACGCAATACATGTTCATCATCGCGCTCTAGGAATGACTCCCATCGGTGAGTTTTACCCTCTTCCACAATTGTTCGGCTCGCTTTGAACACATGAGTCTTACTAGTGGGCAATTTATTGCAAATCATAGTGAAGCATTGAAGGCTTGATGCTGGTTCGGTTTCTTCAGCCTATAGGGCTGGGTGAGAAAATGGGTCTGCCGCCGATAGATTTACCCTACTTCCATGAAAACGGATTTGCTCGTCTAAAATGTCGAGTTACTGGCCTTACTTTTTGGTCACGAAATCATTCGCGTGACACATGTGGGGACACTCCAGAAGATGAGTATACTTTCATCGGGAGTCCCTTAATTTCCGGTTATCCTGAGAGAGGTAAGGCCCTAAAGGATCGAATGCGCAATACATTTCTCGAATATTTCGCCCAACGCCAACACACTATTGTTTCTCCATATCCAGTCTTAGCGCGTTGGCGTGATGACATACATCTGACAATTGCTTCGATTGCCGATTTCCAGCCCCACGTTACTAGTGGTGAAGTAGAGCCTCCGGCTAATCCTTTGACTATCTCACAACCCTGTATCCGACTTACCGATGTTGATGCTGTGGGCAAGTCTGGCCGCCATCTCACAACCTTTGAGATGATGGCTCACCACGTTTTCAATCGCCCAGATGAAGGCCAAGTCTACTATTGGATGAATGAATGTGTAGCCTATTGTGACGACCTATTCGTCAATGCTCTAGGTATTGAGGCCAACCAGATAACCTATGTTGAGAACCCTTGGGCAGGCGGTGGTAATGCTGGTCCTGCGGTCGAGGTAATCGTTGGTGGATTGGAATTAGCCACTCTTGTCTTCATGAATATGGAAGAACATCCTCAAGGTGAGGTGGAAATTAAGGGGATTAAGTATCGTGAAATGCCGTTACAAATCATTGACACCGGATATGGATTGGAGCGCTTTTGCTGGGCTGCTGCTGGAACTCCGACAATATACGAAGCGATTTATCCAGAATCTGTAGCATGGCTCAAACAATTATCTGGCTTTGCCGACAAAGTTCCAGCCTCCACTTCATCTAATTTGGACCAATTGCTTGGTGAGATTTCCAAATTAATGGGTATTATGAACATTGAAATCGGTTCCAATGAAGATGAATTATTGCAATTATTCATCAAGAGATTGGCAGATAATGGTATTTCCATCAGCGCTGAGGATTTACTCGCAATTACTGCCCCACTATCCTCAATCTATGCTATCCCTGACCATCTACACGCACTTTGCCATATGCTCGGAGATGGACTAGTTCCTTCCAATGCAAAGGCCGGTTATCTGGCGCGAATGTTAGCACGAAGAGTACTACGTATGCGTGATGATTTAGGTATCTCCTTATCATTGCCGGAATTAGGTGAGCACCATCTTGATGTGAACCGAAGTAGTGAGGCAACAAAGCAATCACGGGCTGGCATACTCAATATTCTACGTCTCGAAGAAGAGCGTTATCACGAGATGTTGCGTAAAGGCGAAACTGTTGTTCAGGGAGTCCTCAAAGGAATTGACAATTCGGTTAGCGAATTGCCTGATGATGTGCTATTCACTCTCAATGATTCGCATGGTATTTCTCCAGATTTAGTTGTACGATTGGCGCAAAATAGTGGCTTTGCAAACCTTTCCTTACGAACTGGTTTTATGGCAGAATTAGCCGAACGCCATGCACAGATGGCTAAAGCCTCTGCGCAAACTTCTACTGCCACTGTGTCAAGCGATTACGGCGCAGGTTTACCTCCTACTAATGCTATGTATTATGATGATGTTACAATGGTAGATTTCACTTCACAGATTTTGGCCTGCACTACCGTTTCAGAAGAGAATGGGGGTGGTGAATCTGCATCTCACATCGTTATTCTTGACCAAACGTGCTTCTACCCTGAGGGTGGTGGTCAAGCTGCAGATACTGGCGTCTTAGAGGTTGGTAAAGTTACAGTCAATGTCGTAGATGTGCAAAAACAGGGTGATGTCATCATCCATTATTGTGATGGAAAATTACCAGTTGGAAAGGAAACCATTGGGCGCATTGATTCTGCTAGGCGTCGACAATTGATGGATCATCACACCGCAGTACACATTGTAGGTGGTTCAGCGCGTAATTTGTTAGGCGCTCATATTTTCCAAGCTGGATCCAATGTGACTGCTGAATATGCGCGACTTGACATCACTAATCCACAACGTTTAACCCGAGACCAACTAGATGAAATTGAGCGTACTTCGAATGAGATATTACAAAGTGTTGGAAGAACTGAAAAAATTGAATTGGGTCGTAAGGATGCAGATTTACAATTTGGCTTTGATCTGTATCAAGGTGGTGCCCCGAAGGGTAATTCAGTTAGAATATTGAAAATCTCTGACCACGATATACAGGCCTGTGGCGGCACTCATCATGACGAATTAAGCCGCATTGGTTCGATTCGAATTACCCGTTCAACTGCCGTCCAAGATGGCGTTGAGCGATTACACATTGTTGCCGGTAAGGCTGCGTTACAATATTCACGCCAGCAAGATGCTATTCTACGTCAAGCGAGTGAAATATTTGGCATTTCACCCGAGGACTTACCTAAGACCTCACAGCGTTTCTTTGATGATTGGAAATCTCAGCGTAAAAGAATTGAAAATTTAGAGGCTGAAATCACTAGGCTGAGGACTAGTGGCGGGGGTGGTGATGCAGTCGAAAAGGATGGAGTTCGTATTGTAATCATGGAAGGTGAAGGAGACTTACGCCAATTACAAGGCATGGCAGGCGAATTAACCATGGATGTAGGCACTCCGACAGTAGCCGTAATAGGTAGCAGTGCTGGTGGCGGCTTCTTATTGGTTGCTTTAACAGAAGCAACAATAGCGGCTGAACGATATAATGCCGTTGAAATCCTTCAGAGCATTTCACATCACATCTCTGGTGGTGGTGGTGGACGTCCAACCTTCGCTCAAGGCGGTGGTTCAAATGGTGCAGGATTACCTGCGGCTTTAGACGCGGCAAAGCAACTACTTGAGTAACTGGCTAATTGCTGTCGTATCAAACCAAGAAACAGCTTGTTCAAGGGCTTGTTCTCGGCTGAACCAGCCAACATCCGAGATTTCATCATCCTTCAATTTGAATTCTATTTCACTTCCTAACACATCGACTTTGTAGGTCAGCGAAATAAATGAAATACCCTCTTGGGTGAAAATGTTTTGCGAGATGATTGAATCTGCATTTTCAGAAATTGTCAATTCAATGCCGAGTTCTTCCAATGCCTCCCTAACTGCACCTTTGCGTGGATGTTCATCGTGGTCGAGATAGCCACCAGGTAGTGTCCAACTGTCGACAAAATGGCCACGCTTCACCTTAGCCATTAGCACCTTATTCTCCTCATTTATCACCACTAATTTTGCCACCAATCGATGTAGAGACCGATAAACCGATTCCCGTGCTATGGGGTCGACAGAAGAATCAGAAATCACATCATCTTTCCAAGCCCAGTGCTTTGGCCACTCAATGTTTGGGTGACCTTTGATAACTGTAGTAGTAGAATCTCCTAATTGCAGTATAGAGCGACGCTTTTCCGACCAGTCAATTTCTAACTGGGACACTTCGGAAACCGTAGGCAAGCGAATTATATCTTCAACAGTTGTTCGACCTTTGATTGGCAATTGCGGTCCCTTGCCCTGTTCATCGACCAAGAGTAATTTCCCATCGTGCTCTAGGTGCACGAATTCATCGGCCATGTTGTTGACCAATCCGTCAAAGGTCATGAATCCAACGGGGGGGATTCATCGACAATAGTGACATGCGGTGCAGGCAATTCACGAACATCTCGTTCGATTTCACTGAGTTCTTTCGCTTCTTTGCCCAAGTCCGCATGCATTCCTAAATTTTCCAATTTCTTAATTTGTGGGTTAACCTTTGATTGGTAGGACCCTACAGAAGCATTGTAGGCCTTTGCGGCATCATCGAGTTTGTTTCCTACTTTGGCGTAGTGCTCAGACCAAGTGGCGAATCGGTTGTACAATTCCCTACAAATGTCAATGGCAGCACGGGTATTTTCTTCTTGAGTTGATTGACGCCATTGGAATGCAATAGTACGCAAGAGGGCTAACAAGGAAACAGGCGATGCGATTAGGATGTCATTTTTCATTGCGAATTCATGCAAGTCACGTTCGGCATCAAAAGTCACTGCTAGCAATGCTTCACTTGGTACGAACATTACTACTGCTTCGACATCCCCTCGAACAGCGCCACGATAATCCTTGGATTTCAGCTCCTTTACCCTGGCTTTCATTGCACTTGCATGTGCTGAAATCAGCTCCTTCTTTTCATTCTCATCGTCAACTTCAATGGCTTCCATGAATTTTTTACCTGTTGCTTTGGCATCGATTGGAATTTTCCCTCCACCTGGGAGATTGACTATAAAATCAGGGCGCTTTTGATCTTCTTGGCCCTGTTGCTCGACGTAGTCAATACCCTCTCGCAACCCCGACATTTCGAAAATATTTGCCAGGCTAACTTCACCCCAATTACCTCTGACATTGGCACTTTGAGTCAATGCTGTGGTCAAATTACTCGCCTGCTTATCAAGCATTTCAGTACTTGTCATCAGACCATCAAGATGATTTTTAATATCCCCATATGCCTTATCGCGTTCTTTTTCCATTTTACTGGATGACTCTTCCAAATTTTTCAATTGCTTAGCTAATGGTCCAAGCAGATTCTCAATTTCTACTTTCTTTGCCTCCAAATTAGTACTGCCGATGACTTGTTCTTGAGCAAGTATTTCCTTTGCTAGGGTGATGAAGTGCTCATTATTTGCGGCCAGTGCTTCAGTCGATAATTTGCTAAAAGTTCCACGCAGGGCATCTTCTGATGCGGTGGTTGCTTGAGCTAATGCTTCAAATCTTGCGATTTCGGTTTTGCTGCGGTTGCTTGATGCAAACCATGCTACAGCAAATGCTAATCCGGCGATAATCAGGTAGATTCCGAAATCAAGAATAGTAGTCATTGCATCACCTGCCAACTCGTTGAGTTGGCCGACCCTGTATTAACCCTGTGAAAGTGAAAATAAGAAACATGTGTGGGTCAACCCTCAAGAAGGTTAGGTCTGTGCGAGAAATATGCTATTTGAGCAAATCAACGAGGGAGTTTGGGCGCGAACCTATCTAATCACAAATGAGGAGACTTTGGATGCGGTTTTGGTTGATCCTGTTCTAGACTTTATAGAGCGAGATGAGGAATTGCTAACGATACGGGGATTGAAACTCATATGCGTAATGAATACTCACACACATGCAGACCATGTATCTTCTGCGCCTTACTTGGCAAAGAACCATGGTTGCCCCTACATCATGCATGAGAAATCCAAGGTCTCCTGTGCAGATACACTAGTCAAGGACCAACAGTCTATGACATTCTCTGGAATGGAGTTCACCTTCCATCATACTCCTGGACATACTGTTGATTCAATGACGATTGTTTTTCAAGACAAATTAATGACGGGTGATTTTCTTTTCAATGGCTCAGGTGGTGCTGGTCGAGATGACTTACCTGGGGGGGATTTGCAGCAACATTGGGATGCACTAAAGAAACTCGATGACCTTGATGATTCAATGCTTGTGTGCTCAGGCCATGATCCACCGGGCCTAGTTGAATCAACTTTAGGCGAGAACCGAAAATCCAATCCTGTTCTCGGATTTAGTGAATTTTCCCAATACGAGGCTTGGCAACGCGGCGAGTGGAAAAAACTCGGTTATGTGTCAAGGATGAAATATGCCCTGCCTGCCAATTTGTCCTGCGAAATGCCGGATCCCGACTACTTCGGATGAACTAGCATTGTTGTTTCAGGCATATCCGATGACATCGCGCAACTGTTCCTTGTAGAAGTTGCCCGAGCCTTGAAGAGAGGCTAATTCGTCTTCGGATAAATCCAATTCAATGATTCGCTCGACACCTTTTGCACCGAGAATTATTGGAACTCCGATGAAAACATCATCGAGTCCATATTGCCCCTCCAATAGTGAAGAGGCCGGAATCAACCGCTTACGGTCATTGATTACAGCTTCAGCCATAATGGCGGCGGCTGAGCCAGGAGCATAGAATGCCGATCCACGTTCTAGCAACTTGACGATTTCTCCACCGCCTCCGGCAGTACGCTTACAAATAGCATCGATGGTTTCTTCATCAAGCAATTGCGTGATAGCAATCCCGCCACAAGTAGTGTAACGAGGAAGTGGCACCATTGTGTCGCCATGACCGCCAAGAACCATCGCTGAAACATCTTCCTCATTGCAGCCCACGGCTTTGGCAACAAAGTGAGTCATGCGGGCACTGTCTAGAACTCCTGCTTGACCGACGACTCTTTCCTTTGGGAATCCGGTAACCTTCCACATATGGTAGGTCATCAAGTCGAGAGGATTGGTGACCATGATGATAATCGAATCTGGAGCGTGCTCCTTGATTCCCTCACCAACTTGCCGTACGATATCGGCATTCTTTCCAATTAGGTCTTCTCGACTCATCCCTGGTTGTCGAGGGAATCCACTGGTTACTACTACAACATCAGAACCTGCAATGTCAGCATAATCTGCAGTGCCGGTAATATTTCCATCATAATTCAAGACTTGTCCGTCTTGGCTCATATCGAGAGCCTTGCCCTTGGCAAATCCCTCAAAAATATCTAACATTACAATGTCGCCTAATTTCTTTTGTGCTAATACAAATGCGCATGTTGCTCCAACATTTCCTGCTCCAATCACTGCAATTTTTTTCCTTCCGTTAGCCATCTCTAACCCTCGTCAAATTGTGTTGTGAGAACCGCGTCTTTAATCTCGTCGGCGTAGCCTTAAGCCGAGGCTTTTGGTCAGTTCTGAGTGTGTGCTTGAAATCGGTATAGCGCGAGGTTCAAGAACTGAACTTGAGTGGAGATTTTTGTAGAAGGTCAAGAGCCACTTGTGCCGATCACAAATGCCGAGGAGAAATAGCCATGAAACTAGGAGTCCCAAAGGAGCCATCGGGCGAGACAAGAGTAGCAATTGTGCCCAATTCAATTCCTAAATTATCGAAGAAGGGCTTCACAGTTATTGTTGAATCCGGTGCTGGCGCTGAGGCAAATTATTCAGATGATGAATACCAAGAAAAGGGCGCTACAATAGGCTCACTTGACGAAGTTCGCCAGTGTGAGATTATCGTCAGCATTCGTGTCCCGGATTACTCGAATTTACAATCCGGGCAAATACTCGCCTGTGTCAGCGACCCATTTCGCAATCCTGATAGAATCAAAGAGATCTGTGCGCAAGGGATAACCTTGCTATCGATGGATATGATACCTCGTCGCCTTTCAAGGGCACAGTCGATGGATGTCAATTCCAGCCAAGATAATCTCGCCGGCTACAAAGCTGTTCTACTTGGAGCGGCTGAAGTTAGTCGTGGAATCCCAATGATGACTACATCAGCAGGTACTATTCGGCCGGCAAAATTCGTCATCATGGGTAGCGGTGTAGCTGGTCTTCAGGCCATTGCTACTGCCAAAAGGCTCGGTGCTATTGTCTATGCTTCAGATGTGCGACGTAGTGCGGCTGAGCAAATTGAATCGGTTGGTGGACGCTTCATTGAAGTCGAGGGAATGGATGATTTTGAGGATGAGTCAGGATATGCAAAACCACTAACTCCAGAATTCATCCAGAAAGTTAACGACACCGTCTGCGATGTCGCCAGTGATGCCGATGTAATCATCACAACTGCTAGGATTTTCGGGCGACCAGCACCAATTACTGTTCCGGAATCTGCGATTAAATCATTCAAGTCAGGAGCGGTAGTCGTCGATATGAACGCCGATGTTGGGGGTAATTGCGAACTGACCAAGGCCGGTGAAATCGTGAATGTTCACGACGTAACCATCATCGGAATCGAAACTTTACCCACTACTCTAGCAAATACCGCATCAATGCTCTACAGCAATAATATGACAAATTTCACCACCAGTCTTTTTGATGAAGATGGTAATTTCATCCTCGCCGATGATGACGATGTTTTGGTTGGTGCCCCAGAGGGAAGTGACTTCCATGTTGGTGGAATGGGTGGGGTCTTAATATGCAAGGATGGGACTATACATCCTAAACAATCTCGTCTCAGTGAGGTGGTAGAATGATTGTCGAAGTTGGCGCCCTAATCGCAAGTATCACTCTCTTCATGCTGGCGATTTTCCTTGGTTTTGAATTGATTACCAAGGTCCCCCCGACTCTTCACACCCCCTTAATGAGCGGTGCAAATGCCGTTTCTGGAATTAGTGTGGTTGGAGCATTGGTTCTTTCAAATGTCGCTTTCAAGGGAGGGGATACCGAGTGGGCCACATGGTTGGCATTCGGAGCCCTAATTCTAGCGATGATTAATGTCGTTGGCGGTTTTGCGGTTACCAATCGTATGCTGAATATGATTGCCGGTAAGAAAAGAGGTGGTAAGTAGATGATTGATTCAGCTTACATCGATATTGGCTACCTTCTTTCTGCTGCTCTTTTCATTTTCGGTTTGAAGAAACTTGGCCATCCCCGTACAGCCCCCAAGGGTAACCAATACGGAATGATGGGAATGGCCACTGCAATTATCACTACATTGGTAAAACTCGAAGTTGAGACAGGTTTGATCGGCTGGAAATACATTGTTGGTGGAATAGTCATTGGCTCGTTAATCGGCTACATAATGGCCGCACGAGTAGAAATGACCGGAATGCCGGAATTAGTTGCATTATTCAATGGATTTGGTGGTGCAGCTAGTGCATTGGTTGCCTTGTCCGAGGCTCTAGGTCGCATTGGAGTAGGAACCGCAGATCCCGCTAATGGAATCCCAGTCGATGGCCTCACTCTTTGGGTTATTTGGATTGCCATCGGCTTGTCGGCACTTGTTGGATGGATGACTCTAACTGGTAGTATCCTAGCTATGCTCAAACTAAAGGGTGGCGTGGAAATATTCGGAAAATGGATTCGCACCCCAACATGGGGTCCGACTTGGTTAAATCCGGTCAAAGGAATTTGTTTCTTTGCTGTATTTGCACTGATTTATCTATCGGCTACTGATCCTCTAAATACTGATTATGTGTGGTATATCGTTGGCCTTTCAAGCCTACTGGGGATTCTCTTGGTACTACCAATTGGTGGCGCTGACATGCCGGTAGTAGTTAGCCTTCTCAATTCGTTATCAGGAATTGCCGCCGCCTTTACCGGCTTTATCATCGGCAATAGCGTTCTCATTATCGCCGGATCATTGGTAGGGGCAAGTGGCCTCATTCTAACCTTCATTATGTGCAAGGCGATGAATCGACGTCTCATCGATGTGTTGTTCAAGTCATTTGGTGGTTCAAGCAAGCAATCCTTGACTCGCACCAAGGTCGGTAGCGACCCAGATGAAGTTGCTATGATTGCAGATAGTGCTCAGAAGGTAATAATCGTCCCAGGTTATGGGATGGCAGTGAGCCAAAGTCAACATCAAGTCAAAGAATTCGGCGATATGATGGAAGAAATGTTTGATACTGAAGTTAAGTATGCAATTCACCCAGTCGCTGGCCGTATGCCAGGTCACATGAATGTTCTTCTTGCAGAAGCGAATGTTCCATATGAGAAACTGATTGAAATGGATGAAATTAATCCAGAGTTCCCTGAATGTGACCTTTGCTTGGTTATTGGAGCAAACGACACCATAAATCCCGCTGCTCGCAGTGGCGAGGGTCCATTGGCTGGCATGCCAATCATGGAATGTGACAAGGCTCGAGTTGTAGTAATCATCAAGCGCAGTCTGTCGGTTGGATACGCAGGTGTTGACAATGATTTGTTCTATGAAGATAAGACAATGATGCTCTTTGGTGATGGTAAAGATATGATGACTCAACTCAACTCTGCAATTAAGGAACTGTGAACCATAGAATAAGCAACGGTTAAGGACGTACCACAAGTCGAAGGGTTAGGGTGAAGGCGATGAATAAGTGGCAGAGAATCATCATTGTCGCATTACTTTCCAGCGCATTAATTGCTCCCACGCTCGGAGTTAGTACTGGGCCGCCATGGGAAAGTGGCGATGACCTAATCATCAATGCGGGATGTACTTGTCACGGTGGCGGGGTTACTTCTACCGCAGTTATTGTCTCAATTAGTGGAGTTCCACAATCATATGTGGTAGGCGAATCATATGACATGACTATTTCTCTAACTACTGCCGATGAAGGCGTCGAGGGTGGATTTTTACTTTGGTCGTATGGTGTCGGAACCTTTGATTCGGAAGCCACTGGGATTCGTGCTGCTGATGGTGAACCGACCGCGATATCACAGAGTAAATCGGGAAATGATTGGGTCGTTCAATGGACGGCCCCCGCATCAGATGTCGGAGAAGTGCCGTTTCAATTGGTAGGTAATGCTGTTGATGGCAGTGGTCTTCCGGATGAGGCGGACGCATGGAACATTGTTTCATTCGTAATCTCCGCGCCAGGTACAACTCAACAATTAGAGGGCGAAGAATTAGCTCTTCGCACCATTTCTGTCGGTGATTATCAATCATTATTCGTTGCGGAGAAATCTGCAGAGGAAATTGAAATTGAGCATCAAGAGGAACTTTCTGCCATGTATTTTGAACAAGGTAATCTATACTATTGGAGCACCTTTGCAGTTCTATTAATCGGTGCAGTCTTTCAACGTGAATTCTATGAGCGTAAATTCGGCGGTGGACCCCAACATTTAGACAAATCATTGGCTGTTCCTCAAGGGTTGATACGTGGGACAATGGCTCTAGTCTTGCTTTACACTACGATTTACCTCTACCAAGAGGGTTGGGGCAATGGCTGGGTAGGTGTGGTTGGCATGCTCTTCCTTTGGGCTGCTTATGGATTATATCGCACTATTTTACAAGCCAAGGCTCCGGTTGAAATCATTGATATGCTGTGAGGGTCTTTGGCCGAATCACTCATGTTTGAAGGGTCATTGGAGATAATATTCCTATGCAACCCACCTTGCGCTTAGCACGAGATGCCGATACTTCGGCGCAGAGTCACTTAGATGAGTTCGCCGCCCGCTCTGCCTTGATTCTATTCGCTCTCGTTTTGGCTGGCATATATTGGTGGTTGAATTCCGATGCCCTGCTATCTTGGTATCTTACCCGATTAGTACCTTGTGAGGCAACTGAATGCCTAAGGGTATTTGATCCAGCACAATGGATTGCCAGTAGATGGATGATGATACTATTACTGAGTTGCTTAGTAATAATGCCATTATTGGCATGGCAGTCAGTTGCCTTTGCCTCGGGTGGTCTCTTGCCAAAAGAAAAGGTGTGGATGCGCAGAGTATTCCTCTACATGCCCCTTGTTGGTGGACTGGTTGTAATGGCCACATTGTTGTATATCCTCCCATCAATATTTGCTTGGGGGCATTCAGTAAATGTCGGCCAAGGACTTGCTACTCGCTATGATGCGTCCGAGATTCTAAGCATTGCATTTACGGTTGCATGGTTGGAGATGCTGATTCTTTTTGCATTATGTGCAATTGTTTTTGGTGGAATATCGGGTCAAATAAATTCCCACACAATCACGTTATGGCGCATTCGAATTCACGGTTTTACACTTGGATTAATGTGGTTAATGATGCCCGAGGCCCTTTCAGGAACGCGCCTCACTATTGTCCTATTTTCTGCCCTCTTGCTTGAGATCGCCTTTGCCCCATTCTCACGTCGAGAAGGCTGGAGAGTAAGCCTTGCTGCAGGTGAAGGGATTCTCGACGATGAAGCAGCATTACGTCGCATTTGCTTCGTTGATTGCTCGTGTGCGGGTGCATGTCCTTCATTGGCTCAAAGCCAATTGCCTGCGGGAACAGCATCCCACACTGCTCGTGCACTTTGCCTCTCATCCGAGGAGCGAGATACACTCCTTGAGCGTATTCGTGCAGAGAGATTCAGCGATGTATTGATTTCTGGTTGCGATTCTACACCATTGCCCTTTCAATTTCGCGACAGCATGGATATTTTAGGAATCAATTTACGCGGCTTATCTCTAATGGAGTATGAAGCGTCACGCACAATTTATTCAAAGAATAGTTCTTTGGAAATTAGTTTGGCGATTGCAGCATTGAATAATCCTTGGTCACTCTCTCGCTTGCGGCAGCGTCAATATTCAATCTTGAGTGAAAATCCATTGCCTAATGAATTGTATTTTTCCGAGGCCAGTGGTAAAGTACCTTGGGGTTTTCAATTGCGTCAAGGAGTTGTTTTCCTCAGTGGAGTTGGACCTTTAAGTGAAAACATCATTTCACTCATGCATAAAAACCACATACCCATCGTCAATCTTGAACCTAACTAGTGCGTGGCATTGCTTCCGGCATTGAAAATCGCTTACTAGGATGCTCATATGTGGAAATCATTGAAGGTAGAGATTGAGCCAAGCCTGCCTATGCGAGCCGGTCTAGCAGTACCACTAGCACTGTTATTTCTCAGTGTAGGTCTGTGGGGTTGGGCTAATCCCGAGGAAGTATCATCGTGGTTTGATGAAGTTATTACCAATGAGGAGGATCCAGATGCGCAGGTGCTCAAAATGCAACCTAAAGAAGAATGGTTAGTTGTGGTGGTGGATTTTTTACAAACACCTGCAGCACCTGGTCTCGATATTAATCAGGCAGAAAATATACTGATGGGAACAAATGGGGTTACGGCATATGTTGATGAGATGTCGGATGGAAAAGTTGAACTCAATATCACCATACACCCAGAGGTTGTTCGGGCTGAACATCCTGTGGAATACTATGGTACTGATGCAGATGGAACGCGTGATGTCGGGCAGGCTGGTGGAAATGGCCCCTCAACTCTCGCAGAACAAGTAATTATGGACATTAAAGATTCAATCGATTGGCAACAATGGGATTTGAATAATGATGGAATTGTCGACCGCTTCTTAATTCTGCACACCAGTAAACCGCAGGAAGATAGTGGTTCATCGAGTAAGATATGGTCACACTTTGGGCCACTAAGTGAAGAAATCGAATTACCAGATGATATGATTATCGGGCAATATACAATGTCTAGTTTCCGCTCAACCAATTATCGCGGAACTATAATCCATGAATCACTTCACCAGCATGGTGCCATCGACCTTTATGCCGTACATGATGACAACCGTAAAGATTCATGGAATGGTGTTGGCGATTGGGATGTAATGGCTAGTGGAAATTGGAATGGCAATGGGGCCGTTCCTTCCTTGCCGATGGCGGCTACCATTGAATTACTCGGCATTGACCGTCATCAGGAATTACCCGAAAATTGGCCTGAGTATAGTGATTGCACGGGTGAAATATATGCGGTTTCAGCACAAACATCTAGTGGTAACGCATTGAAAATTAGGTTATCAGAGGGGGAGTATCTTTGGGCGGAATATCGTGCAGATTCTGGTTTTGATTCACAATTGCCCGGTGAGGGTCTATTGGTCAGCATTCTCAATGAAAACGTTGGTGGCCTAGAAAATAACGATGCCAATACAGATTCACGCCGGCCGTATCTTCGTGTCGTTGAAGCTGACCAAGATAACGGTTTGATTTCAGGAACAGATGAGGGGGCATCTTCAGATGTATTCCAAGTCGATGACCAGTTTGGCCGCAATGGAGTTTTAATTCGTGACCGGTTCGGATTCTTGGTGTCTTGGACTGCGACAATTGAATACAATATTGATGGGATATTATTGAATATGACTAGTGAGAATTGTCGACCTTCATTTGATGTGTCACTACCGGATGAATCGGTAGTAGTTTTCCCTAACCAAG
>CAZPME010000029.1:0-441 GCA_964587885.1 uncultured Candidatus Poseidoniales archaeon
ACTGAAGAGTCATTACTCAATCTTGCGAATCGGTGCTGGCCCAAACATGATGAACAATCCAATGAGAAGTAATACAGCTCCTATTGTTCCGGCCCAAACCATATTTTGACTGATTTCTGTAGATTCGGCAATATTTTGAGGTGTAGATGTTGAAATCACTTCAATACTCTTTGACTTTGAATAGCCATTATTTGTCTCGTCGGATTCAAAAATATCATCGCCACTATCAATTACTACGTCTATTAATGCGACATCATCTTCGAGTTGGACTAACCATGGGCAAATCGCGGTCTCAATTACGCCGGACTTTACTTCAGCAAGGGTGACTATCTTCAGTAAATCTCCATCAGCACGACATTCTACTGTGACGAAATATGCGTCAGAAAGCCCTGAATTACGCACGTGAACTTCGATGTCTACCATACTTCCACTAGAAATATT
>CAZPME010000029.1:451-22747 GCA_964587885.1 uncultured Candidatus Poseidoniales archaeon
GCATATGTGACCTGGTCAACAACTAAGTCCGCTGTGGATTTGACCTCAACATTGATGTTACGCGTTACATTCAAATCACCATCGCTAACTATTATTTGCAAGTCGTAAATTCCAACCATTATTGGATTTAAATCAACCGACGAAGTCGATTGATTCCAAGTCGCCCATGAATATGATGCATCTACCGAAAGAGTTGTTGAATCTGGGTCGGCAAACGCAAGCGGCAGGCTGTAGGTTTCACCGAGAGATGCAATGATTGTTGATGGCGGAATTTCTGTAAATTCTGGCGCATCATTTAGTGGAGCGACTCTAGCAACATAACTCTGCGACCATGTATTCCCTGCCTCGTCAGTTATCGTCGCAGTAACAATGGTGTCACCACTTTGGTCGGTGATTTGGTTAACTCTAATCTGGTCGCCGACTGTATCAACAATCACAATATCGCTACGGTCACTAGTGACTGATAGGATAAGGTCAGCACTTGCAGTTCTATCATCACTACAACTGTTGAGAATAGGCACAAGGCTCCCGACACCATCCTCGAGCAATTCGACGTCACCGATAGGAGTGCATTCTGGATTCTCATCCCACTCAAGAGAGTACCCCCCCGTGATTTGCATACTATCTACTTGCACAACCGTTGTTGCCGGCTGACCATCACTTTCCCAGGAAAACACAATTCCATATGATAGTGTCATGCTGTCGGAATCTTTCGGTAAGAACTTCCCAAGGGGTACAATCTCTGAACTTGATGAAAGGGAAACCAAGTTGGCGCTAAAAACCTGAACTCCGTCTATCCTGAATTCAAGCCAAGATGTACTGGAATTAAGTCCCTCAAGTGATTCGCCAATTTGCCATGAAAACACAAGTGATGGATCATTAATATCAACCCGGACTGCACTAACACAGCCATCAAAAATACTACCTTGAAGCATCAAGAATTTACTATTTGGAAGTAAATCATCGACACCTTGTGTGACAAAAGACGACCAAGTTGTTGCATCGCTTGAAGTAGCCACTTTCCAAGTATTGTTACCATCAGAGAAAATGCTCAAGCGCCCCCAAGATTGACTGTGGGGTCGCTCAATCGCCTCGCTAGTCCATGTTCCCGCACTCGCACTTGAAGGCTCTAATCCGCATGGGCTTTGAGAAATATCATCATGCAAACCAGCTGAGAGATTAACTTCGATAATTGGCCAATCGCTAGTAATTTCACGTTCAGCCACAGCTGTCTCGATGCCGAACCATGGCGAGCGGAATACTACTTCAAAACCAACCGCATCGAGTCTAACTTGTGAATCATCTGTGCCGCCTTGTGAGGCATAGTCAACCTTGACATTAGCGCTGGCAATATCTTGCCAAGAATACTCCTCATCTGAGACATCCTTGCTCCAATATGGACTAGTCATGTAGAATATACCGGTTTGAGTGTGGGAGAATTCCTTGACCAAAGTGTTCATACCGCCTACTTCAATGCTAGCACGCACTGAATCAGAATACAACGGATCAGGAATATTGAATACTAATACCAATTTGATTGACTGAATGTCGTACGTTTCCATCCCAGCAGTCTGGAAACCACCAACGATTATCTCTGGTCCTGAACTTACCGCGACATAATTGTCTGGGTGCCCTGTAGCCGAGCCATGATCGTTAGTCGAATTTGTCGTCGACCACAGAGTCGCTGATTGTGTATTTAGAGTGCGATTGTGGTCAAAAGTAAGGTGGTTATCAGCAATCATACCCGAGGTGAATTCAGCTGCGTCTGTGCTGTACCCCTTTTTGGCAGTAATAGTCCAATCTGAAGAATTAGAAAAAGAATTATTGGTGATGTCAAAATTGGCCACTGAATGAATACTTCGGCCCTCAGCAGTATCAACCAAGGGCGCAAAAATCGCCATTATTAGCAGGGCAAGACCAACTAGAACACTCCTCATCTCATCACCGGTGAGTTGCATGAAGAGTATTCCAACCTTCAATGCGTTGGTCGGTTGTGCCACATAGCATTGAAATAGGGAACTCAAGTCACAAGACCGCTAATGGCTGTGGTAGTGTAGGGGTTAGCACGGTAGGTTGTGGTCCTGCCGGCCCGGGTTCGATTCCCGGCCACGGCCCCTCAATTGGGAAATATATACTCTAAGGGCACAATTTCGAATTGATTCACTCTTCTTCTCGTCGCGAAACAAAGAATGCAGCAGATAATAGTGACATTGTTACCAGTGCCATAGTAAATCCTGGCATTGTGTTGGGGGTCTCGCCAGTATACATCTCAACATATGGCATATCATCATGAATCTCCACACAGGTGAAGTAAAGGTCAGTTGTATCTTGTGAACTTAAGAAGATTTGATCTCCGAGGTCAACCAACTCATTTGAATTCATGTCAATATATGCTACATACCAATTCTTACCATTGACATCGGTAAAGTCTCCACCAGAACCACTCATGGTCCAATCCATATCTTCAAACGGTATTTCTAGTAGTATAGAGAGGGATTTCTTATCTTCTGAAACCATATCTGTACACTGGCCATCTAAAGTCATTTGATCAACACTTGAGTCGGTCATCAATATCCTCAACGAGAGTTCATCAGCAGATATATTATGTCCAGAATAGGGCATCATGCATCCCAAACTTTCACAAATTAACAAACTCGCTGAATAACCATATGCAGTAGACGTGTCTGATGAATTCCAATTGAATTCACCCCAAGAACTTCCATCCTGCATATATTCGTCCGAATTATTTGGGCAATCACTCATATTCCCATCATTTACAAGATATATGTTGATGTCATCTGTATCATCATCAGGAGTCTCGCAATGGAACATTGTGTCAGAGGTACCATCACCATCATGGTCAACAGCTTCGTCACTCATATCTGCACAATCTGCAGTATCATCGTTTACTCGGTTGAAAAGAATAAAGGTATTGTAAATGTCATCATCATCCTCTTCCATAAGACCTGCATCACCACAATCAAACGTATGCAATGAACGTGTAGTTGGCTCAAGAAGTAGATCTGGTGCCGCCCATTCCCAATCAGGGTCAGCAAATGGTCCATCCACTGCAAGGGCAAATGTGACATCAAACCAAGTTTCCATAGTCATTGTTGCCGTTCCATTAGACATCGTCATTGAGGTCAAGGTCAAGTTTCCATCTGCATCTGGAGTTGCTATCCATTCCAAATCACATGTAGCATTATCAGAGATGAAAGTCATGTTGATGTACACGGTACCATCGGCCATGGTTTCCATTGTAGCAGCACTTGGCATGAAATCCTCTTCATCGGTTCCATTATCGCTAGAGCCATTATCAGATGCAGTGCCGTCATCTTCGTCATCCATACCACATTCCATGTCTTCAGGATCTGGTAGGAGGAGGTCCGTCCCCAAACCTCCTCCGTCGCCGCCATCGTCACCTTCATCGGCACCGTTTGGGCAATCGTCCCATCCATCATTTACTTCATCCATAGGAACTGTTGTTCCATCGCCATCATTGCAGTCAAACCAGTTGTCAATGTCGTTGGTTGTATCACCATCACCATCAGAATCAACTGAAGGGTCCATGTCTTGAGGTTCGTCCGATCCATCGCCACAGTCTTCATCACCATCGTTTACATATTCAAATGGTATTTCTGTATCTGGACTTCCTCCTACTTCATCACTACACCAAAAGGTGTCAGAACCGCCACCATCTTCGCCACCATCATCTTCTTCAGGCTCAGGGCAGACATCGAGAGGTTCTGCTTCCATATCACGAAGTATCACCATCATGTGCTCGGTTTCCTCTGCATCCTCTTCGGTAATAGCAACAGCCAAGTTGATTATCCATGGATACTTTGCAAGATCTGCAGGTAATGAGTCAACAGTAGATGTTGCAATCTGAGTCAAGTCAGACCCCATTTCAACCTCTCCCAATGCTCCGAGATCAAAGGTCATCATCATCTTGGTACGCGCATTTCCTTCGGCGTCATATTCCCACAGCACATCCATTGTCATCATCATCTCCATGCCACCTTCTGCTTCCATCGGAGATGTGAAAACCATGCTGGAACCCATCTCTGGGACCACTCCGCAAAGGGCATCATTGTCCATGTCTCCCAATGATTCCATGAGTTCCATAATTGGGATCATAGCCAATAATTTGCACTCTTCATCTCCTGGGTTCTCAGCACAGAAGGTGTCAACAAGAGCCATACATGCATCCGATTCATGATCTGCAATACATTCTGCCTCAGCACAAGGACTAGCCATCGGATCGTCAAACGGGCAATCCGCTAAATCTTCCGCAGTTACTGTGTCTACAACTGCATCGGTGCATGACCAATTTGCTTGATCAAATACTTCAGCCTCGACATGGCCTGTGAAACTCACATTATCCTCAAACACAACCATTGGATTAGTGAAATTTATTATGTCAATCATAGGCTCATATGCGAAATGTTCCAGTTCAATAGAAAAGTTGTTCTTCACTGACCAACTGGTGATGTTGTTAAAGTCACCAGCGTTTCCACCTGATGAATTAACCCAGGTAGAATAGACATCTGCGGCGTGGCCATCATCAACTGAACAAATCTGTTCCAATGCATAAGGTGAGCCAAGAGACATCGGTGGTGCGGGGAAATGCAAACTCAGAGGATGCTTGTCTTGTATCCCAAATGCATAGGGTTCAGATTGGATATACACAAACAATGCTCCCGTTTTTCCAGAGTCTGCTGGGGGGTCATCAATTACATCATCAATTACATCATCTACTTCTTCTTCGGTTACTTTTTCATCTCCAAGGCATCCTGCCAAAGGAGCGGTCATCATCATCAAAATTGCTAACAAGGGTATTACTCGCATATTAAACCCTGAGTAAAGGTACACCATAAGCAATGCGGCGGCAATTTTCGATTCGGTTTTGCACAAATACAATCAATCATCAAAATCAATATTATGACCCATACGCTCGACCTTGGTCTCAAGATATTTGCGATTTCCATCGCCAATTCCAACAACTAACGGCATTTGTTCAACCACTTCAACTCCCAATTCAGTCAGTTGAGCAACCTTATCGGGATTGTTGGTAAGAAGGCAGACCTGGTCAACATTCATCGCCCTTAACATCTCGGCTGCAATTCTATAATTCCGGGCATCAGCCGGCAATCCAAGCATTAAATTGGCATCGAGTGTATCGTGGCCTTCGTCCTGTAAATGATATGCTTGAATCTTGGCGTGAAGGCCAATGCCACGACCTTCTTGTCGCAAATAAAGCAAGGCTCCCCATCCGCGCTCCCTAATCATTTCTAGAGCAGAATTTAGTTGCGGTCCACAATCACATCGCAGACTTCCGAATACATCTCCGGTTAGACATTCAGAGTGCATTCGAACCAAAACTGGGTCAGGTCCAAGCATATCTCCCAAAGTGAGGGCGACATGGTCCATCCCTGTATCGGATTCATGGAAAATTCGAATTTTGAAATCACCGCAAGGCGTGGGCAATTTAGCCTGAGAAGGGACATCCTTCAATTCGGCTAATTTCTTCTCTTCTGGACTCATATCACTCAACTTTTTGTATTAACATCCGGTATTCGCCAGCATCATTTTCTATCGACAGCATGACATCATTTGTTCGCTTAAGCAAAAGTGGCATGTCGTGCAATACTTCGGGGTCGTCCGACCACACTTCAAGAACCCTTCCTGCTTCCATTTCTGCTAAAGCCTTACGTGCTTCGACGATAGGAACTGGGCAGTAAAAACCGAGGACATCAATGGTTTTATCCACCGATACTTTAGCCCCCTCGCCGACATCGACGACTTCGCTCATACTCAATCCTAGTGGAAATATCATTTCAACCCCACTATCCCTCTTTGAGGTCGAAAAATACCGTAGGGCTTGAATGCTCGGCTGTTGTAGCATCGGTATGGAGAGAAGCCGGACCAAGCATCCAGATGACCTCTCTTGGCGAGAAGTCGGCGATATGGGTTGGAGGTATCTACGAATTCCTGCTGCTTTGCTTATGGTCGAAGCCATCTATTGGTTTATCACCATCCCCAGCGATACTTTAGCCCCAATTCAAGTCACCGAGGCTTGGATTTGGCAAGGTTTAACGGCTCTGATTTATGGAGATGGATCGGTCGTATATACGACTCATAACGGATGGTGGACAAGGGTAGACCTCTATCACAGCAATTTCTCTGGCGGTAGTATCGCCCTATATGTTTCAGATGAGTGCGCGGGAGTGCATGAAATGATTTTCATCTCCACCCTAGTATTACTCACAGACCGTGTTCCTTGGAAATTGAAGAAACGCACGATTGCTGTCATGTGTGGAATTGTATATGTGCTGAATATTGCCCGTTTGGTAGTTCTTTATCCATTGGCTGTTTCCAGTTGTGCCAATGACCCGCGGGGTTTTCGATGCGCCTCGGGGATGTGGGAATTCCATACTTTTGTCTACCAGTGGGGCTTCCTCATTGTCTTAGTCATAATGTGGTTAGTGTGGTTCTTGTGGGTTGGAGGCCCTCAGCGAGTTACCGCCGCCAGTCGTGAAGTAAAGTCTCCACTTAGAGTTAATTTACGGCGAGAAATGAATGGAATGCACTGGGCTTTTGCTATCGCCGGAATAATATTGGTCGCAATCGCCCTTGAAACAGTCTTTACCGATGATGCCTTTCAAAGCGCACAAATGGCCAACAATAATTGCACCGCACTTGAAGAATATAGTCCAAATTGTGCTAATGCAGAGGAATCGTGGAATAGTGAGGTCGGCTATGTTTGGTCACTAGCAACGCTTGGAATTATTGGCATTGGTGCCGCAGTATTGGATGTTTCACGTCTAAAAATTGAGGGCGAAGAAGAATAATCACTGAGTGGATGCGGTCAGCTCTTGACCACAGAATTCCTTACCCTTGACGCCATCGATTACGTAACCGACTTTGCTCGAATGGATCGCGACTTCACTGCTTTGGGAATCAATACGGATCTCTCCAACCGCCAACTCGTCCATCTTGACTTGGCCAAGCAAAAAATTGTGAATTGCTAATTTGCTTGCACCATGCTTCTCGCCGACGTTTAGAGTGAGGGGTATCATGCCAAAAACATCAGCTGATTCTGAATAATCATCGCGATACCTTACTGGGTCACGCTCGATACCAGCAGGCAACTCAGGCGCTTCAACCTCATCGATATTGAGGTCGTAAGTACCTATGATGCGGCTCATTTGTGGGACGTCATCACGCGAGATGAAAGTCCATGCTTCACCTTCACGTCCGGCTCGCCCTGTACGGCCAATACGATGGATGAATGAATCGACGTCATTGGGCACGTCATAATTTACGACTACTGTTACTCCATCTACATCTAAGCCGCGTGCTGCAACATCAGTAGCAACTACGGTGTCGACTTGGTTTTCACGGAATTTTGCCATAATCTTTTCACGCTTATTTTGAACCATGTCTCCGTGCAATCCTACTGCATTGATGCGGTGTTTGCCCAAGCGCTCAACTATCAAATCGACCATGCGCTTGGTATTTGTGAATACAATTGTTTGACCTTCATTGGATTCTTGATTCGCCAAAACTCTACCAAGAGCCCATAATTTGTTGGCACGGCCAATTTTAACAGAATACAACTTTACTGGTGGCAGATCTATTTCTGTATCTCCCATTTGAATGAAATCGCTCTCACCCATGAACTCATTCGCTGCATCGAGAATTTCCTGCGGAAAAGTTGCACTGAATAGCAAGGACTGTTGACGGCTAGTCATTTTTTCAACTACCCACATGATATCGGGCATAAATCCCATGTCCAGCATGCGGTCAGCTTCATCAAGACACAATATGGAGGGAGAGGTCAAATCAATATGTCCTCGCTTTGTCATGTCCATTACGCGACCAGGAGTCCCTACAACTATGTCGACACCATCGGTTAGTTTCTTGGCTTGTTTTTCCAAGTCTGTACCACCATAAACCGAAATAAGCGTCAGACCCTTCTCACCTTGAATTTGCTCCATTTCTACCTTAACTTGCTGGGCTAACTCTCGGGTTGGACACAGAATTAACGCTTGGAGTTCTCGTGTAGGCTGAACGCTCTCGATTATTGGGATTCCGAATGCACCGGTTTTTCCTGAACCTGTTCGCGCTTGGCCGATGACGTTGTTACCTTTACGAGCGAGAGGGATTGCATCTAATTGTACGGGAGTAGGATGTTCCCAACCTAAATTGTCGAGGCCTGATAATATTTCAGCCGGTATATCCCAGTCTGAGAATGTTCGTTCTTGCATTTTTTTACCTCCGTCTCATCTTAGCGAGGGGTCGCCGAGACGGCGGCAACCCACATGTCTTGTTTAGAGTTCAGCGTCACGCATTTCCTGCTGCAATTGCCCCATCCAATACTTTTTGGCATTTTCACGGGTCAATGGACGGCGGGTCTGCCTGACATGCTCAAGGATGTACTGACGAAACTTCAGAGCCTTTGTTCGATTGTAGCCTTTGGGGGTCTGTCCTTCCCAAAGCCGGTCGAACTGTTCTTCCTTGTCATTCAGTGGAGCATCACTCATGTAAGCACCTGCGAATGCGGCGACCGACATGCCCCTAATAACGCTACCGAAATATGATGGCCGTGAAAAACCTCATCCCATCGGCAATACGAACTAATTATTCTTCGAATAACCGCTCTTGTCGAAACCGCTTATCGGTTTTACGAGTATCACGATTTGGTGGGACAACCCCCAATTCTCGCTGCATCTTGAGTTCCATTTCCGCTTCGATTTCCAAGTCCATTTCCAACTCTTCCTGGGCCAGTTCTTGACGGGTTGGCTGACGCTGACGACCTCCTTTTTCTGCCTGATCTTGAGTTGCGGCAAATTGGTCAAGACGCATCCTCTCTTCGTTGACTGCATCCATTTTCTGTTGCCGGTCAAATGGAGTATCTCCTTGTGATGCCATTATTTCGCGGTCACGCTCTGGTACCGCGACTGCGGGTGCCAATCCGGCGTTCTTTTGCCTCTCATCACCCTCCAATTCAGATTCGAAAATTATTTCCTCAAGGCTCTCAATCATGTTCTTGTCGACTTCTTGGCGCAACAATTCTTGCGCCAAATCTCTAGCCTCTCGCTCTGAGAATAGGCGAGGCATCATACGTACGCACGCCAAACGAACATCGATATCGCGGTGACGAACTCCTGAAAGAACCAAAGAGCGGAATTTTGTCGACGAACTGTCGAGCAGATTCAAACATTTGATGACCCTCTCTCGTACCACTTCATCTGGATCGAATAGAGCATCTTCGGCGATAATGAGGGCGATTTTTGGGTGGTGTTCAGCCAATTTTCTTAGAGTGCCGGCACTTGAACGCCTGACTTCGACATCCTCATCCTGTAATGTCCAAGAAACCAAATCCCACACAGCTGCACCACCTCTTTCGAGAATTCGCCGCAAAAGTTTAGCACCTCGCCGACGCATCTCAATTACAGGTTCCTGGAAAATAACATCAAGATGTTCGGCAACAACTTCGGGCCAAACCGAGCACAAATCACGTAGTCCTCTCCAAGCATGTTCCTTGCGTGATTTATTGCTGTGTCGAAGTTCCCTTTCGAGCATTTCATAAGTTACTGAGGGAAATGTAGGCGCAACATCACCAAGGCATTTGCTCGCCGCCTGTCTTACCTTGAGGTCAGGGTCTTCAAGAAGAACTTCCAACACTTCAAATAGCGCTCCTGAACGCTGTTCTGCAACCAATGGAAATGCTTCCAAGGACGCAATTCTGATTTCAGCGTCAGAATCAATTAATGAAGTTTCTAGAAGATTGTGGACAGTTTCAATCTCTCGCCCAATCATCCTCGCTAATGCCCGTATACCATCGGCTCGGCGCAAGGTAACTGAGCCATTATTCCACCTAAGAACTACCGACTCTTTTTCACCACTTGCAAGTGGGATAATATCGTGCATCAACATTCCCATCCAAGGACCATCTCGGAGTTTGGCTTTTGATTTGGAACGTTGCCGACGTTGCTCAAATTTGATCGGCTTACCCGTCTTTGGGTCGCGCGCGATATAATCTCTCGCCATCTTCTTCGTCGGGCCGTAGTGAGCCACCTGCCTTGAACCCTGTGTTGTAGCGTCTTGACATCAAAGCGTAAAGAAGAAGGTTAGTATAGAGTACGCAAGTACATGGGTCATGATTCTTGTAAATCTTCGCTACAAGTTTCGGCAGTGATTTTACTGCTCCTATTTTCTTCAATTTGTATGGAACAAACTTCAACTAAGGTTCCTGTTCAAAGTCAATTGTCAGAGGAATATTCAAAGTCACCCGTTACAATTGTCGAAAACAATTGGAACCAAAGTGGCGTCTCGGTTTCCGGCCTTGAAGTTGAGGATGATGGTAACGTATTGATTGAACGCCCCAGCATTACGTGGCAAACCTCACCAGGAAGCGGCTTGCCTCTAATGAAAACCGGTGCCGCAACCGTTGCCATTCCAGAATTAGGTGAGATTTGGATTATTGGTGGAAGGGATGATGTAAACCCAATGGCCAATTCAGATGAGATTATTTCAAGCATGGTCGTAGCCTACAATATCGACACCCACGCTCTGCGCGAAGTGCCCTCTCTACCGATGGATACCGCATATGCGGGAGCGGTGTTGATTGGTGGAGATATTTACGTTATCGGAGACTGGTGGCCCGGTTCAAGCAATCCCAGTATCAGTAGCAGAGGAAAAGTACAAATTTTCAATATTTCAACCAACACATGGTCGAATGGAACCTCAATGCCTAACGGCAAGGAAGTCGGCCATGCTGGAGTATGTGAATACGGCGGCTATATTTGGGTCGCAGGTGGTGTAAAGGGATCAGGTGGAACCGATGAAACAAATCGAACCCTGCGCTATGACCCTGTGGCAGATACTTGGACCGAAGTAGCCAAAATGAATAATTCTAAATTTGGCCTTGCATTAGTGCCCTATGAAGATAAGATATACGCCTTCGGTGGGGGCGAAAGAACCACTACTTGGGGTGCACCACTAGCCTCTAAAATTGTCGAAGTCTACGACCCTGCAATCGATAATTGGACCCAATTGAATACCACTATTCCCAAGGCCGTATCTGGAGTGAATGGTGTCATCCGCCACAACGAAATCATGCTCGTTGGAGGAACAAATTCCAATCAAGTAACCGCTTGGTCACCAAGTACCGATACTTGGCGAACCTTGACCTCGTTACCGACACAAACTGGAGACATGGGTGTTAGTCTCCTCAACGGAACTTTATTCGCCATTGGAGGTGATTACTCCCAATATCCCTATGGAAACTGGGGGCAATCCTATTCTTCGGATATTTTCTATGTTGCCAATACCTCTGTGGCTGAGGGCTTTCTGACAAGTGATGTACTCGACCTTCGCCCTAATGCTCAGTCTAGTGCTCAGCCCCGCAATTTTTCGTTATCTGCCAGCCAACCCAACGGCACTTCGGCATTAATTCAATATCGCTACGGCATTGATGCAATCAGCACTACTGCCAAAACATGGGCTGGCCCAGATGGAACAATTTTTAGTTGGTTCACGGTTGGTGATTATCCACTAACCATTTCAGGAAAAGCCAATTTCTTTCAATACCGCATAAAAATGAATACCACTGCAATGTCTACTTGGGAATTGCCAACTCTCAACAACATCACTATCAAAGCTGCCCATACAGGATTTATCGGTACAATCCCTCTCATGGCAAATGCTCGAGGCCAGCCGGTTTTCCTGATGTCTGAACATGCTGATGCCGTCGGATCAAGTGCGTGGCTCAAATTGCAACCTGTAACCGCAACAGGCATTATCAGTGGCTCACCAAGCATCCTCATAGTCAATGAGACGGGAGATTTGAGTATAGACGACCCGCAGGGATTGCTATTTGCTTCCAATTCAATAATTAACCAAACTTCGTCCTATAACAGAGTCAATTGGTCACTGACATTTTCAGATGTTTCTCCGACCAATGAAATAATTTTCACTACCGGAAATCTAGCCATAGGTCAAGATATGGCCGATGCATTGAGCCATCTACATTTCACTCCACTACAAATCAACGAGGATGTTACAGCATCAATTGGAACAGCCGAAATACTACCAAATCATTCCTCGATTAGCGCCAATGGCGTAGTTCCTGCCCTCAGCCAAATCTCCATCGCACCAAACATCAGTTTTAGTGATGGAACAGATATTGATGTATCAATAATTGAATGGCGCTTGCAAGCAACGACCATCCTAACCAATGGTACTGGCTGGTACAATTGGAGCACTGAGTGGACTTCTAACTCCAGCGAAACCCTATCTATTCCGGAGAATATTTCTGGTAAATGTAAATTACAAATGCAAGTACGCACTGCCTTATCAATCGATTTATCTTGGGATGGCATCCCCCTCAATTTCACAATTGATGGTGATCGAGCAATCATGCTGTCAAGCCAGCCAGTTAATAACACCTATATTGACGTACAAAGTCAAAGAAACCTCACTATCGTCATCGGCGATAGCGGCGGCCCCGACCCCCAAAATACCCAGCTCAAAGTTTGGATAGAAGGTCATCATGATGGTAATGTAACTCCTGATGGGATAGCACAAGAAAATGAATTCGTCATCGTTAACCACAGTGTAGAGGGTTCACACGGACTATGGTGGGTAAATGCAACCTTCAATGAAAGTGGTAATCCTGACCATGGGGGAGTTGAAGTCATTCTTTCCGGATTTGATAATGCCGGGCATGAAATTGGTATAAATGGCAGTGGGATTCACATCGCTTGGCAGACTCGCGATGCGAGATTATCCGAAATTTTGGAGGTCCGTCCATTAACACTCAGCCTACCAGGTCTCGGCCAGAGAATGGAGCCCCTAATTACAATTGGTTGGGAGCTGGATATTACCGATTTCAATAGTGTCGACGATGTCCAAGAAATGCAACTCTTACTCGGCGGTGATCCTTCAATAGGTGTGAGGTGGGATGGAATTACCGAGGTGTGCCAAGTCCTTGGTGGAGTCGTTGATGTCGATTCCATTTCCTGCTCTTCAAGTGAAGAAAATAACATCGAAACAGTCGCCATTAAATTCGCAATAAATTGGGATTTCGATCCCGAAGGGCTGGAACGTGGTTTGCTTTCGGCGAAAATCGTCGACAAAGATGGCACCAACGAATCATGGAGTCAAAACAATTCATGGTTCTTTTCAGACCAAGTTAATTCAACTTCTCTTAGCCTTGAAGATATTAGTGGTGAAGTGACAGGGGATCTCTCCCAAGGACACTTCTTGGCTTCGGGCGATTCTATCAGTTGGAAATGCTACCTAGAATTCCTTGAATCGGGCGCACCACTAAATGGTCCTTTAACCCTATCCTGGGATGGCGTAATTAAGGGAGTCGAGTGGAAAGGCTCAACCCTTGTCCAAGCAGTAGACGGTTATATAGAATCCATAGTAGTCCTGCCGGAGAGTGGTGGCGAGTTGAGTGGGTCTCTCTTTTTGTCGGATACTAGTGGAGATGATGAACTGTTTAGCATTGAATTACCTGTAGTAATAATCGACGATACCGCGCCCGTCCTGCAAGAATCTCAAAAGTATGTAATGGAAAGTCGCTTTGCACTCGACAATGTCGTCATCGTAGCCAACGTTATGGAAGCAACTTCGTGGACTCAAAATTTGACCATTGATTGCCAAGTTCGCTCTTACAAAATGGACTGGCCAGTATTTTCATCCTCTGCTATTCCAGACAGCACTTTCGGTGAATTAGTTCTGTTCCAATTTGATCTCAATTTGCAACACTTGGGTGATGCTTCGCTATTACCACCTGAAGCAACTTTTGCCTGTTGGGTTTCCGGCAATGATGATGCTGGAAATATTCTGGATAATGGTGGTCTGAATAATCATGCTACTGAACCTTGGCTGGAAATGAGTTTACCTGCTAACGGACCCGATTTAGCCATTACAGCAGAATGGAAAAGTGATGTAGAAAATGCTGAGCCCGATATTGAATACTTGGTTGGCCTAACGGTTACCAACCTCGATGAAGAAATTGATAAGCCAATTATAGTCACTGTTTGGCTTGAGCACGGAACAACCTCGACACAGATATTTCAAAATTCAAAGAATGAGGGTTTGAAAGGCGGATATTCTTGGACAATGACTTTTGGAATGACTCCAAATGCTAGTGGCGAATGGCGACTTGTAACGGTTATCGACGCCAATAACACCATTGCTGAATTAAATGAAACTAACAATAATGCTACAATTTCCCTTACCGCTTCCCTACCCTCAGAGGGGTTGGCCGGGCAAGTTTTCACTACTACCAATATCCTTGCCATCATAGCAATAATTGCCTTGATTATTGGCGGAAATGTAATTTTGACTAAACGCCGAAACAAGAATGCAGAGGGCTCGCGAAAGGGACCACCTGCTAAGCGCGGCCCACCACCGGCAAGTTCAGCGAAGATACCACCTTCTGGGATCGGAACAACCACTGGCCCAAACATTGCTGGACCTACTGCTATTGGACATTCACAGCAGCAAGATGAGGCTGAATCACAACCCTTAGACTTGGCTGCAGCTGGATTAGCTTTGGCAGCATTTGCACCTTCCGTTGAAGAGACACAAGCGGTATTGGGTGGCGAAGAATCGTACATACCACCAAGTGCTTCAAGTCCAAGTAATGAGGTAAGTCAAGTAGTAAGTCAAGTTAGCCCTAGTGCAGAAGTTTCTGAACAAAAAGTCACTTGGGATAAATTGCCGGCTGGTGGCGAATATCAATATCGCGATGATGGAACTTGGTATTCTGGTGAATCTTGTGGGCAATGGAAACAGAATGATGCCGGCGATTTTGTGAAAATCGTGTGATTTTACATCATATCGCCCTAATGGCATAACAACCGATCGCAATAACCTACCACTCGGCTAGATTCAGTCGGACAATTGGATTGTTGATATAGCGTAAACGTAACCACGAGTTGTAAATCTCGCTCACCTCGGGGAAATCTGTAGCAACGTTTTCCATCCTTGAATTAAATTTGCGTTGAAATGAATTAGACATTCGGCCAAGTTCAACTTGTATCTCTCGAATCCCCATATATTCTCCTAGTTCTACTGAGCGAACAAGATAGCGAAAAGCATCGCCGAGTCCTGCACTCGCCATCCTTTCATGTACAGTCAAAGCTCGAGCTACAACTCTAGGGGCATTGCCACTTTTGACAATGGAACGCAACTCACACATCATTTCGGTAACTTTCTCTTCATTGCGCATTTCCGCTTCAAAGCGCTTGTCGAGTGTGGTCATTTCCACTATTGAGGCGCAAGATACACCAGGATATTTTCGAATCAACTGATAGAGGGCACGCAAATGCTTTGGCACTGCTGACCGTTTGCCCACCATAATACTCCAATTTACCAAATAACTCAAAGGATGTCGGAGCGAACCATTTGTCTGCATTGCCGAATTGCCGAGTCCATGGCGCAGCGACTTATCCCCCGATTCGTCCTGATTGGCGATTACCTTGAGCCCAATCATGTGCACATTTTGGATCCGAAACTGGCCAAATTAGAGATCTTTGTAGAAATACGTCGCACTTCGGGATTAGCACTGCCTTTTGAACACCTGCGAGACTTGGCTAATAATGTGCACAAATTAATTCTCGACCCATTCACTTCAAGGCATGAAGAAGTCATTGATTGCCTGATGCTAGGGGCTGATCAAGTTTGCATATCGGCCGATTCACCCAAGCGTGAATTGGAATTAGCATATGCGGCATCAAAGCATGTCTTTTCACGTTGGTGGATTGAAGATTGGCCACCTCATGATGACGTCGGAATCGCTCAACACCATAGCCACATACTTGAGGTTGCCAATACTTGCGGGCGACAAGCAATCGTTACTTGTGCCCGCAAAGGAGTGCTCAAATCATGGTGGCAAGAACTACCGCCGAAGTGCAAACAAGCCTTTGATTGGCATTTTGCTCCAGCAGAAGGAAGGGTGATTGATCTTGATGTACCACCGGCGGCGTGGTTATTGCCGAGCAGTAATTAGGCGAGTAAAGGTGGACGAGAATGAAAGCAAATACTGGCCGTGAACACGAGGATGTTCAGCGTGTATTGGCGATGACTTGGCGTGGGGATAAGCGACCCATTCTTGGTTCAGACTTGGCCCGAATGTGGAGTTTTGACTTCCAATGGTTTTCTCCCGAAGTAGCAGATGAAGTGATTGGAGAATTAGTCAAACAAGGATGGCTTGAACCGGTATCAAACGGGATGATTCCATGTGTTGATACATCCACAATCACTGCACCACTTGGTTGGTGGCCGCGCCAAGAATCTCTGACTAATCCTCCCTCTTTCTCACAGGATGCCATGAAAACTCAGTCGCTCCAATCAGACCAAGTAGGTATGGAAACTAGTAATGAATCCCCTCGTGCAGCTCAAGAGTTGGCACCCAACCAACCGATTACAGTCGATAATAGCGACCCGAGGAGCAAATTGGTCCCTCGATTAATCAAATATGTAGCTCGCAAGGCTCAATTACCTAATGAAGAAGTCAAGCGGCGAATGTTGCGAAAACAGCGCTCTCTAGGACCAATAACTCCATGGATGTGCTTGATTCTAATCGCAAAAGAACAAGCGCTTGAGGTTGACGACATTGTTGCAATGTTTGAGTAATGCGAAGTGTGACCTATTACTAATTTTCAGCCAATAAAAAAAGAGTTGGGTAAAAAATAAAAATTTCAAAGATTTTTCAAGAACCTTCACAAATGAAAAACACTTGGATTGGTCACATAGGGGACAAAATCCTCTTTGCGGTGAAAAAATGTCGGGTGGAAATAATGGTTGGGATCCTGGAAGACCTGGCCACGTCCTCCTTGATATTCTAAAGGAAGAAATTCGTACCAAAGGACAACCAAGCGCTGAAAGAATCCGTGAAATTGCCGACCTAACTGATACAACTGCGGCTAAAGTGCAAGGTGTGATCGGTTATTACAGCGAATTGAAACCAGATAATTCCACAGTTAGAGTCTGTATGGGTGAATCTTGCCGTGCGCGCGGGTCAGAATTAGTCGCAGAATTCCTTGCTAATGAAGGTGATACAGTGGGAACATTGCATTGTGCAGGTTTGTGTACAAGTGGCCCAGCAGTTTTGTATGATGAAACGATAGTTCCAATGGGTACTACAGGTGCTGGGCTGCAAATATTTGTTAGTATGGACAGTATAAGCCAAAAATTAGGCTCAGAGGAAGTTGTGCAATCATTAATTCAAGAATTAGATGAGTCTGTCTCAATCACTAGAACAGGAAGTAGGGGCCTATTCCACCTCGAGCCAATGGTTGAAATTGATGTCGACGGAACTCGCCATGCATTCGGTCCGATTCAATCTGGAGACGTATCCTCGTTGGTACGAGCTATTACTAGTGGTTCCGCAAGTGAACATCCAGCAGCCCTTGGACCAATTGACTTACTTGCAGGAATGGATTCTCAAACTCGATTCGCTCTAGCAAGAATGGGGGTTGGAAACCCACTTGACCTCGAAGAACAACAAAGCCTTGGAGCATATTTAGGTTTGAATAATGCAAGAGATGGTGGGGCTGAATTCGTATTACAAGAACTCGAGACAGCCGGACTTCGTGGAAGAGGTGGTGCTGGATTCCCTACACATTTCAAATGGAAATCTGCTATGGAACAAGGCGACCCAATCAAGCATGTTGTTGCTAATGCAGACGAGGGAGATGCTGGCACCTTCATTGACAGGATGTTGATGGAAGGGGATCCGCATTCATTGATTGAAGGGATGCTGATTTGTGCAGAAACTATTGGTGCAACCCAAGGGTGGGTCTACTTGAGGAGTGAATATCCGCAGGCAAAACGAATTTTGCAATCCGCAATAGATAGCGCCCGAGAAGCGGGACTTTTGGGTGAGAATTTTGATATCACAATCGCCTTGGGGGCTGGATCATATGTTTGCGGTGAGGAAACTGCACTACTTGAGAGCCTTGAAGGACGTCGAGGTGAGGTGAGGGCAAGACCCCCTTATCCAACAGAACAAGGATTATTTGGCCATCCTACAATAGTGAACAATGTTTTGACTTTTTCAATGGCCGCAGCAATCATGCGAGAAGGCGGAAGTGTGGTCGGAAGCATTGGAACTGAGCGAAGCAAGGGTACATTAGTTGCTCAGATTTCTGGTGACGTGAGAGTTCCTACATGTGTCGAAGTCCCATTTGGCGGTAGTGTTGCTGACCTATTCAACAACCATTCATCACTTGATGAAGTCGTTGCAGTTCAGGTCGGCGGACCACTTGGTGGAGTCTTTGCAGCTGAAGAATTGGAAAATATTGAACTTTCATTTGAGGGATTATCCTCTGCTGAGGGTCTACTGGGCCATGGTGGTTTTGTCTGCTATGGTAATAACTTCAAACCTCGCTCCGAAGTAATCGGATGGATGCGTTTCTTCCGCGATGAAAGTTGCGGTAAATGTACGCCGTGCCGAATAGGTACGCAAAGGGCTCTAGAGTTGTTACAGAGAATTGGAACTGATGCAGAAAAAGAAGGCGACCGTACACTATTGGAAGATCTCGATGAAGTGATGACTGAAACCTCGCTATGTGCTCTCGGAGGCCTAGCAATGAATCCAGTTCGCTCTACAATGAAGCGCTGGCCTGCCTCATTTGGAGGTGCCAATAGTGAGTGAGCCATTTTCAGTAACTATCGATGGCCAAGAGTTCACAGGCCAATCAGGTCAAACCATCATGGAGGTCGCAAGAGATAATGGTATCAATATTCCGAGCCTTTGTGATTCGCCATATCTCGATTCATTTGGTTCGTGTAGGATGTGCATTGTAGAAATTGATGGGCGTCCTGGAACTCCTTCTTCGTGCACAACACCTGCCGATAATGGAATGGTGGTTTCGACAGTTTCCGATAAACTTTGGAGACTGAGGAAAGGAATTACTGAACTCTATGTGAGCGAGCACCCACTTGATTGTCTAACCTGCACTGCAAATGGTGATTGCGAATTACAAGATGTTGCCGCAGAGGTCGGTTTGAGGGAGTTGCGTTATGATAACGAACCTGCTTGTGAAACCATTCCTATTGACGAGTCAAATCCATTTTTCACCTTTGATGCAAGTAAATGTATCGTTTGTTCACGCTGTATTAGAGCGTGTGATGAAACTCAGGTTACTCACGCATTATCTATAGATGGGCGTGGCTTTGAAAGTATGATTATTGCTGGTGTAAACGAGTCATTCATTGAATCGGATTGCGTATCTTGTGGGGCTTGCGTGAACGAATGTCCAGTTGGTGCGCTTGAGGATCGTGTTGAACGTGCTGCAGGAACTCCTGACAAGTGGGTACGAACTACCTGTGCATTCTGCGGCGTCGGGTGTCAATTTGATGCTGGTATCAAGGGCGGTAAATTGGTGACTATGGTTCCTGCCGCGGATTCACCAGTCAATCAAGGTCATGCTTGTGTGAAAGGTCGATTTGCATCGGCTTATATTCATCATGCAGACCGGCTGAAATTCCCAATGATTAGAGAATCGATTACCGATGATTTCCGTCAGGCATCTTGGGATGAAGTATACTCATTCATCGCTCAGCGCTGGAAAGAAATCAAAGATGAATCCGGGCCGCACGCTATCGGTTCAATCACCTCTTCACGCTCAACAAATGAGTTGAATTATCTTGGCTCAAAATTAATGCGTGCCGTTATTGGAACCAACAATATCGATAATTGCGCAAGAGTTTGCCATTCTGCAACCGTGAAGGGAATGATGACGGTATTCGGCGCTGGTGCTGGAACAAATAGTCTCGATGACATCGACCACACTGATTTGCTATTGGCATCGGGTTGTAATCCTATACATGGCCACCCAGTTACAGGTTCACGAATCCGGCGTGCTCGCATGCGCGGAATGAAAATGATCGTAGCAGACCCAAAGGTTACAGAATTAGCTCAAATGGCCGACATTCACCTGCAATTACGTCCTGGAACCAATGTTGCACTATACCAAGGACTAGCGCACATTATTCTACGAGAAAACATGCAAGCAGATTCAGAATGGCTAGATGCTCGAACTGAAAATCTTGAGCCGTTCAAAGCAATGGTGCAGGATATGACCCCTGAAGTATGTTCTGAAATCACAACTATTCCTATAGAGACCTTGGAGGCAGCAGCGATTTGCTATGCATCTGTCCCTTCTGCGATGTCGGTACATGGTCTTGGGATGACTGAGCATAGCCATGGCTCTGAAGGGGTAATGGCGCTCTCAAGCCTTGCTCTTCTTACCGGAAATGTTGGAAGAAAGGGGACTGGAATCAATCCGCTACGTGGTCAAAACAATGTTCAGGGCTCTTGCGACATGGGTGCTTTGCCAAATGTATACACGAATTATCAATCGGTTTCCGACCCTGAAAACCGGGCCGCATTTTCCAAGGTTTGGGGGGTTGAAGCACCTGCAGAGCCAGGGCTAACATATCCTGAAATGCTTCGATGTGTCGAGGCTGGAGATGTACGTTCACTATATCTGATTGGCTCTGATATTGCTCACACCGACCCTGATAATCTAGCGGTCAAGAAGGCCCTCAGCGGTCTTGATTTACTGATTGTCCAAGATATTTTCATGTGTGAAACGGCAAAACTTGCACACGTGGTTCTCCCTGCTGCTTCCTTCCTTGAATCAGACGGAACATATACCAATGGCGAGCGCCGAATTCAGCGAGTACGGAAAGCGATTGAACCCCCTGGTCAAGCAAAACAGGATTGGCTAATCGTATCCGAATTGGCTGAGGCACTTGGTCATCCAATCGTATCCTCAAATGACGTGTCTGATATTTGGGACGAATTGGCTAGTTTAACACCAAACTTCCGAGGAATTGATTATTCAAATCTCGATGATTCCGTTTCAGTACAATGGCCAAAGCCTACTGCAGAGCACCCCGGAACGAGTGTAATGCACATCGACGAATTTTCACGTGGATTAGGTAATTTCGCAGCTCCAGATTATGCGGAACCAAATGAGCAAGCATCGGATGAGTATCCGTTTATTCTAGTCACAGGAAGAAATCTCTTCCACTATAATGCTGGAACTCAAACTCGTCGAACAGGACTAACAGAATTCCGAGATACAGATTTGTTGGAGATGCATCCAGTAGATGCTAGCGACATGGGAATTAGTGATGGCGATACAGTATGGCTATCTAGTCCGAGAAACCGCGTAGAGATGAAAATTGAAGTGACAAATAATGTCAGGAAAGGTAACCTGTTCACAACTTTCCATTTCCCTGATGTTGGAGTAAATACTGTATTGAGTGCATCAGCCGATGGTTATACTCACTGCCCGGAATACAAGGTACAAGCAGTTGCAATCGAGTTGAGTTAAAACTACTGAAGTGGTTGCACCTAGAATGAACCACGCAAATCTCTTAAAGCGACATTTGCATTTGAATGGGTAAATGGATAGACAATTCGCAAGGGCCCCTCTTTGAAACGTATCCTGATTTTCGTCATCGTTTCAGTGTAATGGGTCTCAATTGAATACCCATGCAACTAACGGGTGTTGGATGGGTACCCATTCATTCATTTTGAAGCATAGGGGGGCCCTTTACTTCAAGATGGGATTACCATATTAGAATATAAGTTAAGAAAAAGACAAATGAATTCCATACCGAATGACAAATCATTGATGGCCACAATTTTTCAGTCTTTATTCGTAACCACCCATATATGATTCCACCATATGTTGCTCCCGCAATCGCTGGGGGAATAAAGTGAATCAAACCAAACATAACTGCGCTAAGGATTATTGCTGGCCAATTGCCATAATATTTCCTTAAGTAATCAAGAACTAAACCTCTAAAAGCTAATTCTTCTGTAATGGGTGCGACTATTGCTAATGAGATATATACTAAAATCAAGTATATTGGATCTGAAAGTGAAGCTTCATCAGATACTAGTGGATATGGTTCTGTGGGAAATAAATAATCTGCAACAATTGCAATAGGGATTGAACCGAAATCAGCAATGACAACAATAATTATTGGAATAATAATAGCAAGTGAAAATGTTAATTTCAAACTAGAATACAAATCGGTCAATCCTATGATTTTTTCATATCTCCAGACAACATAGAATAAATATACAACACCCGCTAAAATATAAGAAATTTCAATCGAGTAATCATCTGAAAATTTTCCTGTTTTAATTAACAAATCGTATAATTGAAACGCTACCACAAATAGGATTACAGTAGGCAATATCCAGTTTAGTGTAGTGTTCCATATTACTTTCCAATGCGAATCACG
>CAZPME010000030.1:0-15415 GCA_964587885.1 uncultured Candidatus Poseidoniales archaeon
CTACGGATTCTCCAAAATGTTAACTTGGAGGGGAAGGACATATCGACAATAAGTGTGCGTAGCGGAGCATGCGGGGGCATTCCAGTAGCACTCCATTTTTCCTCGCGATAATCTTACTCATCGTCACTACGGCCCCATTGGTCGCGCCACCGTCGTCAGCACTAACCGAGATTAATACCCAGTCATCTAATACAATGATTAATGCGTGGGATTTAGCCAATTTTAGCGATATCGCGGTCCCACAAGGTTTCAACCAAACCTCTTACATGGATTATAGCGATGTAGGGGTTCTTATCAATAACAAATCTGCCGAAAGTCGAACTATCGGATGGGCCTTTGTGGCCGCACGCAATATCCCTCTCAATCATGTCTTGCTATGGGATGCCGACGGAACCCCAACGGCTGAAACTATCAATCGAAACCAATTCAACGATTATTTCGCCGACCCATTCAGTGAATGGATAATCAATAATAGTCTTGAAACTGAATTGAATTTCCTCGTCACTTCCAAAGGTGTTCCCCTAAGGGTAAATGGTGGAAATAACAAAGTCGCATTCGACAATGAATTAGCTTTAGTGGGTGGCGATTACGCTGCTGATATTGGTCAAGACTACTGGAAAATTGCCGATTATGGCCCATTCGCAAATGGCGGGACTGGTCAAATGGAGCCTTTTTCACGGCAAAAACATGGTTTTTTCCTTGTGTCCAGATTAACTGGATATACCGTTGATACTGCCCTTGGATTAATCGAATTGGCTAACCAAAGTCTCGGCAACCGTGGCCAATTCGTTCTCGATTTAGCGACTAATCGCAATGGTTCAGGCTACAAGTATTGGAATGATGATTTGTATACAGCAAATGCCACCCTCAATGGAACGATGGGATTACCGGTTACCTTCAATCAAAATTCAACTTTCCTCACCAACCAAAGTGAAGTCATCGGTTATGCTTCATGGGGTTCCAATGATGGAAGTTGGGGGGGAAATTGGTTACCAAATGCAGGATTTGACACAAGTGATTCTAGTTATACAAGTGGTGCAAGATATTGGAACGCCACAATTCCAAACCTTACTGCTGGAGACACTTTCAACTGGAGTTATCAAACTGAACACAAACGAAATGGCAATGGAGCCGTTCAGGCATCTCTTTCCGCCGTATGCAATGATACATCCGGTGAAGGCATACAAGGTATTCTCGCGGAATATTTTGATAATGATGGAATTAGTTTCAACACCGCCTCAATGCCACTTCTAATAGACCGTGTCCCTGACCATGTGCGGATAGAAAGTGATCTGCAGTATTCATCCTCTTCACAGTCTTATCCAGGCCTTGACGATCGTTTCAAAAATGATTGGGGTGGCCGATTTAGTGGCCTAATTGATATTCCAGATGCTGGGAATTGGACATTCTTCATCACCTCTGATGATGGTTCAGAACTATGGGTCGACGGGCAGAGCCTAGTTGCAAACCATGGTTCACACGGCATGACTGAGAGGTCGAATTACCTCCAACTTAGTGAAGGCTTGCACGATTTTAAGATTGAATTCTTTCAAGGTGGTGGTCCACACGGACTCCAATTATCTTGGCAAGGACCAAATCAATCAAAGGCACTTATTCCCCCTACAGCCTTCCAAGTAGCGGGCGATTATATTCCTGCAGAAAATAACCTCATACACCATTGGGACTTTGAAGATGGAGCAGGAAATTATGCTCTTAATTCCGTAAATATCTCGGCTAATTTCACCCTAAACAACATGAACTCAAGCAATTGGCGAACCTGTGCTGATGGTTACTGCCTATGGTATGATGGAGTGGATGATTACGTCAACATTGACGTTGAAAACTGGCTTGGGAATTTTACGGTTAGCCAATGGGTCTGGGCAAATTCAACAACTTTACCTGACTATGCTTCCACCTTTGCCGTCGATAACGATTCAGGTTCAAATGCTTCCTTCCAGCATGCTGTTTTTAGTGGTGAATGGCGATTGCACAATAATCAAACCCATACCTTTGGTGATATTCAAGCGCAGCGTTGGACTCACCTTGTTACAGTATATGATAATGGAACGGTACGGCAATACCTCGATGGTGTATTGGTTGGAACCACTGCTTTTCCCACAGGTGCAGTGAACCATATTGAATTATACAAAATGGGCGTCAATCGAGCAGGCAATACCCATTTTGAAGGAATGATTGACAATGTCATGATTTGGGACATAGCACTTGATGACCAAGATATCACTGTATTACACAGAGATATCTATGAAGACTGTGCAACTTACTCGGGTAGTGGCAACTCAGCCGAACTTGAACAAACCTATGTTTTACCTAATGAGGTGAAAAATCATGCTTGGCTACTTTCAGTATACGGAACTCGAACAGGGGACGTCTATGGCGATTTTACCCTAGTGGTTGATTCATTGGATGAGAACGGAATACTACTTTCAACAAATACCTCTAATAGTAAAATTTTCAGTCCATCTTGGGAATCTACCATCATCCGGTTTCGTCCAGATGCAAATGCAAGCATGTTCCGGATTCGCATCCTTCTAGATATTGTTGGAACCTCAACCGATGGTTCAGTATATCTTGATACTCTCAATCTCAAACCAATCCAACCTCATAATGATTGGATTGCTGGTAGTATCGTAGAGACTGCGGTCTCTACCGGTGGCCGTTCATTTTCCACCGGCACAAGTTATGGCCAATCATTGGTCGCCGATATCCTTGAAGATGGCGCGTCAGCAACCAAGGGCTATGTTTACGAGCCATATCTTTCAGCGGTTTGCTATCCTTCTATTCTACTATCAACCTATGCTGAAGGCTATACAATGGCTGAAGCCTATTATGCCGCTAATCCGATGGTCTCGTGGATGGGGGTTGTTGTCGGTGACCCGAAAATGGCTGCATTCTCAGACCGCCTCCATGACATCAACATCTCAGCTGTTGAAACTAACCAAACTTTGACTGTAGGCAATAATGGGACTCTGCGACTGGTAATTGAAAATCTAGGGATGGCAGAGGCTAATGGTAGTATCGAAATCAGAGAGCGCTCAGGAAATAATCTGCTAGCGACATACAACCTTACTCTACCGGCTGGTGATCAAAGCGGTAGTCGAATTATTTTCGATGCTGTAATTGCACCGACAAAATCAGGTTATGTCGAATTTGACGTGCGCTGGCATAATGCCTCCTCTTCACCTGAACGAGTAAAGAAGAACAATCACAACAGCATAAATTTGCCCGTCAACGACATTCCAACTGTGGATGACAGCGATTGTACAATCAATATTATTGAACGAGGAGGAGACTTTTCATGCACTGCCGAGGCCAGCGACGAAGTCAGTGTTGTCGCAGTAAACATTGGCTGGCGATTACGCAATGCCAGTGAAAATCTAACTTCATCTTGGACGTGGTACCCAGCGGTACAATTCAATGACGGTAATTGGTGGGCTTCAATAGAAATACCACGCAATATTAGCCTTGGAACAATCGACATTGCGGTAGAAGCTTTTGACAATGTCAACGCTTCTTCAGAAGTGCAAATAAAACTCAATGTCGCGATTCTTATCAACGCCATTCCCGACTGGTACGGCATCCATGTCGCCAGCGTTGACTTCGAAAATTGGTATGGTGACAGTAACTTACCGACCTATCCCGAGCCGGGCCTTCTGCGAGGCGTGCAGGTCGCCTTACGCGGTTGTGTCGAAGATGCCGACCACAATCCGCTATCTGAACAACCTCAATTCGCCGCTAGCCGAGGCGTGGTAGGATCGGTCAACTATAATGGTGAACTAGAAGATGAATTATTCTGTTATTCTTCAACTTGGATTATTCCTATCGGCGGCAACATCTCAAGTGTTAGCCTTGAATTATGGCAAGGCGGCAATAGATATTCTCAACGCCACATCAGTATTGCCGACCGCAGCGCGATTGTTGACTTGGACTTACAAAACCATGAAGGTGAGAGTAAAACCACAAGTACAGGCCATAACGAGCGGATGTGGATTGCTTACTCCGACCCTGACGACCCCGAGACCGGAGCATATGGAGACCTGTTGATAGAATGGCCAGAACGTTTACCGATTACCATCCCCGTTAATATTCCCAATAATTCAACTGGAGTATATGTCGACTTACCCACTGCTCCAATGGGACTAACACGCGGTACGGTCACCTTCCAAGCCAACTTGCTCGGAGCCCACTCAAACGCACAAACAACTAGCAAGCAATGGGAAGTTTCGGTAACTATACCAAGAATACTTAGCATCGAAATCTGTGATACTCAAGGTGAACTTGAACAAATCCCAACCGGACATCCACTGGCAATTTTCGTCCACTTGCGCTCAACCCGTCCAATAGATAGCCTACGAGTTAGTATGTTGCAGAATGAATGGTCACTTGAAGCGTCACAAATCAACCTTGAGGAAGATGGTTGGAATACTACCAGTTTGGCCGGTTGTGCAGCCAATTCAAGTGTCTCTGAACAAAGTAATATCGTGTTGGCATTCCGCATTTCTGCGGATAATAAATTCAAAGGCGGAGCAGCCGAAATAATTGCTCAAGTAATCGACATAGATAGCCAATCAAGCATCTACATATTACCCACCGAAATTTCTCATACCGCACCACAATTAAACTTGATTGGGGAAGCGAAATACCTTGAGGGAGAGCTAATTGAAATTACTGCAATTATTTCCGATCGTGATGGTTTCAACGGAATGGCATGTAGTTTCACATTCAGCAACGAAAGTGGTTTCACCCTGCTCAATATTACATCTGAACCCGATTCAAGTGGAGAAATCAACTTTGAGCAATCCAGCCTCATTCTCCCTCTCGATGAGAATATATCTCTCGCCGTAACCTGTCATGACTCAATGGGATTAGCTGGAATGGCCAATCTAAGTGATTTTATCACCATTAACAAGGCCCCTCCCGAAGTGCAAGATGAAATCGACCAAACATCTATTCAAAGTGACGAGGGAGTTAGTACGCCTATCCTCATCGGAGCATTATTACTCGCCTTAGTATTAATTGGGTTATTTACGAAAAATCGTGTGGAAGCAAGACGCCTAACAATGTTAGGACGCGCCGATGATGAACAATCTAAGGCTTGGGATGAAATGGCAATGTTAGAACAATCCAACTACCCTAGCACAGAGCCGGTCGCGCAACCATCGCAAACTCCTCCCGAAAATCTAGCAGCTCACCTTGCCGAACAACCCCTCGCACCAACGATGGTCGATGATGCGGCATTGGGTGCGGCTCTTGTCACAAGTGAACCCGTTCTCAGTGCAGTAGAATTACAACATGCTGATCAACCCCAAAGGGATGGCGAGAATGTCAAAGCCGAAGCGAGTTTTGCCCGCGATATGGCAGCTTCTGAAGCAATTGAACATGCTCCTGTGGACGACATCCTCGATGAATTAAGTGAATAGGCCCGACCCTAAGCATCAAATCCTTGAGGGTATTCGGCAATACGATAAGATGGCAGTAGGATATGTATTAATCAATGTCAAACCGGGAATGGAAATGACCGCCTTTGAGGAAATTCAAGCAATGTCAGCAGTCGCTGATGTCGACCTATTATTCGGTGATTACGATATTATTGTCAAAATCACCGCCGATGATATGGGAATCATTGCCCGTACCGTGGTCGAAGATATCAGGCAGGTAAGTGGAGTCGAAAATACCAAAACCCTAGCTGGAGCAGAATTGTAAATTCTAGACAAGGATTGAATCAATTTTCTTTTCAATGCAGGCCCGAATGAAGGTATTCGGGGCATTGCGCTAATAGTCAAATAATGAATGAAAATAAGGCAAATATTAATGTTATTATATTAAAAAAATCTCTAACATAGTAACTGAATGCGTATAATCGTAGGACTGAATGGCTATACCATTTTTCTTTTCGAAACGCTGTATAGAGAGGCAAATATGGCGCAGTATAGCGTTTTTTTACCATAATCCTTATAACCTTCCCGACGGGGCGAATTAATTGGAGGTAAACGATATGTCAAAGAAATACTTCGTATTGATGGACGGTGGCAAAGACACCAGTCAAGTCTTTGCAAGCAAGCAACCTCGTGGTGCAGCCCTCAAAGCTGCAACCCGCGAACATACAGACATCCGCCTACGCGAGCGCGGTACTAACAGAGTACACGTGTTCAAGGGCTGGGTCGATATGGTAGACAAGCCGGCTAACGGCCCTGCCTGGTTGCCTGACAGGATAAAGAAGGCTAACGTCAAGAAGATCGGAATCGAGAAGCTGTGAAATTCACAGCCTCGTCTCTAATCAATTGACGGCAAACACCGGACACATGTCCGACCCCTAGGGGAACATACCCGCCCGAACCTTTGGGTTCGGGTGGGTCTTTTTTTTCCAAAAATCCTATTGCTCAATCTAAATTAAGGCGTAAAACCTGTTTTCTATCCGGCACAAATACTGTTAATCTTCGGATAAGAATGGATATGTCCATTCTTGAGGAATTTCCAAAGTTCGCTTGACTGAGCGGGGGCTAATCCAACGCAAGAGATTCAGGGGGCCGCCAGCTTTGTCATTGGTTCCACTTGCACGCGCCCCTCCGAATGGTTGCTGAGCAACTACTGCTCCAGTCGGTTTATCGTTGATGTAAAAATTGCCAGCAGTAAAGCGCAAGGCATTGAAAGCCTGTTGGATATTCTCTTCTGATGAAGAGAAAATTGAGCCAGTTAATGCATATGGTGAAGACTCGTCACACAATTTTAATACCGCATCAAATTCGTCATCCTCGTAAACGTAAACCGTCAATACTGGTCCGAAAATTTCTTCGACCATTGATTCTGATTTGGCATCAGTAGTCTCAATTATCGTCGGTTCAATAAACCAACCAGTGCTATTGTCACTACCACCACCAACGATAATTTGACAGGTTTTACGCTCCTGGGCACGGGCAATATACCCGGTTATTTTATCGAATGCCCGTTGGTCGATTACCGCAGTCATGAAATTGGTGAAATCACAGGCATCACCGAGTTTAATTTTTTTGATTTCAGCACACAATGGATCTTTGATGGCTGACCAAACTGAACGAGGAACGTAGGCGCGACTTGCAGCAGAACACTTTTGCCCTTGGAACTCAAAAGATCCTCGTAATAATGCGACGAGTAAACCATTGCGATCGCAATCTGGGTGGGCAACTACGAAATCCTTTCCGCCGGTTTCACCTACTATGCGTGGATAGCCTTTGAGTTGGGGTAAGGCCTGTCCAATTCTCTGCCATAATCCTTGGAATACTGCGGTTGAACCTGTGAAATGAACTCCGGCAAGGTCACTGTGTCCAAGTGCAACTTCAGAAATATCAGTTCCACTTGAGGGTACAAAATTGATGACACCGGCTGGCAAGCCCGCCTCCATCATCAAGCGCATCAGAACATAGTTTGAATGCACTGAATTGCGACTCGGTTTCCAAACCGCAGTACATCCTACCAATGCAGGGGCACTAGGTAAATTTGCCGCGATACTCGAGAAGTTGAAGGGGGCAATAGCAACTACAAAACCTTCAAGTGGTCTAATTTCGGTACTATTTTGGACACCCTCTGGTGATACCAAGGGCTGGAGGTCAGCATGGAAGTTACGGGCATAATAGGCATTAAATCGCCAAAAATCAATCAATTCGCAAGCCGAGTCTATTTCGGCTTGGAAGCAAGTCTTGCTTTGATTGAGCATGGTTGCAGCATTTGAGCGAGCGCGCCATTCTCCTGCCAACATGTCAGCGCAACGCTCAAAAATTTGCGCTCGTGCTTCCAATCCTAATTCGATCCAAGCTTGTTGCGCTGCCACAGCAGCATCACAAGCAGCGGCAATTTCTGACTTGCCGCCAATGTGGACATTGGCAAGCACATGACCGTGATTATGAGGGATGACTTGAGTCATCGTGTTTCCAGTAAATACTTCTTCACCATTAATGATACAAGGAATCTCAATAACTTCAGATAATTGGCGCTCGAGTTCGGCTTGAAGTTCGGCACGCTCTTGGCTTTGTGGGGCGAAATTTAGAATCGGCTCGTTTGCTGGATGACTTGCCATGCCTTGTCTCAGATGGACTTGAGACAATATCATTTCGCTATGCAACTGTCGCAGTACTATCGCCATACTATTTTGAGTTCAGAAAATTTGTCTAGTTTCTTCATTTAATATCTAGGGGGGACTGTAGGTGCAAGGTGCGTTTATCATCAGTTAATGTGCATCAATTTCAACCGCATCAGCCTTCAATTCCAACCCTTTGGTATCCGCACTAATTTACCAAAATAGCAGGTGGACATGAATTTCGCCAACCGTAGCGTTCATGTTTGGGTGGCTTGCGTCGCTCTATGTGGCCGCGCCAGTTGGAGATGATGACTTCCTCTATCTCGACGAGGAAGAAGGAGGAGGAGGGCCCGTTGTTATCGAAGAGAAGTCCCGCCCAAATTCCTCGGAAAAAATTCCCGATTCGAAACCCAATTCCTCATCTGTACAAGTGGATTCAAGCGATAGCAAAGAAAACCTGGCGGAAAAACCTGAAGAGCAACTTGAAGACTTTGATGATGACCTGGCCAGCCTAAGTCTCGGTCAACAAAAGGCTGGATGGAAACTTACTGGAATGGACTGCCCTGATTGTGCCCTCAAGGCTACTCGTGCAGTACAGCGCCTAGCCTCGGTCAGTGAATGTAATGTCTCGGCCACACATGGTTCGGTTGAAGTGGAAATTGATTTACAACAAGGAAACCTTGCGCAATTAAACTCCGTCCTTTCAAGCCTTGGTCATGCTCCCGAAATTGGTTGGTTAGAACTCGTCGGGGTCAAATCAACCCGCCTCACTGAACGCTTATCGATGGACCCTCGTAGTTTACAAAAAATGCTCAAAAACCAGCCAGGTTTACTTGATGTGGAACTTACAAATGACGACCGAGTACTCATCCAAGTACCTGAAGATTCCTCTGCAACAATAATCGAGGCTCGAGATGCAGCACTGCAAAATCTTACTGGAAAGAAAGTTGAATTGCGTCCGGCTCGACCAAGCCGTCTCCGCCCCGACCAATTGCGCCTACTCGGAGGCGGGTTTGCTATTCCGTTAACCATATTGGTCATTATTGGCGAGATTATTTCAGCCCCTCAATGGGTGTTAGCAAGCATTGCCATGCCGGCGATTATTTTTGGAGGCTGGAGGATGTTTTCGGAAGCTTTCGCCAGCATCCGCAACCGCCAATTGGGATTCCAAATACTCACCTCGCTAGCAGTAGTTGGAGCAGCGTGGCTCGGTGCTTGGTCAGAAGCCCTAATCGTTGTGGTTTTGGTCGCCCTCGCCTCACACATGGAAGGTAAAGCACTAGTCCGTGCCCGCTCAGCCATGCAAGGTGGACTCGACCGCCTACCGCGACGTGCCCGTTTAGTTGAATCCCAGGCGCTAGATATTGGCACCAAAGTCGCCGGTGCGACCATTTCAATTAGCACTGAGGGTGGCATCGCCCTACCAATGGCCAATACCTCTCCTCTAGCATCATCAAGTAACCTCGATTACCCAGCCCCTGCGACCAATGATTGCGAAGAAGCACGTGAAATACCACTCGCCGCTGTGCAAATTGGCGACCACATTGAAGTTCGAAGTGGTGAAATTATTCCTGTAGATGGTACGGTTATTGATGGAATTGGTAGCATTGACCGCGCCCCATTGACTGGAGAATCATTGGCGGTCAGAGTTGAGAAAGGAGAAGAAGTAGAAGCGGGCTTGATTTTGCGGCGCGGTCCTTTGGTAATCGAAACCACCGCGGTAGGTGATAATACCCGCCTTAGTGGGTTAATCGACAAGGTACACAGTTTCCGCGATGTTCCCCCTCGCTTCCAATCAGCGGTTGAATTATTTACAGTTGTGTGGATTCCTATCGTACTTATCGGCGCACCACTCGCTTGGTTCCTTTCCGGTGATGTTGATAATTGGAAAGTAATGCTCTTATTGTGGGTAGTCGCTTGTCCATGTGCCCTATTGTTGGCTGCACCACTGCCTCATGCCGCAGCACTTGCTAACGCTTCTCATCAAGGCATTATCGCGCGCGGCGGAGATGTTATCGAACGGGCAGCACAAGTCAACCTCGCATTACTCGACAAAACTGGAACTCTGACTTCTGGACGACCAACAATTGCTGAAGTGATTCTCGCCAAAGGCCGTCGCCGTGATTCAGTAATCCGTTTAGCAGCAGGACTTGAGGTGAAATCAAATCACCCTTATGCCAATGTAATTAGAGAATTCTGTGAAGCAGAGGGGCTCAAACCGAATAAGGTCACCTCAATCAATGACGGTACGGCTGGTATCAGCGGCACCTACAATGCAAAGCCAGTAATGTTTGGCCGCTCGGATTGGCTTCTCGAAGAAGGAGTGGACATTCCAGGAGAACTCGAAGCCGCACTAATAGAGGTAAATTTAGCGGGCAATGGGTCATCTCTTTTGGTCAGCGATGGTGTAGCTATCGCATTATTTGAATTCGTGCATGATGATATTCGCATCGGTGCAGAACATGTCGTTGGTGAATTATATGATTTGGGAGTCAATATTGAAATCCTCTCAGGTGATACTTCGGCAGCGGTATCCAACTTTGGCCCCCGAATCGGAGTCCCAGCCAGCGCTTGTCGTGGCGATATGAGTCCTGAAGACAAAACTCGCTGGGTCGAGGGTCGCGCCCGCACGCATGTGGTATTGATGGCTGGTGATGGTTTCAATGACGCCACTGCTATGGCCAAGGCAGATATCGGCGTTGCAGTAGGAAGCGGAGAACAAATTAATCTCGACGCAGCTGACATCATGATTACTAGTGAAGACCCACGGCTAATTTCTCAATTCATAGATCTATCACGCCGCACTAAACAAGCAGTACGGCAGAACATTGTCCTCTCGGTAGCCATCACTATTGTTCTAGTTTGGTCGGTTCTACAAGGTTTCAACGATAAATTGTGGATTGGTGTTCTTGTACACGAGGCTTCAGCAATTCTAGTCATTCTCAATGGTGCTAGAATGGCGGGTAATCAAGGAATGCTCAGTTTATTGAAGGGCATTTTTATCGACCTTTGGGTAGATTTTGATGAAGCTCTTCAAGCGTGGTTAGACCAACGCCGACCCTCAGAGAAAGTGTCGTTGGCTTGATATACGCCGCAGGTAAAGCCCCTATACGAGGCAAAGGGCGATGGCGAAAATTCGTGGCAATCCGCAAGTCATTGCATTATCTCATCCAACTCGTGCACTTCTCTACCGCACTCTATGTGATGTTGAAGAGTTGGAAACAGTATCTCTTGAGAAAAAAGTCGGTGTAACACGATACCATCTCTACCACCACTTACGACAACTAGCAAAAATTGGCCTTGTCGAAAATCATCGAGATGTTGGACGAGCAAAGTGGTGGCGTAAGTGTGGTGAGGCAAATCCAATTGCATTAACGTACCAGGCATCTCCGACTTCTGCAGCCTCTTTGTCCTCAACAACCATGGCCGCCTCTGCCGCCTCAATCGGCCCCAAACCCTCTTGGGCTGATTCACTACCACCAGAAATGATCACTTTACTCGAACAGGGGGGGGAAGTCAGATTTGTTCCTCTTGATGGTACAGCTAACGATACTGTCAATTCTAAGGAACTCTTGAAATCCGTCGCCAATAAGTATGGAATTGATCTTGATCTACCATTCACTTTCGTTCCCGGTGGAATTCTGCTAATCTCACAAACTCGCTGAGTTCAGCGGCGAAGCGCACTTGAATAGGAAACTAGGAGGCTAATACATGGGAGACGAATTGATTGTTGAATCGGCAATCGCTCCACCCGACCTTTCCTGTCCAAAGTGCGACGGATTGCTCCCCCCAAATCTAGGTGAATTGTCTTGCCTATTGTGTTCAGCAAATGTGAAAGTCGAACATCCAATTACACGTCGAGCGTGGCAAGAAGAAAAGGTAGCCTGTCCATCATGTTCTGCTGTTCTAATTTCAGGAGTTGACCGACGACCGGCAAATTTGCAATGCTCGACCTGCGATAGCCAATTTGAGATTATTCCCCACGCACCTAAGGCTGAAGTGCAATGCCCTGCTTGCCAGCGCCGTATCCGTCTCAAAAAGCGTCCCGGGGAAAGAGAGATTTCCTGCCCTGCTTGCGCAACTGACTTCAGAGTGCGATTCTAGTCATTTGTAGGGTGGGCTTTCAAGAAGCATGGCGCTCTCGGCCTACTATCATGAAGACAACATACCGGATGATGGGGCTTGCTGATTACATCACCCTCGGCAATGGTTTACTGGGAGCAGGTGCAATTTTCTTCCTAGTATTAGCGGTCGGCGACCTTCATCAACCATATCAAGACGGTATCAAAAGTCAGTACATTTGGGCTGCACAACTATGTATTATCCTATCAATGATTGGCGATATTATCGACGGGCCAGTTGCCCGTCGCTATTCAAAACGACAGTTGCTGGGTGGAAGCCTCGATATTATGTCTGATTCTGTATCGTTTGGAATCGCCCCCGCATTACTCATCTTCGTACTATATGGGCGAATGGGTGAAGCAACTCCACTGTGGACAATAATGCTGGCCACAGCATGTTGTTGGGTCATCGTCACCGCGATGCTACGCTTGGCTAGGTTCGATTACGACGACGGTTCTGATTACCCTTGGTTCAATGGACTTTCTTCACCGGGCAATGCAGTGCTGTTACTCTCCCTTTCCAGTTTGATCTGGCTACAACCGTCGACCGGAGTTGGGCCAGGGTTGTCTACTTGGGATTGCGAATTATGCTTTGGTCAAGGGGTTGAAAAACCTTGGTTCGACTTCCTCATCATCCCTGGAATGATCATTTCTGGAGGGCTGATGATCTCCGACCGTAAACTGTCAAAACTCAAGCACGGTAAGCCGATGTTGCTCTCAGTGGTGGCGCTATTATCCTTACTTATAGGCACCATTATCCAACTGCGCTACACCTTAGGTGACTTTCCCGAACTTGATGAGGCCGCTGGAATTTCAACCATCGTTTTATTCTCAACCTGCTTGATACTATGCTTGGGATACATAATTTTCGGACCAACTTTTGTGGCACAAGAATATCCAAATTATGAACAAGAATGAAATTGTAAAATGTTTTTCCTTCACTACAATTATACGCCATTGGCTTAGGGTTAAAGGTCAAAAAGCGAGCATTTCATAGTATAGGACAACCCTTCCACTTATGTAGGGGAAGAGTGCGATGCGGTTCGGGATGGGATGCCCATGAGCGTTAGCGAAAGCGGAAACAAGAGGTCATTGGAAGAATTACGCAATAGCGTAACAGGGAGCGATAGCCTTTCGCTTTCGGCCCTGCGTACATCACTTACTCAATCAGACACTTCAACCCTAGACGACGCAACACATCGTAGTGCAAGATTCCGCGAAGAAGAGCGGTTGCGCTCACGACTACGCCGCGACCGCCGCCTCCGTCTCAAGGCTCAATCCGAACGCGTTGCCGCGATGCAAGACAACATCTCCAGCGAATTAGAATCACGCCATGCTATGACTATCGAGCAACTCGAACGTGAATTGCGGTCTGAAATGGATGAAGAATTACAACAACTCGAGCATCAGTCCTTGAAGAAAGAAGAGGCTAAACTTCGTGATGAGGTAGGCCTAAGGCTACAACGTGAGCAAGAAGTATTGCGAGAACAGTTGGATGTTGAACAAGATCGTCGGCTTGAAGAACATCGCGACAGAATTAGAGCTCGTTTAGAACAAGAGATGAGTGAAGCCTATTCCAAGCGATTAGATTTCCAACGCGAACGCTTAGAAATTGAATTCAACGAAGAATTACAACGCCGTGTTCGTGAAGCGGAGTCAGCAATTGAAGAGGAATTAGAAGTTAGATTCAATGAATTAGAGAATTCGGAAATTTCCAAACTTGAAGAAGTTCAAACCTCTCGCCTGGAGGAGCGTGAAGATCAATTACGGCGTGGTATTCGCAAGCGGCTTGAAGCACAATTACAGCAGCGTCTACGCCAACGTGAAACGCGCCTACGCGCAGAGTACGAACGACGTGGACACCGCTTAGAAGAAGAAATCGCACGCGAAATTCAGAGTGAACTTGAGGGCCGCCTCCGTGGTGAGACCAAGCAACTCGAAGAGAACATGCGCGAGGATGTAGAAATGGCGGTCGCAAGGCGACGTGACGAATTGCGTTTGCAAATTAATCGCAACCTTTCGGAATCATATGCCGATCGCTTGGCTGAGCGCAAAGAGCGGTTGCGAGAAAAGTATGACTTGACTTTCTCACAAGCGGTAGATGATGTGACTCGAAATATTACCGAAGAGGTTGAGTCTGAACTCAGCCGCCGGATGGAAGAAGAATTCACCTCATATCGAATGTCGCGTGAAGCGGAAATTCAAAACCGACTCTCTAGATTCCGCTATGATCAAGAAAACGAATTGCGTGAAAAACTAACTTCTACCTTTGAAGCGGAAAAGGAAGACTGGAGCGTACGGCTGGAAACCGAGTACCAAAGCCGAGAACAAGCTGCAAAGAAAGCCATCATGTCAGAAATTGATGCGACATTACGCAATGAGCGTATCACCTTTGAGACCGATCTTGACCTCATCCGCGATGAGACCACACTTGAACTAGAAGTTGAGATGGAGGAACGACTCAAACAATTCCGTGATGCCAAAGAGGACGAAGTGGCGGACCAACTCGAGCGTCAATTGGTCAAGCGTGAAGAAATCATGCGCAATAAGGCATTAGTTGAAATTCGCCGCAAGGAAAGTCAAGTCCGCGCCGAGATTGAGGCTCAATTGGGAATCAAGAGAGCTGAGATTCGCGACCGTCTATCCACACTCAGTGAACAAATGGATAACTTCCGTGAGATGGCCGAATCCAAGATGCGCACTACAATTGAAGAACAAATACATGGTGAAATTGAGGATGCTGAAGACCGCCTAAAAGCCAAAGAGCAAGAATTCAGCGACTTACAAGGTGACGAAGGTCGACTTGAGAAGCGGCAAGCATGGCTCGGAGCAATCGCAGGACGCGAAGCTCCGCCACCGCTGGGTAGTGACCCTAGTGCTCTCGGGGCAAAGCCAGGCATGTTAGGTTCGGCTGGTGGACGAGCGATGAGGACTCAATTAGGTGCATTCAATGAGGGACCAGGAGGTCCTGCGAAGCCGGTTCGACAACCAGTAGGTTCACAATTGCGACCGGTTCGACAACCGGTTGGTGGAGCTCAGGCTGGACCTGCTGCAGGTCTTCCTCTGCCGATTCATTCAAAGGTTCAACCAATTGCTCCAGAGTCAGCAACTACTCCTCAAGCAACTGCTGAACCTACGCTACCTGAACCTGTCCAACCTGCACCGGCTGGCCAAGAAGAGGAGGAACGACCAAGTGTCCAACTCCCGATTCCAGTCACGCCGGTTA
>CAZPME010000030.1:15515-21855 GCA_964587885.1 uncultured Candidatus Poseidoniales archaeon
CGCCAGTCACGCCGGTTACGCCAGTCACGCCGGTTACGCCAGTCACGCCGGTTACGCCAGTCACGCCGGTTACACCAGTTACACCAGTTACCCCAGTGGAACCTGTGACCTCTCAGGTCACGCCAATCACCCCAGTTACTCCATTGGAGCCTATGACTTCTCAGGTCACGCCAATCACACCGGAAGCACCAGTCACCCCAGTAAGTACGGATATCGAGCCAAGTGAAACAACAGGTGAGGTAGCTGCCCTTCGCCCGATTACTGACACCATCCTTGGTAAACCAAAGGTTGAGGAAGTTTCCAGTCTAACTCCAATTGAAAGTGCAGTGATGAAGCCAGTCGGTAGTCCAAAACCGAAAGGCCCATCCAAGACGAGTCTTACTCCAGTCGAAGGCGCGGTATTGAAACCAGTCGATTCAACCAAACCATCTGGCCCCTCTCGAAGTGCGGTAATTACCCCGATTGAGGGGGCTGTGATGAAACCAGTCGGTAAGCCAAGCAGAGGTACTCCACCAACTTCTGGACGCGGTGCTCCACCAAGTAGTGGTCGAGGCTCCCCTCCTCCATCTAGCAAGGGTAAGCCACCAAGTGAAGACGATGTTGACGATATGATATCCAATATGGCCTCAGTAGGTGGATTAAAACCATTAGAAATCGCCGGTGATGAAGAAGAAGAGTGATTTTTCGGTAATATCCGAGTTCACAACTCTCCGTTTGTTTGAAGAACAGTGTAGAGTTGGCGCATACATGAACCGAAGTATAGTATTCCTTTGTGCGGTGCTAATTATTCCATTTTCAACTATGGTAATTTCCGTTAATGCTGAGGGATTAAGTGAGGCAGGAAGTGCCGATACACTTGATGGTCGTGGGTTATTTTGGGAGTTAAGCGATGAAGGGAATACGCTATACATCAATGATGATGGTTCGATGATATATTTCTCGGTTGACAATGGAGTACATAGTGAACTTTGGAATTTGACCCTCTCAATCAGCGTCAAATGCGTTCGTATGGATGCTACGTCGCAATGGTTGGCACTAGGCCACTCAACTGGAGCACTATTGATTTCAATGACTACCCAAAGTATTAGCGAAAATATTTCAACTGAAAACTCGGTAAGTTCAATCGATTTTGATGTCGATGGTGATTTGTGGCTAGGCTTTGCCGGTGAGCCCCGCCGAGCGTTAGAATATCGAGGTAATATCACCACCCTGGTTGAAACCGACCAACATTTCGGCGGTGTACGTGACTTGACTGTTCTCAGTGATGGGAAAATAGTCACGGCTGGAAATGACAAGAAACTCTACATTTTTGATCCAGATAACTCGACTACAATTTCTCTAACCGAGCCCGATGCAATTGAAACCATGTCGATAACCGAGAACCATGCGCAAATTTATCTTACCACTTCAGCAGGAGATATTGTACGCTACAATACTTCAGATTGGGAGCGAACTGCGCTATCAGTTGATAGCGCCACTACACGGGTTATATTTGGTGCATTTTCTGGCGATGATAGTGAATTTTATGCCGCATCTTCCTTACAGAAGTCTTGGGTAGTAAATACTGCAAATTTATCCATCACTGAGGAAATTACTGCTATAGGGCTCACTATTGGGATGATACGTGGAGACCGCGGCGAATTATACCTCATCTCTTCACTCATGCCTGATTCCGTGGTACGCTTATTTGATCTCGATAGCGATGGTGATGGTACCGTTGATTCGCTTGATGAGTTTCCTGAAGACAGCACCCAGCAAACCGATGCCGACGGTGACAACCACGGCGATAACCCAACTGGTAACGACGGGGATACTTTTCCCGAAAACCCAACCCAATGGGATGACCGTGATGGTGATGGCTGGGGAGACAATCCCAATGGAACCGATTACGATGCATTTCCTGACAACGATGAACAACATGCTGATTCAGATGGCGATGGATGGGGTGATGATCCCAATGGTGAGCACGGTGATGAATATCCCGATGATGCTACTCAATGGGTAGATTCTGATAATGACGGCAAAGGTGACAATCCCAATGGGACCAATGGTGACGACTGTCCGGCGGTAAATGGATTCTCAGAGCACGACCGCAATGGTTGCAAAGATAGTGATGGCGATGGATGGTCTAATCCTGATGCCAACTGGACCTACGACTTCCACCAGTGTACTAGTGAACAGATAAACTGTGCCGACGCTTTTCCCAATGAAGGAAGCCAATGGAGTGACCAAGATGATGATGGATACGGCGACAATGTCGATGGTGTGATGGCAGATTCTTGTCACGGACTCAATGGCAACAGTACCAAAGTAGTAAACCGAATAGTCAATGCTGATGATTCTATTACCTGGAATTCAATTCCCGCTTATGGCTGCACAGATACTGACGGTGATGGTTATGCCGATTATGGTGATCACTTCCCCGCTAATTCTGGTGAACACCTCGACCGCGACAACGATGGTATAGGCAGCAGTGTCGATTATAACGACACTAATTCTGCAATTCAAACCTTAGAACAACATTGTCTCATCAATACCGATGACACCCAAAGCGATTGCAAGGCTGTCCGTGACCAAGACTACCAAACATACCTCGCAGAAGAGGCTGACTCTGGAGATGCCCTGAGCTATCCATATTGGCTGGCTGAGCAAAGCAAAGATGTCGATGAGACTGAGAGCAAAAGTAGTGTAGATGAAGCGATTGAGAATGCACTAACCTTTGGTGGGCTTGGCTTCATTGGCTTGACTGCTGCAATTCTTCTCGTAAGTGGAGTCATTACAATTCTCAAGAAACGCCGCGCTTTGAAGGCGATGGGTGGGATCAAGAATTTCAATCCACGCGATGCTATGGAAGAATTATCGGCTGAAGAAAGTGGAGAAGCATTCACCGCAAGCGGAGGGGTCGTCGACCAAGAAATGTGGGAAGATGAAATTCCCGATATCGAATTAGGTGCGCAAACTGATGACGATGTGGCTGATGCCGATTCTGAAGGTAAGGTTCTGCCCGAACTCGACGACGATTCGACCACTTTAGATGAGGATGTCAGCCTTGAGGAGATGGCCGGTGATATCTCTGATACCAGTGCGGTAGCGGCAATGGAAATCCCCGAAGAGGGCGAGGAAGATGCTGCTGAGGCAGACGACGCTCCTGCAGCCCAACCTGCCCCACAAGAAGCACCGGAAGCACCACCACTTCCAGCCAGTGGATTACCCGCAGGTTGGACCGAAGAACAATGGCGTTGGTATGGGCATCAGTGGCTAAAGGATAACGAATAACGAAGGCAATTGAAACAACGAGCGCATTTTGTGAATGTAGGCGTTTAGAAGGGTACAGCCTGCTCAAGCCCCCAGTAGAACGTTTCAGTAATGTTGGTCTTGAGCCAGAAGATTTGATTCAAATATTAGAGGATATTGTCGAGAATCGCCTGTGGGTTATTCTCAGCCGTAGTTTGTTCTCCGGTACTCAGGTCTTTGATGGTAATCTGGCCACTATCTAAGTCACGTTGCCCGATAATGATGGCATGGGTCGCCCCCATATTCTCAGCCCACGCTAACGATTTTCCAACCCCGCGACTCCTCAATTCTAATTCGACTACTAATCCGGATGCTCGTAAATCCGCAACCAAACTGAGATAATTTTCGGGCTCAATATTTAGCGGAATTACCGCCAATGCCGGCCGACTAGAGTTCTCTCCAGCCACAACTTCTGCCCGTCCAAGCCGTTCTGCTTGTGCTTGTAGGGCGAGTAATACCCGATCGAATCCTAAACCAAAGCCACAACACGGGTCAAGATCCCCTAAGTCAAACAGGTGCAGTAGTCGGTAAGTTCCCCCGCCGAGGACTTGCCCCTCGCCACCCAATTCTTCGACATGAGCCTCAAACACCATGCCAGTGTAGTAGTCCAATCCTCGGGCTACACATAGGTTAACTGAGAGTTTTGGTGGGCTTGGCGCTAAATGGTTGAGGGCGCTACACAATTGCTCTAATTCATCTAGCGAGTCAGATTCAACTCCCAATTCAGTGAGGATTTCACGGGCCTTACTGAGGGTTTCCACTCCCCCTGATAGGCCGGAGAGTGCTTGCAGTGACCCGATTCCTGCACTTGAGATGCCGTGTTTGGCAAACAATTCTTGTAATCCATCCCAATCTCCTTTGTCCAAGTACCGCATGGCGCTGGCGACCGGTGATTCTCCCCCTTCTGTGCCTTCTCCAGTTCCCCCTAGGGACTGGTCAGTCAATCCGAGAGTGGTTAGAATATCGTTGGTAATTCCCACATGGCCAATCCGCAATTCCCAATCGACCAATCCACATGCGTCCAGCATATCGACGGCTAAGGCGACCACTTCAGCCTCAGCTAGAGGGCCAGTTGCCCCGATTAATTCGCACCCGTACTGGTAGAATTCTCGATATCTTCCCTTCTTGAATTCCTCATAGCGAAAACATTGGCCGAAGTAAGAGAGTTTGGCCGGTTTTGGCATTTGACCGCGTTCAGCCGCAATCATGCGCATTACTGGCGCGGTCAATTCCGGTCGTAGGGCAAGGTCTCGCTCGCCCTTGTCCTGAAAGGCATAGAGTTGGCCGACCACACCGTGCCCACTCTTGGCGGTGAACAGGTCGAGGTTTTCGAAAATCGGAGTTTGCACTCGCTTGAAGGCGTGACAGCGGGCTCGCTCTTCGAGCAGATTTTCAAAGAAAAGGCGGCGAGCCATTTCGGCTTGACCGAAGTCGCGGGTACCGCGCGGCCGCTCAAACATAGATGGGGCGGAGCGCAGTCGCTCTATGAGACCATCGTGCCGACAATAGCCCGAAGACATGTTTTTGTTGGTCGCGGTGAAGAGTGAATAGGAAAAGCAACGCAACTGAATTTGATTGAATACGAGTTGCCTAGTCGAAGCGCTGGAAACCGGATGACGACCCGCCACTCTTCTGTTTGTTGCGGGTCAGTTTCAGTGCTTCACCCAATTTATCGGCGCTGACATTGTAGCCGCGTAATTCTTTACCGCCAACACCGGTGATAATTGCCATCACCTTGATGGTATCACCAAAGCCAGGGTCTTGTCTTGCTCCCCAAATAATGTGAGCTTCATCGCTGACCTTGGCGGTCATCAAATCGACTACTTGACTGGCGGCTTCAAGCGTCATGTATGGCCCGCCGGTTACGTGAATCAAAACTCCGGTTGCTCCTTCAATATCGATATCGAGAAGAGGATGGTTAAGCGCTTCATGCACCACTTCCTCAGGCCCTCTGTCAGACTCACCATAGAGCATCATCGTCACTCCACCATTTTTCATAATAGTGCGAATATCAGCGAAGTCGAGATTGATTAGACTGGGGAGGGTTATGGTCTCAACGATTCCTTTGACGATTTCAGCGACCAATTGGTCCATGATTGAAAAGGCCTCATCCAAGGGAAGGTTAGGCACATAGTGCAGAAGTCGATTATTGTCGAGCACCAATACGGCATCGGCGGTCTGGCGCAATTTTTCCAAACCCTCCAGTGCTCTTTGCATGCGTTGGCGGCGCTCGACGTGGAACGGAGTTGTAACTATTCCAACTACGAGAGCGCCGGCAGCTTTTGCTTCTTCAGCCACAATTGGCGAGATGCCGGTACCTGAGCCACCACCTAATCCACTGGCGATGAATACGAGGTCAGCACCGCTGACAATGCGCTTGATCATATCGCGTCCTGCTTCAGCACAGCGTCGACCCGTTGAAGGGTCGCCTCCCGCGCCTAAACCGCGGGTGATGTGACGTCCAACCAGCAATTTTTGCAAAGCGCGGGTGTGGTCGAGATGTTGTTTATCGGTATTGATGGCGACGGTGACCGCGCCTTCAACGTGAAGATGAGTTATCCGGTTCAGAGTATTATTTCCTGAACCACCACAACCTACGATGAGGATGCGCGGGTCGGGTACACCAAAGTCACCTAATTGCTCGTCGAGCAATGCAGTGTTAGTTTGATTTCCTTGAACATCACGTTTGAGTTCGTTGACTAGGTCGTTGAATTGCTTGCCCAAATTGCTATCAGCAGAGTCATCTGCTGTCGTCGCTGAATCCCGAGCTGTAGGTCCCATCCCGAAGCCTCAGTATGGATGGCCGTTTTTCCCCATAATAAGGATGAGCCTTAGGCTGGGGTTGCGCGAGCGGTTTTCGCGCCTACCTGTGCACCTTCCAAATAAGCCAGCCTTGACGTGAGGGTTAAATGCCCGACTCGGGTCGCGGACTTTGCCTCGCTTAGCTCAGTTGGTAGAGCACCTGACTGTAGTCGGAAAAAAACACAGCCGTCTGTGAAGGCAGACATCAGGGGGCCCCCGGTTCAAGTCCGGGAGCGGGGACCAA
>CAZPME010000031.1:0-21386 GCA_964587885.1 uncultured Candidatus Poseidoniales archaeon
GCATTGCGGGGGAGGGCATAACACCTTCTAACCAACAAGGACCCAACAACCACCTCAAACCGACCTCAAGGTGGGATTTGCCTAAAATAGATTAAGCATTTGGCGGGATGACGAGGATCGATGATGAGACGAGATGAGCCAATCATTCCGCTCTATTGGCCTTGGACAGACACCCAGCGACGACTGCTGAGCGTACAAGAATTCCTCCGCTCGCGCAGTTTCAGCCTAGTGTATCTAAGTGGTATCATCACCATATGGGCAACGCTAGGATTCGGACATTGGGGTAGTCTGCGTTGCGAGACTTTAGGTGAACAGTTAGCCTGTTCCAGTGCAATTTGGCCGAACAAACTTATCGATGCACCGCACGAATTCATCCTCTCTTTCTTCACATCACCCTGGTTTCACAATGACTACCCACACATCAAATTCATCATTATCTCATTCGTGATTTTTACTCAATCCTTTGAAGCTAAAGCAGGATCTAAGGCGACGGCTCTACTGTTCTTCGCAACAATCGCATGCACAGCAATAATGGCTGGAATTATATTCTACTCAGGTGCGTACTTCTGGCCGGACAACGAGATATTCACTCATCCGATGTCTCGTAGTTGGATGGGGGGCTCAATCGGGCTAATGGGCATCCTCGGAGCGTTGTCTCATCACTCAAGATGGAAGTGGCTAATCCCTGCAATTCTGCTTACCTTTGAATATTGGAATCAAGAATACAACAATATCTCCGAGTACGTCACTTGGGGCCATCTATCGAGCGCCTTGTTCGGATTTATCATTTGGGGGGTCTATCTGAAGCGGATAAACTTGGATGAGAAACTCCCTGTGGCTGATGAACTAAACTATCGCATAACCCATGAAAGCGATGAAGAAGAAGCGTGAAAACTATTCGGGTTTCCCGAACGCTCAAGACTACCCACTTCGTGTGAGGCTTGATGTCGGAGAACTTGATTGATGCTGACATTCGCATTGCGCAAACACTTCCTTCGTCATATTACAATGACCCAAGCACCTTTCGGCGTGTGCTTAGTTCCTTCACAGGATGGCAGTTTGCCGCTCACACGTCCGAGTTGGAAAGCCATAATGTGATTCCACTTGACCACATTGAATTACTTACTAAAGAATCACTCATCATTTCCCGCAGTGAAACTACCCAGTGCATGTCCAATGTATGCACCCATAGAGGTATGAGATTGGTAGACAAGAAATGTAATGAAAAAATGATTCGATGTAGTTATCACGGTAGGTCATTTGATTTGGAAGGGAAGTTTTGTCATATGCCCGAATTTGAGGATGCTATTGACTTTCCCAGTGATGCCGATAACCTACTGAATACTCCAATCAAAGAATGGCTAGGTATGTATTTTACCGCACAAAAAGTCTCAGTTGATTTTCCTTGGGAAATGCTGGAAAAAAGACTTGGTTTTCTCAATCCAGAAACATTTACTCATGACCCTTCTCGAGACCGAGATTTCAGCATAGAAGCAAACTGGATGCTCTATGTGGATAATTACCTTGAAGGTTTCCACATTCCATATGTTCACCCCGAACTGAATCAAGCTCTGGACTATAGCAATTATACCACAGAAATTTTTCCTGGCGGCGTACTGCAAATTGGCAAGGCAGAAGGTAATGATGTGAAGTTTGAATACCCTTCTGGGCATCAAGATGAAAATGAAAATATTGCGGCTTACTACTTGTGGCTATTTCCAAATATGATGTTCAACTTCTATCCATGGGGATTATCTGTGAATATCGTCATCCCAGTATCGCCTAGACAATGTAGAGTTCTCTACCGCGGCTACGTTTATGACAAAGATATCGCCGATAAAGGAGCAGGGGCAAAATTAGATCTTGTCGAGGAACAAGACCAATCCATTATTGAATCAGTACAACGCAGTATTCAGTCAAGTGCCTATGATCGGGGGAGATACTCCCCTACAATGGAGCGAGGAGTCCATCATTTTCATCAAATCATTACTCAATTTTGAAGTTTCAATAGATCTCACAATTATTACAGCTTAGGTCAAGGCCATTGGTGTGAACTAACGCCTAATCATAATCACACTACTGTGAATACGCAAGAGTTCTTGAGCGGGACACCCTGCCACATACTAGGGTGTGAACTGGTGTCCGACACAAGTATCGACAATACAGTTGCCAAACTACCCAGGTTATCCGACGTCGATAAGGGCGGATGGGCAGAGGAATTACATCCTTCAATGGCTGGCATTGACGACATTCAGCATGAATTTATTTACCATTGGAAACTGCTTACCCAAACGTGGTCAGTATTGCATTTACGTGCCTTTATTGTCGGCTGTCTCGCCTTCATTATTGGAGGTTTCAGCCCTGAATTATTGGATGGTGGCGACCCCTATGTATCTGGTCTTGAAGGGATACGTTCAGTGGATGGGATTGCATTTTTTCAACTCATTTTGAGCCTTGCACTTTGGGGTTGGTTTATTGCCCAACTGTGGAATCTATTTCCTATAATGAAGGGTCATTCCATGAATTTACTCAGCGCTTGGCTGGCAGCAATGGTATCTATGATATTGTTCCATGTCACCACACCGGCATTCCCTCTTGAATTTTCAATCGGCGATATGCTTGGCGGGATTGTTGGAATTGTGGTGATGGGTTTTCTCGCCTTTATCGTTGGTAGAGCCGTTGTTGAAACACGTGATGAACACGTTCAAGTGCGCCATTTTTCTGAAGATGAGCGCGAGATGGCTAAGCAAATATCCGAGCACAGTTTGACCGCGTGGGCAATTTCTCTCGGAGTTTGGTTAGTATTACTGATATTCAACACATGGTGTGGCGTTCACTTTGTGGCTAACCGTCTAGCTGATAGTGAGAGTCTCCTCGTTCTCCACTTGATTACGGGGCCATTATTAGTGGCTGGATTAATGCACATTCTATGGTTTCCGCAACTAATGTTAGGAGTGGAAAATACCAGAGTATTATCGAAACGAGCCCGAATTACTAGATCTGGTAAAGGATCTGAGAAAAGTGATTCTTCAGCCACATACGAAAGCGAAATAGAAGTAGAATCGGTTGAAAGCAATGGAAAGTGTCCTGAATGTAAGGCTGATGTGCCGATTTATCGACATTCCAATGGCAATGCCTGTGCTCCTTGCCCGAAGGAAAATTGTGAGGGAAGTGGTCCCGCAAATTCTAATTGTGAGATGTGCAAGACTGCGATTTCAAGTCGCTGGAGTTGTACTGGCTGTGGTGTTAATGCCCCTCTTGTCGATTATCTTCCAGATGGTGATGCGTGGTGAGTAGAAGTTTTGATGAAAGGAGGGCGGATTTTCCAACCCTGCGTGGAGAAGATGTGCCAATTTACTTCGACAATGCTTGCATGACCCTTAAGCCCGATAGTGTAATTCAATCTATTCAAGACTACTATACTCAGCACCCTTCTTGTGGTGGCAGAAGTGTACATCGTTATGCCATGGCAGTTACAAGGAAAGTGGTTGCTGCGAGAGCAAAAATGGCGAATTTTATCAATGCAACTGAACCTGCTGAAGTGGTATTTACCAAGAATGCAACTCACTCGCTCAACCAAATTGCTAAGGGTCTATCTTGGCAGAAAGGCGATATTGTTCTGACTAGTGATAGGGAACACAATAGCAACCTAGTACCCTGGTTACAACTTGAACAGGAAGTCGGAATCGACCATCGAGTGATTCCAAGTATGTCAGATAATACCTTTGATTTTGAGACCTATGAGGCTATGTGTTCAGAGGCTGGGTCAGCGCTAAAAGTGGTCTCACTTCCCCAAGTAGGCAATTTGGACGGTATTGAATACCCCATAGGTGATGCATGTAAAGTCGCTCATGACCATGATGCTCTGATGGTCGTTGATGCGGCCCAATCAGCTCCACATATGCCCGTCGATGTCCAAGCACTAGATGTTGATTTCATCGCTTTTTCATTGCATAAAATGCTCGGGCCTTCGGGTATGGGAGCCTTGTGGGGGCGACAAGAATTACTTGATGACTTACGCACTATTTCGGCCGGTGGAGATACTGTGAATTGGTCGGGTTATTCCGACCTTGAGTGGTCACGAGCACCACATAAATTTGAGGGTGGATTGGGGAATTATGCAGGGAAAATCGGCACTGGTGCAGCCATTGATTACCTTAGTGAACTTGATATGAATGCAGTTCACGAGCGAGAAATAAAAATCAATCAAATAGTCACCGATGGTGTTAAAGATTTGCCTGGGATTGAAATTATTGGCCCTACTTCGGCAAGCCAACGTGGGGGGATTTGTTCAATGCTTACCAAGGGTCAAGACGCTCATGATTTGGCGGTGATTCTCGATGAGGCCGGTGGTTGCATGGTGCGCAGTGGTATGCATTGTGTTCACTCATGGTTTAGAGACCGCGGCCACCAAGATGGGTCCTTACGCGCCTCATTTTACTTCTACAATACCGAGCAAGAGGCCAAAACATTCGTCGATACCTTCCAAGAAATCCACAATGCAATGTTTTGACTAAATCAATCGGCGGATTGAAAGAGAGGACGGCTCTGGCCGATTCGGTGACTATTCATGGATGAGGTCAGTTCTACTCCTATGCCGCCTATGGGGCACGGGCATTCATCTCTGCATGTAGATGATTCTAACCACACCATAAATCGCAAAACATTGCTAGACAAGGATTTGGAAACGATACGAGCATTCGTTGCCTTACTTGTAGTAATTACTCTTTTTATCGCAGGAGCAATTGTAACAGTAACTTTGCGCAACTGGCTTCAAGATGAAATCGTTGAAGGAGTTAGTACTGAATTAAAAGCCCGAGCGGAAAAATACAAGTCTCTAGTTGAATTTGATAATGAGCGTGGATTTAGTGGCGATGGAGTCTTAGTTTGTATTGTTGATTCAGGTATAGATTTACAACATTCTGACCTCAATCATCTCACTTTACGTGGTTGGAAAGATTTCATCAACAATAGAACCGAACCGTATGATGACCACGGGCACGGTACAGCAATGGCGGGGATTTTGGTTGCCGATGGTGGCCTTTCTGGCCTTGCCAACGGAGTTGGATTATTGGTTGCCAAAGCACTCTCACAGGACGGTTCAGGAAGTGATCAGGGGGTTGCCAATGCCATTGACTGGTGTGTGAACGAGGGAGCGGAAGTCATCTCCTTGTCTTTGGGTGGAGCACCCGGTTTTATTCCGTCTCAATTCCAAGGCGATGGGGCAGCTGCTGCATCCAGAGAAGCGGTTACCCAAGGAGTATACGTAATTGCAGCCGCTGGAAATGATGGCCAAGAAGCCGATGATAATGACGTCGACAGTCCATGCAGCGAAGAGGATGTGATATGCGTGGGCGGTGTAAATATCGATGGTAATCCATGGGTAGGCACCAGTAGGGGCGACAATAATGGACGATTAATCCCTCCGATGCTACCGCGTTCTGACCCTGATAAGAAACCCGAGTTGGTAGCTCCTGCTGAACGAGTTCCTGTCCTAATCAAAGGTGGAGGGTGGGGGTATGCCGATGGCACTTCAGCCGCTACTGTCTACGTTACAGGTGCGATTTCACATCTCCTAGAAGGTCGTCCCGACCTTCAGAGAAATGGAAGTGCTGGTGGCCAACAGGGAGTTGAAAAAGTCAAAGAGTGGATTCAGGAAAGTGTTCAACCTCAAGCGGATCAGGATGGCCATGATGAGAAATATGGATATGGTCTTCTCAAAGTCGAGGCTTTACTAGAACGGGCAGGAGTGCCCGGTGGTGCATCTACTTACGATGGATGACCACTAATGTCCCACCATAAAGGGGTTGGAAGGCTAATTCACATTGGTCTTTTATTTTGTGAATGAAATCAATCCAGTTTTGGAATCCAGTTATCTGACGTCGTCCTTCGGCATCTGCTTGAGATAAATCTTCAGTAGGAACTTCGGGCTCGACTGTAAGAATTATTCCCCCGGATTCTGTCACAGTTAATGCTGCTTCCAAACAATCTACCAATGAATCTATTTCTACATCGACAATAATGCAGTCAAAAGGTGCGGAGAGAATTGGGTTACCACCACCTATATCTTTTGCACTGTCAGCAATGGACGAATTAGCCGCTAACCATGCGATCTGTTCGGCTACTAATTGCTCAAATCTCCCGACTTTGACAGCAGCCCAATCACGAGCAGAATAGCGTTGTATTTGACGTTGAAGAATTACACCAAACTTCCCCCCAGGTTCGACCATTTCGAATACTTTAGGTGCATCTCCATCAGACCATAGATCAAATAGCCATGCCGAGAGATGACCTATTCCCGCTCCAACCTCACAGATTCTCTGAGGTTGCAGACGACCAACTACATCGCGAATTCTCCGCCTAATGCTAATCGGCCACGAAGTCAATTCCATATGTGCGAGTTGTGCACCGATATTCGCTGCCACTTCTGGCTCATCGCGAGAGCGTGTTGGATCTTTAGCAAGTAGAGCAGCCATTACTGACTCAGATGATAGTGAATCATCGCTCATGTCAGCGCTACAGCATTTCACTCTTCAATGATACCACTACGAAATAATCGGCAACGGACGGTTTCAAGTAGGGGTTGCGGCGCCGCACAATTGGCGAGAACATGGAAGACGTGGAAGTCGAGGCTGAAGATGATGAGAATATCATCAAATGTGCAGTCTGTGAGATCATGGCCGAGCATGAGGTTTTACGCGAACGTAAAATCGGCACTGGTGCGGATTTTTTGGTTAAATGCCAAGAATGCGGCGGAGTTCATACCATTCAATTTCGCCCGCCTAAAATTATTGAGATTCCAATAATGCTAACCGAAGGACCGAAAAGTAGTATTGCTCAAATTGAGATGGAGGAAGATGAACATCTTGCCATTGATGACGTCTTTGCTCACGAAGAGAAGCACTGGCGTATCACTCGACTAGAAAACCGTAAAGGGAAAGCAGTTCGTCATGATTCTGCCAGCAATTTATCCCGAGCAACGGCGCTACGAGCAGATCAATTGCGCATCAAAATCACCATGACAGATGGTGAAGATTCGGAAGCCGATATTATTGAAGTCCCTGCCGACACCATTTTCTCAGCGGGTGCGATTATTAGGCATCGTGGAGAAAAATGGCGCATTCGGGCAATTCACACTGGAGAGGCACGGACTTTAACCGGTAAAGTCCCAGCATATTATACGAAGAGACTCTACTTGCATCTGCCACCGCGTGATGATTATTATCCCCAGCCGCAAACACCACGTGAACGCAGGCAAGCGTGGAAGGAAGGCCGGCTTGGAGATAATCCAAATCCAATCGATGTTAAAACTCAAAAACGCGGTAGTGGTGGTCATCGCAAAGGCCATCGGAGTAATCGACATAAATGATTAACGACGATTGGTCCAAGGCATTAGAATTGACTTGGTGATATGCCAAGCAATATCAGGGTTCTCGCGCAACCGCCGCATTCCATATTCATACCACTTATCACCATAGGGAATGTAAACTCTAGTGAGATGCCCTTGTTTAGACAATCGTCGGCGAATGTTTCCACGTACTCCAAGTAACATTTGGAACTCATAGCCATTGCCTTTGCCGTTACGAGCCTCGCAACTTCCCTCACGTGGATCAGGATTATTTGGACCCATGCCATGTTTTTCCAACGCTAACAAGGCGTGGTTAATTATCGGTTTGTCATGTGATGCAATAGCAACATATGCCCCTTTATCAAGCATTAAATCAATAGCAGAATTTGTTGCATCAACTATTGGTGTATAACCAGTATGAGCAATTTCTTCAGATTCTAAATAGATTCCTTTGCAAATCCGAAAATCTGCCGCATCGCCAACTGCTGAACAAATTTGTCCTACATCATCACTTGTCCGGAAGAGGCGCCCCTGTAGGACTGTACCAACATTGGTTAAACCACGCTCATGCATTTTTATGATTACATCAATAGTTGCTTGAGTCACCCTGTGGTCTTCCATATCAAGGCGGACAAAAATATCGTTAGATGCGGCTTTTTCTAACAACTTAGTAATCTTTTCATAAGCAAAATCTTGGTCAATTAACAAGCCAAATGCTGTGGGTTTGATTGAAATATTTGCCTCCAATTTGTTGCTTGTAATGGCTTCCAATACACGTTCATATTCATCCGAGAAAAATTGCGCTTCATCTAGTGTTGTGATTTCTTCACCTAGAACGTCAAGGGTAAAGCAGGCTCCTTCCTTAGATAATTTTTTCATTACTGCAACGGCATCATCTAGAGTGGCACCTGCTACATAACGACGTGAAACCCAACCGACAAGAAATCTCGGCATGATTGGCATCATGCCAACAACCATCCGACCGAAGATTCCAGCCATTGCCTTCCACCTCTGTAATCAGCGGAGATTCTTGACCATTACTCAAACCTATTCAGATACCACTAAGTCACGAGTGCGTCCAATTGGAATTCCAAGATGCTCTAAATACAAACGAAGAGATTGACGCTGCCAGCCCTTAAACGATTTACGATCAAGATAGGCCCACAAGTCGCCCTGTGGGAAGGCTTGTCGTGTTGAGAGTATTGCTTGCTCGACCGCCATTCGCCATTTGCCACTGGGTAAATTACCAACTTCTGGTTGCCATTTATCATCGTCTGGCCGTACCATCTCAAGCGCATAATTCGCCAACATGTGGCCCAGCCAAATGCCCTCATTGGATACCACATCACACAGACGCTTTGCATAATGGCCGCCACCAAAACCAATTACCACTTTTTCCCCAGAGTTCACAATTCCGTTCCATTTACCACTGCCCTTTCCGCCATCTAGTCCTAAGCCACACCAAATCACTTCAGCCAGTTCTCGAGCTGCCCCTCGATGCGGCCAATCAGATTCTGTCGAGCCAATTTCAATGAATAGTGACGGTGCTTCAAGCCATGGGCCGTGGTGGGTGACCTCAAGAGAAATCTCAAACTTGGAGCGAATTTTTTCATCTGATATCGCCAATAATTGACGAAACCAAGCACCCAAACGCGGGCTAGGTGGTGGTGCAAATCCAGCCTTGCCACCAAAAGGAACCTCTTCATCTGGAGAATAGTACATCACTCCAATTGGATGAACAGTAAGACTAGCCTGACCTGAGGCGGCGACATGACGGCTCGGGAAAATAACCTCAGTGACTGATTCCGAAGTGGCATTGAACCACCGCTTATCCAAATCATCTTGTTCCAACAATCGGTGGCCAAACCACCATATCCTCACATTTGCTCGTTGCCAAGTTGCAAAACCCTCAACTTGCGGACCAACTATCCATTCACCGAGTTTTAGTAATTCTTCACCCTGATTAAGTGAAGCGACATCAGGGGTGCTGACGACTATCAAGATGATTTCATCGCCCATATACTGGCCTATGATGCAATAGTCATGAACCTACTCTTTGCAACCTTCCATAGCCAATGACGAACTGGCGCAGGTATGAGCGAGGAAGTGGATATCTTACTTTCCCCCCATCACCTCCACCGAATTGCCGAAGGGGGATTCATCCACATTGATGTAGACGGTGGAATTACAAAATTGTCTGCGGACTTCAAGCCGCTGGGTGAAACTTGCAATCCTTTCCCAACCTCCTTGTCAACATCGATTCTCAGTGATGATAAGTTAACAGGATTTTGGATTGACCATGAATTGCTGACTGCAAGACTAGCACAAATTGACATTTCCAGTCAACTTCAACCAGGAATCTCCCGTGCTGACTTACGCCTAGCATTGAATTCTGGAGAAAACGACAATATTCATGTTAGAGGGGCCGAATGGTCCCACGCAATGAATGCAGAATTGATGGCTATGGCTCAAATTTCTGAAGTGATATGCTTCGCTCTATGGAAGCGAGGAATCTATGGAATTGACCTTGAAGGTACTGAATTATGGCGACAAGAGTCGGTGACATGGCCTGAGTTAGAAGGTTTGCAAAGGGCCGAAGAAATAGTTTCAATATTGTCGGAAGGTGAAAATTTTCGTTTTTGGGGAAAGGGCGGCGGTTGGGCACTAATTTCACCTCAAGATGGGAAAATCGTTGAACAAGGAATTCTCGAAATGCCGCAGAGTGTCGACCAAGTTTTCCATAATTCCGCTGGCGGCTGGTTGGTATTAAGCAGCCATTCTGCTTTCCATTATTCCACTTTAGACAGTACTCCGTCTCACTTAGAGTTCCAGGGCCCTGTAAATCATGCTAATTGGGACGATGAAATTAGCAGTTGGCGAATCACTGGATGGCGTCAAGATGCCATCATTGGACCACACCCGAAGTATGAATTACGTAGTGAAATTGGTGTATTTGTCGACCGAGATGTCGATGGTTGGAAGGTACTGGATAATTCCGGCAACTTGTCATCGCATATGGATGCTGACGATACTGTAGCAGCAAGCGATTAATCACTGCTGGTCTCAGCGACTGCTGTAAAACCACAGCGACCGCAACTTTTGCGGTCCTTGTGCTGGGCAAGGAAAACCCCCGGCCCGCATCGTGGACAGAATTCTGAATTGCGCACGAGTGTGCCGTCTTCTACACTATACTTCGACCACTTGGCAGCAGCATTAGGTCCTTCACCCATCACTCCTCACCTCCGTCATCATCTGATTGTTCAGCGACCGGAGCAGGAGCAGGCTTTGCCTCCTCTTTTTCACCGGATGAATGGCGGGCATGAATATACTTGGCTTCAACAGTCATCGACTCTTTGGAACCGTAGATGTAGGCTTTACCGTTAGTAAGCGACTGCCCGAAACGGGTATTGACTCCCTTGACGACAATCATCTCTCGGTCAGCTCCTGGTTCCGACTGTGCTACTGCAGCAATAATTGCTGCGCGGCTTGGGGTTGGTTCGCCGTCATGAGTTATCACAAATTCAATCTCAACACGGTCGAGTAATGGGTTTTCTTTTCTATCTGTAATTTGCATATTAGTGCCTCCTAACGAATGTTTACTTTGAGTGCGTATCTACCGGCCTCTTCGATATTCAAGCGCATGGCAATTTCCGAGCGCTTTGGATTCAATACAATGACATACCCTTGCCAATCTGTAGTCACTTTGGCTGAAGGGTGATGTGGGCATTGGTCGATTCCTAGATCCATAATACGGTGACAATCGCCACAAGCAAAGGGTACCTTAACCATCTTCTCACCTCACTCTTCACGGTCTTCTTCAAGCCACACATGGGCTCCAAGTCCAGTCTGCTTACAGGTAAGACCGATCTTACTCTGACGCGGGTCACTTGGGTTTACAGAGAGTGAAACAATTCTTGCGCGAAGTGGAGTTCCACCCTGCAAGTTGCGACCAGTTTGACGACCTTCAATTATCTCCATACCAACATTGACGTCTACTTGGTCCTCAAGAATCTGCGACTTGTGCAGTAGCGCTTCCATTGGTCCAATTCTTACGAATGCACCAAAATCATGGATTTCAGATACTGCACCTTCGACAATTTCATAATCGTCCATTACGAAAAGAACTGCATCAAAACGAACGCTCTGATAGATTGCTCCATCGCCGTGAATAAGTCGGCCTCGACCTAGTGGCTCGTGATTTGAGGTTACGAGAACGAAGTTGTTGTCATCATCAAAACGACCTTCAAAGGCTTCCGCAGCCAAGCGGTCTATGTGTTGATTCAATGATTGTCCCTTGCGAATATACTCCGCAGGGATGCGAATTGTGTCCTCTTTGGTGACCATTTTGTACATTTTTCCCTCTCCTTGACTCTGCCTTTTCTCCGAGTTAGGCGAAGAGGGAGCGATAAACCGCTTCCGTCCTTCACCGGCTGAGCCTCGGGAGAGAAAGGTGACTGAGTCAGCCCGCCGACTTGCCACCCACATTTAAGCCGTGCGGGAGCAGTATCGACTAATCTTGCCTGAATTGGCGGTGCTATTACTGATGAATTGGCGCCTTATTTGGGGTCTCATTATGGACCCCTTAAGGGGTCCAGGTCACGGAATCCTTTTGTTTGGTGTAATGCCGACTATTAATGTGAGTATGCCGCCGCGTTCAAATCCGGCACTGCCAAAAGGCAATGCAATACTACTAAGCGTGCTGTTTTTGCTCAGTGTGGGCCCATGGGCTGAGGTAATGGGTGGAGATTCAGTTGCCCAAGGACGTGAATCAACACCTTGGTATGGAGATGATGCGGGATGGATTCAATTTCAGCATACTCCCTCGCACAATAGTTCAATGCCTGCGCACGGCCCTAATGGGGGCGCTGGAGATGGCAATATATCCGAACTAGAAGAATTAGGAACCATTGCAAAACCGACAGTCAATTGGAATAGTGAATCTACTTCATCTCTGGGTGCTGACGGATATGGTGCAACAATAGGAGATTTTAGCAATTCAATTACCGCACCAGATAGTGCGGCAGTACGTTGCGGAGATGGTCATCAATTCGCGGTAATTGTCGTCACTGAAAATAGCGGTGGCGATGACCGTAGTGTTTTGAAAATTATCGAAGGAGATACTAGTAAAACAGCATGGCGTATCGACCTTGGAATCACCAATAAGGTCAAAGCAACACCAATTATTTACGACATTGATGAAGACCAAAAGCCAGAAATTATCATCGCTTATGACACACAGAGTGAATTAGTTGTCGACGTCTGGTCGCCCGAACTCACCTGTAGTGAAGCCGGTTGGCAGACCACCGGACACACCACCGAGTTATTGTGGTCATGGCAGGACTCTGACCGACGTATTGGAATTGAGTCCCCACATATTCCGGTAGAGTCAACAGGACATCTGGTATCTACTCAACCACTCCTTGCTGACCTTGAAATGGATGGTAGTCCAGAAATCGTTCTTGCCGCAATAGATCAAGATACCTCGAACCCAGTTGTCATCGCCTTACCTTTACCAAATCAGGGGCCGCCTGAAGCAATGTGGTCGGTAGCATTAGACCGAGGCACCCATATTTCCGATCCTGCATGGGTCGCTTTGGATTCACTCAATAGTGCTCTTCTAGTAACTACAATTGATAGCACAGATGCAAATATGTGGGTCTGGAAAATTGATGGTGGCTCAGGGTCACTAGATTGGGAAAGAGTCACCTTGCCAAATGGTGATACCGATTCTGACAGCCCCCGCCTTAGGTTACCTGGTCCTGTCATCGCCCAACTCGACGATGATGAAATCCCTGAAGTGATTTTTACTATACCTACTGATGGCAACGGCCGCACGAGTGGAAGTGGCGCTACCCTCGTTGCTTGGGAATTGACTGCAACCGAAGAAATCTGGTCTTTTCGCACTCCCAATGGATATTCCGACGCTCCACCTCTACCAGTAGACACCGATGGCGATGGTATCCATGACAGGGTATGCTGGGTCACTTGGTACAGCACTTCGCAATGGAATTTCGACCGCCAAGGAATGGTTGGTTGCCATGACTTGACTACCGTCACTCCGACCAAAGAGTGGCATCGCACTCTTGAACAGGGAGCAGGTAATGACAATGATGAAATCGCTGCTTCACCACCTATCTGGCTGGATATAGATGGCTTTGGTGCACCTGAAATTGTGGTTTCCTTTGGTCGCCGGATTTTTGCCTTCGATGGCGATACTGGATTGCAGGCAGATATCAACTCCGACTGGGCTGATGCATTAGACGTCCCCCATAGAGTCTGGGTTGCACCAGCAGTTGGTGACCTTGATGGTGATGGATATATTGACCTACTCTATGGTGATACCCTAGTCTCGCACGGAATCTGTGATGTTGCCCCGACGAGTGATGGCCGGGGTCTGGCATTCAATCCCGAAGCACCCAACCCAAATGAAACTGTTACAATTACTGCACAATTTGCCAATGTTGGCACAGACACTTGTGACACTCCGATTGATGCAGTACTCTATGTCGACGATGTGGAAATCGGCCGCTACCGCTCAGATGAACTTGAGCCTATAGCGCCTAGTGGTGATGCAGGGCCTACATCTTTTTCTGTCGACATTACCGCGCTGCTGGGCATTTCTCAGGTACGTATTGAATTAGACCCCTATGGTAATTTATCTCAATCACGCCGTGATAACGATGCCCAGTCTACAGAATTATTTGTGGTGAAACCATATGATGCTGAGTTTTCAATTCCATCTGAGACATTACGAATTTCGCCGGGTTCAAGCGGAGTTGCCGAGCCAATCATAACATCTACAGGCCGCAGTAGCGGCAATTGGCAACTTACTGTTGATTCCAGTAATCTACCTGAGAATTGGACGGTGAGTGATGAAACATCTGGTGGTATTGCCAATGTTTCAATAGATGCCGGCAATAGTTGGACGCCTAATTTACGCATCAATGTTCCTAGCACTGCACTGGGTGATGACTCAGGTCACCTAGTACTAACTCTCGTCTTGCTTGATGATACAAATATTTCACTTACTGCCATCTATCCTGTCGCAGTATTACGCACCCGTGGACTTTCAATTCTGGGTCCAGAAGGTGTTGGACAATCGCATGGAATCGGACAGCCAAGCCATGATGCAATCGCATGGCTATTGATAGAAAATCTCGGTAATGCTGCCGATTCTACCACCACAATGTCTTGGGACTCAAACACTTGGGGCACTTCACCAAGCCTACGCGACATGGATGGTACTGAACACCACATAGTCCACCTAGATCCTGGAGAGCAGGCTTACTATGCAGCTCACTTGCCAGTACCAGGCACAACCCCCCTAGGGCAATCAACAACCACTTCATTGGAATTATGTGTCGGCTCTGGGGCAGACAAAATTTGTGAAACCATCTATCTCAAATTTACCGCAAATGCTGTTTCATCATCCCCACCTCACCATCGAGTCACACCCGATGAGTCGATTTCATACCGCATTTCTTCTACCAATAGTGGCCAATCATGGGACATGCAGGATGCTGGAATGTTTCGTCCTTTATGGCAATGGTCAGCCGGTGGCGACTTCACAATAATCAATGGCGAGTTACAAACTACGGCAAGTGGTGCTAACGAAGGATGGTTGAACCTGAGTATGCCGGCAGTTGCAACTCCACAATTACATGTTTTCAACATGAGTGCTGAAAATGGTGGAAATAACGACCTAAATCTCTCATTGCAAGTCTTACAAGTTCATCGTGCTGATATTTCGATAATTGAACCTACTTCATCGCCAGTCATATGGACGGTGGGAGATGAACACACAGTAGTTATCCGTTTGGCCAATACCGGAAATGGTGCCGATGATTATCAATTGAATGCGCTGGTAATTGCTAATGAAAACTTTAGTTCCGACCCAGGACTATCTTTCAATCTATACGATTCAATAAAGAGTATATCTGCGGGTGCATTGCAAACCGCTCTAGTTGGTATCACTCTACCACCTGATATGCCGGCACGGACTGGTTTGTTAGTCGAACTTGAGTTGCTGAGTTTGGGCAATACTACTATTTCTGACCGGATCACCCTAGTTATTGAAGCCGAACCTGACCACCGTTGGAACATTACATCTCTAAATCCTCAAAGCCAATTAGTGGATAGTGCAAGTTCTGTAGAATTATCGTGGCAAGTAGAAAATATCGGCAATTATGTTGATGATATTAACTTGACATTGGCTTTGACTAATTCCTATTTCGGTAATGACCAATCGAGTTGGTCTACTACCGTCTTTGGCACCGATATGCTTGATGTTGGACAATCCTCGATAATTCGCATCATGGTTGAAGTTCCCGAGCAGGCTTGGAACGGAACAAGGGCAGAAATCAATGTATCATTCAATTCCTCAGCGTTTATTGTCGGGTCGGATTTACTATCTCTAGAAGTACAAAGGAATGCGGGGTGGAGCTTTGACATCTCGCAATCTTCACTTGAAGTATTGCCTGCTGGCAGAAACATCACCGTTAAATTAATCCAACAAGGAAATAAAGCATCAATTCCTTACATCACTGGCAGCATGTATGGTTGGAACGTTTCTTTCCCCACCAACCTAAGTGCGATTGAACCATTTTCTCAAACTGAGTTGCTAATTTATGCTACACCCCCAGAATCCGCTCTCGCTGGAGAGGTCGGAGAATTACTGCTCATTTCCCAAGATGGTGATGGATTAGGAGAAGTACAGGCCCAAATACCATTGCGTGTAGGTGCTGTAGAAGCATGCGAATTACTCTCAATCGGCCATTGGAAAGTAAGCCAAGAAGGAGGGTTTCCCTTGGCGTGGCTGGAAAATACTGGCAATTCACGGGTTGATGTTTACATTGACCTTGAAGACATCCCTGTTGATTGGACCTTGTCCGGCTCAGGAGTTGTATCAATTGCAGCAGGCCAGTCGAGTGGCCTTCCCATCGAATTGATACCACCGCAAAATTGGGATAATGAATCTCTACGCGTCACAATTACTGCCGAATTAAATGGAGTTATTGAGAAAGTCAATATTACCGTAGTTTCAGCCAATTTAAGTTGGGCTACCTCACCATTCCTTACTGGGGTAAATGGAGATCAGCATGAAATACAATTCCATGGAATGCCTTCTTCCAGTTCTGGAAATACAGCGGTTAGCCAAGAAAATAGTAGGTGGTGGGTCAAACTCTCTAGCCCAGGGGGTGAAAAATCCGTAAACATTGCAAACTCTGAGTATAGTGAAACTTTGGCATATTTTGTTGAGGCGACAACTATCCCCTCGCGACAGGTTAGTTGTGATTTCATTACCACACAAGTAAATTCACTGGGAAGTTCAACCTACAACAGTAGTTCTCCACTAGTCCACTGTAGTGTCGAAAATGGCTCTGCTGACTTCCGAGGCACAATTTCTATTGTCTCATCAAGTGGCACGTTTATCACTAGCACTCCAATCTATGTTCTAGCAGAAGAAGAAGGTGAATTCAATGTCACCGCCCCTGATTGGATTCCTCAAGTTGGAATTTGGACTCTCACACTTACTGTGATAGAAAGTTCTGGAGCGACGATTGAAGAATCCTCAAGTCTAGCCACAATCCGAGCAACTGGTTGGAATATTGGTATTAGTGTATTTGATGAAACAACTCAGAGCGGTGAAGATAAGTTGCGCATCGGTATTACGAGGACAAATTATCATATCATGACCGCTCCTGATTGCAAAGTCCACCTTTCGTCAAATGAATGGCAGCAGGAGTTAATTGTCGATGTAACTGCTTCTGGATTTGCGCCCGAACTCATTGTTGATCGACCCGATAAATTATCAGCAGGTGACGAAATCACTGCTTTACTCACTTGCCTTGCACCTTGGGACTTGGATGATGACTCTAACGATGATAGTTCTACTCTAATCCTTTCCAAGCAATCCTCAATCACCGAGGAAGTTGGTGGCTTGTTATGGGCTGGAGGAGTGAGTTTTCTGCTACTGGCCATTTTGTGGAAATTGAATATTCTCTGGCCACAAGAGACAATCATGAAACGAAAACGAAAAGTAAGTAAAACACCAACAAGTTCAGCTCAATCTAGAGAAAAAGAAGTTATTGTCGAAGCTGATGACGAAACACTTGGAATTGTCGACGACGATGAAATGCACCAAGGAACAACAACTACAGCAGATTCGGAATTTGATGAATCAATAGACGATATGCAAACAGAGCCGTCGATGAATCCAGCACCACCTTCGAGTATTATGAGTAAATATCGCCGTTCGAGCGGAGATGATTCCGACTCCGACATTGACTCACGCATTGACCAAATGTTGCGACGAAAGGAATTGGAATAATCCGAAACCTCAAACGACACCATCCCCTCAGGAGTTTGAGTAACTATGAAAAATCTTGATGAATGGTTGGCGGCCACCACGCCATTTCACACCTTTGAGTCGTGCGACGTGGCTAAACTCAATCTTGTCTTGGCGGCAATAACTGAGGCACCGGACCCTCAGAGTGAAGCACTTACCGAGATGTTGAAGCATCCAGAAATCAGTGAGCGACTTGAGTCGCAGGGAATTACTGATATTACTGGACGTGACGATATTTCTTGGGATAATGCCACCTTGGCGTGGCTGTGCTCACTACCCAATAATTCCGGCTTGCCTAAGCCTCTAGGGAGCGATAAGGCACGCGAAAGGTTAGGTCGGTACTCATGGGGGGATGGTAATCCCCTAAGTTACCTTAGTGAATTCATAACACCTCTCGATGATGGAGAAGAGTTACTTGCCAGTATAGACCTACTCGCCAATCGATTTGCAGCGAAGAATGTCGGTCATGATGAGTTTCGTACTGGGTCTGGAGGTATGTGCTTATTGGGTTATCAATCGGTTGACGAAGCCAACGAATTACGGAGATTATTGACCAAGGGAAAATGGGCTGTCTCCAGCGAAGAGATATACGACGGAGGAGTCAGGGAAATCGCTAAGCATCTCATCGTCGTACTCCGTCAAGCAACCAGCAAAGGCTGGGGCGTCCTCCTTAGAGCCCATAAATAAAAAGAAAATTAGAACTCATTGCCCGTCAATCGGTTATACATTTCTGCATAAAGTAGTGCAGTCTGGTCGATGATTTCTTGCGGTAGTGCAGGTATTGGAGGTTCAGGTTCACCTGCATCACGAGCCGCGTATAGTTCGTCGTGATGTCCCGTTTGCAGATAATGGCCACGCACAAATTCCTTGGACAATTGAACTATTTCTCCTTGCCCATAAGCATCTGCATCCCACCATCGGTCCTCATCTAGAGTACCAAATGAATCCACTAATACAGGCTCACGATTTGGGCCAAGTGCGAATTCTTTCTTGCCATCAACATGGATTAAGCCACATTTATCTGCCTCTCGCTGTATTAATTCATCAACTTTAACCACAACTTCGAGGATTGAATCTAATTCAGCATCAGTAATATTAGCGATTTTGAGAGCCTCTTCTCTCTCAATAAGGCGGTCAAATTCCTCAAATTTGGTAGTTACTTCTAAGCAAGGGCGTGGTAATTTTTCACCTTGTTTTAACACCGTTCCGGCAGGAAATCCTAACTCTTCAGCCGTCAATTCACCCTTTTGATATCGGCGCCATCCCGAGCCCGCAAGATAGTGGCGGCATACGACCTCAAGCGGTACGAATACCCACTCAGCGTCACGGGGAACAGTTCCTGGTTCACGATACACCTCAACCTTGCGTACCAAACAGCGATCTGGGGCATTACGCTCGACAACATGAGTGCGGCAGATGCCTTCTTCCTCAACCAAAGAAAACCAATGGCAGGTTGTGCGATTAAGACTCTCGCCTTTACGGGGAATCAAACTGGGAATAATCTGGTCGAAGACACTAATTTGGTCCGTATATCTAAACTCCAATACTTCGTCATCATCAGTCGACCATACTTGTTTAACCTTACCCGAGTAGAGCATTTCTCCCATGACCCACTGTCTTTGCATAACGCCCTTCAATATTGCCCATGCTCACGCTCGCCTCAATCGATGAATTACTCGCCGACGGCGCACCGCCGACGAGCAACATTTCACTACTTTTCTCGGTATTGATAATATCAAACGCGATTCTTAACTCAGTCCTTTCGGCGGGTCAAAATCATCGCTGCACCAAGCATTGCGGTAATGGTCAGAATACTGGTAAAGCCCGGTAGGCCACCTGTATCTGTTTCCTCAATTGCATCAGCAACACTCTCCACTGCTGTGAAGTGGGTGTTGAAGGTACCGCCGAAATCGGTGGAACTCCAAGTTAGAGTGATGTCGACCGACTCACTGACATTGTCTTCAGTAATTGTGAATAAGCCCTCAGCATAGATTACTCCATCCTGAGCAGTGCCGCCCCATGTTTCGGTCCCATCAGTCACCGAGACAACAATGGCATCACCTTCTGCATCTTCGCAGGCCAAGATTACTGAGTACTCACCGACTGGTAGTGCCAATGTGTATTCTCCATTACTAGGAACCTCAAAAGAGACGGCTCCCTGTACTTGTACAGACCAAGTGCTTCCGGCTGTAAGAACCGCACCACCGACGTTGTAGTAGATGTCACAGACTGGAGTCGTATCGACGACAGGTTCAGGTTCAGGTTCAGGTGTTGTGAAAACAATAACTACAGATGAAGGCTCTGAATTACAGTGCCCATCTTCATCGGCATCAAAATTATCTACAATCCAACCAGATCCATCTGCATACATTGCAGGTATCCAATCACTTGTAGGTGCGAATGATACATTGCTAACACTCCAAGGAGATGTTGCGGTGATAGATACTCCACCCATACACTCATCGTTTCCACCATCCCAATCAGCACCTGCATCATACTCGAATGTATGTGAATATAGGCTTGAATCACTAGGTACACTGATGACCTCAGTTGACGACATCGAAATGATTCCAGAATCTACAGAGATAGTCATTGGAGTATCATCCATCGGCTGGGTTACCATTACAGTTCCATCGAAACTGAATAGGCCGTCGTCGTCACCATCGCCACAGGGTACTTCGGTTCCATTTCCATCATAGCATGTTTGATTTGCCATTTCATCTTGTGCTGCTGCGATTTCAGTTGGACTCAACGTTCCATCGCCATCTGTATCCAGCCATGAGATCATGTCCGCGCTACCAGCTGCGTCAAATGTACATGTGTTGGTAAAAGTCAATTCTGCTGTATCATCAGCCATTTGTAGGAAAGATATCTCCATGAGATATTCACAATCAGGGCCATCGTCATCACCGCCATCATCTACAGGCGTGAAGACAATTTCGACAGATGAAGGTTGTGAATTACAGTGCCCATCACCATCGGCATCAGTATTTTGAACATACCAGCCAGTTCCATCTGCATACATTGCAGGTATCCAATCACTTGTAGGTGCGAATGAAACATTACTAACACTCCAAGGAGATGTTGCGGTGATAGATACTCCACCCGAGCATTCATCGTTTCCACCATCCCAATCAAGACCTGCATCATACTCTAATGTATGAGAATCTAGGCTTGAATTACTAGTCACACTGATTACTTCAATTGACGTCATGGTTATGATTCCAGCTGCATCTACAGAGATAGACATTGGACTATCACCGACCATCGGCTGGGTTGTCATAACTGTTCCATCATAACTGAAAACACCATCATCGTCATCATCGCCACAGGGTACTTCGGTTCCATTTTCATCATGGCATGTTTCATTAGCCATTTCATCTTGTGCTGCTTCAATTTCAGTAGAATTCAAAACTCCATCGCCATCAGAATCCATATATGAGAACAATTCCGCGCTATCAATTTCGTTAAACACACATGTGGTGGTGAAAGTCAAATCTGCTGTATTATCAGCATTCTGTTGGAAAGATATTTCCAGGGATGGGGAACAATCAGTATCATCATCGTCGACAACGTTACCTTCATCTTCGCCATCAGGGCAATCTTCATTGCCATCGTTGACCAAGTCCATCGAGATATTGGAACCGTCATGGCAGTCAAACCAGTTATCGGTTACTCCATCGCCGTCGA
>CAZPME010000032.1:0-20772 GCA_964587885.1 uncultured Candidatus Poseidoniales archaeon
GTAGTGCACCTGATTTGTAATCAGGCGGTCGGGGGTTCGAATCCCCCTGTCGGCTCCTTTTCGTACCCTACTACGTAGGGTATTTTTCCCATGTCAGCAAAAACGCACATTGATAGAGTAGCGGTTGCTGGTTAGTCTACTGAGGACTTATTATGAAAGCCCGTTCAATAATTGTAGCCCTGCTATTGACTACGATGGTTTTGCCGTTTACTACGCCAGAATTAGAAGTGTCAAATTCCGATGAGGGAATACTGATGAAAATCGACAACCCACCGGCTGATATTCTAGAAAAATACCAATCGGCAAAGATGGCTGGAGGTCGAGCGATGTGCCCAACCATCCAAAATGATGGCGGGACCACCGGTGATTCTGGCAATACTACGGCTACTGCCAAGACACTAGGTACCGATCCAACCACTCAAAAGACCGGTTGTGTTGACGCTAACGACAAAGAAGATTGGTATGGTTTCTCGATGAGTTCAAGTTACAATATCGATGTCGAACTCTCCGTCCCAACTGGGGCTGATTTCGACCTTTGGTTACTCAATGAGACCGGAACTGGTTACTATGATTATTCATTCTTCAATGACCCACTAGAAAAGGTCTCCAGCATGGGAACTGCGGCTGAAGGGAAGGCTGGAGATTACTTTATCGTTGTACAGCAATACAGTGGTGATGGTGGCTATGGTCTGCAAACATGGACAAATCTTACCGAGACGTGTGCCGATTGGTTTTCTCCCCAAGACGATGGCGGTACCGGCCAAGATGCACCGGCAAATTGGTCGGATAACCCGACCAATATGGGAAATAATGTCACCGCAACCTATGATGGCTGCATCGACAAAGAAGATGACAACGATGTATTCGCTTTTGATGTCCCTGCCAACCACACCATAGAAGCTGTTCTACAAATGGAGAGCGGAAATGACCTCGACCTTTTCCTGCACCAATCTAACGGTTCTTACCTTGATATCTCTGGATTTGGGGGCGATACAAATGAAAGCGTCAGTTCCTTGAACACCGCCAAAGATGGTGTTAACGGCACATATTTCCTCAATGTATCTCATTGGTCTGGAAATGGCAACTACACCCTTCACGTATTCACAAATTTTTCAATTCCAGCACCTAATCTTGAGATTACCGATGTCTCTCAACCATCAGGAGCGCAAGTTGGAGATACGCCCACTCTAACCGTAACTGTAAACAATACTGGGACTCTAGATGTCAATTCAAGTTTCACAATTAATGTATATCTCTCAGTAGATACCATGGTAGATTGGCCCGATACCTTGCTAGGCACAAACACCGTCAGTTCATTACTTCAAAATACCAGCCAAGTAATCAACATTAATACAGTAATTCCCGCAGATACTGTTGAAGGCACTTATGAGGTGATTTACATTGTCGATGAAGATGATGTCATAGTCGAGAAGAATGAAGATGATAATGACTACTCACCAACCTCAAATCTTGTTGTCGGCACTACTTCAACTTCCTGCTCATCGCAAGATGATGGAGGCTCAGGTGGCGATGCCGGAGATACTGCTGCAACCGCATTCAACCTCGGCACCGATGTCGAGCAAGAATTCCGTGGCTGTGTCGATTCAAACGATGTTAAAGACGTGTATGAAATTACAGTAAGTGCTGGAATGCCACTCAACGCCACCCTGATAGTAGCGCCAAATGCTGAATCTGATTTCGACATTAGTTTAGTTGCACCCAACGGGACCGCAATTGATTCTTCTGTCCTTTGGGGGGTAATGGATGAATACGTTACCACTGAAGATACTGACAGCGAAAATATCGCTGGAACTTATACAATAAATGTAACATATTTTGCACCATTCTCTGGCAATGCCGCCGGTGGCATCTACCGATTGATTATCGGTCAGCCGGCATCCGGATCGTGGATTCCACCATTCACCTGTGAGGGTCTCGACGACATGGGAGTGGGAGGCGATGCTAGTGACGAAGGGGCCAATCCATCTCAACTGGGAGCCAATCCCGCTGTGAATGGAACCGGTTGTATGGACGGGGGCGACCTTGCTGATGCATACCAATTCAGCCTCTCAGATATGAAAAACATCGAGGTCACCATCAACCAACCTGAAATGACTGATTTCTACTACTCAATATCACGCACCAATGGTCCGAACGACATGAATGAGGCTTGGGTCGAGAATGGCGATGGCTCAATGACTTGGTCAAGTCTCGGCATGAATTATGAAGAGGGTATGAACCATACCTATACTCTGTTGTTGGGGGCGAATAGTAGCATAGGCAACTACTCACTAAGTATTGAGACAACAGACCCAGCCCCTGCAGATCTCTATGCCGAGAGCGTGAATTGTCCATTCGACCTAATTTCAGGAGAACAAGGTGTAGTGTCGTGGACCATTCGCAATCTTGCTGGTCCAACTTCAGATATGTTTTCATGGCAAATCAATCTAGTCAATGAGGATGGAATAATTGCCAATACTCTCATAGAACGTAATGTTACTTTCACCGGCTCCTATGGCATTCAGTTATCGAGTAGCAGTGAATACGTAGCCATCCCACTCGATACCCCTTCAGGCAATTACACCTGTGTGCTAACCGTCGATAACACCGATGTATACATTGAATCTGATGAGGACAACAACAACCGTTCAGGCAATGCATTTTACATCGAAAATTACGACGACCACTGGGCCAACAATATCGATCAAGACGCCTACAATACTACCGATACCGGTGATGGGATGGTCGATGCTTGCCCTGAAGAATACGGTACTTCAACCGAAGATGTCTACGGTTGCCAAGACTTCGACGGTGATGGCTATTCCGACCCTGATGATGATGCAGGCCGACCTGCACATCCAGTAGGCACTGCCGACGCTTTCCCAGATGATGGAACTCAATGGGCTGATACCGACAACGATACCTTCGGTGATAATCCCGACGGCATGGAGTATGACCGCTGTCCAACCGAGGCCGGCGTCTACAATGGTGAAGGCGGCATGGGTTGCCCTCTACCACCAGTGGATAGTGACGGTGACGGATTAATCGACGAACTGGATGATTGTCCAAATAGTGCGGTAGGAGCCATAGTCAATGCCACCACCGGCTGTGTCGATGTAGTCGATGATCCCGTTGACAACAATACAGACACGGGTGACGATGACCCTACCAATGTCAATACCGACGGCACAGGCGATAATACCAGTACTGGAAATGATGATAGCGGCAATGGTGAAACTTCAACCGCAGATTCCACTTCTAGTTCAGAGAGTCTACTCGAACAGCCTTGGGTCTTGATTTCTGCTGCTGGTGCGATATTGGTAATATTGCTACTAACATACCTATTAGTAGGTGGTCGCCGAGGCGAGAAGATGAGTGACGATGCTTTCGTCAATGCAGCTTTCAACACCCATATGGGCGGACAACATGTTGCAATCTCACCACAACAATTGGCTTACGAGCAGCAACTAATAGCACAAGGATACCCACCCGAAACCGCTCGCCAATATTCCGAGCATTACTTCGGTCAACGTTGATAACCCAAGATGGCTCTCGGCAGATTGCCGGTGGCCATTCACAGGTTTACTGAAATTGAGGAATTATCTATGTCTGACATATCCCCCACTAGTGAGGAATTTGGACCAGCGCATATGCTACTCAATCCGTTAGCCCAAACTAAGGGGGGTGACGACCCTATTTTCTATTGGTTCACTAAGTGTTTGGCCGCAAAAAAATCTGGCCGTGATGTGGTCAATGGAACATTGGGTAGTCTGCTAGATGAAGCGGGAAAACTTGCGGTAATTCACACCGTTGAAAACCAAATTCGTAACCAGCCGAGCGTCGAGTTATCAGGCTATGCACCACTTAGAGGATTGCCATCTTTTCGCGAGTTAGCAATTGAGTTAGCATTAGGTTCTAATCGGTCGACAATTGAACAAGCTGGATTGTCAATTATTTCTATCGCCACCCCTGGAGGGTGTGGTGCATTATCAGCGACCGTTGCCAATTTCATTGATAGCGGCGACAAGGTACTTTTGCGCTCACGTCATTGGGGTCCTTACAAGACCATAATTGAGGAGCGAGATTGCAAGATTGCAACTTGGCCAATACTGCCAGAAACTCCTGAAGCAGGGCTCGACCATCTTGACCGAGGTGGTTTGGCTAATGCGCTGACAGAATTGGTTCAAGAGCAAGATAGAGTTCTGGTTTGGCTGAATGACCCCGCTCATAACCCGACCGGCCTTTCCCTCCAGGCAAGCGAACGGCGCGCAGTATTAGAGGAAGTTTTGGAACATGCTTTGGCCTTCCCCAACGTAGGCATTACTTTACTGATTGATTCAGCCTATTCACTCTATGCTGCCGAACCCTATGGCTGGGCCAGCACTTTGCGTGAAGAAGTGGAAAGACGCAGTGATTTCCCCAATAATCTCATGTTGTGTTTTGCAGTTTCATGCTCAAAATCTCATACCAGTTATGGTCTTCGTACTGGCGCACTCGTCTGCATCCATCCCGATTCAGACTTCACAACGAAACTTGAAGATGTTCTGCTCCATACCGGCAGAGGAACTTGGTCAGCAGCTCCAAGGGTTGCCCAAAGAGCAATCTCAGAAATTCATTTTGATGCTGAACTACACGCATCATGGCGACGAGAGAGGGATACCTTCAAGCGACTCCTTGATGAACGGCGTGATGCTCTGCGAAGGGCCGCAGCAGCGCACAATTTGATTCTCAATCCAACCCATGATGGTTACTTTGCTTTCTTGGAATGTCGGCGCAACCAAGAGGTCTGCGAAATCGCCGCACGAGATCACGATGTTTTCCTCGTACCACTCAATGGTGGGGTGAGAATAGGGGTTTGTGCGATACCCGCCGAGCAAATGGAGCGGGTTGCAGCAGCACTCGCTGATGCTTTGGCGCAAACCCGTTAATAATCCAAGGATGATGCCACACCTAATGGGTGCATGGCGTTACAAACGTGAGAACTTGCTTATTTCCGGCCTTCTCTTATTGATAATCGGCGCTTCTGGAGTGGTAATTGACCCCTCTTTTTCCATCATCGGTGGGACGATTGGAATATTCGGGATAATTCTATTCGTGTGGGGATTTAGCACCAAACCTGATGATTTTGGATGGACGCAAGAGGAGATAGATGCTTGGAGACCTAAGGCTGAATCACTACCGGATGCTGGACGAGTGATGTATCGAGTTGATACCACTCTTTACGAACCAAAGAAAACCACTATTTTGTGCGGTGCTTGTGGACATCTTTCTAAGGTAGAAGGGGAGAGACCTAAGAGTTTCATTTGTACTAAGTGTGACCTTCCCCTTTGGGAAGATGAGGAAGAGTAGCGGCGAAAACCAAATCACTTCTACATCGCTCAACTCTCCCTAATTGATTTACTCAACAAAGCGAGTGCGAGAGATTACTTGACCCATAAGGGTCAAGGCTGGTCTGCTGGTGCAAGAGCGCATGGGAGAGGTGCGACTGAGTAATCCCGAGCGGCGAATGCTTGCTGCAATGCAGGGTGAAGCTGGTCGAGAATGGTTACTGGACGATGTTCTGTTGGCCTGTTCTTGGCACGACCAAGCCCAAGTCGTCGGAGCCGGACAAGGTTTAGCAGAAGCCGGATTAGTCGAAGTTTCAGAGATGACAAAGACTGTTTGGTCGCTCGGTAAAGAAGGCCATGCGGCTAATTCAGAGGGCCTATTGGAGAAACGATTGTGGGATTGGCTAATCTCTCAACCTGATGATCAACGTTCGATGGGTGCACTCAATTCTGCTGGATTTGAACGGCATGAAACCGGACCTGGTATCGGCCTTCTCAAGGGACTGGGTGTGGAAATCATCGCTGGTAATCTCGTTTTCGAAGGAGACCAAAAGGCAACTGATTCGGTATTATCGGAAAAGGCCAACTTCCTCGCTTCATTAGTTGAGGGAGCCGACGAAGCAACCCTAGATGCAGAAATGTTGGCGCATTTCAAAGGTCGCAAAGGCTTGGTCGAAGCAAGCGAATCTGTCAACCGGAAATGGAAAATAACCTCTGCTGGAACGGCTATTGATTCTACTATTCTAGTTGAAGCGGAGCAAATCAGCGATATAACTCCTGAGTTATTACAAGGTGATTCTTGGCGAAGTGGTGAGTTCAAGCCCTATGATGTAAATCTTGAATCAGCAACTCCAGCAACTGGCAAGACTCACCCGATGCAGGCTCTAATTGAGCGCATTAGAGCGATTTTTCTGGAGATGGGCTTTAGTGAAATCGCCGGTGATTATGTCCAAACCGCGGGTTGGAATATGGACTCACTTTTCATTCCCCAAGACCACCCCGCCCGAGAAATGCAAGATACCTTCTATCTCGACAATCCCTCAAGTATTCCAATTGACTCCGAGCACCTGCAATCGTGGAGGGAAATCCATGAGCATGGTGGAGAGACCGGTTCAACAGGATGGGGTGGGAAATTCTCTGATGAGATTGCCCAAAAAGGGTTGCTGCGCACTCACACTACTGTCAATACGATTCGTCATTTGGCTGAAAATCCAACTGAGCCTTGTCGCGTTTTCGCGGTCGGCAGAGTCTTTCGCAAGGAGAGTATTGACCGAACTCACCTGCCCGAATTTCACCAAATTGAAGGCATCATTATGGAGCCCGATGCCAGTTTGCCAATGTTGGTAACCACGTTGAAGACCTTCTATGCCAAGATGGGATATCCAGAAGTCCGAGTCCGTCCAGCCTATTTCCCCTATACTGAGCCTTCGCTGGAAGTCGAAGTCAAATGGCGTGGCAAGTGGCTGGAATTAGGAGGGGCAGGAATATTTCGGCCAGAAGTTACTGAACCGCTCGGCTGTAGTGCTCCAGTATGTGCATGGGGAATGGGTCTGGAGCGTCTCGCCATGTTAGTACTTGGGCTCGATGACATACGCCAACTCTATCTCTCCGACCTTGAATGGCTACGCTCACAGCCAATTCTGTGAAACCTCAAAGTGCAACCATACTTGGTCGTTAATGTGACTATTCTGGATTAGTCAACGCAAAGTAACATTACTTGCAGGGTTGATTTTCCCCCTCATGCAGGAAAATGCGCATAATTTCCTTTTATTCTTCTTCGGCGATTTCCGCCATCGCTTCACGATAGAGCTTCATCTCTTGCTCTCGGGCTTCTTCTTCATCAACAGTATTGGTAAGGAAATTGTAAACCCAACCGATTTCAGCATAGACCAATCTAGTGAAGGGTCGATAAAATAAGAATAACATGCCGAAAACAAGGAACATCATCGGACCTAGGGCTGAAAGAAATGGATATAGATCCGAATCTACCAATAGAGCATAAGACTTGAGGAAGACGTAAGCCTCCAAGAATAATACTGCCGCTATCAAGGTTGCTCCACGAAATAACCATACCGGCTTTGCCATGAACCCCCCCAAGGAGTCGTTACCTAAAACAACAGCGAAGAACTAGACTGGTTGCCATATAGTTGCAAGAGATTATTATCAATAAGTCCGAATCGGATTATCGTCAAGTTCATGTGTAAGAGGTGGGGACAATGATACGGAGAAGAAAATGCGTAAGGCTTTGCTCATTTGCTTATTGATGCTGACCGTGCCTATTACCGGTAGTATTTCCAATACCTCTTATCCACCCCATGAACTCATCAAAGATGGAGCCCAAGGGCAACTACTGAGAGCCCAAGACCAGTTAACAATCCCTTCACAAACCCCAAGAATCAACAGTGCAGATAACAATCTAGAACCGTGGTGGGAATACACCACACTCGACCGCAATCGCGATCGAATCCACGATAGTATCTTGTCTGAAACTGGAATTATTGGTATTGGCCTATCCTACAATCATTCTCCGAATGAAGATGACCTAAACCGCCTTGCTGCACTTGGTTTGGTCCCTGTCGATATTATTGAATCAGTTGATGCAGTTCTGCTCGGGAAAATCCCCGCATCTCTGGCCATAACACTAGCCCAACTAGAAGGGGTAGTCATGGTCGAACGCTATGGAGATGTGGTCTTTTGGGGAGATATTCAAACAATGGCTGTCAAAGCCCGAAATTCCAGCGTCTACAATGATAGTGCTTGGCAATTGGGAGTGAGCGGCGCAGGCATCAATATCGCAATGGTAGATACCGGAGTCGACAATGAGCACCCAGCATTGGAGGGTAAATTTGTCGCAGGTTACGATGCCGTCTGCTACAATCCGTCAGACCCAAACTGTGTTTTGGCTGGCTTTGGCATTAGGCCCACAGATGGGACATTCGACCCCGATGACGGGAACCAACACGGCACTGCATGCATGGGCATGGCATCATCTACTGGGCTTGAGGCCGACGGAAGTCAATCTGAATTTTATGGAAGCGCACCAAATGCTAGTTTAATCGATGTTCGCATCGGCACCGATGTTGGCGCCGGCCCCTTTGAGAATTATCTGCTTGAGCAAGAATTCTACGAATCGGCGATGAATGGCATCCAGTGGATTATCGACAATAAGGACACAGCATGGGGCGGTGCTGATGAAACCTTACACGGCATAGATATTATCTCACTTTCATGGGGAATTACCAGTCATGAAGCCGGTGGCTCCGATGGCAACGACATGCATTCACGCATACTAGATGCCGCTACCGAAGCAGGTGTAGTGGTTAGCGTTGCCGCTGGCAACGATGGACCCGATAACGATGGTTTCTCGGGAATGGGATCTTCATCACTCTCGATTACTGTTGGGGCAACCGACGACATCAACACTGTCGATCGAGTTGACGATACCGTCGCATCTTATTCTTCACGCGGCCCACGCCGAGATAATGGTGATGGCAATCCTCTCAACGAATTGAAGCCCGACATTAGCGCTCCGGGGACCAATATTATCCAATCAGAGGGCTGTGTAACTAGTGGAGGATGCAATAACAATATCCCAGGTCAAGATGCCTCAGACAACACTTACACCGGCAGAGGCTCGGGTACTTCCTACGCAACCCCTGCGATTTCAGGTATCGTTGCCCTCATGCTAGAGGCAAATCCGCAAATGGACCCTCTTACCGTGCGCGAGGTTCTACGTCAAACTGCCGAACGCAAAGGTGGCGCTACTCTACCAGATGTCGACCCTTATTGGAACAAAGACTTCGGCTGGGGCATGGTCGATGCTAGGGCTGCAGTCGAATTATCCCTACAGCTGAATGCCAGTAATATCAATATCAGCGACATTGATGTAACTCTGCAAAATCACCTACTCAACGTAACTGTGGTTGGCGATATTGTGACCATTACTGGACATGCATGGTCGCAAACCGGAATAGTCGACGCGGTGCAATTCCGCATCGGCAACGGTACGTGGAATAACGTAACCTACGAGACTCCACTTGAGGAGTTAGAGGCCGGCCAACCATTCAATTGGACTGTAGTTCTCGATCTATCTCAAGTAGAGGCCGGTAACCAAACCATCGAAGTTCGTACTCTTGGCTCCGCTGGACATAGCCTTCCAGTCACTATTTCCGTTATCGGTAAATCAACTGGATTAGAATTAGGTGGTGGAGACAAAGTACTGTTCATTGTTGCATTGACACTATTGGTCATCGTCGCCGGTGGTTTCGCCTACCGTTCAAGTATTGAAGAAGGAGTGCAATTCTCCCGCGGAGTGAGAGAAGATGCCGCTGTTTCGAAATCCACAACTGATGCCGGTAAGGACGCATCTAGTAACGAAAAGACATACGGGGCTGGAAATGGTGAAGTCCTTGAGGCTGACCTTGCTTAACTTCTCAGCCCTATGGCAACCAATATCCGAATTCTAATCCTGTTTGATAACAGTGTTGAAGCGCTCGGGAATCTCGCACTTTACCGACATTTCCTCTCCACTCGGGTGGTCAAAGGTTAGTGAGGATGCGTGCAGACATAGCCGGTCGATACTCGACCTGCCGATACCATGTCGAGTATCGCCAACTACTGGATGACCTATGTTCGCCATATGTAGGCGGATTTGTGCGCGTCGACCAGTCTCAATTTTCAAGCGCACCAATGAATTGGATTTCCCTGTACGCTCGACCCACCAATGGGTGACCGTTGTTTTTCCAGCTTTACTCCCTTTAGGTACAAGAATTGGACGCAAATCTTTACCCTCCTTGATTCGACGATTCTCTGTGCCTGATTGATTCTCGGGGATGCCGACTACAACCGCATGGTAGATGCGCTCAATCGTACGTTCAGCAAATTGGGATTGCAAAAAATCCTTTACCGCAGGGGAAAATGCGAATATCATACAACCTGAAGTTTCTCGGTCAAGGCGGTGGACTAGGAAAATTCGACCCATGTCCTCGCTCTTTGCCCATTGTAATACTCGATCAAAGAGGGTATCTGATTCGCCCGCCGAAGTCGCAACCGAAAGTAGACCAGCCGGTTTTTCGACCACAATTAGGTCGTCATCGCAATAGAGAATTGATATCGCCGGTAATAAACTCTGCAATTTTGCTGGTGAAACGTCGCCCGCCTCATGGGGCAAGACAACAACATTCTGCCCAACAGCAACAATTGTATTTGCTCGTCGAGCCCGCTCACCATCAATGCGCACCCTGCCGCGGTCGACCATCCGTCGCAGAGTATTTTTCTTGGCTTCGGGATGGAGGATGGTTAAAACTTTGAGCAAGGTAGATTCGACTTCGACCACCATGCTGAGCCCTTCCATACCCCTGCATAGAATAATCCATTTACCAACTTATTTACGCAGCAACTGTGAATTGGAAGAAAATAGCAAAACACCCTGAGGGTAGTTCTCTAATGATGCGTTGTTGAAGACACCTGCAAACACCTATATCCTCAAAAATGAGGAAACATTGGCCGCTCCAATGAGTCATTCAAGCGACCTCTCAGGGGGACAAATCGGACGCATAGACTACGATTCGTCAATGGTTTTTGAAATCCATCATATCTTGAAAAAGTTGGATTCAGCCCCCACCCAATCTACCTTTGGCCATCTACAACTCCCAAGTGAAGGCGAAGGGCCGTTTCCTTGCGTAGTCGCTATACACGGTAGTCGTGGCTGGCGTCCGCATAATGATATTCATATCAATAATTGGTTAGATGCCGGAATTGCGGTATTTCGTGTGCACAGTTTTGATGCCCGCGGAATTGATGGCGTGGTAGAAACTCAAATGGAAGTTACTCATGCAACGATGCTTGTCGATGCCTATAATGCACTCAAGTTACTCGGTAGCCATCCTCAAATTGATGCCGAACGAATCGGTATCGCTGGCTGGAGCCTAGGAGGACTTGTCGCTTTGTATTCGGCTTGGCTACCTATCGCAGAGAAACTCGCTCCACAGGGCCAAAGATTTGCTGCCCACTTGCCAATTTATCCTGCCGCCCATATCCGCACCGAAATTATGGAATGGAGTAAGTCACCTATTCATATTCTTCACGGCGGAATTGATGATTATACCCCCGCAATTCACGCCACTCAAATGGTTGATTTACTGCTCCAAGTAGGGGCAAATGCCAGCCTAACGATTTATCCCGATGCCCACCATTCCTTCGATTCGTATGAAGAAGTGACCTTTAATGCCGCAGCCTTGAAAATCGACGAGAGGACCATTCATATTGATGCAAATGGCGACATGAGTGGGGAAGTTGTCCCCGGGGTACATATTCCACTTAATGAACCGGAACAACGGTTTGCTGCATTTCAGCAAACAAAGCTCCTAGGTGCTCATTATGGGGGACAAAAAGAAGCCCGTGATCAATCTCGTATAGATGCTGTTGAATTCTTACAAAATTCGTTGCGCTAACTTCCGCCCTAATTATCCGAGCCGTAATCCCAAATAATTGGGCATCAATATGATATTTTGATTAGTTTAGACCCCCACCCCCACACTATGGGCGAAGATGATACGGGAAAGAAATCTAAAATCGGCAGTAAAATTGGTGGAAAAATGGGTAGCCTTGGTAAGGCGGCCATCAAGCAGAAGGCCGCTGGGGCAATCGCTGGAGCGATTAAGCCTGCAGCCGATGCAGTAGGTGAGAAAATTACAGAAGCCAAGGACAAGGCAAAAACTGCGGTAGAGGAAAAGGCCACTGAGTTAGTCAAAGAGCAGATGAAGAAAGAGGCAAAAAAGAAGTTCCTAGGACGTTAATACTACCATGTAGAAATGGTGGGCATGATTGATAGGCTCTACTGTCATCGCATAGCATGACTTGGTTAACTTGGATAGGCAAAGGTGCGCTCAGTGGAGCAATAGTGGTAGCAGCGAGTGAGGTCGCGAAGAAATCAACGGTGTTTGGCGCCTTGCTCGTCTCACTCCCCTTCATCAGTATCATCTCAATCATCTGGCTATACAATGATACCAAAGATGCTGCCAAGGTAGCAGATTTCTCTGAGGGGATCCTCTGGTTGGTTCTACCTTCACTACTATTATTCATGATTCTGCCTTATCTGTTGCGGCGTGATTGGAGTTTCGAGGCTGCACTGGCAATGGGTATTTTCGCTACTATTGTCGCCTATTTACTAGGCATGTATGCTGCTCAACAATACGGTGGATTGACGGTATAATTAGACAAGGCTAGCACGTTAAACTGATTGCCATTGAATCAGTCTTTCTGCAGATCACAATGAGGCTGCGGTTTCATCTTCGCCATCAGGGAGCGAATCAAACCAATTCGTATCTGCCATCAGGGTGTTGCCACCACCAACCGCCTTCTGCATCTTGATACCAATTTCCGTCATCACGATTGTGATAATTGCCACCAGGTGGTAGACTTTGCCATGAATCAACAATTCGTGGAGCGGGGGAGTCTAATTCAACAGGTTCCTCTGCTGCTTTGATCAACTCAAAATCACTACTCTCTTCAGCCAATTCAATATCTTCAGATCTACCAAACATTGTAAATAGCAAAAACGCTACAACAACAAGCGCAATTATTCCGATTATCCAATACAACGGTGAAGATGATGATTCATCATTGCCCGATTTTATCTCCTCATCTGTTGAATCAGTTTGATTATCGGAAACGTTCTCCAGAATAATTAGTTCTTCAATATAGAAAGTCGTTGACGATTTTTCAATCAGCAGCCAATACCCTGAACGATCTTGAACCTCAAGATCCCAATCGAGTGTATGATTACCTGCAGGTGTTGAATTTGAAATTATACAATTGTGAGTAATCGTTTCATTTGCGGCTACGATTATCTCTCCACTACAAACAAAGTAAGAGGAAATTGAAGTCATTTTTATTCTAGTTGTAATATTGTTTTGTCCCAAATTGGTAACAGTACAATTAGCATCTACACAAAGATGAGAAGTAGAAATGGCCCACCAAGGGCTACTATCTACCGTTTGATTCCAAATCTGACAAACTCCAATGCTGCAGATCCAAAATTCAACTTCATGCGTACCGTTGGTAATTTGGCTTAGCGAGATATTGGTTTCAACAATTCCATCAACGATTGAAATATTCTTAACTTCTTGCCCATCAACAAACCACGTCAGCATTCCATTTCCTGTTCTGAAAACGACATTACCACTTGCATATATCGCTTCACCATTAACTTCTAATTTAACATTCGACGAATTTACTTCCGACAATGGCAATGGGATATTGATAAAGAAAATCGTTTGATTAACTTCATTATTTTGGTCATCCTTCACATGGATATCTGCCCAATAATCACCAGGAGCCAATTGATCTGTTGCAATGATTGCATGTCCACTATTTTCAGTATCATGCTGAATCACCTCGGTATTGATGAAGACATTAGACTCATTCAAAATAACAACCCATGAATTAATTATTTCATTTTCTTCGCTCTGCCATTCAACATCTACTCGTCCGTGACTACCCTCATTAGATGAAACTGCAGAAACAATTACTGGCAAAGTAATATCCTCAATGGAAAACCGTGCATCTACACCATCTTGCAAACCATCAGAGTCGGAAATTCCAGTATTGTATTCAGAAGCAATTATCTCAACAAACCATTCTCCAATATCCTCTCTAGATGAATTCCATGTTGCGGTATAGGAATTAGTATCATTACTCCAAGGTAATGCAATTGTGAAACTACCCGAAGGTCCACTCATTTCTATTTCAACATTAAGGTCTGATCGATTATTTGAATCCTTAACGGAAAATATGATTTCATCAGTCGTACTTGCCGGCCACATCCAACCAAACTCGTCCCCATCAGCATTAGCAATAGTAAGACTGCCAATTTTCGGCAAGACTGGAAGGATTTTGACCGAATCTCCATTCAGCAAAATATCGGTATTGCCCTCAGCATCAGTCATTTCAAGAGACACCCATATTTCATGAGTCAATAAGGGGTCATATGTGGAAGTTGGAACACTTGTCCAATATGCACTCGCAGGGATTGAATAAGCAAGGGTATGATTTGTAGTAGAAAGCAGTTCACTGATATTGCTAACGGGATTATCATGCACCCATATGCGGCCAGTTAAGTCATCTTCACCATTGACGTCATCGGCAATAATTACGATATCATCACCATTACGGGCATCTGCCGAGTCAACAGTATTTACTCGATGAGTCAGTGAGAAAATTTGTGGAGAAATATCATCAACCCATACTATGTTCAAATTATCAAGTAATAGTGTTTGATTCCACCCCACACCATCAGGGGGGTCTCCTGAACTAGTTATCGCAAATTCCTGTAAGCAAGATTGTGTGGCTTGATACCAAGTTCCACAAGTCGAAAGAGCATGTGCTTCCATCTGTGAAGTGAAATTGACGCTATCTGCTACTGTATGATAGAAGCTAATATGTTTGATTTCATAACTTGTTTGATTTGGCAAGGATAAAGAAAAATTATACTTTGCCCAAGTTATCTGGTTGACTGTGTTATTAGCAGTACTTGGCCAATTATTGTTGATTAAGGAAGCCGGAATAATAATGTCAATTCCGCCTGCTTCAATATCTGAGAAATTCCAATTTAATGATGTCCCACTGTCGAAACTACCAACAATATTTCCAGTTGATTGAGAATTATTGCTAATTCCTAACCACATGTGAAAATCAGTCACCGCTTGACCATGAAGCGGGACATCAATCCAGAGATTGACCCCCGTAGCAGTAACATTGTTGCCACCTTGTTCTACGAGCCCATAGTACTCAGGTATTGGCCCCAATATCGGATTTCCTTCTAGTTCTAAACTCAAGTTTTCTAAGGAATCATAAAAGGTGAATCCATAGGTTAGTGAGTGCAATACTGGGGCTCCGCCACTTGTAGACCTTTGAAAATCATAACGAAGGTGAAGATTGGTAAATCTAGGCATAATTTGATGAGTGATATTACCTTCAATCCATCCAGACCATGTACTGTTATCCATGGTGTAATTGTAATAGAAATCTAGACTAGAACCACTTGGAATAGTTGCAGATGAATTCAACCAAGAAAATTGCACCACCTCATCATTTCCAGGCCCAATATCTTCAATGAGATACCAGCCGTCATCAGAACTAATATTGCTTGCAGAAACGAAACCACTGAAGTTAGAATTTGAAACAGTGCCATTTCCTCCATCGGAACCTGCAATACCATCTGAACCGGTGCCAAACTTGAGTCCATAATCACCACCGGATCCTTCTAATGCAGTCACACTACCTAAATTCGTCAAACCGGATGAAGTAGTGACCAAATTAACGAAGCCACCTGCTCCACCGCCACCGCCATCCCCGCCATGATACAGGAATAAACATGGATTGCCAGGAGGGCATTGGCCGTTCGCACCATCACCGCCATCGCCACCATCGGCAGAAATTATTCCATTTTGGCCGATTGAAATTGTGTTTGCTTTGACATTGATTGAGCCGCCGGATCCACCTCCAGCGCCATTGCCACCATTACTGCCGCCGTTTGCGCGCGTTGGCCCAATATCTCCATCTCCTCCTAGACTGGAAAGTGTGCCATTAATTTCAACATTACCAGCAATAATTGTGATTACGACTCCCCCCGAACCACCAACTGTATTTGATGCCCCAGGATGGCTTACTGAACCACCTGCAGAACCTGCTTCAGTTCCATTACCATATGAACTCCCACCATTGCCTGAAGAACCTCCACCTGCACCACCTGCTGCTGCGTGTCCTGCACCTCCACCAGCATATCCTACCCAAGATGTCGAAGCAGAACCTGCGCCACCATCCCCAGTATTATTGGTAATAACATCATTACCAGAAATAGAGGTAAAGGCGTCAATAATTACGCTGTTAGCATGAATTGTTAGATTTCCAGTTGCAGTTATTGAACCACAACCAACAATTCCGCAAGAAAGATGTAGTATGTCATAAGATTTGAATCCCTGCATATTACTATTGTTGGAAAGATACAAACTTGTACTTCCAGCAGTTGAAGGACCTACTAATGAAGAATTTAGTGAAAGACCACCACTTCCACCCGTAAGGTTGTAGGATGTGCCTAGTTGGGAATGATTTGTTCCCACATTTACTGTTTCTTCAAAATCTTGAGATTCAGGAAATAATTCCCAATCTAGGGTGGCAGATTGAGGCCGGTAACTAGGGAAATGAGGTATTGCAGTTGTTTCGTTTAGACTCGGATATAGAGTAACATCTGTCTGGCTGAATTCAAATTCATTTTTCATTACCGGTGCTGCTGAAATCATCGGTAGTGCAAATGAGAAAAGAATAATAAAAAGGATTGAAAATTCTCGAATGCGCAATTCATCTCTCTCCTAATATTTCTCGCATCACTTCTTCATTGTTGTAGTTTCGCTACAAATGACAAATGTGAAAATAGCATACGCTGTGAGCAATTCTACTCGACATTACCCCATTTTCAAAGCATTATTCTTCCAACGCCCATCTTCCAGTTACCCCTCTCGAATGTAATAATGATTTGAATGAGTCTTGATTATCCCGTCATCTGGTACATTACAATTGATTATAGAGTGTCTATTAACAACGATGATTGATAACTTTGCAAATGTCTCCCTTTGAATTCGTCACCATTTTCTGTTCGTTAATTCTTGGTTTGGCTCTCACGCATATTTTCCGTGGGGTGTCTGATCTTTACGAAATTCGCGAACGGGTCAAGACATACTGGCTCAACTCTCTTTGGGTAGTCACTGTAATCATGTGGTCTATTTTTTCGTGGTGGGGGCTCTGGGAACTTTCCATAATTCTCGAAGATTGGCATTATTCACAATACTGGTTTTTGATGATGAACCTATCATCAATTTATTTCTTTACAACTCTAGTTTTACCTAAAGCAACAGATGAGGGAATAATTGACTTAGAAGCCCACTATTTTTCGGTTCACAAGGCATTCTTCTCGATTGTTGCATTCTCTCTCTTCACCACAGTCGCAGTAAATTATTCACTATTCGGAAAACCGATGATTTCTGACATGACAATTATGCCCTTCATTGTAGGGTGCGCTGCAGTAGTGGCTGCATTTACCGAATCCGAATTGTATCACAAAATCATAGGAGTATTCATGTTCGTGATGTTCCTTGCATTCCAACTAAGTGACATTGTAGTGATTAGTTACACGCCTTGAGCCTTCAGTAAAACACAATGGGTAGGGTTTAGACGCACAAGCGTTTGCGCTACATCAGGGGGATTGTGGTTAGACGCGACCCTGTTGCCTCAACCAATCATGGCCGTAATGATTCCACTGTTGCATATCCCAACCTGATGGAATCCCTTCTGCTGGAATTGGTGGCGGGCCGTCAGTTGATTGCTCCACTGCGGGATTAACTATGGGCTGATTAGTTGGAACTGTGGGATTAGGTTGTTGAATCCATTGTTGATTGGCCATTTGAGGTTGCTGGACTGCTTGTTGTTGATATTGTACTGTGGGTTGTTGGACTGCCATACCAATGCCAACTTGTTGCAAATCTCCGGGATTTTGTAGTACGAGTGTCTGACCCTGAGAGGCCTTGTTGTTACCTATCAATAGTCCAACAATAAGCAATATTACACCAATTAAGCAACAACCACCTCCACCAAGCATCACTATCCCATAGCCACCAACACTATCATGGCTGACGAGAACGATGTCTCCGGATGATTCAATTTCATAGTTTCCTTCTTCACGTAAATCTGCTTCTCCGAGGTAAGTGTAATCCTGTGTATCCCAATTGGAATCACAATCTCTTTCAAAATAATCATAACTGTCATCAACAATCGTAATCTCAAAATCGCTGCATCCAAGATCACCAACAGCATATACGGCGACAATAATTGTATCTCCATCATAACCGAATGTCGAACCATCTGTTTTGGTGTCGTGGAGAATATTTTCTTCAGGGTCAACGCCATAGGCGGTAACTAAGCCAAAGATGGCTGCAAAGATGCCGAGAACAATACAAACACCACCAGAAATCGCTACTGTCTTATTCATGCCCTTCAAGGGACACTATTGCATCGTACTAATAATTCAATCGTATGTATTGAGAGTGAACTCACAAGGATTTATTCGATAATTCTACGACAATTATACAGTGATGTGCTTGCGTAATGCAGCACCCAATAGCCCTATGATTGATAAAAAAGAATTGATGCCAGTTAGGCCCAATGCACTTGAATCGCTGGAATCATCGCTTATGGCTGCTTCTTGAATTGTAAATTGATCTCCAATGGTTCCATCAATTCGGTGATGTGTCAATGAGAGTTCTCTAGTATCTCCATCATACACTAATCGAGTCCAACCATAGGTACTGTTTTCTCTGTAAGCACTCCATTCAGGCTGAGGTTCATCTAACTCCTCGTATGCGGAACGGCCGGCAATTCCAATGACTAAATGGATAGGACCTTCGCCTCGAGAAAATCTATTTTCCTTGCCAGTATCCATTACGACCTCTGCAGAAACTGGCCATGTTCTTTCATAGAAATGGTCGTGACCAGCAATGACTAAATCAACGCCCTGAGCGACATATAACTCTTCCAGAGCAACACGTAAATCAACTTCTGAACCGTGGTAACTATTGCTGGAATACATCGGTTTATGACCATAAACGATTACGAATGGAGTCACTTCTCGATTGACTGCAGACAAATCCTGTTCAAGCCAAGAATACTGGTCACTACCTGAGGTGTAATCGTGCTCGGTCGACATGAATACCATGTGCACACCCGGAACATTCCTACTGTACCAGAAAGTTTCAGTTTCAATTTCTTGGTCTGAATCGAAGCGATGCTCGTATGGAGAAAAGCCGTAGCCCGGTTCATTCTCATGATTTCCGACAGCAGTAACCCAAGGGATTTGAGTCATACTATCTTGTTGCTCCTGAAACCAATTATCCCAAGCTGATTGTTCGCCATCTGCATAAGCGATATCACCTGAAACGGTGACAATCTGAGCAGATTCATCTGCGATGATGGCTTCAGTAACTTCCAGTGCTTCGCTGGAATCACCGTGGTCGGCAATGGAAATCCACTCAAAATGAGTTGCTAAAGGGTCAATTGTTACGAAATTGTACCATTCCGACAAGTCAGAGTTTAGAGTGCCAACTCGATATTCAATTTCCTCACCGAGTGGCAATCCTGTCATCGTTGCCATGTGGAATGCCATGTTATGATTACCGTAGCAGTAGTTTACAGCATCAATTTCACCTCCACCTGCACTCGATTTATATTCCACTATTTCATTCACACTTCGATGGTTTGTAGCCCATATGACTGACATTTCCGAGGGGTCATCAGTCAGTTGAAGGTGGATTTGTTGTGGGCCATTTCCACCTTGAAGAATAATCCCCGGGCAATCCTGTAGCGCTTCACCAAGGCTTTGAGCCTGTGCCAGAGGCATGAGAAGCAAAATTATCAACAAAGAAAAAAGATTCCTCACAAACATCTCTCATACTGCATACGACTTAGAATTAATGCATTACTTGCAGTGAGTATCGAAGCAGCAAACCCGTCGAATTTCCCTATGTAACGCCCGTGTTCGACAGGGTGCCCAATACCCTAGTGGATGCTTGTGCGTCTACACCCTCAAGGGTTTGACTCTAGAGATTAATGGTGGACGTTGTGGTGTCTGCTCCCTCCGAATTGAGGGAGATTCTGGTGGCAGTCTCCTCACTGCTCAGGGCTGATAGAATCGAGATGGCTCAGGCTATTCTCGATGATGAGTTGGGGAGGGGATGCTGATGCCGGCACCCAAGGGAATACCGATTCCAGAAGGTGAGGCGACTCGCCTCGACCTGCGCGTCTACGACTCGAGGACGACCTGGGGCTGGGCTTCGGATGACGACAGGCTGGTCGCCACGCACAGCGGTGAGGTGCTGTTCGCTATCGACCCCGAGTGTATGCAGTGGGATGAAAGGAGTGGGGATCTAATGCTGTCCATTCATTCCATTGACGCTAGGCGTATCCTGCGCTGGCTAAGGCATTCAAGCGAGCACAGGGGGAATTTTCCCTCTGAAGCAATACGCAAACTTGAGTGACTATTGGTAGTAAACATCCGATGATGCCTAAACGGTAGTAAACATCCGATGATGCCTAAACCGGCCTCATGGCCGATTATAGCACAATAAGTCCCATAATACTTGTAATTATTACAACTTTTTAGAAGGAATCTGTAATTATTACAACTTTATATATGCGAATCGCTTCCGATATACATGGTCACCAAGGATCAAATCGAACGAATGAAGCAATTGAGAGGAAATGGGTGGACATATGCCCAAATCGCTGAGGAGATGGGCTTGAAGCCATCAACTGTCGCATACAATATCAAGAAGGGCGCTGATGCCCCAGCACCTTTGCCGAAGGCAGTGAAAATTATCCATGCTAAAGAAAGTCCGAC
>CAZPME010000033.1:0-19739 GCA_964587885.1 uncultured Candidatus Poseidoniales archaeon
CTCACATGTTCGGGGAGATGTATGTTGCTCTCGTATTAGTGGCACACATGAAGGGAATCGTTCATGGCTAAAGGGACAAAGGGTAACAATCTCATGAATGCGAACACACAGACGAAGCGATACAGGGTTCGGTTTAGAACTTCGACTGTTTCTATAGCCATGATATTATTATTCTCTTTGCTTATTCCGTCCATGGCTGGCTTACCGGGGGGAATCGGTACGGATCAGGCAGACAAAGGCTGTACTTGCCATGGGGTTCAAACCGATGAGGTAGAGATTTCCTTTCAGATGGTCGGCAATATCAGCAATATACTTCCCGGTGAAACATATACTATGATTATCAGTGCAATTGGAGGCCCTGAAGAATCCGGCTCTGCCTCTGGCGGTTTCCTCCTCAATATCGATAGTGGAATTCTAGAAGCAACGGATGATAATGTGTCAATCAACCCCGAGGGGAATGAAGCGACACACAGTTTGTTAGGAAATAGTCAAAGGAGTTGGCAAATTGAATGGGTAGCAGGTTCTAGCAATCTGACGGCATTTACTTTGCGAGTGAACTTTGTCGATGGAGATGGAGCAAGTGGTGATACTGATGATTGGAATATGGCAATGTATTACCTCAAGGAAGATGGCACTTTTACTCAATCATTAGTCGAGCCCGAAGCTCGTTTCATTGCTCCTGAATGGATGCAAGATTTGATTCTCGTATCTTCTGGATTATTGATGCTATTGCTGACTGCAATCGGCTTATCATCAAAATCCAAGGGCAGGCGAAGGGACTTAGATTGAGGTGAAAAAAATGGGCGATAACAATAGTGGAAGATTTACTTGGTTCAAAAAGGCAAAAGAATCTCGAACATGGGAGAAATTTTACAGAGACCGATGGGCGCATGATTATTCAGTACGCACTAGCCATAGCGTCAACTGTTCAGGCTCTTGCAGTTGGGAAGTTTTTGTCAAGGATGGAATCATCTGCTGGGAATTGCAGAAGGTTGACTGGCCACAGATTAATGATGAAACTCCGAATTACGAACCAAGGGGGTGTCAAAGAGGCATCTCTGCCTCATGGTATCCATATTCACCTGTGCGTCCAAAGTTTCCTTATATTCGCAAAAAGTTGTGGAATGCATATCAACGTGCCAAGAGCAAGGGAATGGGGCCGGTTGAAGCATGGGGTAGTATTGTTGATGACCCTGAGTTATCCAAGAGTTACAAATCTGCCCGTGGTAAAGCAGGATGGAAAAGAGTTACTTGGGATGAATCTGCTGAACTGATTGCAGCAGGGCAGATTCATACCATCAAGAAATTCGGGGCTGATCATATTGCGGCTTTCTCGCCTATTCCCGCAATGAGCCAGGTATCCTTTACTTCTGGTCAGCGATATAACCAATTGATGGGAGGGGTAATGCTTTCCTTCTACGAATGGTATCATGACTTGCCACATATTATGCCTTGGATCTGGGGAGACCAAACCGATGTTGCAGAAAGTGCTGATTGGTATCAGGGTACCTATTGGATTGTAATGGGTTCGAATCTGCCAATGACAAGAACCCCTGATGCTCACTTCGCATCCGAGCACAAATACAACGGTGGGAAGATTACCAATCTATCGCCTGATTTTTCTGACATCACCAAGTTTGCAGATTTGTGGGTGCAGGTTAAAGAAGGAACAGACAATGCATTTCTCAATGCTTGCATTCACGTGATTCTGAAAGAATATCACCACGAAAGGAAATCTGAATATTTCCAATCTTACATCAAACAATATACCAACATGCCCTTCTTGGTCATTCTTGATGAAGGCAAGGACGGATATGAGAATGGGCGCTTCCTGCGGGCTTCGGATATCAAGACATTTGATGGTGAGGAAAACGCAGAGTGGAAGCCTGTTCAGATTGAAGCTGGAACCGATGAGATCAAGATTCCAACAGGAACACTTGGTCATCGCTGGGAAGAGGAAAATATTGGACGTTGGAACTTGACCCATCAGGATTCACTGACAGGCGAAGAATTCGATCCACTCCTTACTTTCCTAGATCATGACAAGGCAAAGGAAGTATCAGTGGCATTTCCAGATTTTACCAATACCTACGCGGAACTCGGCAAAACCAAGAGTTCAGGGGACGTCGCAATCAATCGTATCAGAGGAGTCCCAGCCTTTGAGGTAGAAACCAATGATGGTAAAGTCTTGGTAACCACTACCTTCGATATGATGATGAGTCAATACGGAGTATCTCGAGGTTTATCTGGTGATTATCCTAAAGACTACGATGATGCTGAGGCACCATTTACACCCGCTTGGCAAGAGCAGGAGACAGGGGTAAGCAGAGACCTTGCCATTCGTGTTGCTCGAGAATGGGCAGACAATGCTGAAGCTACAGAGGGTAAATCCCTCTTTATCACTGGGTCTGGTATTCTTCATTGGTACCATGGTGGCTCATCCACATATCGTGCAGAGGCAATTATGGGCATCATCTGTGGATGTCAGGGTCGCAATGGAGGAGGCTTCGCCCACTATGTTGGAACCGAGAAGATACGCAACTATGCAGCCATTGGAATGTTAGCAGGAGCCACAGACTGGTATCGTCCACCAAGGCACGCGAACAGCACTTCTTGGCAATATTTCCATACTGACCAATGGAGGTATGATGGAATGCCATTGACTCCACTATGGTCTCCAAATGCAAAGCATATGAAAGCACATGGAAATCATTCCGCCGATATCAATCACTTAGCAGTGAGAGCAGGATGGCTACCCTTCTACCCCCAGTTCGACAAGTTGAATCCGATCAAAGTCTATGACATGGCGATTGCAGCAGGCTGTAAGGACGATTCTGAAGTTGGCGGTTGGATTGCGAAACAGTTCAAAGATGGAAAACTTGATTTCGCGTTAAGTGATATTGACGCAAATGCGAATCACCCGAAGGTACTAACAATCTGGCGTGGGAACCTTTTCGGTACCAGCACCCGAGGACAAGAATATGGACAGAAGTATCTTCTTGGAACCCATGACAACGTGCTTGGAGGTGAACGTTCACAAGAGATGGTTGAAGAAGTGAAATGGCATGATAAGGTTGAAGTTGGAAAACTCGATTTGGTAGTATCTTTCAATTTGAGAATGGATTCAAGTGCGAATTATGCCGATGTGGTTCTTCCAACTGCTCATTGGTATGAAAAGCATGATCTTGCTTGCACTGACTTGCATTCTTTCTTCCATCCTTTCAACCCAGCACATGACCCACCTTGGGAATGTAAATCGGATTGGGATGGATTCAAATTCTTAGCTAAAAAATTCTCTGAAATGGCATCTGAATATTTCGATGAACCAGTAAAAGAGGTGGTGATGACCGCATTACAGACGGATTCACCCGATGAAATGGCTCAACCATTAGGGGAAATCAAGGATTGGAGAAAGGGAGAATGCGATGCAATTTCAGGAAAAACTTTCCCTAATGTAAATGTGGTAGAAAGAGACTATTCAAAACTCTACGAGATGTTAACTACAGTCGGGCCACTTGGTTGTCAAGAAGAGGGATATGGTGCAAAGGGCATCAATTTCGATTTAACAGAGACATACGAAGCCCTCATGACAAATCGCGCTGTTGGAGAGAAAGACGGTAGACCCGATATTTCAACTGCAAAGCAGGTCGCAGAAACTATTCTACGAATTTCACCTGAAAGTGATGGAGAAGTTTCGCACAAAATATTCTTGAATTTGGAGAAGAGAGTGGGGCTACCACTTGCAGATATGGTCGAGCATGAGCGGGAAATCGCTCATTCATATATTGACCTCTCCAGTCAACCGAGAAGGTCGATTACCTCCCCACATTGGAGCGCTATTGAATCATCGGGCAGAACCTACGGTCCTTGGACAATGAACATTGAGAAACTGAAACCATGGCACACTTTGACAGGTAGACAGGCGATATACTTCGATCATCAAGGATTCCGTGACCTTGGAGAGGCGTTGCCAACATACAAGCCACCAGTTGATACTGTGGCAATTGGTGACTTGCCGATGGAAGAAGTGGAAAATGGTAATGCCAAATTACTTCGATTCCTAACACCTCATGGTAAATGGCAGATTCATTCCAGTTTCAGAGATACCTGGCAGATGACCAATCTGTTCAGAGGAGGACCTTTGTGCTGGTTGAATGATGATGATGCTGCAGAGATTGGAGTGGAAGACAACGACTGGGTTGAGGTATTCACCAACAACGGAATTCAAGTTGCAAGAGCGGTGATCAGCCATACAATCAAGCGAGAAATGTGCATTGTTTATCATCAAAATGAGAGACACGTGAATGTACCATTTTCACCGTTAGCGAAAAAGCATGGAACAACTGATCTTCGAGGAGGAGGAAATAATGCCCCTACTCGAGTCATGATGAATCCAGCTACTATGATTGGAGGATATGGGCAATTTTCGTACTTCGTGAATTACCTTGGTCCAAGTCCATCTGAGAGAGACATGGGTGTCTTGGTTAGAAAGATGCCTCTGGTAAATGGAAAAGCCATCTATGAAGAGAAAGATCTTCATTTATTGAAGGGGGAGTGAAATATGCAAATCGGTCAACAAATGGGAATGGTATTCAACATGGACAAATGTCTGGGATGTAATACCTGTACAGTTGCTTGTAAGAATATCTGGACCAATCGTGAAGGCGCTAAATACATGTTCTGGAACAATGTCGAAACAAAGCCTGGTATTGGTTATCCCAAGGAGTGGGAGAATCAGGAAGAATATCGAGGCGGATGGGTACTGACTGGCAAGAAAAGAAAGCCACTAAAGCTTCGAATTGCTCCGAAATGGCTAGAACTCGTCAATCTCTTTTACAATCCACACCAGCCAGAAATGAAGGACTACGTTGGTGACACGGGCACTTACACTTTCACCTATGAAGACCTTCACTCACCAACACAGATGACTCAACAACCTGTTGCAAGACCCAAATCTGAAGTCACTGGAGAAGAGAATGTGAAACCCAACTGGGGAGTCAATTGGGAAGATAATGCTGCAGGTGCAAATACCACTGGACATTGGGATGTCAATTTCGATGATATGACTGCAGAAGAAAGGAAGGCTTTCTTACAATATCAGGATTCTTTCATGATATATCTCCCAAGAATATGCAATCACTGTGCTAACCCCGCCTGCGTGGGTGCATGCCCGTCTGGGGCTGCTCACAAGCGAGAGGAAGATGGAGTAGTGCTGATCGACCAAGACCGTTGTCGAGGGTGGAGGTATTGTGTTTCTGCTTGTCCATACAAGAAACCGTACTACAACTGGAGAAGTGGGAAGATGGAGAAGTGCATACTTTGTTATCCACGATTGGAGACAAGCCAACCTCCAGCCTGTTTCCATGCTTGCCCTGGAAGAATTCGCTATATGGGGCCAATAATGGTTGACAATGACCGTGTGATGGAGGCCGCAACCGCTGACGAGAAGGACTTGGTCTCGCTTCATCGTAGCATCATTCTTAACCCTCATGACCCCGAGGTAATCAAGCAGGCCAAGAAACAGGGAATATCGGATGCTTGGCTTGATGCCGCTCAACGTTCTCCTGTATACCGAATGTTCGTTGAATGGAAGATTGCCTTGCCTCTCCATCCTGAATTCAGAACTGTACCTAACTTGTTCTACATCCCACCGGAAAGCCCTGTTGCCTCAGTATTGGATGATAGAGGCAAGAGGTCGGCGACAGATGAAGAATCAGTTCTTCCAACATTGGATAATTTCCGGGTACCCATCAAATATCTCGCAACAATGTTTGCTGCAGGAAACGTAGACGAAGTGAAAACAGCCTTGATTAGACAATTGGCAGTTAGAACTTATCGAAGAAGTATCCGTGTTGATGGAAAGGCTGACCTCAAATCTCTGAAAAAGGCTGGATTGAGCGAACAAGACGCTATTGATATGCACAGACTTCTCTCTCTGGCTTTCCTTGATGAGAGATTTGTAGTTCCATCAACACGTCGTGAGCAAGACCCAAACACCAGCCCCTTCACCGAACGCGGTTTCACTGGTTTCAGCAAGATGAACCCACACGACATGAAGAGAAGGGAATTCATGCACCTTGATTTGCAAGGAGATCAGGTGATTTGAATGATGGCGAGTAATGTTTCATCAATCGACGAAGAATTACTGGCTGATTCATATTTGCTTTCATCCGTTCTCTTTGTTAATCCCGAGAAGATGGAAAAAGAATCAACTGATGATAGAATTCAGAATCTTTGTCTTAATCTCAAAGAAGCTGGGCTTGATGATATTGCGACGCAGTTTGAAAAGTTCCATGCTAAATTGTGGGGAATTTCTGAAGAAGAGCATCTTTTCGCACTGGAGATGACGCCTTCTTCGCCCCCTTACCTTGGCCATTACGGCTTCGATGCTCCCAAAACTTGTGGGGAGATCGGTGTCAGTGAACGGAATATGTACATGATTGAAGTTGCAGCCGTGTACAAGCATTATGGAATCCAAATGGAACATGGTGAAATGCCGGATTACTTTCCGGCAATCTGTGAATTCATGGCCATTTCATTGGCCGAAGAAGATGAAGAAGCCAGAAGATTACGTAGTGGCTTCATCAATTCATTAGTCAAGCCATTTTTGCCAAAGTTCATCGACGGCCTAGGCACCAAGCCTTGGGCGCATATTGTTTCAGCAGTAGAGATGTTAACAATGATTGAAAACCCAGGAGAAGAGGAATAATAATGTATTGGAATGAGATGTTTTTTCTAGCTTTGCCGTATATCACACTACTGCTATTCTTCATAGTTCCCATATGGAGGGCATTTTCTGGACAGTGGGCATGGTCTGCCAGAGGAGATTATGGTTGGACTCCAAGGCCTAGTGGTTTCTTTGGCCGCGAATCAATGGGCATGGCTGCATTGTCATTGCATTGGGGCGTAATCATCCTCATCTTTGGGCATCTGTTCCTAGGAATAGTAGGTGCTTTGTGGGGGCCAATAATTCTAGTCGATTATTTCAGATGGGTTGGAATGATTGGAGGACTGATGTTCCTTTATGGCTTGGTTGTAGCTTTGATTAGGAGGATTGTCATTCCAGAGGTCAGAGTGATGAGTATGGTCGAGGATTACGTGATTCTTTGTTTATTGATCAGTGCAACAGCATCATCTCTTTGGTTAGTTATCATTGATGGCCAATGGGGAATGTCTTCTACTGTTTTTCCTTGGCTTGAGTCGGTGCTCTCTTTCAATCCTGATGCCTCGGGAATGGCGGGTGCTCCACTCTTGACCAAGATACATATCGTGGTCAGTATGCTGTTCTTTTGCTACGTACCTTTCACAAAAATGGTGCACATTTGGAGTTATCCTTACGCCTACATAACTCGTCCATTCATCTTATTGCGTGAGCGCGGAAGATGGGTTCGTTAAGTGGAATGAACTAATGAACAAATGTGATAATGATGGATGAGGGTTTTGTTACTACTTATGTAGGTGCAGAAGTAACAAAGTCTAGAGCCATCAGAGTTTTGACAGTCAGTACCTTTGCATTCACCATCAACTTTGCTTGTTGGATGATGTACGGGGTTCTCATCACCTACTTGGTGATCAATCGCGTATTCGAATGGGACAAGGCACAAATCGGTTGGTTGATTGGTATACCAGTTCTTACAGGTGCTCTTTTCAGACTCCCAGTCGGGATATTAACCGATATTTATGGAGGTCGCAAGATTTTCACAGTTGTAATGCTCATTGCAGCAATTCCGATGTACATGGTCAGTAAGGCCGATACATTCTGGGGTTTCTTCTTTGCTGGTCTGGGTTTTGGATTGGCTGGCACCACCTTCTCTTGCGGCATCGCGTATTCCTCAGTTTGGTTTGAGAAGAAAAGGCAAGGGGTTGCATTGGGGATTTTCGGAGCGGGCAATGCTGGTGCGGCTCTAACCGTGATTTTCGCCCCCATTCTGCTGGCCAAGTTCTCCGATGATGGAGCAAATATGGAGGGATGGAGATTACTACCTCAACTCTATGCAGCAATATTGGTGGTGATGGCGATCATATTCTGGTTATTGACATATGAACGTAAAGTGAAACAAGATCAAAACACAACGTTGAGTGAGAGGCTCTCGCCATTGAAAGATACGAGGGTTTGGCGTTTCGGGATGTATTACTTTTTGGTATTTGGTGGATTCGTGGCACTCTCCCAATGGTTGGTACCTTACTACGTCAACGTCTATGCCGTAAGTGTAGCGACTGCGGGAATGTTGACCGCAATCTTCAGTTTTCCATCAGGAGTCATACGCGCTCTTGGCGGTTGGTTATCGGATAAAGGAGGGGCTCGAAGAGTAATGTATTGGGTGCTTGGTACTTGCTTACTATCTTCTCTTCTTCTCATTCCACCAAGGATGGAAATCTCTTCCACCGGTGAAGGAGTATTGGCACAACGACCTGGCACTGTCATCGATATTGATGATGCAAATAATAGTATTACTCTAGTGGATAATGAGGGAATAGAGAATGAATATTTCTACGATGGAGCAACTGACGCAGAGATTGAAGAATATTCTTCTTCTGAAGAAGGGGATTCACATATCATCCCTGAAGTCAATACTTGGCAGGAACCGGTAGTAGAAGTTGGCGATGAAGTGGAGCAAAAACAATTGTTGGCCAAAGGCGTATCATTGATTACTTTCCAAGCGAATATCTGGATTTTCACGTTCTTGGTATTCGTCCTTGGAATTGCCATGGGGATTGGAAAAGCAGCAGTCTACAAGCACATTCCAGTCTATTACCCTAATGATGTAGGAGTTGTTGGGGGAATTGTAGGAGTTCTGGGAGGTCTTGGTGGTTTCATCTGTCCGGTAATATTTGGCTATTTATTGAAATGGACGGGATTGTGGACAATGACATGGTTATTCCTGGCATTCATTTCTGCAGTTTGCTTGATTTGGATGCATGTCATTATCAAAAAGATGACCTTCCGCAGAGCTCCAGAGATTTCTAGATTGATAGAAGATCCAGGTGGTTCATACCTACCTTCGCTCAACATTTATTGTCCCAATTTAGGCGAGGACAAGGAGATAAGCCTTCGAATAACTTCTGGAGATCCTCCAGGATTGATGGTTGATGCTTGTCAGGCATGGACATATGGTTTATGCCCACCTGAATGCACTATGCAGTGCATCACTGAGTAAATGATTGAAGAGGAGGAATAGAATAATGTCAGAAGATAATGATGAATCAAAGAACCCAGGAACTGGAACCCAATTCAAATATTGGAATCCTGAAGACGAAGAATTTTGGAATGAACACGGTAAGAAGTTGGCCACACGTAACTTATGGATATCAATTCCCAACCTGTTTTTGGGATTTGCAATATGGATGGTATGGGGTGTTATCATTACAAAGATGCAAGGCATACATGATGCCAATCCCGACCTATTTTCGTTCAAAGGATGGGGCGGATTGATGGGGGATGAATACAAGGCTCTGTTGTACATACTTCCTGGAGTGGCAGGTCTTGCTGGTGCGACTTTCCGTATCACGAATTCATTCATGATTGAAATATCAGGTGGTCGCAATGTCATTGCTGCGACAACATTGCTACTGATGCTACCAATGATAGGGGTGGGGATTGCTCTGCAAGACCCTGATGTCTCATTCACGATATTGATCATTTACGCATTGATGTCAGGGGTAGGGGGTGGTGCATTCGCCTCCTCGATGTCCAATATTTCCTTCTTCTATCCACGCAAGATGCAGGGCCTCTCACTCGGTCTCAACGCAGGGATTGGAAATCTTGGGGTAAGCGCCATGCAGTTCGTAGTACCATTCGTGATGTCATTCGCTCTCTTCGGAGGGATGTCTGGTGCAGTGGCAGGTGGTTTTTATGTAGCCAATGCTGGTTTGTTGTGGGTTCCTTTCTGCCTATTTTTCATGGTTGGCGCATGGCTGTGGATGAACAACATGCCAGAGCATGATGTAGATAATACTCCAAATTCTCTGAAGAAATATTTCTGGCTTGAAGGAATTGGTTATATTGCCGCAGGAGTAGTTGTCGCTGGATTCGTTACCACTCGAGATAGCCCTATTTTCGATTCATCTTTCATGGGAATTGTTAGAATTTTCATAATGGTCGCAATTGCAGTGGTTGTCACTCTCTCGTTGATGAGATATGCCACACCTAGTTCAGTGAAGGAAAGCCTATTGGACCAATGGAAGATATTTGGTGAGAAACATAATTGGTTGATGACCTGGCTGTACATCATGACCTTTGGTTCGTTCATTGGCTTTGCTGCAGTATTCCCCAAACTCATTCTTGATGTGTTTGGATATCTTCCTAATACCGACCCAAACCCATGGTACAAAGATCAAGCATTGACTTACGGTTTCCTCGGCCCGCTGGTTGGTGCGGCACTGCGCCCACCTGGCGGTTGGATGGCCGATAAGTGGGGGGGTGCTAGAGTAACTCATTGGGCAACAGTGGTGATGATTATAGCCACAATTGGGGTTGGCATGATTATTGTCAAGGCACAGGCATCCGAGACACCGCAGGATTACTTTGTACCATTCATGATTCTGTTCATGATTCTGTTCACTACCACCGGTATCGGTAATGGTTCGACGTTCCGTATGATCGCCGTCATCTTTCCTCGTAAACAGGCAGGGCCCGTCCTTGGTTGGTCATCTTCCGTCGCTGCATATGGAGCGTTCATCATCCCTGCCGTATTCGCGGTTGCAATCGCAGCAAAGGTGCCAGAATTCGCTATGTATGGTTTTGCCGGCTACTACATTTCCTGTCTCGGTGTCAATTGGTGGTACTATGCTCGTAAAGGTGCAGAGATGCCTTGTTGAATAAGTTCAATGGTGATATCTATTCGGAGGTATGATGATGGACGAGAAGGAACACGCTTTGCATGAATTTTTTACCAAGGACCATCGCCGTTTGGATAAGTTGTTCAATCGTTTCAGAGCAGATGATTCAGCATCAAGAATTGAGATTCTCAATATGTTCGCTGCTGGATTGATTCGGCATATAATATGGGAAGAAGAATATCTATTTCCGATATTTGAGAGGGTCACCGGAATGGTTCAAGAAGGACCAATTGTAGTCATGCGTGAGGACCATCACACCATCCAAGAATTGCTCTATGAATTGCTGATGCAAGCCAAGGAGGGGGAGATTTCTTCCACCCTACCTGTTCGACTTGAGGGTTTGTTGCTGCAACATAATCAGGCTGAAGAGAACGTATTGTACGAAGCGGTTGAAAGTATGCTTGCACCCGAGAGTAGAACAGAATTATTGCAGACATTGATGGAGGAAGGTGAACTCGATATTGAAGAATGGATTGAGGGAGTCTCCATTATTGAGGGCCAATCTGAGGATGAATCTGATTCCGACGAAGAAGTGTCTGATTCCGATTGCTCTAATCCAGTTTCTTTTCATTGAATCTTGTAGGTAGTGATTGGCCTAGATGACTCGCCGCGATGTGGAACTATGATACTGAATTGAAGGGTTTTCCAATAGTGGTGCAGACCACTGAATTATTGGGCAGGTGAATCTAACAGAGGGGTACGTCCTATTCCATCAACATGTCTTCTATCATCTCAAGGATGGGTTCTAGATCATTGTCGTAGATCATAACTGTTCCAGGCTTGATGTCTCCTTTTCCCCCTAGAAACACCTTCGGTATCGATTCATCTTTCCAACCTTCCAGTAGCACGACATCAACCATCGTGGTTGAAGTGAGCAATTCTATCGACTCGGATAGATTCAATTTCCTGCCAAGGAACATAGCCGTTTCTACATCTGACGAGAGTATTACAGATTCCGACCCCGCTTGGCGATGGCGCCAAGTATCCTTTCCCTCACGGTCTGCCGATACACTATGATGAGTTTGTTTGATTGTTCCAACCCTAAGACCTTTAGCCATTAAACGTGGAATCAATCTCTCTAGTAAAGTAGTCTTTCCCGAATTGGAGAAACCATAGAATCCTAGCACGGGGGTCTTTCTCTCGCTATCGAACATACAATCAAAATGATTTTCAGGCATTTACTCACATCCACCATATCGAGTTGTTCGGAGAACTTCGTAGATGCTCGGATTGTGTAGTTGAATGAACTATCAATCTCTTGCAGGGGGATGATTTCAAATTGCTTATTGAATAAGTGATCAACGGGGCATCGCCATCGACTTCGAAGATTGATGATACATCACCTAGATTGACGCTTATACTCTTGGCACACTCAAGAGGTGGAGCTAACGCAATGCTGCTATCACCAATTGGGTGAGTCGCCCTAATACCCATGAAACGATGAAGAGTTATCAATATCTTTGCCTCACCCCCAACATGTTAGGGTTCAATAACATCCTAGCAATATTTTCAATCACACAACTCTGCCCTTACTTGGATTCAACTGCAACCAGTGGTCGCTCCGCAACTCACGCATCTCTCACAAGTACCATTTCTAACCAAGGTGAATCCATGGCATTCAGGGCAAGGGTTTCCTGTGAAACCATCTTTCTGAGCAAGTTCAGATTCATCCACATCAGCAGATTCTGGAATGCTGTCTAGACGCATCTGCACTCTGCGGGAGCCTGAGATGGGAAGTTTCTCCGAATCTTCACTAAAAATTCTTGTTCCATCGGGTTCGAGATCTTTTGGCAGAATATGTGCCAAATCTTTGCGACCAAGATAATGGATCGCAAGGTCTCTAAAGATATAATCAATGATACTGGTAGCCATTTTGATTCGTTGATTTCCTACTACTGGGCCATTTGGCTCAAAACGAGTGAATACAAATGCATCAACATATTCTTCAAGGGGCACACCATATTGTAATCCAAGACTCACAGCAACTGCAAAACTGTTCATGACTGACCGAAATGCTGCACCTTCCTTATGTAAATCGACGAATATTTCACCAACTCTACCGTCATCATATTCTCCAGAATGGAGATAGATGTTGTGGCCTCCTACCTTGGCTTTTTGAATGTAGCCATTTCGCCTAGATGGAAGTTTCATCCTCACTGCAAGGTAGTTTTTCAAGCGTTGATTTTTTTTGCCACTCGGATTACTATTCGTTACCTTCATGGAATTCAATGGCTGAGACAATTTGCTCCCATCACGATATATAGCACAAGCCTTGACCATCGAATGCCAACATAATTCGTAGGCTGCTCGGATATCTTCTCGAGAAGACTTGTTAGGCATATTGATGGTTTTTGAAATCGCTCCTGAAATGTAAGGTTGGACCGCCGCCATCATCTGCACGTGCGAGGACCAATGAAGTGATCTCGTTCCCTCGCCAACAGAAGTTGCACAATCAAAGACACTGAGGTGCTTCTCATTCAATAACTCACAACCTTCAATCGTCCCTTTCGCAAGGATGTATTCTTGTATCGATTGCGAAACTTCATCGGAATAACCCAATTCTGATAATGCGTATGGAACAGCATTGTTGACAATTCGCATGCTTCCGCCACCTGCTAGAGATTTGAATTTGACAAGTGCATAATCGGGCTCTAGGCCCGTAGTATCACAATCCATGAGTAGGCCGATTGTACCAGTTGGGGCAATGCATGTAACTTGGGCATTTCTTACTCCATATCTTTCAGCATTGAGTATCACTTCATCCCAGATTGATCTACCTATATCTACCAAGTCCTCTGAAACTAGATCCCATTCAATCTTAGTCGGGAATATAGATAATCCTTCATATGATTCTGACTCAGAACCATATGCTGCGCGACGATGATTACGTAATACTCGATTAACATCTTCATCATTGTTTTCATATTCTGGAAACGCACCTAGATGTTCGGCAAGTTCAACACTAGTGGACCAAGCTACTGCACCGATTAATGAGGTCAAAGCAGCAGCCAATGCTCTAGCACTTGGCTCATCATATGAAAGGCCTTTACGCATTAAGAGTGAGCCGAGGTTTGCATGTCCCAAGCCAAGTGTCCTATGTTGCCAGGAGCGGATGGCAATCTTTTCTGTAGGAAACTGGGCCATACTGACGCTGATATCGAGAATCACGGTCAACAATCTGCTGGCGTGAATCAATGCTGGATGATCAACATCGCCATCATCGTTCAAGAATGAAACCAAATTCAAACTCGCTAGATTACATGCAGTATCATCGACAAACATGTATTCAGAACAGGGGTTGCTACCTCTAATTTCTCCTGACTGGGGGCAAGTGTGCCACTCGTTGATGGTATCGTGGAATTGAACTCCCGGATCTGCGCACGACCATGTCGCCTCCGAGATTAGATCCCATAATTCATCAGCCTCAACCTGAAGGTGTGCTGAATGGGAAAACGATTCCACCATCCCAACTCTCGGTTGGAGATTCCATTTTTCTTTGTTCTTTACTGCCTGCATGAAGGAATTGTTCAATCGAACCGAGTTGTTGCTGTTCTGCCCACTGACTGTTGAATATGCTTCACCCTGCCAATCAGTATTTAGGGCAATGAAATTGTGGTCGCCAAGTCTGGAGTCCAATATTCTCTGTATCAATGCTTGTGGGACTCCTTCATCTAACGAATCTTGAATAATCTGCTCAACATCTGCTGAATCTATAGATAATCTACGCCTAAAGCGAGCATCAATCAACTCTTCCATTCGCCGCTTGATATTTGAACTACCTGCAACCAATGAGGCCACTTTTTCCTCTTCCCTCTTTTTCCATTGCACGAAATCCATGATTTCAGGATGATCGATATCAAGAATCACCATTTTGGCTGCTCTTCGGGTAGTTCCTCCGCTACGTATCGCTCCAGCGGCTCGGTCACCTACCTTCAAGAAGGACATCAATCCAGAACTTTCCCCGCCACCGGACAGGGTTTCTCCGCGGCCCCTGATCGTCGAATAATTGGTTCCGGTTCCTGAACCAAATTTGAACAAACGAGCCTCTCTTTTCCATAGGTCCATGATGCCATTCTCCCCAACAAGGTCGTCTTCAACAGATAGAATGAAACAAGCGTGCGGTTGAGGGCGTTCATACGAGCTGGTAGAAAGTTGCGCCACCCCTTTATTGTCAACCCAGTAATGACCATTGGCCTCACCAGTTATTCCATATGCCCAATGGAGTCCTGTGTTGAACCATTGTGGACTGTTTGGAGCCGCTTTCTGGTGGAGCAGCAAGTGGCATACTTCGTCATGGAAAGATAATGCATTCAACTCATCAGCAAAAAACCCCTCCTGCCATCCCCAATAGGTCCAGGCTCCAGCAAGGCGCCTGATGACGTCTTCGACATCGTCTTCACTTCTGTATCGTTCGTCCTCATCAAGAAGGGCTAATGCTTCAGAATCCTCTTCTGACGGCCATAACCAAATTGGGACATCTTGCATTTCTACTCGGCGTAATTTGACAGGAACTCCTTTCCTCCGCATATAATTTCGGATGATGACATGCCCTGCAATCTCCGACCAATCTTTAGGCACACGAAAATCTTCCTTTAGAGATTCTTCTTTTCCATCCCATGAAGTGGAACGGATTTCCCACTCGATTCCTGAAAATGGATCACTACCCTCTTCGGTATGCAATCTTGAGAATCCCAAGCCGAGATTCGTTTCTTTGACAGTAGGAGATTCATTATTACTTACTGAATTCATCATCACATCACCACAGAGAATCTACCCTAGAAATGCTAGGTTAATAGTCAAGCAACCTTACATGCTCGGCTAGGGCATCGATTTCGCCATCACCACTGTATTTCCAACCCCAGTAATACCTCAAACCTTGAAGTCTACAAAGCCAAAATAAAAGTGTCTTTTTGGCACCTATTTGTTTGAAGATTTTGACGCAGAAGCACAATGTAGGTGTCCCAATTAGTTCTTCTTAGATTCATATTGATTCTTTCGACAAATAGTATTTCCAAGGTAAAATCTCTGCCTCTATGCCCTTGTCCTTGCTTACCTATGCAAGGACTCTTGTCCCTATACAATAATTGATGTCATACTTGAGAGACACCACTATACGGTAATAAAGACACTATGCCACACATTCTGGTGCCAACGAAATCCGATGTCGAATAAATGTCATCTTGTTTTTTCACCCTGCTGAATTGCTATTGAATCAACTTTCGTTTACATGTTGGCACTATGTGAATTTTGAAAGTGATATGGTGTCTGCAAGTACCTCATTGCTTGAAAAATTTAGGACATGTTCGGGGACAATTCAACTCCCCCCTCAATTCTCAACGTATTGAGGGAAGGGGTGTTGGGTCTAGAAAAAACATGCTCAGGCGATTCTTTATTAGGATGGCGAGAGCAGAGTCTGGAAGAGATATTTTGGTTGGCGAGAGAAGTCATTGAAGATCCAGAATGGCCTACTGTGAAGAAATGGAAAGAAATGGGCGGGAAGACACTAGGGCATTTTCAAGTATATTTTCCCGAAGAAATCGCTCACGCGGTTGGGATGCTCCCGGTCAAAATTGCTGGGGCGCCCGCAGAAGCAAGATTGGCCAATAGCAAATTCGGTTCTTACCTCTGTTCGATAATAAAAACCAGTTTGGAACAAGTACTCAGTAACCGAGTTGAGTTAGATATGTTCATCTCCCACCCCATCTGCGATACCGCTCGAAATCTAGCAGCAATTTGGGGTCGGAATTTTTCATATCCATGCCAGATTCTTTACTTGCCTCAAAATCCAAATTCAGTATTTTCTAAACAATATTTAACCGGTGAATATAAGCGGCTAGCTTCAGAAATAGAAAAAGTAGCAGAGAAGGAGCTCACAAAAGAAGCGCTGATTAATTCGATCCATGTGTATAATAAAAATCGGCGACTATTGAGGAATTTGTATGATATTAAAAAGAATGCACCATGGAAAATCAGCGCTGATGAGGCATATTCACTCGTTGCTCTTGCTGGTTTCATGCCCAAGGAAGAGCATAACGAGTTGATGGAGTACATTCTAGAGCTACTTAAGACGAGACCATCTAGAAAGCAAGATCGGATCAGAGTCATCTTTGAAGGAGGGTTCTGCGAACAACCCCCGCTCGATTTAATCCGAATGATTGGGCGGTCTTGTTATGTTGTGGATGATGACCTGCTGATCGGATTGAGGTGGTTGTTGGAAGATGTTGAAGCCGGAGACGATCCTTTGGCTTCATTGGCATCAGCATATATCGAAAAATCATCCTATAGTCCAGTACAACACGATAACAACAAGCCGAAGGAGAAGATGTTGCTAGAGCGATTGAGAAATTCTGAAGCCGAAGCAGCAATCATCGTCGCTGCCAAGATGTGTGAGCCCGGCCTAGAAGAGCAGGTGAATTATATCGAGGTCTTGGAAAGCGAGGGTATACCATTCTTCATTAGCGAATTTGAAGAGGGCATGACCTCCTTTGAACACCTAGAGATTCAGATAGAGACATTTGTTGAGAATATTATGTTTGATTGAGGTATTAATATGAAGGATATGAAAAATCATGAAATGTGGCGCCGTGGAAATATTGAAGGGTCTGAATTATTCAAGAAATGGTTCGGTAATCTGAACGAATCTGCACTTGCAGGCGAGCATGGAGCCTATGCTTTTGTGATGGGAAGTCTTGCTGAAATATTACACTCCTTTGAGATGCCCATCATATTCCCAGAAATCACATCATTGCAGACTGCAGTTAGAAATGAATCCGCAGAATTACTCAATGAGGCGGAAGACCATGGCTACTCTCCGGACATTTGTGGATATGTCAAGGCAGATCATTCAATTCAATCAAGGGGTGGTAAACATCCAATGGGGCAACTCCCAACCCCCGGCCTTGCAATTTTGACCAATGCTTGTAACACATATCTCAAATGGGGTGAAATGTGGGAGAGAATGTTCAAAACTCCGCTTTTTACTTTGGATGTTCCAGGTACACGAGAACATGGACGTCAAACGTGGCCTGGTGATGAACAATTCGAAAACGAACGAAAATATGTACAGGTGCAGATAGAGGAATTGATAAGAAAATGTGAAGAAGTCACAGGGAAAAGTTTCGATGTAGATAAGTTAAGAAAAGCCATGGCATATTCCAATAGAATGTCTGTTGCATGGAAGAAGATCATTCAGTTGAACCATTCTAGGCCGGCTGTATTCAATGCATTAACTGATGGAACCGCCTATCTTGGTGTCAACAATATTTGGCGAGGGACTTTGGAAGGAGCGGAATACTTTGAGAGATTGCTTGAAGAGAAGCAATGGATGCATGATAATGGGATTGGGGCTTTGGAAAATGAGGAATATCGATTAGCATTCATCGGGGTGCCCTGCTATCCTATCTTCCGAGAATTCTCAGAGTTATTCTCTTCATGGGGTGGTATTTTTGTTACTTCAACGTATTTGTGGTTTGCATCTGGTGGAAATAATCTCGGGTTTCAATATGATCTTGAAGATCCTCTCGCATCTTTGGCAGAGGTTACTTTGATTCATGTGAGGGATGCAATGGATTCCATGTTCCATCCACATGACATCATTATTGAACAGATGGAGAAAATGGGGATTGAAGGAGTCGTTTATCATCCAATCAAAAGTTGTCGTACAACTTCCACGGGTCTTGCAGATAACCGAAGAACATTGATGGAGATGACTGGTTTACCCAGTCTCTTCATTGAATCAGATATGATGGATAAACGTGTGGTTTCAGTAGCCCAGATGAAGAATAGGATTGATGCTTTCTTTGAAGGCATACAAATGCGAAAGAATAGCAATGTTGTGGAGGTGACGGATTGAATCATTTCGCAGGAGTTGATGTTGGGTCTACCCAAACCAAAGCCGTTGTCATAGATGAGAATCTCAAGATAGTTGGCAAGATGCTGATCGATACCGGTTCGGATGTCACCAAAGCAGCAGAACATGCCTATGATTCGGCTCTAGAAGATGCGGGACTATCTGCTAAGGATGTTTCATACGTCATAGGTACAGGTTATGGGAGATACAAGGTGAATTTCGGAGATGACCAAGTGACTGAGATTTCTTGTCACGGTAGAGGAGCAATTCACATGTTTCCGAATACTAGAACCGTTCTTGATATGGGAGGTCAAGATACTAAAGCCATCTCATTGAGTTCTTCAGGTGAAATACTAGATTTCTGCATGAATGACAAATGTGCTGCAGGAACTGGGCGCTTTCTTGGTGCTGCTGCAAGTGCATTAGACATCCCCCTTCCTAAATTAGGGCCAACGGCCTTAATGGCAACAAGGCCAGTGCGAATAAGCACTACTTGTACTGTTTTTGCTGAAACTGAAATATTGTCTTGGTTAGGCAAAGGGAAGAAAATTGAGGACGTATTGATGGGTGTGCATCAGTCGATAAGTGCCCGTTCAATAGGGCTTCTTCGTCGTGTTGGCATCGAAAAGGAATTGACATTTACTGGAGGGGTAGCAAATAACCGTGGCATGGTAGAAGTCCTAAACCAAAAACTAGGTCTTGAAATGAATGTCAGCGACGATTCTCATTTCATGGGTGCTATTGGAGCAGCATTGTTCGCCATGGATAAGTTGTCATTTGTTGAGGGGGCACTAAATTGAATCATGTTGCAGGCATTGACGTTGGTTCAACATATACGAAGGCGGTGATTCTAGATAGAGAGGGCGGTATGGTTGCTAGAACTATGCTCCCCACAGGTTTCAAATTGGGAAAAGCCGCTCGTTCTGCTTTTGATGCAGTTCTTGAACAATCTGATCTTGTGGAAGATGACATAGGCCATGTCATCTCCACTGGATATGGAAGGCATCAAGTACCTTTCAGAGATGTTACTGTTACGGATCTAACTGCTGGA
>CAZPME010000034.1:0-18929 GCA_964587885.1 uncultured Candidatus Poseidoniales archaeon
TGAGCGGATTTCAAGCAATGAAGAAGAATAATCGAAGTAGTAGACGCACAAGCGTCTAACTAGAGGATAACCTGTGTTTCTTCTCCACGGAAAGAATGAGCATGAATTCGCAGAAAGAGTTATCTCATACGCCAAAACCCACAAATATGAATCGGAACGGAGTCAACGTAATAGTTTTGTTCACTCTCCTTTCAATCATAATTATACCTCGCACAGTCCAAGCCGAAAGTGAATCAAACGGAATTGATCTCGACCTAATTGGAATCGGTTTATCCATCATTATTCCGATAATTGCTTTCATTTTCGGTTGGTATTATTCTACACGAAAAAGAAGGATTCTTGAGAAACTGATTAGTGATATGAGGGAAATTAATAATCCATTAGATTTGTATGCATGGTATGAATCAATTTCAAGCGATGGAGTCTTGAATGGCCAAATCAATCATGCTCAAATGGAACTCCTTCGAGGACATTATAAATCGCATCAAAATCGACTTGAAAATCATCGTTCCATCGTAGTTTCCACAAATAATAACTCCACATTTCAAGCTACGCAGACAAATGCCATTAGTCCCGAAGTGGCTGACAGGATAGACACTTATGTCCAGTCGTTAGTGAAGGATGGATATCCAGAAGATTATGCTAGGGAATATGCCTTGAATAATGTCGACAAGTTCTGAGTGAAATTATTAGACGCACAAGGGGTCAAACTCAATGCTTGACCCATTGATCAGTGTCAACATCTCGCCAGTACCAGATTAGGATTTTCGGCATTATTGGCCACAGGCATTGAGGGGGTTTATATTTTCAAAAATCCTTACCAGCCAACCATCTCCTTTCCATGCTCTTACCATCATCCGAATAGACCCAAGTCTCGGTGCGTGGTCGCCAAAAAGCAGAACTGACAAATGAAATTATCAGGCCTCCAAATAGGAGATTAACCCAACCTTCGAAAGCATAACTGGAGAAACCGCGAATAATCGGAATTGCAAAAGAAGGGATAATGCCGATGATGAGGGTGATGAGTGCTTCACGCTTGAACAGACGAGCCGTATCGATTTCTTCGGGCACATAAAGACAATCACCGGCAGTCCTTGTGGCTGCTTCTTCGGGAATGAAGACTAGACGAAACACCAGCCCTGATTGTCCATTTTTGATCGGTGCTTGAGATTTCACCGATACTCCTTCTTTGGTTGGATGTGATTTACGAGATAAGCGATATAGTCGCATCATTGAACGGGAATCAGTATCCATACGAGGCCGGCCATCGGTTGGGGCGCCACGATAATTGGGATGGGGATGGTCAGCGAGTAATTCTTCGCAGGCCTTGGGCAAAGAAATTCCTAATTCGCTTTCTGCGTGCATCCATTCCGACTCACTAGGTAAGCGCCATTCACCATTTGGCCAGTCAATATTTTCGTCCGCAGAAATAGTTACCTTGCCGAGAAAGTCTTCGATTTCAGACCAAGATTTACCGTCGACGGGTGAATCGGCATCATAATTTTGGTCCTCTCCCATCGCTTCAGCCCAATATGACTTGGAAACTAAAGCAGTAGAGATCCAACGTTCAGCTATCCGCACTTCGTGGCGTGGGCGTTCGCTTGAATATGGTAAGGCACCTTTATCCATTCCTAGAATAATAGAACCGGCAGCTAGCCGGCTCATTTGGATTCCAAACGGACCGGTACGGGACTCACTCATTTCCCAGCCCTCCTCAATAGATCCTCATGTTTGCAGGGTTGTCTCGACTCGCTCATACCATGAAAATCCAGCCTCGTGCTCGCGCAATTGCGAGAACTGTGGATAAGGTGAAATTGAGCGCATATAGCCAAAGGCGATGAAGTCGACAAGGTCGGGAGAATCGCCCCCATAGAATTTCTCTTGTCCAATCTCAGCACACCACTCGTCGAGCAAATCGTGCCACAATTTCTTGGGGCTCCTCCCATCACGTTTGACCCGTTTACGAGCGATGAATCCCCACATTATCGGAAAACCCATCCACGCGTAAATCCGTTTTGAGAAAAATCCAAACTTCTCAAGTTTTGAAACTCGAGTTGTCGTCTTCAAGGCAGAAAATAACGAGCCGTAAAGAATTGGGATTGTGGCTTTGGAAAAGTGTAAATCGAGCCATTTAATTCGTTCATCTGCGCGCTCCGTATTGCTATAATTGGCAAGTCGTCCACCGTTGTACTTACTGTCGATATGCATCATAATCGGAGTCGAATCGACTACTACTGTGCCGTCAACATCACGCCACACAGGAGTTTTTTTCCAGCCACCGGCAAAGGCGAGTTGCTTCTTCTGCTTGAGTGGATTGACCTGAACAAATTCAGTCTCCAAACCGATGTGCTCGACCAAACCGCGCACCTTCCAACAGAAGGGGCAGGTGTAGAGCATGTGCATCTCGGGCAAGTCTGCCATGAACTGTCCAAAAGCGAGGTGTTCATGAGCCTTCGTTTTCTCTCTCTCCGGATGGTCGCCATCCTACTTTCCAAAAATCTAAATCGTCTAGGAGTGTTAACCATTCCTTTGCATCGGCGCGCAAGAGGTAAAATGCTCGTCGCTCAAGGCCATCAAATAATTCTTGATCAATTTCTTCCTTCTGCTTAGCACTAGTCCACTCAACTTGCATTTCACGAATCAAAATATGCGCTTGGGCAGGCAGGTCATAATGTCGTTCACAGACTCGCTGGAGTTCTTCAATCCATACTCGTGTCCCTTTGATATGGAGATTATCGCCGGCATCCATCGATTTCTTTTTGGCGAATGGCCACCATCCCATGCCCTCGCCTAATCACCTTCATGCTTGAGTCTTCGCATTATCCTTGACCGTGAGATTGACGATAACCTCGCTAGTGGCGGTGGCATGGCTCGCATTACGGTCCACTTGCATGGGCGAGCCAAAGACCGTTCAGCACGAGCGTTAATCGAGGACTATCAAGGGCGTATCAAGGGCCGCGGGATAATTGTCGATGAACATTTAGGACAGGCAAAATCACCAACTGATTATGAGACGAGTATTGCCGCACTCAGCGGGCACCTAATTTTGCTCGATGAAGGTGGTGAGAAGATGTCTAGTGTGGAATTCGCAACATTGGTCGGAGAACTTAGCCTTGCCAGTGAGCCGTCACATTTTGCTGTAGGTCCCGCCAATGGATTCAGCGCGGAAACAAAAGGTATTGCGGCTCAATTGGTCTCTTTATCGACGATGACTACAACTCATGAGTTGGCAGCGGTTTTTCTGCTTGAACAATTATATCGTGCATCTGAGATTAAGCGTGGCTCACCTTATCATCGAGAGTGAAGGAAAAATTCTGTAAACAAGACCAACGGGGCAATGATACTGTGGAATTACTATTGGCGCTTCTTTTTGCCATTGTCGGTGGCGTATTGATGGGCATGAGTTTTCGCCAACCGTTCCCAGAAATTTCCCAACGTTTTGGTGTATATTCGATAATAATTGCTTTATTATTACTGGTGGCAAGAAATGCGCCAAACGCTCTAAGCACCAATTCAATTTTGATTTTGATGACCGCATTCGGTGGTGTTGGAGTAATTTCCGGAGTCCGCAATATGGCAGTGACCCGAAAAGACGTCATCGTTGCACCATTCGCGGGAGCCTTGATGAGTATTGGTGCAACGGGGCTATTGGTTGAAGAATGGGCCAATTTCACCTCAAATTTTGAACAAATAGGCTCTTTTGTTTTGATTTGCCTGCTCGGTATGCTTGAAGTTTATTTGGTATTCCGTGGTTTACTTATTGGTAAATTATCGCGTTCGTGGTCGCAGGCTGGATTGCGCCAATTACAGCGTGGATTACTCGAAGGAGATAAAGGGGCAATTGCTTGCTTTGAAAAGGCCTGGGATGTCGAGAATGAGCATATGAATCCGATGACTTATCTTGCTTTAGAAAGAATCCATGCACATCTTGAAAATACGTCCGAGGCAGAGAATTGGCGCGAGAAATTGCTCGAATTTGGTGGTGAATCTGCGGTTGCCGAAGAGTGGATATCGGCAATTGAAGCCGCGCTTAAAGCCTTGTAGGGCGAATCTGGAATTCGAGCCCCCGCTCATATAGAATAGTATTGGCAATTGAGCCACCTGAATTCCGGAAAAAGACGATTTACGTTTTTTTGTTTCCGGTTTCCATCCTTATCAAGGCAAAACTACGCCATTGTCACACATTTTGGCGAAGGTATTTTATGCGTTGGATGACGATGGTTAACTAGGAAAAGGTGGGATAAGTGGAAAAGAAAAATCTTCAGATGGATGCAAGAGGACAATGGTCTTTGCAAGTACTTGGCTGGCTCATGGTCGCCTCGTGGTTTTGTGCAAGTTTGCTTTCGCAAGCGATGTACATGGCGGTTAATGGTATGCCTTATGGACCAGAGGTACTAATAGCAAAGTTGGGAGTCTATTATTGGATAATTGCCGGAATTGAAGTAGTGATATGGGGATTAGTGGCAATATTAGTCTATTCTAAAATGAGAAAAATGAAGCAGTCTACACCGAATCTTATGGTTCCAGCCAGGTAAATGAAAGAAATTGAGTAAATCCTCTTGCGCCAAAGCCCTCATGGGGAGTTGCTCTCTCGCATGGGTGAGGACGATGGTGAAAATCAATCGCGTTTACACCGGTGGTGGCGATGCAGGCCAGACTTCTTTGGTCGATGGTTCTCGAGTTTCAAAATCGATTCAGCGTTTGCAAGTCGTCGGAGCACTAGATGAATTGAATTCTTTACTGGGTGTTATTATGATGGAGGTTGAGCGCCTGCCCGATAACCATCAAGATGGGGGGCAGCGCCAAACCGTGCGGCAGGTGAAAGAGGTTGCAACTTCTGCATTGGGCCGACTACAACACGAATTATTCGACCTTGGAGCGGAATTAGCATGCCCGCCTGATAACATCCCCGACGGCATAGTAATGCTTGGGGCGGCGGCGAGTGAGCGATTGGTCGGAGAGATGGATGCTTGGTTAGAAGAACTTGAACCGCTGACCTCTTTCATCTTGCCTGCTGGTGAAGCACCGGTGGCATGGTTGCAGGTCGGGCGTGCAGTCACCCGTCGACTTGAGCGAAATCTTGTTGGCCTTTGTAGCGATGAAGGAGATGGTGCTGTACGTCCATTTGTTCTCAGTTATGTAAATCGGTTGTCGGATTGGCTTTTCGTATTGGCGCGCTGGATCACCCATCGTTTGGGCAATACTGAGGTATTGTGGCGTCCGATTGGTGAACGCGGAGATTCAGAAGAAGCGGGGATTCGTCGCCAGCAAATGCATGGTGACCTTGATGGTGCAATTGATGACCTTTGAGCAGAATAGAAGTTTAGATTAGTATGGATTAGTTTAGACTAATCTTTACCCAATTTCTGCATATATTTTTTTGCCGCAGAAAGTACAGAACGACTCTCGTCATGAGTCAATTGGTCGTGAGCTTGATCCCAATCTAGCCACAAGTAATCGCGATGTTCATGTGAAAGTTCGACAGTGATGGTCTCAGTTTCAGCGATGTACCACCAAACCCTCTTGGATATTTTTTTTCGCTTGTGAAAAAATGAATAATCGGTGTGGTCTTCAAAACCATCAACAAAGGTAATGTCACTGATTCCGGTCTCTTCAGTCAATTCTCGGGCTGCTGCAGCCTTTCGATTTTCGTCGTCAGCCTCAATATGGCCTTTGGGAAAATCCCAGTGTCCCTGAGGATATTGCAGTAGTAGGATGGAGCCGTAGTTGCTAAGCACTATGCCGCATGATGTCTCCATAGTCTGCTGTAGAGGTGATACTTCAAGGCGTTTTTGTAATGATTTGTACAAATAGAAAGGTAATGTTGTAGGCAACTAATTGAAAAAGCCTAATACATCTCGCCAATTATGCGAAGACATAAGTCCCTGCTACTAACCTTATTGATGATAACCTCGACTTTGGTCGGTTTTGCTGCCGTTCCAGCGTCTGCTGATGAAATTACAAATGGAGTCGACGTGTCTGATGATTCGGCCACACCTGAACAAATACCGCTATCAAATACTTGGTATGAAGGAAATTTGAGTGGTACAGATGACCAATATGACTACTACAAGTACGTAGTCAACGCTGCCGATACTTTGGTAATTACAGTGGTTGCTGGAGATGAGGCGGTTGAATTTGGCTACCAACTCTATTCTGATGCTCAGCAATCTTACTTGCCAGAAGTTAAAGGAGTTGTGAATGCTTTTGGTTATGCAGTTTGGGACGTCTATAATTCAGAGACTACAACCTCTTCAAATCCGATAAAGATGTATTTCAATGATACAGTTTCAGTAGATACCAATGCAGTCAACGATTATTGCTTTCGCGTAATACATTTGTCAAATAATGCGTGGCAAAACAATGCAGATTGTAGTTTCAATACTGCTCCCTCAATACCGACTGTCACTACTACAGGTGATCCATCTGGCGGCGGTACAATTGATATCGGTTGGACAACAACCGGATACGTAACTGGCATCAAAGTAGATATTTCGGTTGATGGTGGAGATGTATGGCATCCTTGGGCAGGTGGGGTTACATACACCAATAATGAATCATCACTTACAATTCCAGTACCTAGATTCAGTACCGAAAATGCAGTAGTTAGGATTTCAGATAGCACCTATTCCACTAGTTCTGCGAATGGAAAGAGTGACTATTTTTCGATTGCCTGGTCTGGTGCCGGCTCTGATTGTGGAGATTTTGGCGGTAAGGTTGGTCCTGCATACGATTCTACTACATCTTACATGGCCTTAGATGTGGTCGAATACCCTGCAGGTGGTGGGATGTATTGGATGGCGATGAGCGACTTCCTTAGTACAGTTCCTAGTTCGACCGATGTGAATTGGAGCGGACCGTGTAACTGTACAGAGATATCTTTTGTTACTGGTAATCAAGTTTCGTGGGATGTCAATGACCCTTATCATCCGTGGGATGTTGTGGTTCATAATGGCCAAATTTGGATTTCAAATATGAATGAAAATACCTACGAGCCTGTGGTCGGAGACCCATATGGCCTCGGTATCGATCCATGGATTCTATGCGACAACACCTCAAGTTCTGGCGGTGGTGGCACTGATGGCGGTTGCACGTATGAAGATGCGGCTCAATACAACGGCTATGGTGGACCAGTATGGAATAATGGTGACTCTACAACAACTGGAAGTATCTACGAGTATCCTGCTAACTCCGGAGAATTCTGGATAGCAACTGTGGACCTATCCAGCGCGCCAGCACCTGATAGTGCTGGTGGGCCAGAGGCCTGGGAAGGATCGTGCAATTGTTCAGAAATATGGAACGCTGCAGGAACTCCTACTTATGACGCGACTCAAAATTACAACCAGTGGTTCATTTTGGAACACCCTTCAGGTTCTGGAAATCTTTGGATTACCCCAACCAGTTCGATTGCTGGAGAGGAACCTGGCATGAGTAATGATGTGTGGAGGTTGTGTGGTAACCACACCACAACTGGTGGCGGTGATGTACCTGGTGATGGGGGTTGTCCTGGAGAAACTGCAGCATCGTTCAATGGTTATGGAGGTCCATTGTGGGTTGCTAATCAAGCCTATGCAGCATCTTCAATTGTAGAGTGGCCAGCTGCCTCTGGCGAGTTTTGGAAAGCGAAGGTTGGAGTAAGTGCTGGCAGTTCTCAACCAGATAACAATGCAGATTGGCTAGGAGCATGTAATTGTAGTGAGATTTGGACTTATTCAAGTGATGTTTGGTCAGCCAGTGGTCAATATGATTGGAGCCAAATTGTTGAGCATAATGGGGATCTTTACATCTCTTTAGTTTACCAAAATCAAAACTCTGAACCTGGAAAGAGTGACAAAACTTGGAGAATTTGTGGTGGTGCGGAACCATCCCCCTGTGATCGAGCAAATGGATTTGCAGGCCCTTGGTATGATCAGTCTCAACATTCTTACCAAGAAAATGATGTTGTTGAGTATCCTGCTGGAACTGGAATCTATTATGTTAGCACATTTGACGGAAATACAGCCCATCCAAATGATGGTGAGTTACGTGGCTGGGTAAGGTGTAATTGCAGTGAACTATGGGATGGGACTCAATATACAGCCGGAACGATTTATTCAGAGTACAAGATTGTTGAAAATGGCGGCACCCTCTACATTAGAACCGCTGCCGGCCATCTAATGTCTTCAGACCCGGCTCCACCTCATCGATGGTATTGGCGAACATGCGAGCCTGGCTACTGTCAGCCACTCATTTTCCCATGGAGTCAAGGTTGGGCCAATAGTGGTCTATACGATGAAGGGGTAGTAGTGCGAGAGTCTTGGTTCTCAAATGTCAAATGGCGCTCTTTAGTTGATGACAACACAAATCCACTACCAACCGGAGCGTTTACCCCACTTGGTAATTCTAACGGCTGGGAGAGGTGCAAGGTTAGGATTGAATGGGACATTTACGACCCTGCTGACGTGAGACCTCCAGAAGGAGGAGTATCTGATGTATACAATTCCAGTATACATAGTAAGATAAGGTCTGGTTCAACAATTTACATCTATCAAGATGATTCAAGTTTGGCAAGATACTACCTACTAGTCAAGAATGGATTCAATGATTACGATTGTGTAGGTCCATGTGTAGATCCTAATACTGGCTCCCCGCATTCATGTGCTTGGGGTAGCGCTCCAATGTCTAAGTGTGGAGTAGGTTCAGCATTATCTGATACAGCTGAGTTGTTAGATGTACAATCATATCCAGGTATGAATTGTGATGAATTTGATACCACCATGTTTGAAGAAGGCAACATAGCAGTTTGTGTAGGTGGAACAGTAGTCACTGGCGGAGAATCCGGTAGTGGCGGTTGCTGGACTGAAAACGGTGGTCTAATGTGGATGGATAATTGTACTGCTACTGATTATGGTAACACTCTGAGTATTACACACCCACTTCCTGTAGTCACTGGTACATGCGATTATGCTAGTTTAGAGATGGCTGATATCATGATTGAGGGAAGCACATCTTCTACAGAATGTGGTGCGATGATGATCATTCCAATTGATGACAATGCGACTGAAGGCATGGTTACCGATGTTGACGGTCACCTGCTGGTCGAGAACACCGGCATGGTTACTGATGGTGATAATGAATATGGAATGGCTTACAAATTTACATTTGAAAACCAATCGTACTATGCATTCAATTTCGTTGGATTAACTTGTGGTGCATTGGAATTCCCTATAACCGAATGGCGATGCACTGACTCAGTCGTTGAGCGAATGGCGGATTCGAGTACTACAGCAGCCGGTGTAGATACCACGCCCCGAATTTCATTGTGGCCAGGTAAAGTCAATCAACACAACCTCAATGGGATTTGGATGACTGACCCCGATGGCAAATCAGGTGGTCACCCCAATTCCAATTATCCCAATGATTACGGTGGAATGGAACTGGAATACTGTCAGAAGTTTTGGCCGGAGACCACATCGGTATTCAAGCGGGCTGAAAAGGAAACAATCACCTTTTACACTGCAGGAAATACCCATGCTTACGAATCAACCAAAGATGTTTGGGAGTGCGTACAACCTGAAGAGAATGAAACCGTAGGCAATTGGCAGGACGCTGATGGTGATGGAGTTCCAGATGAATGGGACGACTGTCCAGATTCTGGTTCTGATACTATGACCGACAATAAGGGCTGTACTCCAGAAGATATCAAGGATGCAGCATCTGATGAAGGTGGCTATGTTCCTGCAGTAGGTATTGCTGGGGTCATGGCATCGATGTTTGCAGCATTGTTTATCACTCGCCGCAGACTCAATGGCGCTTGACGGTGGCAATGGGAATCGAAATACGTAAGATTCTCGCCGATTGCGACCTCGATGGTCTCATCGCTGCTGCGGTCTTGAGGACTGTATTTCCCGATGCCGCAGTTCGCTGGGGCCATCCGGCTGAATTGCGCTCGGGAACGCATGATGATTGGATAGATACAAGCACAGCAATTTGTGATTTACCATTCCACCCAAATTGTGGATTATACCTTGACCACCATGCAACCAACCGCCCCTCACCAACTGAGCAAGAAAGTTTTGAGGCCAGAGGCGGGATTTGCCAATGGGAAGACAAGCCTTCGGCGGCGCGGGTCGCTTATGACCTGTATCTAGAGGATAATGATCTCTCACATCTTACTCCGCTGATGTCGATGGTCGATGCTTTGGATAGTGGGGGGATCACTCGTGAACAGTTATTTTCAGATGACCCCGTACTGTGGTTATCGAAAACAGTCTCACTGACTGATAGTGAATACACCAATAGTTTGCTTGACTGGTTGGCTGGAGGTAGGGCTCTCGCCGAGATAATGGATGAGCCATCTGTGGTTGAGCGAATAACCTCCATGAAGCAAGAGTCGGCGCAAATTCGCGCCGCCTTAAATGAGTATGGTGAAGTAGTCGACCGTCTTGCAGTAGTACGCTTTGATGATTCGGGATTGCGCACCAATGGTTACCTTGTGACCGCTCACTTTGGCAATGATTGTGATGCCTGTCTTATCGTTCATGGATGGTCGGATGGTGAGGTTGGAAATCATGACCGCCCACCTTTGGGAGCATCATTTTACAGTAATTCCTTCCTTCATCACAATGGTGCTGGTGTGATGGATTTGACCGAGATGGCAATGCAGTTCGATTCTACTGGCGGTGGTCATGCAAATGCTTGTGGTTGTCGCATCCAGGCTCTTGATGAAAACGGAATCGTTACCCAGAGAGACGTTAGCAACTCTGATGTCGAGCGCAATATCAAAGGCTGGTTAGAGACTTGGCGAAAACATACGATGTGATATGATGGTAGAAAGACAGGTCTCTCGTATTCTTCCAACTGAGCAGAAATTGGAAGGTGGCGGTTTTCCCGTTCGCCGGCCGTTCCCTATCGTCGGTATGAGCCATATTGACCCGTTTTTATTACTCGATGAAATGGGACCGGTGGATTGGGCGCCACATGCGGCAATCGGTGCACCAGAGCACCCTCACCGCGGCTTTGAGACTGTCACATATGTCTTACAAGGTGAGATGGAGCATCGCGATTCGTCGGGAAATTTCGGCAAATTATCCCCCGGTGATGTGCAATGGATGACTGCAGGAAGTGGAATAATTCACAGTGAATTACCTAGTGAGGAATTTCTCCGCACCGGAGGGGTAATGCACGGATTTCAATTATGGGTGAATTTACCGGCTAAAGATAAGATGATGGCGCCGCGTTACCAAGATATCCATTCTAGCGATATTCCCGAAGTGGATTCGGATGATGGGCTGGTACAGGCGAGGGTTATCGCCGGCCAGTGTATGGGTGTTAGTGCGGTCATTGACACGGTAATTCCGATAACTTATCTCCACTTGACTTTCAAGCGTGGTGCTGAGATGAGACAGAATATTGATGCCGGTCAAAACTGCGTTCTGTATTGTTTTTCTGGAACGATAAAGGTTGACGAGATCGAAATATGTGATGGGGAAATGGCGGTGCTAAGTGATGGAGATGAAGTGGTTATTGCTCACTCAGGTGAAGGGGTTGCCGAATTCCTATTGTTGTCAGGCGAACCTACTAACGAGTCCGTGTCTAGGTATGGGCCCTTTGTGATGAATACACAAAGAGAAATCATGCAGGCGATAAACGACTTCCAAAATGGCACTTTAGTAGCATGAGTCGAGAGTAAGTCTTTGGATTGTGATCTACTGCTTATGTAGAGGGTTAGAAGAGGAATGAGTTTCATAACACGTTGAAGATGTATAGAAAACCGATGAATGCGTGAATACAGCCAATGATAATGATAATGTCAGCGGCTCGTCCATGCTTGGTTTTGGTCAAAGCCCACTTCTCTCCAGCCTCGCGCTGAGCGACGACTTTTCGGCCGTAATTCCAAGTTATGTAAAGCAGGATACTACCTATCAGTCCGGTTGCACCATGCACCGATGTTGGCAATAATTCTGCGGTCCAATCGCCGTTTTGAGCTCCGCGCCAAGCATTAGCGATGAATGCGATAGCGATTACTAATAGTAGAGCGGGAAATATTCTCTGACCCCACACTTCGTGTGAATCAAGTGCGCTTTTTCGGGTATCGCCGTGTAATTCATGACCGAGTTTCTTCCATGAATATTGGCGAAATAGCCAACGCAATAAGATTAGCGCGGCGAGGGGGTGAGCAAGCAAAATAACCGCTCTCAACACATCCACTGCCATCGTTGTGCGCTATCGTTTCTACTCATTGACCTTTGGCTAACCGGAAGTGGTTACGGTGTTGTAAGAACGATGCGTTCATAGGGAGAGGGGCAGGCGCAAACTCGTGCGCTCCTCGTCCGAGAAGAATCTGCGTCTCAGTTTGAACGCGGTCGCTGATTTGCCGCAGTCGAAGCGGGTACGGGTCGTGAGTGGCAAATCCTCATGGAAAGTTCTTTCCCCATCTTGGCAAGGTTTACTCATCGTCGCCATCCAAGAAACTCCAATTCCTGATTCTGAATCCTCAACATCATCCTCTCCGATGATGATGCGCAACCGAAAAATTGGCCGTCGTGGCGGTAAGGCACGACACGGAAATCCATTAACTGAGAGATTAGAATCGGTGGATGAACTGATAGGGTCGAATTCACCTGCACCTTATCGATTGGCCAGTTTTCTTACCCACAAGACCTTGAAGGCTGAAACTTGGGATTCGGGCTTAGACGGTTTGATTGAAGAACTTCGGCAGGAGTGCATGAAGGGAGTCCATCCAGTATGGGGTGAAATGGCTGAGAAAACTCCAATATTGGCGCAATTTGCTGCCTTTCCGGTACTTGAAGTAGAGGAAAGTGAAGCTGAAATAACCCTTGAGTGGATTGAAATAGCGAGAATTGATCCTGCCGATAGCAAGGCTTTGGGACAATTACTTTCCCAACCTTTCCCGATTGAATTATCGGCGGCAAATCAGGTTGAAATTCGTCGCTTAGCCACCGGATTGTCTCGTAAGAAGCGAAGTTTAGAATGGTTACAATCCAATGTAAATCCAATCCTTCTTGAGATGGAATCGCAAGAGAAAATCCTCAGTGCGTTATTGTTGGTTGCTCTTGGCGATGAACGTAGTGAGCAGTGCTTATCTGAAGTGGCAACAGACATACCTGTGGCTACTGAATTGGTTGGCGACCTATTGCTATTGATGGCATTACGAAATGGCGGCGAAATCGCATGGCCACGAGCCTTGAAACTCCCGGCTCTAACCCCGCTTGAACAAGCAATAACTACTGAATCTTGGTCACAATTAGGACTTGAACTTGGCCGTACTCTAGCCCTTGAGCAACTTGAGCAAGGTAAAGAATGGCTTGACCAAAATGGCATAGATAATAGCGGCCTAGATTGGAGTTTAGTCGTGGTATATTCACAAACAGGTGAGGAAGAAAAAGCCCGTACAATCCTCTCTGGGCTAAAAATCACCCGAAATGAGCATTTTGAAATCGCTCGTTCAATAAGTGAAGGTGGGGAGTTGGATGGAGCATGGATGGAAGAACAAATTGAGGATTTTTCGGCTCTACAATTATCTTCCTTGGTCGAGGATGATAGTGGCGAGACAGGTTTCCGTATTCGAGCCGCGGAATTGTTGTTTGAAAAATCGCCGAGCCATTGGCGAGATTCACTTGAAATGTTAATTCCGATATTTGTAAGTGAATCTGCGATTGAAAAACTAACTGAAGCCCTCCAGGCGGTTGAAAATGCGGCATTGGAGTATCCTTGGGAAGTCATTTTAGTTCACCATCTTCATCCAGCAACCGCTTCTGAAGAGGTTGGTCAATGGCTGCAGGAAACCCACGAAGATGCTGTAAATTATTACGAAGATTCTGCAGCATCTAGGGCATTATCGGAATTGTCGATAACCTTGTTGAGATTATTAGAAGGCTCAAATATTGATATGGCGATTATCGCCGGTGTCCTTTCCAAGGATGGATTCAAGGCCTTCAAACAATGTTGCCACTCGCTAGAAGAATCGAATATGATGCTGCGTGAAAGCGAATTGTCTAAGGTTGTAGATGGGGTTGCACAAGCTAACATTTCTATTATTGAAAGAAAATTGTTTGATAGTGTGGTTGAAAATGCCACTCTCAACCGTGCCGCTTTTGACATGCAGAGAGATGAAGAGGATGGCGATGCCGACCGAATTGAGAATTTAGTCGACGGTCAGGATATACGTCATCAGTTACTGTTGGCGATTCAAGAAATGGTACTAGAACATTATATTGCAGTACCTTCGCTTATTCCATGGTACCAAGACCATGCCCCGACCTCGGTAAATCACCTACTGGCTCGAGCTGCGGTTGCCGCTCGTAATGGTGAGTGGCAAGAGGCTGGTAGAATCTATTCTCAAGCTGGTAATCGTCATGATGTATTGGAATTTGACCAGTGTACATCGTTATTGCGTACCAGTTTGATTCATTTTGCCCACGCAAAAAGTTGGAAAGAAGCGAGCAACGTGCTGAAAAATAATGCCGAATTATCTCCATCGCTCACACCGCGCTTCAAATTGTATTTACAGGTGCAATTTTTGGCATCATCTGGCCAAAATGATGCGGCTACAAATTTGTTATTGGAAGATAGTAAAATTGATGTTGAAGGTGAGATTTACAATGATGATAACGAATTGGAAAGCCGAATGTTCATTGAACCTTCGTTAGAACATCTCGACCGATTAATGGGTTACCCCATTTCTCGTAATCTACCTGTAGAACCGTTTCAAGGTCGAGTTCGAGCGGCGATGCGAAATTGCGAAAAGCAGAGTAATCGCCGCCGACGTAGCAAGCCATCTGAAGTTGAGCGCTCTTACAATGAATTGTTGCGGGCAGGAGACATAGAAGGGTTGTACGCCTTGGCATCTGAACAATCAGAAATAGACCATTTACGTGGACTAGCCCTACTTGATCGAGCAATACATAGTAGGCAAATCCTTTCTCACAAGGTCAAGATGTTGAAGAATTCAATGCTAAGTTTGTATCAGCGTCATAGTGAAGGTCTAGCAGTTTATGACCGTCGCTTATTGCGTAATCTTTCATTACAAAATCTAGTTATTGTCGACACCAATATTCTCATTGATGCACTACAAAGGCGGCTTGCCCTTGCGCTGGAAATGAGCAGCGACATCCGTCTTGATTTAGTCGGACATCGTCATTTTCACCATATGTTGTTGCATTTTGCCAATGAAAAGAAAATTGCCCTTCATGTCACTACTGCAGCCGAGCAAGAATTACACGCGTTTTGTAAGAAAAATGACCGGTTACGCGCACTTTTCAAGGGGATGCATATCAGTGCCCAAAGTTGGAAGGATGAGACTAGCAAGGAAAAAATTGCCTTCCTAATCAAGGGGATCCTCAAGGATTTCAACACTTGGAGAGTCCCACGAAGAGTACCAGTCCACAAGAAGATAGAACGGTCAGATATGGAAAAATTTCTATTTAGTCACTTGCAAATCTACGAACAACTTACCGATTTCAAATTGAGTCGTGAACATGGAAAGAGAACTAAAATTGGAGACCATGAAGAAGCTATTTTCCCCGAGCAAGGAGATATTGAAATCATGCTAGCCAGTGCAAATTTTGCCTGCCAATCCTTGCCAAAGATTGGCTCAATCGTGGTCGCTTCTCAAGACAGCGATTTCACTCATGTAACGCGTGCCTTTGAGGATGAATTTGGCTTTACTGTGGCCAAGAATACCAAGCAATTACGACAGTTACTCCTCAATTGAGTTAGAACGAATATCGCAAGATTGCGAGGATATCTTTGCATTGCTGTTCATTTAGATGTGATGGCAAGCGAATATCCAACAACCCTTTCATCACTGCGTCTGTATTCTCCATTTCTTGCTTAGATAGGTAATTCCAATGATGATAATTACTTGTGAAGCCGCGTGGTTGTGAATCACCAAACCATTTGATATTGAGGCCGAGACTTTCGGCTGTGGCCAGTGCCGCGATAATTTCTTCTTCACCGTGTGAGCAGAAAAATTGAATCGAGGTCGGTGCTGGTTGTAAGTGTGGGCTGATATTTGGTATACTCAATCCGTCGATTGATTGGATGCCGGAAGCGATTTGTGCATACACATTATTCCATGCGGCAATTTTTTCTCTAAGGGTTGGAAGTTGTGAAGAAACCAATGCAGCACTAATTTCGTTAAGCCGTAGTGAATAATTTGGTGTTGTTGCGACCCACTTGTCAAACACTTCACTTGGTGGTCGAGATATATGCTGCTCATAGAGCATATAGCTTCCAGACATTAGAATAGCCTTGGCGGCAATATCTTCATCATCACATAGAATAATTCCGCCTTCACCTCCGTTTACTTGCTTGAAAGTCTGCAATGAAAAGCAACTAACATCACCGAGAGTCCCCATGTCGTTATCTTTCCATTTTGCCCCCATCACATGGGCGCAATCCTCAATCAGGGTGATGTTGTTATCTCTTACGACTTGCATGATTTCATCCATATTTGGAATATGGCCGCGCATGTATGATAATAAGAGAATTTTCGCTCCCGTGGTCTCAATCGCATGTTTTAGTGATTCAATATCGACTACCAAATTGGAAGTGGTGTCGAGCAAGATTGTTTCGCAAGAGCAATGTTCAATCGCACTTGGAACTGGAGCAAGGGTGAAGGCGTTGAGCATTACAATATCGCCATCATTTGCTCCGGCTGCCTTGAGGGCAACGAAAAGTGCCGAGCCACCAGAATTAACCGCAATAGCATATTTTTTACCGAAAAAATCAGCAAATTGGCGCTCAAATTGGGCTACAGCAGAATCGCCACCCTGCCTTTCACCATAACGAAATAGACTACCTGAATCGAGTAATTCAGCCACTTTATCTTTACCACTTTGCGGGATTTCTGCGACTGAAGTCAGAGAAAAATTCAGCGCCTTAGGCGGGCTGTCCATACCGCTCCTACGGCCAAAGTGTTGAAGTCATTTGTGCATTCAATCGTTTTTCTTAGCGCGGAAACTGCTATGATGTGCATGCCTTAGCGCTCTATGGGTGATGAGATGCGTTTGCCGTTTAGTCCAGTAATTCATCCGTGGCATGAAGAGATTTCTGACGACCCGCAATTAATTAGTGAATTTATCGTAAAGTCAATGCATGACGATCGTAATCCATTGTTGCCGATAATGGAAGACAAATATGCTGCACGCAAATATGTATTAGAAAAACAAGCGTGTCAAGTTACTGAGTTATTCCATTGGACTCAAGAAAGACCAATTAGATTGCCATGGGAAAAATTACCTAAACGATGTGTCATCAAGACCAATCATTGGTCAGGAGATGGAATTTTCATTATGGATGATGGTGAAGAACCGATTTCTGGAGTAAAAAGAGATATGGAAATCCATGAGATATATCGCGTGGTACGAAATAATCGAGACCAAGATGGTAACCGTTGGTCAAACCGAAAAATTGAACGTAAATTAAACCGCCTAGTCAAGCGCAAATATCCCTTCAAATACGAATGGGCAGTAAGGGCAATAAAGCCAGCAGGAGTCCTCGTTGAAGAGTTGTTGTTGACCGAAAAAGGCACAACTCCAGATGATATTAAGGTACATTGTTTCTTTGGCAAAGCTGGTTTCATTCAATATGAAGTGGGTAAATTCACCAGTGTGAAGCAAAACCTTCACGACCCAGTTACCGGTGATTTCATTCCCCAAACCGAAAATAGGAAGTGGCCGCCAATAGATGAAATTAATAATCTCAAGGAGCATTTTGGCGATGAAATGTTTGACAATATTGTTTCAGCAGCTGAAAAATTATCCTCCGAAGTAGCCTATGTTCGCGTCGACTTATTCATGGTAGATTCCGAGATTTATTTCGGAGAGTTCACCTTTTATCCCCGCACGGGACAAAAGCAATCCAAGGAATGGGAAGAATTGGGTGGTAAATTATGGCAACAAGGGTTGGCCCGTTCAAAGACGCCCTAACCATTCGATGCACTTGGCTCGCATCCCCTCAGTCTCAAGATGACCGACGTCTTCACGATAGAGATGCCATGAATCTTGGGCATCCATCTTTGCATAGACTTCTTTGAGATGATTGTCAATAATATCCAATCCCTTGGGAGGTGTTAGGATGTCTTGCAATCCTGCACATGATAAATGCATACGCGGGGCGATTAGGGCATTGATTTCAGCGCTGGTTGTATGTAGTAGCAAGTTTGGCACATAGTAGTAAATTGCATGTCCATCCATGTCACCATTTTCAACCAAAGTATTGAATTCGGTAAGACAACAAATATCGATACAGAGTTTAATTCTATCATCCAATGCAGCGTGCCACCAAGCCATTGTCGAACCTAAAGAAATCCCCATTGTCCCGATACGTTGTGAATCAATAAAATCTAGATCCTCAAGCCAATCTAGCGCTCGTATATTGTCGTAAACCATTCGACCCCACAATACTTGCCCAGTCCAAATCATGCGTTTGAATAGTGAAGATTCTGATTGGTTTGCCCTGCCACCAAAGGCCCACATGTCGATACATAGTACAACAATTCCCATTTCACACAGGACATTTCCCCAATGCGGCTCGAGAAGTGCGGGGCGCCCCTCTAAGATTTCTTTTCGGCCAATGTGATAACGACTGCCGTGGGCGTGATTGTAAACCATAGCGGGTGCGGGTGAAGCGGAATTTACGCCTGCTGGAATTAGCAAAGTCGCAGGAACATCCTGTTCACCATTTAATTTGAGAATCCATTCTTCTTGGCGAAAACCTGAGTGAGTAATGGTCTCAATTAGAGTTCCAGTGGGTTCACCTCCAGCATCTGGGATGTGGCCGAGTAGTTGCCATAACAAATCGCGTAACTCTGTCGAATCGCGCATGGTAATCGGCAACGGGGTGCTCTCAGTTATTGAGATGTCGTCTCAGCCGTTGTTGATGTAATCAAGAATATCAGTGATGACTTGGGCGATAATGTCCAT
>CAZPME010000035.1:0-15634 GCA_964587885.1 uncultured Candidatus Poseidoniales archaeon
TGTTGCTGCTAATCCATATACGACTCCACCATTAGTCATCTTCAAGATTGCGTTAGTACCAATGTAAAGAGCAGATCCTGTTGCTGAACTTTGTGCGATGTCCTTGATGATTCCGCCATCATTCCACAAAGTACCATCTTGAATGTCTATATGAGCAGGATAAGAACTACTTTGAGCACGGATGGTACCTCGAATCAAGTTTGACATTTGCTGTTCCAGTTTAATGGAACCACCGTTACTGATGGTAAGAGTTGGCGAAGAAGTTGCATCGCCCTTAATCTTCAAAGTTGCACCGGTAAAGACCAAATGGCAACCATCAATATTTATGTCGGCAGATAGAGTTACAGTATTCGAATCGAAATTGTATGTCCCATCAGAATCGGGGTCATAGGTATCCTTGACTGTCGTGTTACCGGCTAGCCATGCACAATCCATGTTGGCATCGCCGAGGTCGACTGGAGCAGGGAATAATTCCAACTCAATCGAGGATCCGATTTTGAATCCGCCGGAAGGGTACCATGGGTCAGTAGTGAAGGTTTCATTCACTCCAGCAGGTCCATAACCGAACAAGTTGTGATCAGAGTAGGTAGCACTAGTCAAACTGCTTCCTGACAATGATTCACTAAGAACCCATGCTTGGGCCTCACCATTACTGTCAGTGATGTGGCGACCGATTAGGTCACCAGCAGCACCGCCACTATCAACAACTTGTGCGTTAACAATGTGGTTTTCCTTGTAATCCTTTACAGTCGCTCCACTAGTTCCAATGTTCTTCCAAACCTTGACGGAAGCGGTGCCACCGAAGAATAGTGTACCACTGCTTGAAGATACAGCAACCCAACAATCGCTGGCTCCGGTCCATCCTGAAGAATCAGCACAGTCGTTGCCTCGCCATGTCACATCAATGAGTGAAATAGTTCCGCGCGATGAAGCCTTGGCTACATTGTTACCCATTGCTGTCTGGCCAGTTATATCAACCGAGCCCAGTGTGATTTTGGAGTTGCGAGCATAGATTACGTTATTCGACGATGATGATGTATTAAGTGTTCCACCATCAATAATCACTGCATTGAGCATGTTACTGCTGAAACAGTTACTGCTGACGAATGAATCCGAGCCACCGTTATCCAAATCCATATCGGTAAACAAGTAATTGTATCCACAGCCGACAAGATTCAAACTCGCGGCATCGACATTATCACCGTATACACGATCTGTTGTCGGACTACTTCCAGAAATATACATTGCACCAGATAGGTCAACATTTTCCATCGTTGGAGCAGTTCTAGCCATTGATAGTGAACCACCAATAACATCCTTAATCAGTGCATAATCTCCAGAGGCTCCAGAAGCAACGCTTGATGAACCACCAGGGGCGATTCCAATGTTGGCACTACCGAAGTTGGAGGCATTAAGTCTGTAAATACCGAGTGAATTGACTGTCACCGATGAATAATCATCAGCATCCATGTTGTACACACTAGTAGTACTTCCAGCCGCTCCTGCGCTTGCAGACAATGCTGCACCACTTTGAGTCGAAGAGTGGGTAGCAGTAAGGTTACTAATTGCAACAGTCAACAAATCAGTCGAAACTAAGTTGTTGTAGGCATCGTTAATGGTTACATTCTCAATACTGAGGCTTCCACCCGTAGAAGGACCATCATTGACGATCGCTCCACCAGTAGAACTTCCACCGGTGTTACAACCATCAAGGTCAACTTCAAGCATAGTGACTACTGCATTCTTCGGGAAGTCGAAACAACTGTCCGATGAATCCTCGACATCGACATTGGTTAAGTCGAAGGATGTTCCGTCACCACTACCATGACTGATAGCCTTTGCAACATTGCTAAAGCCAACATCCGTCATTGTGAAGTTTCCGACGTTTGAATTGGTACTTGGCGAGGCGCCATGACGGCTACCTGCGCTAATTGCCGCATCACTTGTGTTAGCGAAATTGGTGTGTGACATCGAGTGGCGTTCGTCTGTCCCAGTACTGCAACTTGCAGTAAAGGAAAGACCCTTCCACGATTGTCCACCTTGTCCTTCAAACAGTATCGGGTCAGTTGAATTTCCATTCAAATTAACGTTTGAACACGCTCCATCAACAGAAATACCCTTACCGTTTGCGACTTGCACCACTACCCCAGGTTCAATATTCAAATCACCTGTTATAGAGAGGTAATCACCTGGCGGATTAACACGTACTGGACTGTCGAGAATATCCCAATCGACATCTCCCAATGTGCTTGCATCAACATCAGTTCCTTTGCCTTCAAACGGCACTACACGGTAACGGATACTGCAGTCTTCACTGCTACTTGTGTAGCAGTAATAACTGGTGTAATAGCCCCACCATGGCGCTAGTAATCCAGGTCGCGCATAGGTATTTCCAGAGTATGGAAGATCAGGCATGTTAGAATACCAAGTGGTCATTCCTCGTTCTGGAGCGGTTGAAGAAGTGCTCTTCAAGTACATTGCACCCATTCTGTTAATCATTACTCGGCTGTTTGAATTGCTGCCGTTGTAAGTATCACCAAAGTATTCAAACTCAAACGAATCTGGCAAGTCAACGTTAGCATCACAGCCAGCCTTGTACGTATTCCACCAATATGAACTAACACAGTAGTTTCCACGCACACCACCACTGGATGTACCTTGGATAGCAACGTTGTAATTGGTAACCTCAGTTAGTCCCATGTCAAACTTCTCGTAACCGTGGTCATTACCATCAGTAGCAATACGATAGTTTGAGTCGAAGATGTTACTTCCGGCCTTGTATCCGGTTCTCTCATTCATTATTGTGTCACCGAGGTTACGAGCCTTGTTCATGTAACCAGTAACTGAATAATCGTAATATACTTGACATCCAGTATCGTATTTGAACTCAATTTCATTGGTTACATCATACAATACAACTTGGAAAGTACATGCATATTGATTGTTGTAGTAACCAAAGTCATGCCATTCTACAATAAACATCTTAGTTGGATCACCAACGTCAAAGGAATTCACCGAGGACATGTTCGAGTTAGGACCTGCTGCATCGTCGTTGTTATCTTTTGAGAAGATTTTGTACTCAATAGTATTACCGCGAGCCATGAAATCAGTTCCACTTGCACCCGAATCTGAGTCAAGAGTAGCAGTCCATTCGCACGTGTTTTTCTTACAGTTTTCTCGTGCTGTTGCTGAATTAGGGTTTGGAGTTAGTAGTGTCTTAAGCCATGTGGTCTCACCACTCTGGCGGTAGTACAATGTTGGTCCAACATCAATCGTTCCAGTTGTATTCAAGCCAACTGGAGGCATTCCACCATCTGTGATGGACACAGAGATTGTCCTAGACTTTGAATGGCTATCCAATAGGGGTGAGTGTACCATATCTGGTGCTGTTCGGTCTGGTTCTGGTGCGACTTTGGTAACCTTGTAGGTCATTCCGCCACTAGAGGACAATTGGCCATAATATCCGGTTGCTATTGCAAAACCAGACCACCTATAGGATGTACTGTATGCATAGTAGTAACCACTTGTGCAAATTGGATTCGAACTGGTACTTCGGAAGAAGTAAACAAATCCATTTGTACCCTGGCACATCCAATTTGCTCGAGATGAGGAATACGAGCCGTTGAAATCAAACTTACCAAATGTACCATAAATATCGTCTAACTTGATATTCCAAGCCTGGGTGTATCCATAGGTCGAGCGGTAGTTCTTTGATGTTCCACCAGATAGTGGGTCATCAATACCGGTCGAGGTATCTAATCCAACCATAGCCCATGTGTTGGCTGTGCTATCATAGAGATAAATCAAATTCATTCCAGGACCATTGGCTGCAGAGATGGTTAAGAATCCACCATCGACGTCGTTCATCATTTCAATAGCACCAGATTGTGTACCACCTAATCCATTGTAACCTGAGGATGGGGCTGTTGTCCACTTCAACTTCCACATTTGATAGAAGTAATAATTAGAGGTGTAGAAACAACTATTCGCACCTGTTCCACAATTTGATGTGTCGAATTCAAAGACGTATTCGTCACTACTGTCGTAATAGGTCATTTGTTGGTCAAAGTGTTTAGGTGCATTGTAAGTATAAGCAGCTCTCTGTTTTATTAGAACTTGTAACTTCTTTGCACTTCCTGCATTAGCAACATCTTCAACATAGAACCAATGAGGTGAAGTTGCTCCACCACTTGGAGTTGTTCCTAAATTAGGGGTTGAGGCAAGGTCTTGATATTCCCAATAATATGAGACGAAATCACCCTTGGCGATTGCACCAGTAGTTGCCCTGAAATTGCAAGTACTGGAAGAAGTGCTACATGTTCCAATAGCGGTTGCTTTAACCTTGCTAAAGGCACTACTGTTTGAGGTCTTGTAATACAAGAATGGCCCACCAGAGGTAGTAGTATCAATTCCAGAATTATCATGCAACTTAATGAACATTGTTCTAGCTCCTTCCTTGTAGGAAGTTATGTCTGTATATGCAGCGTAACCCGGTGCTGTTGGGGCAGTAGTGTCACTTGCTCCACCATATGAAACGGCATAGTAAGACTTGGCTGTTCCACTGGCAAGTCCATAGGATGAATGGTATGTCGAGGTTGTATATTTCATACCTACTCCTTTATCTCCACCGCTATTCATTGCATTGAAGATGCTCATTCCATTTGTGGATGAAGCACAAGTAGTTTGTGTAGCACATAGCGAAACGGTCTTCCAACCAGTTCCAGTAGCTACACTTCCCAAAGTCCGGCTATTCCAAATTGAGGAAATTAATTTACGCTCATTTAGTAATGAACCAGTACCAGACATTATACTTGGAGTAATATCTCCAGAACAAGTTCTCGTAGTAACTGCGTAATTATATCTCACATCAGCTCCACAATTCTCTAAGAAAGTTGCAGTCGCGGTGTTACTACTGTATGAGAAGTAGTAATTGCGGTAGAACTTCCACTCAACCTTGGTTGGGTATGCTGATGAACCCAAGTTTTGGGCGGTAAATTTGTAGCGGTGCCAAGGCAAGTAGTATATGCTCCCATAATAACGGTAAAGACGATGGTAGTTGTTATCGTAACAGTAACCATAGTAAATGTAACAATAGCCGCCAGAGTAAGTGCCAATACCATTTTGATAGACCTTGATTGTCGGATCAAGATTGATTGGGTATGAGCGATTCATATCCATCAACCAACTGCTCTCGACTGCGGTGGTCAATATTATTTGACTTCCTGAAAACACAGTTACGAAGTATGTACCCATGTGCTGTTCCGGATTACCTGGCTCAATGACCATAGGTGAAGGGAACTCTACGAGTATTGCTCCAGTCTCCACATGACGAACTTGCAACGACTCTTGAGTCATTATGACTTCCTCACCCACTTGAACATCACCAACATATAGGGCGTGTTCGACAGGCATTCGAATTATCTCATTAATTCCGAACCATTCTTGGTTTTCCTTCAGTGCAGGTTGTTCTCGAATAATCAAGTTCTGTTTGACAGAATTACTGTCTACTTGATAATCCAAGTCGTAGCCCTCAGCAAGTGGGTAGCGAATGGTGTTTCCACCAGTCGTGATAGCAGCATCTGTTGGACCTGCTTCCACCGGCATTGGAGCCATACCTGTCGCATCTAAAGCAACTAGGGTTGGTTGCATTCCCACGTATATTGGATCGACGTTTGGGTGCGCCTGTACGGCGATACCAGTACCAACGTCGGCAGTAAACGCAGTCTTGAAGAGGTTTTCAGTAACCTCCCAACCATACGGAGTCGATACTACGTTAGTATTGATCTCCTCCCAAGACCCCTCTTCAGAGACGTAATGGGTTGGGTCGCTGAAGGTCAAGACAGTAATGTCACCGTCGTCTTCGACGTAGGCCTTCTGCGTTAGACCCCTCATTCCTAGAAGTTCATCCGCTGGATCACGGTCTTCTAGGTCAATCGTTCCAATGGAATCAGGGGGCAATGCAAAAGGATCAGCCTTTGCTTCTGCCTCTTCTGATTCCATTATGGAATCAGATTCTTCCATGGGGGCAACCATTCCACCCATTGGCATTAGTGCCATCAGGAGGACTAGGAATACGGCACTGCCGATTCCGCCCCAAATGCTTGTTTTGTTCAGTTTCGTTGTATCTAACTTCATGTCATCAACCTCATACGGACTGTATGTGCTCCTACGCACGACTTGTTTTACTTATAATAGTTGAGGGACATTCCCTTTGAAAGACTATTTTGAATAAGTTCTCAGTATTACGTTTTTTTAACAATGGTTAGAGAATTCAAGGCCGCTGAATTTTTTGTGAAATATTTAGTTTTGATTATGACGAATATCGAATAATATTTTTAATATTCAATGAAATCATCATACTGAGGCGGTGCTTATTTACAACCGAGCGGCTTTTTTGTATTTGTGAATTATTGTTATTGTTAGAAAATCCGGTTTTTATTAACATTTTTTACCAGCATGATTGCACTTTACCAGTTTTTTGTCATCACTTTCCTATCTCCTTAGCAAATTGCCTCAAACGCACCAGATCAATCTATGAACATGATTCTCACGCCTCCCCTCTACATCAAGATGTAATGCTATAACTCAAATAATGCAGGACCATTGAAAAATTCAATGCCAATTGATTTCAACACTTAGCTGAATATTGGATCAAAACTCTCGGTCCAACATCATGTCATCAATGAATAAAAAAAGGCCGAGAGCCCTGCGCACAGGGCCCTCGGCGATTACTCCGCAAAGCGGGATATAGCATGGAATTGGTTCAATTACTGATATCAGTAATCCCAATCTTTGTTGCCGTCTTCACCCTCTCCACCGCGGGAAAGGATGAATGCACCAGCGATGAACGCTACTACGACTACTCCGATGATGGCAGGCCATGCCCATCCAGGCAATTCGCTGTCTCCACCGCCTTCGATTACTTCATCAGTATCGATAGTCAAATCCTGTTCATTGGTGTATTGGGTGTTACCCATCTGGCCGTTTTCCTCAGAGTTACCTAGATTGTCCATACCGCCTACGGATACGAACATGCTGTGCGTACCTGCTGCAGTCTTCTTGGCAATAGCGTGAGTTAAGTCAGTACCAGTTGTCATATCACAAGTTATCTGACCAAGACCAACCGAATTAGCATCGAAGGTTGCCGTATCATGGCAAACCATCCAGTGCATAACATCAGATGTGTCGGTAGCAGTCCATGCAACGAGGACGTGGGTTGTGTTCTCGGTGAACGAAACCGCACCTGCACCAGATGCCGGTGATACTTCATTGTCAGCAGCTGCTGAGCCACTGCCCTCTGTCGGGTTGCAGCCAAAGGCGTTACAGATCTTGACCACATAGGAATGAGATGTTCCATGGGTTAATCCCTTGTCGCGCCATACTCGGTCACCATCGTGGTCAATACTTGCGGCTTCTACACCATCAACATATATCTTGAAATTGTCAATCGGAGTTAATTGTCCGGCAACTTCCCAAGTCAATTCAACATCACCACTACCAGCGGCAACTGCATTGAAGTTGGAGATTGTCGCAGTAGGTGCTTCGCCACCTTCAGCTCCCTCGAATACAGCCAAAGTTCCAGCACGTAGAGTTCCACCACCAAAAGCGGAGTGGTTCATCATAACGTGGGTTGAGTTATGCGGTTCAACAACATCGGTTAGCATTCCCCATGTACTTCCGGTTTGATACCATAGTGTGTAGGCAGCAGAAGAGTCGCCTTCAAACACAATACTGAACGACTGTGTTAGAACGTTCTCAGGGTTGAAAGATAGGGTTGGCTGATAATCTAATGCAATGGTCGAAGAAAAGGTATCAACTTGCCCAGGCAGGGTAACTGAAGTTAACTGCGTCATATCAGTAACTGTATAGTCCAGTTCCGATAGCATGTCGGTTTGTAGCCTGTAAGTCATATCGACAGTTGCCGACGACCTTTCAATTACCAAATCACTCCACACCTTAGGGAAGGCATAGGAGGGTAGGCTTTCTCCACCGATATCGTCAGATGCTACAACCCAAACAGCGTTTGATCCAGTCCAATCAGGTCCAGCCATATCTGCACATGCCCAACCAGAACCAGGTTGTGCTGGATCTGTATCACACATCGGCATTGGATCGACTGTTCCATCAGCCTTCATGCGACTCCAGTTGAAGGTTAGACAAGAGCCATCTGGGCAATCTGCATCAAAAGCGTTCAGCGAGAAACTGACTGTGTCGCCAGAGATGATGTCCCCACCAGTAGTCAAAGTCATTGAAACTGTTGGAACGTTATTAAATGCCACGAACTGGGCAGTCTCGTCATCATTTGAAGAGGCCATGTCACCAGTTGCTGGTGGGTTGATCATAGAGACGGTTGCGGTAACTGTGAATTCACCATTACCGAAACTGTGAACTGGGCAAGCAAAACCGACTGTATCGGCTGGTACGTCCACGGTAGGCCTTCCTAACGGCATGTGGGCGTAAGATAGCCCGCCAGGCATTCCGTTAACACAGGAGTCTTGGCCAGTATATGTTGCAGCAACATCACCATTGTAGTCAGTTACCACAACGGCTACTTCCCAATCATAATGTTCATCGAAGTCACTACCACGATGGGTTACTTCAACTAATATACGCGAAAAACCGACACTTACCGTATCTAGATCCTTGAACATGTATGCCGGATTATTGCCGGCCTCATCATATCCTTGTATAACAGCAATATCAACTACTGCAATATCGTGGAAATTTTGCACTGCACCATTGATCTCATCGTCACTGTTAGCATTTACGTCATCAGCAAATGATTCTTCAAGATCGCACAAGTGGATTACAGTGACGGTATCAATGATATCGTCCTCAGTTCCCGGAGTTCCATCAGGGCCATTATCAATAGTCATATTTTCCTCTTGAGCACAAGCCGGCTTCTGCGAGAAAACCTTGAAACTTGTTAGAGATGCTACTACCTTGTATGTACCAGAAGCTACCGATGAATCTGGTGAAACGTTACCCATATAGGTGAAAGTGTCACCCCAACTCAACTCATAACGTGGGCCAAATTCTTGGAAATCAGAAGCGTTAATGTCAGCGTCATCAGACATATCTTGCCATACTACTGCTGTAGCGTTGAGAGTACCTACCATAACAGAGTGTCCGGCAGACAAATCGCCACCATCTTCACCAAACGAGGTATCCATTCCATCTCCCGATGACGTCAATCCGATGGTAATGTTACGAGCATCCCAATTTGATGAACCATTGAGTGAAACAGTCAACATGAACTCCTTTAGATCGGAACCGGATGCTGACTCATCCACTGCATAACCATCATCGTCAAGCCAGGTTAGGTCGACTTCGATATCATACCAGTCAACAACTGAGACTGGAACAAATAACGCGTTGTTGGATTCTATTGCATCTTGCGATGGTTCAGGTATATCCAATTCAAAGACGAGTTCATAATCACCGACTATTGGAGTCCACGCGATGTTTTCTCGGCTCATTGAACTGGTGTCAAAGTACTGCATGGTGTAAGCACCACCAGCAAGATACGAGCTTGCATTAAGACTCTCAGCCATACAAGTCGTGAGATCATCGCAGATAACAGGGTCAATCCATTCCAAATCATTACCTGCAGAATCAGTTGCAATGATTCCACCAGTAAGATAAACAGTCACAACGATGTTCATCTCTGTAATAGGGGCATCACCTTCATTCAAAACGACAATGTCAAACTCGGTGTCTTCACCAGCGAGAATTGCACCTCGCTTTTCACCAGTCATTGCATCGGTCACAGTCGCTCGTGGCGAAAGTACAGTGGTTATATTTGCCTCAGCGGCACGGCCACTACTTTCGTCAATTTTTACTTCTTCTAGTTCGTAACCATCGAAAGTGGCCAGTACACTGGCCAGCATCAAAATGGTCATCATCATAGTCACGGTCTTACGCATAATATTCAGTCCTCCGTAAACGGTCGGTAGGCCTCTTGAATCCATGTTGCATATATATAGTATAGGCGTGTTTTTGTAAGAAAACTTGCTCGAATATAACAATTATTGATTATTTTTCCTAATCCCTTATAGTATTCATGCTGGTGTTTCATTTGTTTTTTATCATGAAATGTCTCGCAGTGCCTCGGCTGGGAGTATTTTTGCAGCTCTGGCGACAGGTACAATAGTCGCCAAAAGAACGAGGAAGTATGAACCCAGGACGATAAAAATGATACTTTGCATAGGCATAGAGAAATCCTCTCCCCGCTCCTGCCAGAACTTGGTATAGAGGTACCAATGAAACCCAATTCCGACCATCACACCATTGATGATGCCCATCAAACTAACCCAAGTTAATTCAATTAAATATCCCGAAACAACCATCTTACGCTGGAAACCAAGAGCCCGTAAAATTCCGGTTTGGTGGCTTCTTTCACTCACTGATCTAACTGTAACAACTCCTAGACCTGCGATACCAACTGCAAGACCCAGCCCTAAGTAGGCTTGGAAAATGTCAAGAATTGAAAATACGATGCGCTGAAATTCCTTTACCTGATGTTCAATAACTTCGACTTGCATACCTTGTTCAAGGAAAGCAACCTCAAGTTGGGAGGCCAGCGCAATTCGCTGCTCCAAACTTACCTCTTCGCCAACCGAGAAGTATACTCTGGTTGATTCCGCATGGAATTGCTCTTCTGCCGTTTTTGCATTGGTAAAGATACCTGCGGAACTCCATAGTGAGCCTTGTTCCAAGAATCCGACTACGGTGACATTACGGGTATTAGATGGGTTTGATGTATCAATTAGAGAAATAGAATCTCCAATTGAAAGTTGAATCGGATAGAGGGGCTCTCCTTCAGCATTGACAGCATCGATGCCAAACGAGGCATCGACTAGAACAATGTTGGGATTTTCCAGCACCGCCTGCCACATGTCAGCGGAACTATTTGCAATCCTTTCATCCCAGATATGTAGAGGTAGTCCACCGTGTTTCACAAATCCTTCATCTACACCACGCAGATAGTAAAATTGAGGTTCAGCATTCAATTCCATATCAGCGGTACGCAGTCGGATATAGCCGAAATTCATTTGCCCTATTGCATCAAATTGCGTTTGGTCAACTTCACCCCATGACCAGTCGCTGGAATTTTCAGGTAATTCAAGCGGCCGTGTGTATCTTCCTGTACCGACAATTTCGAAATCTCCCTGTGCTTCATCTACATAGCCGGAAGAGAATGTTCCGAATTGTGATGAATATCCAGCTAGCACAACAACCGAAAAAACCGTGATACTGAACATCCCCATGGTAAGTGCTGTACGGAATGGAGTAGCCAAAGGATAGGCTAGCGAGGTTGGAATAACTGGGCCAAAACGCTTGGTCAAAAGTGCTGAACGTCCAAGCATTCGCACTAGCATTGGTGCTATGCTAGTTAGAAGCATGACGCCAGAAGCAACACCGAATAAACCGGTAAGAATGAATGAGTACTCAGAAGGTTCGAGCCCACCCCGTATGGGGTCAAGCCAGTCGGGCAAGATTGACCACAATAGAATCGCTGATCCGGTAATCGCCAAAGCATTACGCACACTGTGGCGTCGCCAGCGCAAAGAACGTGGTGAATCGGGCATGATGCTAGGCACAACATAACCCAAGGCTGGGCCAATAGCGAGAATAGCAAAATAGCCCCACAGTAACCATGTAGCATGCGCCCAAAGGCCATCCTTGTCGATAGTTAAGAATGTAAGAAGTGAAAGGCCTGCGGCTCCGAATAGGCCTATGATACCCAATAATGCCCACCATGCTGGTCCTCGTTGTGAAGAACGTGGTAGATTTCGCATGGCGGCTACGACATTCATACGACTATTACGTAAAGCGGTCAGCCACAGGGTAGACCAAGTGACCAAAAACCCAAATGAAAAACCTGCTAAAACACTGGACCAAGTCCAGTCATAAGTGAACGTGCTATCAACGCTTGCGAATGTAAATGAAAAGGCTAAAGCGACGAACCAAGCGATAACTAAACCGAAAAACGCTCCAATCATTGAAGCAAATGAGGCTACGATAGAACCTTCCATTACGAATAGTGAACGGAGATCTGGTCGTTGTAGTCCAAGAGCACGCGCCATCCCCATCTCAGATTTTCGCTCTTCGGCCAACATTACGAAGATATTGACAACTAGAAGCATTCCCGCAATTATGGTGAATGAACCGAATACAATGAATGTACCAGCCAACCCTGAACTTGCTTCTTCAGCGGTTTCCAGCCCGTCATATTTGACTCGATTGATGTTCAGGCTTACAGTTGAAGTATTACTTAATTCATCAAACCATAATTCTAATTCGGACTCAATCGAAGCCATTATCTCAGGATTTGAAAGTTCTCCGCCGGTCAACATAATGAGGCTACGCTCATCATCTTCCATGACCGCCATTTCAGTTGCAGTGCTGATATTTACTAAGCCTAAAGCAACCTGTTGGACTTCCTCCAATCCAGTAATCTCAGGTAGGCTGGAGTTATTTCCTGAATAGAATAATCGGTCTCCATCAAAGTCACCATTGGCGGCTTTTAGTAGGCTAACCATAGTCAAATTCGTCGACCCATTCAGTTGCAATCCGTCTACTGCCCATCCCGATAACAGAACATGATTCATTGGAATATCAGGTAAAAACTCGAGGTCTTCGGCCTCAATTGCAAGTAGCAACAAGGGTAGGCTCCCGGTATTTTCAACTTCCATTAACAGGGGTAATCGGCCGCCAAGTTGTCCATTTTTGCTGAGTAATACACCACTAGGGGCTGTGCAGGTGAAATTATTGTCAACAAGAGTTATTCCTTTGCCATCGCAAGATTGGGGGACTTCAATTCCCGTAGCAGAAAATTCTACTCCATCCCAGCGCCATAATTGGGATTCAGAACTCAAGTTTTCCTCTGCAGGTGAAAAGAGAACTCCCTCTCCACCTACTGCTAGTACATCTCCGGCGGGTAAGCCGAAGTCATAGGCGGCAATTCCATCACCTAATCGGGTAAAATTACCCCCATGGTTCAACCATAATTCATCATTGAGCAAAGTCATGTCGACATCTTCTGCTGGAAATTGCTGAATCGCACTACCATTATCGGGGACATACCAAATCCGATGCGAAAGAAGACCCTCAAGATGGATTGCCAAACCATTTCCATCGTGGGTCAGTGCCCCATCAACAATCTCAGTAAGTGGATCTGTAAGTTCTAGGTCAACCACGGACCAAGGTGATTCATCGGTGCTATTTCCCAGCCAAATTTGCCAAGAATCATCATCATTACGCTCTAGCGCCCATGCGGTATTTCCTGAAATCGCTACATCTAGGATAATGTCATCATTGGCCAAACTAATATTGTGGTCAAATGAGTCGATTGATTTTGATGGGTGTGCGCGGTAAACTCCTCGGTCATGTGCTACCAACATTCCGCCATCTTCGGTCGAAACCATACGATGCGCGAGTCCATCGGCGGGTGCAGTCCAAGAGGACATTGTACCGACTGAATCTGACTCAAATGTGACTCCAGTGGTGCTGCGGTACCAGGTTCCATCTTCGTCATAGTAAATCTCTCGAATGGCATTTGACTGAAGACCAGAAACATTCTGAGGTCCGAGTTTTACCAAAAGCAAAGGGGATTGAACAAGTTCAAAGCGGCTGGTATTTTCTAATGAGGCACTCAAGTTACGCAAGTGTGAGACTTCGTCAGCAGAAAGACGGGACTGGCCTTTACTTCGGGCGATGCTGAGGGAATTTGAATCTGTATCGCGTTCGACAATATAACCAGCATCATCAGCCACAAGGGCGGCATCTAGAATCGGCTCTATATTGGGGAAGAGTTGTGCTTCGGCCTCAAGACTATCCTCTACTCCACCTCGTGCAGAGATGAGAATTGAGTTGATTTGGTCGGCCTTATCTTGGTACTCTTGGGCTGTTTGAAGGCTAGTGAATATTAGGCCACCATTTTGCCCACCGCTAGCGGCAGCACCGGCCATGGCAACGATTCTCCAGACCGGAAGACGCTCGGTACGAGTTACGGTAGTGCCATCTGGATTGCTCACCTGCCAAGATATGCGAAGTTCTTCACCAGCCGAGATCTGTAAATCATCGGCTAGGGCTTGATTGATGACGATGACTTTCTGCCCAGTTTGACTTTCTTGGTCTACGATTTCAGCAAAAGTTGTGCCGCCAGCACCACCGAGAGGAGTCCACTCTCCGCTCGCCTCCAGCGCCGCGTCATAGGCTTGCCATCCCACTCTGGGCTCGCCTAATCCTGCCGCTTCATTGAGAAGACTCACACTCGACAAGCGACCAACATTGAAACCGTCGATATGGGGTTTTGTAGTTGAATTACGCATCAATTCTGCGCCCATTTCCTTCATTCTTGTTTCATTTAGTTCAGTGACTTGACCTGTCGATAAGTCAAATCCAGAGATGATGATATCTTTGCTATCAGCGCTTAGAAAGACACTTTCTTTGATGGTTGCATCCAAAGAATCGCCAACTACTAAACTCGAGGAAATTACCGCCGCACCAACGATAAGCCCAACCGCCATTATCGCGGTATTACGCTTACGTCGACGAATATTATTCATCGCTAACCGCCACAATACGAGGTGGCGAGGTGAGCGCCACACTAGCAGAGCATCTCGGGTAAGGAAAGCAGCAACGAAGGATGTTGCCCACGCAGTTACTGTCGAATCAGTTAGGATGGCGACAGCATAGAGGATGCCAACTCCTGAAAGAGCTGTTCCAAGCGAGACGATGAGGATATTGAGCCAACCATTGGCCCGAATGTCGCGGTTGCTAAGTAAAGATATCACCGGCCACGCGAGGTGAATTAACGTCGCGATTAGAAGGTGAGATGTTTCCAAAATATCACCCGTCTATTCTTCCTCGGTAGTTGGTTGGGGTTCGGATGAGTCGGGCGACTCAGTTTGTTGACGTTCATCTTTGATTATCATGCCATCCTGAATGTGGAGTATTCGGTCAAATTTGGCCGCTACATCAGTATCATGAGTAACTATGAGAAGAGTAGTATTGTTCTGGCGGTTTATACTGAATAGTAAATCAATTACTTCTTCACTGGTAGTAGTATCAAGATTTCCAGTCGGTTCATCACCTAATATCGCCGAAGGATGATGAACGAAGGCACGGGCAATGCTGACTCGTTGTTGTTGGCCTCCAGAAAGTTCCATCGGTTTGTGGTCAGACCAATCACGTAAACCGACCAATTCGAGAGCCGAGAGTGATTGGGAGCGTGCATCTTGCGAGCGAACCCCCTGTAAGAGAAGAGGTAATTCGACATTTTCAACCGCTGAAAGCACGGGTATCAAGTTGAAATTTTGAAAGATGAAACCAATATTTTCGCTGCGCAGTTTTGTTCGAGCATGGTCATTACTTTCGAAAATTGATTGACCTTCAATGAATATTTCACCTGCTGAAAGGTCTTCCAATCCTGAAATGCAGTTGAGAAGTGTGGTTTTTCCACAGCCACTTGGACCAACCACTGCCACGCGTTCACCCCGACCAATTGAAACATTTATTCCGCGCAAAGCCTCAACGCGGATTGCACCAGTATCATACACCTTCCAAACTTGCTTGGCCTCTAGGGTTGGGCTCATGTGAACGGCAAGGCGCACAGCATGATAAATCC
>CAZPME010000035.1:15644-17623 GCA_964587885.1 uncultured Candidatus Poseidoniales archaeon
CCCTCGGCTTAGATGAGTTGAGCGCCTATGGTAATGGTCGAGGTTATTTGTTTTGGACCGCTGGCTGAAAAGGTTGGTTGGCGAAGCAAAACTATCAACATCAGCCCCCCAATTAGCCCAAGTGAAATCGCCGAACAATTGGGGCTTCAATTATGGGTGTCGCATGGATTGACCTACCATATTGATGGTAAGATGGTAACTGCCGATGAACAAATTGTCGCAGATTGTGAACTTGCCCTATTACCGCCGGTTTCGGGCGGATGAGAGCGAAATCCTTGAACGTGGGTAGCCCGCACGGCCAACTGGTAGAGAGTATGGCGTTCGGTGGTTTGGGTTCAGGCGAATTGATGATTCTGTTATTCATATTCTTCATGTTATTTGGTGCTGAACGCTTGCCTAAGGTGGCTCGCTCGCTTGGTCAATCAAAGGGGGAATTCCACCAAGGCTTAGCAGAAGTGACTGCTGCCCCCGAGGAGAAGACCGTCGCTGATTTGGAAGCCGAAGGTCGCACACCCGAGCAAGCTCTCAAAGTTGCAGCCGATGCCAAAGGTGTCGATACCGTCGGCCGTGATACACAGGCCATTAAGGACGATATTGCCGCTGCTGAAGAAGAGTGAGCGCACTAATCCCTTACCTGAAACTCAATTCCTTGATTCATCGACGCTTGCGCTTTAGTACCTGTGGACTGCCACAGATATCACAGTCAACGATCGCTGCATCACCTGCAGAAGTTGCTTCGGACTTACCACAACCTGTACAGCGTAATTGCCAATCCCAACCCTTACTGATACCGGATTGAGTAACACTACTCCATTCAATCCCCGCCGAAGTGGCGACATTTTGCATTCGGTAATCATCAGTATGTAAGACACCTTGCTTTTCCATAGCCAGGGCAAGCAATTCGATATCGACCGTAGACAGGCGTGGCAGGTCTCCAGTCATCGCCGCCGCCGCTTTCACCTCAGCCAAAGATTTAGCCGAGGGGGTTGCCCATTGGGGACCCTGAGCAGAATAGAGCATTGCGCGTTCTGGTGAATGTTTCTCAACTTCACTCATCTGTGAAAGTACTGCAAAACAACTACTGATACGCTCCGGCGGCCAAGCTAGAAGGGCTGAAGTGTCGGCAACATCGACCATGCTCTCAGCCCCACCCTCTAAGCCATTGAACATGAGTATGTCGGCGTCCATTATGGTGAAATCTCATATGGGCGGGTCGTAGCCATTAGTATGATGGGGTTACTATCAGACTGGGAACAACCGGTGCTTGAATGGTTCGGTCAATTCGGTCCGGCTAGCCTAGCAGCACTGGCTTTTACGGAAGCGATAATCCAACCTATCCCACCCGATTTGATGCTCCTACCGCTATTAGTCAAGGCCGATGGAAATGTTGCCACAATACTTTGGTTATGGATCTCAGTCACCCTTGCCAGCGTGCTTGGAAGTGTCGTTGGCTATTGGCTAGGGGCTAACTGGGGGAAGTCATTGCTCGACAAATTCGCCAATCCTAAGCATGTAGATAAACTGGAAGTTCTGACCAGTCGATATGGAACTTCGGGGGTTTTCATCGCTGCTCTTTCGCCTATTCCCTACAAGGTATTCGGCTGGGTTGCTGGAATGGGGGAGATGGATAAGCGCTCTTTCATCATCGCTGGTTTATGGGGGCGGGGTCTGCGCTTTGGCATCGAAGCGGTCCTAATCGGACTATGGGGGCAGCAAATGCTCGACTTCCTCATGGGCTGGGGATTCTTCTTAGTCTCCTTTTTAGCGGCTCTTTGTCTAATCCCACTTTGGCTATGGTGGCAATCTCTTGAGGCCGATGAAAGTAGTCAAAGTTTACCTAATAATTCGGAATAGATTCAACCCAACATTGATGAATAGTCGGTGCTGGGGGAGGGATATTCTGCTTGTGTAGTGTAGTGGTCCATCATTTCGGGTTTTCATCCCGGCGACCCGGGTTCAAATCCCGGCACGAGCACTTT
>CAZPME010000036.1:0-16107 GCA_964587885.1 uncultured Candidatus Poseidoniales archaeon
TTCGAATTTGATACGTGGAGGGTGAACCCCAAAGACCCAACCACCCATCGGAGACTACATGCTGAGCCAGACCCAAGAGCGACTTCTGCGCTGGCTCGGTCGTTTCCCACGAGATCTAGTTTCTGCTTGGGATGTGCCACGCGACATATCATTACCGGGACTTTCAGAGGCTATGGGAGTGGTTCGCTCTGCCCTACATGCGCCCCTCAAAGCGATGGTAGAGCAAGGTTTTCTTGAAAGTCGTCTAGCCCACGTCATCGGTGGTGGCGCCCGTCGACGAAATGTTTACCATTTGAGTGCAAAAGGATGGCAACATCTCGGAGATTTACCGGAGGAGGAAAATCCTGCATCTGCGGCTGCTAAGCGCGGCACATTCACAGGAACCTTCCCCCCACTCGTTCCTATCATTGGTCGAGCAACAGAAATAAACCAAATTATTGAGGCTATTAACACTGATAATAATGCTGTAGTTACCGGATTGCCGGGAATTGGAAAAACATCTCTCGCCCGTGCTGCGGCAGAGGAATTAAGCGATGCTGGACGCAATATCGCTTGGACCAAATGCACCCAGTTTGATGATTTAAGCGCATTATTATCAGGTGCTTTCGATGGGGCAGAACCGCCAGCAGATATTACTGCGGCGCAAGCATGGTTACGCCGAAAAATTGGCCGTGGTGTCTTGATTATCGATGAGTTGCAAGAAGTGCATGAGCGTCATCAAGCCTCAGTTTTCAGTTTTCTTGATGAGATTATCTCGGCTGAAATGGCGATAATCATCGTATGCCGAGCACCATCGCCGATAGAGGCAAAGAACTCTTTTGCAATCGGTGAACTTGACTCTAACTCTGCACTTGCCATGCTTGGAGATGATTTACCGGAGGAATCCCGTCAGAAGATTATCGATGTTCTTGGCGGTTATCCATTGGCCCTAATGTTGCATGATTCCGAGTCAGATATTCCTACTATTGGTGATGATATTTCTCAATTCATTGAAAAGACTGTAATGGATTCACTTCCCGAAGAATGTGTGTTTGGCCTTGATGAGTTAGCCGCCCAGCCAATACCGGTCGGGGTTGAACGTTTACAGCATGGCGAGACAGTAGGAATTCTTGATGACCATGCCTTATTGCGTTGGTCTGACCTCGATTCTTCTTCTGTTGAGTTACAACATCTTGTTCGCCAAGTTAGGCGAGCAATGTGGGATGAAGAGACCACACGTAGAGTCCACACACAAGCGGCAGAGCGCTGGGCCGAACACCCAGAATCACAAGCCAGATTTATTGAATTTCATCATCGCCTAGAGGCTGAAGATGATGATGTAGCGACCTTTCTTGAGTTTCACTCAGATGAATTAGGTCGCTGTGATGATGGTGCATTAGCCGCATTATTACATGATGGAATAGAAAAAATGCCTGAAGTTGCGGCATTGTGGCAATTAGCAGCAAAGACCGCACTTGACCGTGCTGAAACTGAAGTAGCGAGTGAGTTGTTATCCAATATGCCAGATTCAGATGCCGCACCAGCATTGTCATTACGCGCACGATTAGAATTACAATTAGGCAATGGCCAAATTGCCGACCAATTGTTTGAACAATCCGAGGCTTCAGCTCTTCCGGCAGAAAAGGTTCGCATTGTAATTGCCAACCTCACTCGTGCTCTAGATGACCGCTTGCCTCTAGGACTTCCTGCGATTGGGTTGAGTGAAATAAAAAATGCTCTAAAGGAACTTACTCTAGATGAATTGACTCCCGAGAAAAAACAGCGCACATTGGTTGCAATCGCCAGTATCCGCCACATTATCGCAATATTGGAAAATGACTACTCTGCAGCAAAGAAAATCCGCTTAGGATTATCTGGATTAGCATCTGAAGATGATCCCTTGCTGAAGGAAATGGAATTACGAGCCACTTTGGCACAATCAGAGTACGATACTGAAGATTGGCATCGCGAATCGGAACACCTACGTCGCTTCATTGACGAAACTTCGGGGATTCGCGCAGTTTCGTTACGTCTCGCATTAGTCGAAAAATTATTCCAACATCAACCCGAAGCGGCAGCGGAATTAATCGATGAATGTGATGTCGACATGCCAGTAGGTCCGACCGCTCGGCGCTTAACCGCCAAACTCTGGTATTGGCGTGGGGCTCTAAACTCAAGCCGTGGTCTAGAGTGTTGGCGCGAGGCGATTCACCAATGGCGCTCAGCAGAATGTGTCCATGCGGCACAGGAATTGACACAAAAAATGCATGAAATGCTGCGCTAGTGAGTTTTGATACAGAAAAACCTGCGCCAACATCTATACGAAAAATCACCCGCTAGAGGTTCATGGCAGTCACCTTAGAAGGGCTTGACCTGCCGCGTAAATCGGGCATCTATTTATTCCGTAATTCTAATGATAGAGTGCTATATGTTGGCAAAGCAACTGACCTTTCCAGCCGAGTTCGTTCATATTTTTCTTCCAATCCAGACCGAGTCATGATCCCTGATTTAGTTGAGAAATCTGCGACCATAGATTTCATTGTAACCAATAACCCATCCGAAGCATTAGTGCTTGAACGTCAGATGATTCGCAAGCATAAGCCAAAGTATAATTCAATGTTGAAGGATGATAAATCATATCCATTCTTGGCTCTTACAAATCATGAATTTCCTCGTTTGATGTATACTCGCCATCCCCCTGCTGATGCTCGCCGGTGGGGACCATTTCCCGATGCGGGAGCGGCAAAACGAGTGGTACAATTATTACGCCGCCAATTTGGTATTCGTGATTGTAAGGAATTGTTACCTCAAGGCTGTCTTTCAATGCACATCGGATTGTGTAGCGGCCCGTGTATCGATGCTAATGGATACAGCGAAAATGTCGATGCTGCCGAGCAAGTTCTCAACGGCGATGGTCGAGTATTGCTCGAAGCTTTGGTCGAGGAAATGGCATCACAATCAGAAAAAATGCAATTTGAGCAGGCGGCAAAAACTCGCGATTTGATTAACTCGGTCCAAATTACCTTACGTCAACAAGCAATTAGCAGTCGCTTTTATCGCGATTGCGATGCGCTAGGTTGGGCTAGTAAAGGTGACTTGGGCATGGTCTGTGTACTCCATGCTGATGAGGGCGTGGTCAACGCCAAGGACTCGTGGCCAATGATTCATCGCCATGACATCGGCGAGAGTATCGCTCGATTCGTTTCTGAACATTATGCAAATCATGTACCTCCGCGCCTCATTCTGTCTCCAACACCAGTCGGTGATTGGCTAGAAAAATGGTTGGCTGAGAGGCGTGGTGGTGCGGTTGAAGTGCGTGTTCCGACGCGTGGTGATTTAGCAACACTAAGGAAATTAGCCGACCAAAACGCTGAGATGCAAGTCGGGCGAGCCGCGAATAAACATTCAGGCAGTTTGGAACAAAGAGCAGCCGATGATTGCGCGGCTTTGCTAGGACTAGAATCGCTTGACCATATCGTCTGCTTTGATATGGCACAAATACAAGGCGATATCCGAGTAGGAGCGAGTATCACCTTGCGAAAGGGTCGGCCAACCAAGAAAGAATACCGAACATACCGAGTAAAGGGCGAGGCTATCGACGACCTGCGAATGATGCGCGAAGTGGTTGGTCGATGGCTGAAGCGTCAAGAAGAATGGCCTGACTTAGTGCTTCTCGACGGTGGCAAGACCCATTTGGATACTATTTATCGTCTGCTTGAAGAAAATGGCATTGCCGACAGGTTCGAATTAGCCGCCCTCGCCAAGCGAGAAGAAACTCTGTATCGAACTGGAGAGCGTAAAGAATTGATTCTCGACCGACAAGGTCGAGTGCTGGTTCACGCACGTGATGAAGCACATCGCCATGTCAATACTTTTCATCGCAAGCGCCGTAGTAAGAAAGCACTCTTTGACCCTCTGACTGAAGTAAATGGTTTAGGGGCAAAAAAACTACAATCATTGATGCGCCATTTCGGTGGCAAAAAAGGCCTCCAACATGCTAGTCTTGAGCAATTGTGTAGCGTCCCCGGCATAGGTAAAGCTCTTGCTAAAAGAATAATTGATGCACTAAATTAACCTTCATTCCCAACCTAGAATTTCATCAGTTGACTTACCCCTTCCACCTGTCGGGGTTGATGGCAAGGCAGGGGGAATATTCTCCTTTACCGGTGGTGGTGGTGGTGCTTCTGGAGTCTTCTTGTCCCCCCAGTCAGGGGTAACGTCATAGTGACCTTCGGCATTAAAACCATCATCAAGGTCGAATTGTGGAACATCCTTTTCGAATAATGGTTGAGAATATTCCTTGGCAATAAGACGGTCTTTCATCGCCCGCTTTTTCTTCTTGCGTTGCCGACGCTTGTAAATTAACAACCCTATCAAAAGGATAGGAATTGCCAAATAAGCCCAAATTTCTCCGAGGATAAACATCCATGATATCTTGAATGAAAAGGATACTTGATCCGATTCTCCTGCCTTAGGGAAGGTGTAAACCAATCTCTGCTGGCCGCCCTCGGTCATTGTGAGTTCATCATTACCTGAGGAAGATGAAAACTCATTGAATTCTAACCCTTTGGGCAATTTGAAATCTAGGGTCAGAGTGGGGGTGGTATTCAATTCCTCTAGTTCCAAACCTGGATTATCTACTGAGGTCTCAAAATTTTTGTCGCCATTATCGAAAACAATTCCACCATCACCTGCATGGACAGAAAAAGCGTTGAACATCCGGTTCACCGTATTTGCTAAGGTTGCTTGAACCGCTGAGTGTGTGGTTACCGAGGCCGTCTTGGTGTCCATATCAATCGCCAAGGTAAAGGTGGTCTTCGGAATTTCAACCGAGAGTGAAACAGGAGTCAAGTCACTTACAGCATTTGGATTTGGGATTGGAATTTTGCCAATATCGACAATGACCTCCATCGCTGAAAGGTCAAGTTCTACATCAGTGGACTTATCCTCAAGTCCAATCAACATATCTGTCGCCATCGTGCCGAGGTTGTCGCCAAAACTCTCAATACCCGCACGCGAAAACTCAAGATCATAAGTTTCGTTTCCAATATCGATACTCTTACTGAATGGGTCTTCCATCCTATCACCCATATCGACGATTAAGTGAATCATATCGGCGGGAATTACATCAAAGGAAATTGATGCTACATCACTGGTCAAGGCATCTGAAATAATCGGCGGAACTTCAACTCGGTAAAATTTGAAATCGAGCGAAGCAGCAACAGTTAGAGTCACGGTTTGTGACCACTCATTGATTGAGAAATCTTCCATATTAAAGTCAATTACAAGTGATGTACAGGTCTTTTGATACATTGTGCATAATTCTTTGCCCCCTTCGGTTATCGGGTGACTCCAGTTCCATAGATTACTACCTTGCAACTTAATTCGAGTAGAATCGTTGCCAGAGAACCGATCGGTCAAGACGATGGTATCACTACCATTATCGCCAGCCACCCATGCTGGTTGTTGTGGTAATAGAATCGTCAATGACATATCGGTAGGAGGGATTCCTTCGGGCATAAATCCGGATAAGAAACTCTCGCCGAGGTCGAGTTCAGCGGTTAAACCAGCATTGAAAATCGCTTGAAAATCTTTTGTTGAAATAATATCCAAATTTGATTCGGTAATATCATCACTCATGTTTCCAATCATATCTTTTATCATATCTAGCAAAGAAAATTGGAAGGTACCATCGCTTTCGGTAGTCAAGTAAATTGGATGCCCCACTCCCATCGCACCAGCGCCTTCAATGCAGTAATATTTGGGCTCAGCAACCGTCGAGACATCATCGCAAGAGCCGGCAGAATCCACATTATGGACGAAATTCATTCCACCATCTTTGTAAACACCCTCGATTGAAATTTCTTTCATCGTTACGGGGTCTCCTTCTAACATGGCATTGACTCCCGAGGCTAATGCATTTGTCGGGAAACTATTCTTCAACAAATTGTCGTCGATTAAGCCATTGTGTTTGGCTAATCTAATTCCATCAGCAGTAACCCATGGCATCGTCGCATCGTTTGAAATATCGACAAGATTAATTCCCCATGAAGACATTGTGGCCGCATCAATGTAGTAGATTCCGACTTCAACTTCCAATTTAGCTGCGGATTCGTCGCGCATATCTAAGGTGATTTGGATATCTACTCCCTTGTCGGAAGAGGTGTCTATGTCGACACTTTCGGTCGAGGCGTTACTCTTATGTTTCATTTTTATGGACACATCTAGGCTTTGGTCGGGTGCACCTTCAACCAAAGAACGACTATTGATTGCCCATGAAGCAGAGCCGGCATCAATAACTGCGGCAGCAGGCTCTACCTCAACAATTTGAGCATAATCGGGTGGCATTATCTTGTAATTTGATTCATGACCAGCAGGAGATTGTAAAGTAAAAGGAGTGGAGATTTCTGCTCCCATTATCATCAAACCACGATAGGTACGCTCAATATCAGCGGTCGAATTAATTGCAACTGCAGAGGAATCTAGATTTACCGTTGCTTCTACCTTAAGACATAATGCAGGATAGTATGAATTAGCCTGAGTTGCACCTTCGGTGCCACTTGCATCTTTGGTCGGATCATTTTCACATGCAATTGGGGAGCCGCCTACTGTCGCGTCAGTTGTGAACTCGGCATTGGCTTGAGTTTCAGCACCAAAACCAGAATTCAGCATATCGGTTATTACTGACTCTGCTTGGCTGAGAAGCATATCACCTACAGTAGGAGTTGCCCCTCCTTCAGGTCTTTCACCGATATAATTGCGGATAAAATCTGCCGGAATCCCATCTCGTGCTGAATTAGGTGATTGCCCATCTATATCTGTTCCAAGGTCAAGCCCATTAAGAGTAGAGCCCAGCGAAGAGCGCTCAAATTCATGAATCGCCCAAACCATTTCCAACTGAACTTGCGAAGTATCGACCATCTTGAAATCGTACTGCGATTTTACCCATGTTTGAGAATTTGGCGTCAAGTCAGCACCTCGTCGCCAATCATCACACTCTCCAGGGGTGCCATCAAAGTCAATGATTCCACATATTAGAGGATTAGTAGCACTTACCGTCGGTGCAAAGACCAGCATTGTTTGCAGAATCATCAATAATACCAACGTAAAGGCGGATGTGAACATTTTTTTACCGGTGCGCATGTGATTCCCTCGTAACCCATGAGGCTGTGCACGCATATAACAGACTTTACGGCAAAACCTGCTCACAGAGACCGGAGGCAAGGTGATGGAAGGCGGAAACTCTCTTGTTTTTACCTCCAATGACCCTCACCAGCGACTGGCTCAAGCGGTAGAGGCTTTTTTTCAAACAACCAAGATTAAGACACCAACCGAATTACCACGCAAATGGCTACGTCTACAAGATTTGGTGTTATTCAACAAGGATGCTTTTCTCAGCGAGGAATGGGGTAGTGCCAGTTCTGCACCTGACTTTTGGCACCTTGTCGCAAACGCATTGAAATGCCAAAGAATCGGTCGACAAGCCGAAGTAGATGCAGGCCAGATGCGCCAAAGTCATGCTGAGTTATTGCTCGGAGAGGATGGTTGGGTTGAACATAGAGAACATGGCGTGACCTATTGTTTTGATGCGACCAAAGTGATGTTTTCGGCTGGTAATATCACTGAGCGAGGCTGGATGGGAACAATCTCAGCCCAAGGTGAAACCATAGTCGACCTCTTTTGCGGCATTGGATATTATTCACTACCACTATTGGTCAATGCAGGGGTAGAAAAAGTGCACGCATGTGAAATTAATCCCGATAGTATCGATGCATTGAGAGCTGGTTTGAAGAAAAATGGTGTTGCTGAGCGCTGCAATATTCATGTCGGCGATAACCGTGAAACTGCCCCACTTATTGGGCGGGTTGCTGATCGAGTATTACTCGGCTTGCTACCTTCATCCGAATATGCTTGGCCTCTTGCACTATCCTGCCTCAAAGAGGAAGGTGGGATTCTACATGTTCACATGAATGTCGTCGAAAAGGACGATGGAGATATCCAAAGGTGGGCCGAAAAAACCAGTATGAAATTCTCAGAATTGGCCGCTCTGCAAGGAAATAATATGACATTTGGAATCGACGATATTCGTCGAGTCAAGTGGTATTCTCCGCATGTTCGCCATTGTGTTCTCATCTTGCGTGCAGAACCAAATAATACCTAACCGTTCCTCTATGATGTTACTGTGGTTTTTGAGCGGCTTCATACTCGGCAAAAGATGATGCATATGAAAATTGAACCGCAGCAGTGGTCGATAATTGTACAATCCAACTTATAATGCAGACGAGAATGCCGATTAACCAAAGTCCACAAATGATTAGCGCACCAAAGTCACCCAGACCTCCTGATGACGGCTGGTTGATCAAATTGATGATTTGGTACACACAGACTACGACCAAGAGTGGCCAAAACAAACCATAACGGAAAAATGACTTGAAGGTATTTTCAATGGTAAATTGAAAAACCTCTTCGCCGCGATTGGAGCGCACAATTGCGGTAGAAACCATCGCCAAGACTAGGAATGTTCCTACCAAACCCAATACCGCAACCATGACTAAGAAAAATCCTTCAGCCTCCGACATCGGCTCCATTGAGGAATTCATGTCATTGGGTTCGGGAGTAGAATCCTCACCAACAACTCCGAGCATACTGATTGAAGCGATGTGGACTTCGTAGAATGGCCTACCTGCTGATGAAAGAGGATTCTGGAGAAAGGGCAAACCGGTAGGGTCATCGCTGGTAGGAGTTAAGGCGATGGCGCGCACATGACTCATGCCATCACGTACTACCCCAAAAGTAGCATAGCCACCACTAGAGGAATTTTCCTTGTCGAGGCTATGGGCTTCAGTCTCCGCAATATACCACTGTGAGTCAGCTGAATCGGGGTCGGTATCACGAGCCATACCAATCGCGCCATCAACATGTGATAGATTTTCATTGAATTCAATCGGAATCGTCTCGCCAGTCCCCCCACTCCCACAGGCGAGATTGGTTGCTGGATAAATGCCCAAAGTGGTACATTCTGGATCGCCAGCTTGGGTGACAAAATCATCTATTACTCGGTGGAAAAAAATGCCGTCATATAAGTCATTTTCAACGTGTTTTATCATGTTGGCAACGGTTATCGGCGCCCATTCTTCGAATAACTCAATGACTATTTCTCCTTCTTGCCTACTTTGCAAATGACCAGGAATATAACTCACATTGATGATAATCAAAGGGTCTCCAAGCCGTGGCGTATCCATCGGACTGCCCTCAAGTTCTGGCCCATCTTCCCACAGAGCAGGGTCGACCTCACGGTTACGCCAATCTCCATCATCAGCACTAGCAAACGCTGAATCTGAATCTAGGATTACCGCTAATGAACCGGTAAGGGTCATACACAGCATGAGGGCGACCACTGCCACAACCTTAGCCATCCTGCGCATGACGAGGCCTACCAGCGGGGTTTGAATAAGCGTTCGCCGACAAAAATTGACCTCATGATTCAAAGACATGGTCGAGCAGGCATCACCATGAGCGAAGAAGCAAACGTAGAAGTCAACCATAATTTTCTCAAATACGCAATGTATTGCAATATTGCAATAATGCTCTTGATAATCAGTCAAGGAATCACTGGTTTGGGTCGGCTCGGTTATACTTTTGATGGCATGAATTTAGATTCATCTCACAAATACACCGCCCACTTGGGATTGTTGATTACTATCGGCATGCTGGTCTTGGTCATCATGTCCAAACATGAAGGAAAACTCAAAGGAATGGCGATTGGAATGTTTATGATGTGGTTTGTCCAATTTGGTATTGGAGAAATGCTGGGTAGCATGCAATGGTTAGGCATGGTTCACGCTCCATTAGCAATGATGATGTTGGCTCATGGAGCAATGATGGGGCAAAAATTCAATCAACTCTCAGACTGAGAATATAGATTCGTATTCAAAACACCACTACAAAGTCTAGCGGGCTATTACAACGTTTCCTTGATGAGGCACGCACCCTTGGGGTGACGCGAATGGAAGAAGTATTGGTGGCTGAATTGGCGAAGAGTAGCGATGAAATCGCTGCCAGTGAGCGCCGTGACCTTAATTTAGCAGTCGGAGGAATCGTCGGCGTCATTATCGTGTTCTCTATATTGGCACTTGTCAATTTAGCACCTAGTGCGACCGAACAATTTTCCGCTGAACTCGACCTAGATGACTGGCGCAATGTACCTCTTCAAGACCGCCATTTACTAAACCTCAGTCTCGATACATGGCGCAGTAAATTACCCGAGGCTGGACCGTATGAGATTTTACCGATGAGTGAGCACTACGTACCAGTCTCTCTTCCTGTCAGCGAGCAAGATGCCGGCTATCCTGAACCACCGGTAATGCACCTAGCACTATGGCTTCCAGATGTTGAAGAAGGGGTGAAAGTGCCGGTTATTGCTACCGTCCATCCATACTATGATTTCGGCACCGAAATAGATGACTCAAACCCCAATACTGTGCCAGATCTTGGTGTAGGACAATGGATTTTTGAGGAGTTTATCGCACATGGTTATGCCCTCGCTCAAGTCTCAACTTTCGGTTCAGGCAAGTCCACCCATTGTCAAGATGTCAAAGGACTCGGCGAACAAGTCGGTATCCAAGCCGCGGTCGAATGGCTCGGCACCCAAAATTGGTCGAACGGTAATGTTGGACTGATGGGCAAGTCATACGCTGGAACTACCAATTGGGAGGCGGCACAAAATCCAAGTGAACATCTCAAAACCATCGTGCCAATTTCGGGCAGTATTGGCGTCCAACAAATGTTCTATCGCAACGGCTCGAGCGAGGCTCGAGCGGTTGGTTACGACCTTGCCTACCAAGGCGCAACCTCGGATTTGACGACCGACGATATGCGAATTTGTAGTGATGATATAATCGGTCCGGCAATGCCAATAACCACTTCACTTGCAGCCGAATTCGGTGGTGCTGATTGGTCGGATTACTGGGAAGAGCGCTACCACCTTGGCGATGTTCTCGACAATTACAACGGAAGTGTCTACATCGTTTGGGGAATGCAAGATTGGAATGTCGACCCCTACCACGCTTTCCCCGCCTATCAAATGCTACGCGACAAGGGCTTGACCGTTAGAGGAATTATGGGTCAATGGGGCCACAATTACCCCGATCAAGGCGAGGTTCACGCTGGCTTGGGCAGCGGGAAAGGTAAGGAAGCCTATGCCAATATGTCGCGTATGGACTGGGCGATTGAGTTGTTTAACTGGTTTGAATATTGGCTCAAAGGCGTAGGTGATGAGACCGAATCTTATGTGCAAATGCAAACTCACGATGGACGCTGGCATCTTGAAGAAACTTGGCCACCAGAAGATATGACTTGGGAACTTGATAACCTTAATGATTGGTCAGGACAACAAGGAACTGTGAATGCTAATGGAGCATTATCATTTGTAAGTCCCCCATTTGAGGACGAAATACATCTGTCAGGATTGCCGACTTTACACCTTGAAGTTCAAACTCTTGGATGTAATGGAGGGCAAATTTTTGCAACTTTATGGGATGAAACAATCGGTTTGAGACTTGGTCACGCGGTCATGGACCTTCGGTATCGTGATGGCGGTTATGATGCCAAGCCAACCTCACCAATCGGATCATACACTATGTTGATGGAATTTAATCCTCTAGATGTCGTTCTTCCTGCAGGACATAGTTTGTCAATAGAATTAACTGATGCTGGAGAAGATTATCTGCCTAGTATTTGTGCTGCTACAGGACTTGGGGTTATAGGTGGTACTTTTGGAATGCCATTGATTGAACGACCAGTAGTTCATGAAAATTGGTTTGAAGTAGCAGCTTACAATGCAAGTACAGGTGAATAGAATGAAAGTCCTCGCATTTGAGGACAGTTTCGATATCGCAGCTATGCTGATTTCCGCAGGTATAGATTTGTCTAATGTCGAATTACAACAATTGTGGACTACTGATGACTACCTCAATCAAATAAAATCTAACTCTCCTGATATTCTTTTACTTGATCATTTCATCCCCCCAACCAAGGGCCTAGAGGTCTTACAACATCTCAACCGTGCGGTCGCTGATGGTGATCTCGAGCGTCCCGAAATCATTGTCGGAATGAGTAGCGCAAGCATGGCTAATGAAAGGATGTTACAATTTGGGGCCGACTACGGAGTAATCAAATTCGACTTGTCCAAACTACCATTTTGGAAAACGTGATTACTCTTCAAAGGGCTGCCAATCGTCCTCGCCTTGATCACGATACCACCAGTAACCGTCATCATCCTTCCACCATTCAGTACCATCTTCATCGACACGATAATTCTCATCGTCGTCTTCTTGTTCCGCTTGGGCATTAGGGTCGACTAAATCACCTTCGGCGACAATTTCGCGCTTCAAACGCTCTGCATCTTCTTCATCATCAGCGAATACCCGATGCTGTGTACGAATGTCGGCTTGATGGTCGCCAGATTGAATCGCCTCTTCAGAATCAGCGTAAAAATCATCGGCCATTCTTGAACGGAATTCATCAAATTCTTCTCGCCCAAACGAGCCAGTAAATGCGTCCTCTTTAGGACGCATCAATTCATCGAGATTGACTTTTTTACTTCCCTTAAGGGCTGGAGCATCAGGGATATCACCATCATAGAACTCATCGCCATCATCATCAATTTTGGGGAAAGAACGACCTTCGGGGTCAACTTCCTCAATCTCCTCCATCAACAAATCATGCTCTTCATCATCGATATTGCCCTCTTCATACTGTCTCTGGACAATTCGGCTAAACTTCTTCAAGGCCCGAGCTAACTCGCGGTCACTATCTCCATTTTCCTTGACCGTCTTCTCAATTTGCTTGAGAAGGCGCTCATATGGGCTACCGGTAAGCGCACCAAGGAATTTTCCAAACCCACGCTTTTTCTTAGCCACATCAATCCCCTCACCCTCTGCTTAGTCGCGACCTCTTATCAGCATGACCCTCGCATCGTCACCACAAGGGAAGCCTATGGTTGCTGAATGGTTAGTAACGGCAATGGCTGATTATAATCGAGCATCATTGGAAAAAAAGCAATCCTATATGGCCATGGTGCAGATGCCTGGACGAGTACTTACCGACTTGATTGATTGGTGCTTCCAATCATTACCCGATGAAATATTAGTCGGAATTGAAGTCGATAATTCAATCAAACATCGTCAAGAGGTAGATGAATTATTCAGAGGAGATGACCACCGATGGGACTTATTCGCTGGCCAAGGCTATGTGATTGGAGAGGCGCATATCGTCAATCGCGGAGATTCTTATTCGGTACATCATCTGCCAGAAGAATGGACTGACGGATTATTTCAAGAATCACGTGGCGCGCGTGGGGGAAGATTCACCCACTGGTTACACACCCATCCAAATGCTGCAGCCATTCCTAGTGGTGCCGATGCTGATGCCGCCCAAGCGACCGAAGGGGTTGACATGATATTGGGAGTTGAGTTCTCTCCCGAAGGGCCTCTACCTTGGTTCGATGATGTTGAAGGGGTTCGCAGACCACTAGCCAAAACCGATAGCACTCAAGATGTAACTAGTCTGCCAGACCAGCCTGTTCCTCGCTGGAGGAGCAAGATGTTCGGACGCAGGAATAACCGGCCGGTCATCGGTAAGGCACCGACCGGTCACAGCATTCACGGATTGGAATTGATTGCATTCCACCGCACTGGAATAGGTATCAACGTAATACTCGTCGATGACGAAGGACTTCCATACGGTTGGCCATTCAATACCGATGCAATAGATTAGACAAATGCTTTCGGTAACTCGACTATTCCAAAACTTAGTTTTCGGGATCTAGGTAATCGCAATTTTTGCCCGACCAATCATAACCGTTCAAGAATGCGATGAGACTTGATAGGCGAGCATGATTCTCACCCAAATCCCCCACTCCGAGCCGGCTTTGGCTCTGCAGGGTTACTAAGGTTCGATTACCATCACTTTCACACTCGGTATGAGCAAAAATATCGTCGGGGAAAAACCAGAATTCGGTATTATCTTGACCGTGAAAGAAAAGCACCTCACCCATTTGTTCAGAATTGCTGCTTAGATGCTTACCTCCTTTTTCATCCTCAAGCCACGTCCATACTACACGCCGTGCCTCATCGATAGTGCCTTCGACCAATGGTGGTTCCAAACCATCAGCGCGATATGAAGTGCCATCTGCCGCAACACGAACACAATTTTCACTTCCCTCCGGACATGATGTCGGCATATTTTCGACATTCGGGGCTGGCGCTGATATCTGAATCAACACGACTAGAACTACCCAAATTGCAAATGTGTATACTGGCCAACGAACGATTTTCGGCTGGCCACCCCACCTTCGCCTCAGTGAGGCGATTGCTGATTCTGAAAATGAATCTGCATCTGGTTCAGGAGTTATGTCCTCAGCCACAAAAAGCACCTAAGCACGTGAGATAATACCATTCTCCATGCTGTAGACAATGGGTTTTCCGGTTGGAACCTCAAGCGAGAGAACTTGTTCTCGACTCATGCCATCAAGATGCATGATAATACTGCGCAAACTATTGCCATGAGCGGCAACAAAAATATTTTTGCCCGCCGACAAAGCAGGTATTATTACATCAGAAAGGTAGGGAATAGTGCGCGCCGCAGTCATCTCAAGGCTCTCGCCATTAGGAGGTGGAATATCATATGAACGACGCCAAATGTGCACTTGCTCATCGCCAAACTTATCACGCGTTGCCTGGTGTTCGAGACCCTGTAAATCACCATACATTCTTTCATTGAGTTGCCAAGAAACATGAACTGGTAATGCTTCATCAGTTGTTTTTCCCTCGCTTATTTTCTCCCATTCTTTGTGTAGGTTTTCTAGCCTTTCATCGTCCCCTGAATCTTCTGCGAAATTGAATTCAGGCGAACGATTTGAATTGTGCCTTGAAAGAGAAAGAAGTGCAGTCATCTGTGCCCGAATCAGAGCTGATGTGTGGATTTCATCTATTGGTAGATCTGCAATCTCGTCGCCTGCGGCAATCGCCTCTTTGACTCCCAATTCAGAAAGTTCGACGTCCGCCCAACCCGTAAATCGATTTTGAGCGTTCCAAATTGATTGCCCATGGCGCATCAGTATCAAATGAGTCATGATTACCCTTGAGATGACGGCTGGGCCGCCATTTCATCAATGTGTCCCTGTTAATCCTACAATATCCAAGAGACTAACATGATTGCAAATAACGGATACAAACCCATCGCCGTGTCGCGTAAGAAAATCATCAACAAGGTTCCAGAACTGGCTTGGGTTACTTTATCGAATTCCTCTTGCAACTTCTTGTCAATCTGATCAGATACCTTACCAGCACCATAGCGCACACCTTCGACTGCTGCCCCCATCGCTACCGATGATACCAAACCTGCAGGTGTAAATTTTCGTGCTTTCAATACTCGAACGCCCCATGTCGCCAAAGCACTCTTGGCGATTCGGGTTGTCGGTGATCCTTCTTCAGCCTCCTCTTCTTCGCTCTTATCACGTCCGCCGATGCGACGCAACCAGCCACGCAGGCCGAATCCTGCATCGGCGATTTTTCGCAGCCTTGCAACATTTTGCTTTTCGATTGCCCGCAACATTCTACGGATTCTAATAATTCGCAAAAAATCAAAGAAAATCCATAATCCGAGTAATCCAAATAACAATATTATCGCCATCAATGGAGTTTCTTGCCAAGATGGCCAACCCAATGGGTCAGACATCAATCGGAACATTAGGACCAATAATGGAGGAAGAGTAAACCCAAGAATCTCATTGAATAAGAGAAGTCCATAGCCCTTGATCGGCACTTCCTTAATACGCTTGAGAACCCATCCCCCATGCGGAACTAATTTGGAAAGCGTACGCCAAAAAGGCCTTGATAGAAATAATAGACGCAGAATAAATGGAACCCAAATAACAAATCCAACATATACTTCCCACACATTTGTTGGAGGAATTGTCGGCCATGCTAATGCTTGAGACACACCACATAGTAGACTCCACCCCCATATGAACTTGAGCGATGAACTCATTTGGATGAACCCATTGCGCCTATTATGGCGTTTAGCGAAGACCTCTCCCCGTGGCTTACGATGAAGTATTCCCGCGAG
>CAZPME010000037.1:0-15635 GCA_964587885.1 uncultured Candidatus Poseidoniales archaeon
AGACCAACCGCAATTGTCATTGCCGACGATATCTCAAATTGACTACGTACGCTTTCAGTAGTCCAACCACTACTACTTTCGACTGAATACCAAAGCCTTGATGAAGAATTATCGTAGAAGGCAATATGCATGAGGTCTTGAGAATCAACTGCTAAAGCAGGATAAAACCCGATATCTCCCGTTTGAGCGAGAATATTGGTCATGGAAACCCACGAAAGTTCTGGCCTGTACACCTCGAGAATATGCCCACCTTGTGGTACCTCACTTAGCATCATCACCCAAGCTCGGCCGCCTTCATCAACGATTAATTCGGTTTCAAGCGAATTCGGAGTTGCGATTAATTCGGTACTAACCCAGATTGGTACTGCACTGCCATCGCGATCTTGACGCATCATTGTTGAATAGGTAATTCCATCGGTTTGATTGGTGATTAGAATTATTGATTCTCCTTCAGGTCCAACTCCAAGATCTGTGTCGATAATATTGCCACCAATTTGGAAATCAAGTGATTCCCAATCTTGCTCGGTTAGTAGGGAGATACTGGCATCCCAAGTGCTGACATTCTCAACCTGACGATGACTGAAAGCAATTTCTGACATCCCATCGCCATTAGCATCGCCACCGCTAGAGACCAACCAGCCACTGTGTTCTCCTTGATTTCCACTAGCAATAAGTTGCCCAGCTGTACCTAACCCTAAGGCTGAACCCAACCACAATTCGACTGCTCCGCCATTACTGGTAGTTCCACCCATGGTAATGATTAGGTCTTCATATCCATCCTCGTTTACATCATCAGCCGCAGTAATCTCAATTCCGGCTAAAACCCCATTCGTAGAAGGAGCGTAGGTCCAAGCAGGAAGAGTAGTCAAGTTGGCATCTACGGCACCATGATACAACCAAACTTTGCCGGATAGGTAATTGATACTAGAGTTGAACGGCTCGCCTATCGCCAAATCATCTAGGCCATCGCCATTAACATCGCTCCAAGCCATACTATAACCAAATAGACAACCTTGAACATTGGAAATCAATCGACGATTAGGCTCGGAATTGAGGCCAAATTCGCCGCCAGCCCAAAGTATTACTTCTGAATATCCCATATAGGCCGCCAATGTCCCAGTTGCAGAAATTGCAATATCGTCATATCCGTCACCGTTGAAGTCTCCACCGCCGACCATTTCAGTGCCAAGATACGAATCAATAGTGGTGCCGTTTACCGTCCAATCAGGCGTTGAGGCAAGACCTGCGGCTGAACCGTAAAACAAATCGACAATACCAAAGTGTTCTGCAGTAACCGAGCCAGAACCATCTGCAGTTGTATTTGCTCCGCGCGATGAAATCAACAAATCTTGATAGTTGTCTGCGTTGAGGTCTCCAGCACATTCCAATCCCCAACCTGTTTCATTATCGTGACCTCGCCCATAATAATTCCACACCGGATTGACACTTATTCCATTTAGACCACCTGAATAGATCACAACTGCACCGGTATTTGTGCTCCCAGCCCCGGGTCGGCCAATCGCCAATTCATCGAAGCCATCTCCGTCAATATCACATGCAGCAAGGCCAAAACCAAATCTCTCATTAGCAAATGTACCATTCAATATTGTATCCGGTGTAGAGTTTAATCCCGCGGATGAACCATAGTGAATCGCTACCATTCCAGTTACATTACCACCACTTTCTGATAATGGCTCTGACCAAATCAAATCACTATAACCATCACCATTGAGATCGGAGTCAGAAATGACCTGCAGGCCTTGGTCTCCTTGAGAGATGGTTGGTACTGTCCAGAGTGCTGTTGTATCAATTCTTCCAGTATCTTTACCGGCTAGGTTTCTAAGTAATCTAGCGGTTCCCCCATTATCTTTCAGAGTATAGAGAACTTGCTCATTACCTAGTTGGTCTTGGTCAACATCGATTGCCGAACCGGCTGATTCACCCTGTTCCAAGACCTTGACGGTGATGTCGGTTGAATCAGAAAATTCAAGCAAACGAATCTCATCACTTGCGATATTCAAATAGACCACTCCGATTGTTCCCGAGTCATCAACTGTGGCAGTAAATTCCTGCCCAACCGCACTATCAAGTAACTTCCAAGTCGTCCAAAAAGAACCGGTGAAACCGGTAACCCACAACTTGTGAGAATTAGCATGACGCCAAATAATCGTCTCTTTGGCCCCCTCATCAATCACGATTTGTAATGAATCGGCGGGCTGGTTGTTCATGACTGTACGATTGTGGAAGGTGCGGTGACTATCGAGTTGTGACGGTGATACTTGTCGACCTATCGATACTGAATTGTCATCAGCGTTAATCCAAGCCATCCGTTCATTACCACGTAAATCGATAGCCATATCGCAAGAGATTCCGGGGTTACCAGAATCGGAAACACGGGTACTTTCGACCAATCCGGAATCGTTGAGAGTTGCCGACCAGAGCGAATAATTGGTCGAGTTGGTAGAATCGTGCTGACGCCAGCATGCATGCACCTGTCCGAAATCATCGAGTGTTACTGAGAGACCTTCCTTCACCGCAAGGTCATCAGCAGTACTGTTGTGTAATTGCAGCCAAGCATGGCGCTCAAGTGTGGTTTGTGGCTGCACTTCCCACTCAATACCATTTATCGTTTGAGTGCCGGTTAAATATTGACTACCTGTTCCATTACTAAAGCCCACAGTACCCTGTTTTTGAGAATTATCTTCGAACTCTAGAGATAGCGATTGAAGCCGGATTACATCAGACAATGGGGCGGCTATTGAAAACAATATCAACAGCACCAAAGCATAGGAATGAAATTTCTTCACACCCATGGACAAGCCCGACATGTACCACTCACATCGCCGCCCCTTCAAAACGCTTCGCGCCCGTCGGACGCCGTAGGCGGCCGACGTAAAGAAAAGGGATATTATTGGAGAAGGGTTTAGCGATGACCACATAATCTGGCTAGATAAGCACCGAGCATGGGAGATAATCGATGGCTAATCATTGCCGCCGGAAAATTGCCGAATCGCGAGATTTGGCAACCTCTTGTTACCTCAGCAGATAAGATAATCGCAGTAGATGGCGGGGCCAATATTTGTTCTGTCAACAACATAGATTTTGACCTGATAATCGGTGACCTTGATTCGCTCGACCAATCTTTGATTTCCAACTTTGATGATGGAAAAATACACGAACTATCTAGTCAATCAGAATCCGATCTCGTAAAGGCACTAAATTGGTGCGCAGAAAATAACTGCAATCATGTCGATGTTGTCGGTATAGAAGGGGGCCGGACTGACCATAAATTAGCAGCATTCGCCAGTTTGTTTGAAGCACCAGAAGAACTCTCAGTCGAATTGCACTTGAGCGATTGCATTGCATTTATCGCCCCCTCAATGAGAGAACTTCCCGTAATGAAGGGTCAGAAAGTGGCATTTTTTGCCATCGGCGGGAACGTTGAAAACCTCACATTAAGCGGATTTGAATACGAATTACATGACGAAAGGCTGAATTTCTCAAGCCGAGCCATCAGTAATACTGCAATAAATGACCATCCGAGGGTTGAATATTCCCCAACTAGTACTGGCCGATTATTGGCGATGATTTTCTATTGACGTAATGCTAGAGAAAACTCGCTTGATTGTCTTTTTCCCAAGCCAGCATCAACCGCTTTTTCAGTAATTGCAGCTGCGTCCTTGGTAGCAGTAAAACCACCTTTATCAGCCAACATCCCACGACGATGAGCCAAGACATCAATATGGCCGGGAAGAAGTGCACGCCATGACAGCGGTACTCGACCAGGAGTTACTGTGTTGATTTCTTTGATAATGGCCGTTGTGCAAGTCTTAGTCAATGTGTTATAAAATTCGGGGTTTTCAGCCAACTGATTAGTGCGCAGTATCATCCTCTCTAGCATTCCTACTCGCTTATGTGGCTCTACTACTGTAGGATAGAGGAAAACATCATTGCCGCGGCCATTGGTGCGTAATCCAACCAAATCGCGCTCGGTTCCCCAAACCAAATACAATTCAAATTCACGCCACATTCCAGTCCATGGATGATAGCGTTCACCTACTTCACGTCGTGCTTCAAATGAAGCGGTAATGAAGCGATTTTCTGTGAATTCAAAGGTTAACATGGTATGAGCCATTCCTCGAAAACTATGAAAATGGTCGAGAACGAACCAAATATCGACTAATTCGTCGATGCTGGCTGAAAATGTCTCCCAATGAATATCCTTGTCCTTGGTGGTTCGCCAAGTGAAATCACGTAAATTGTGGATAGTGAAACTGCGCCCATCTTGACCCATTTCAAAACGCGGTAATTCAGCGCAATCATCGACCCATTGTCGGTCGATTCGAGCCTTTTTCCAACCAACATTGCGCCGCCAAATTAGGTAGAGAATGATTGCGAAAATTGCTACTGCTATAAGCAATTTAACCAGTAATTCATTATCTGAAATCATTTGCGAAATGCTCACAGTAAACACCTACTCGAAACGAATCCAAATCAAGTTCTGATAATCCCACCAATCAACTTGCCCATCGCTATGCTGGCGCCAAGTGATGCCCTCTTCATCAGTATAGGTTGGTAGACCTTCTGAATCGGGAGCCGCCATAGTTGGCGGCACATAGGAAAGACCATCGCTGAGTATCAACTCTTCTTGGGCACTACTTACAGCCCCAATTTCATCAAAGAACATGTCTACGTCCTTGTCATTTCGGCGCATGACTACAAAGGTAAGCAAAAACGCCACCAATGAAACTCCGGCAATTACCATCCATCCTTGTTGTTCTTGCTCGACTTCTGAGCCTAATGAACGCGATGGCCAGGTCTCAGAGCCCTTGCTTTGGTTTTCGCTAACAACCAATGGTGGTAGACGCACAACATTGATTCCACGGGTGGTGGATGAGCCTTCGGAATTAGTCACCTTGACTACTACTTTGTGAATACCTGGTGCCCAATCACTACAGTCAATACTTGAAACATTGGCTAGGACCTGATTGGGAATCACTTCCCACTCTTTACGGTATTCAGTGATAGATTCACTCGGGGTTGTAGGCTGAATCGTAACAGTGCAAGTTGTTCCTACTTCCCCACCACCTCCAGTGCTACTGAGATTGAAAGAAGGAGCGGGGCGGTTACTGATTGAAAAGGTCAATTCAGCCAAACTCACTTGACCAAGGCCGTTTTGGTAATTCTCACTCAAAGAGTATGTGCCAGCAGGCCAAATACTGCAATCTAGAATGTCATCGCTATCGTAAATTTGGAATGGCGCTCCGGTAAACGTGCGTGAGCCCATCATACCATAACGCTGACCGACTTCATCGGTGAAAGTTCGACTGATAGTACAACTATCACCGGTTTGCAAATAGGCTGGAGAAGAAAGACTCAATTGCAAATTGGGTAATGCCAAAGCAGGTTCAAACCAATATGAGCCTAAATCGAGATTGACTACTTGCGCTTGAGTTTGCGGATCATACATCTCAAGAGTCATAGAATACTGTCCTACTTCCCATGAATCAATACCGATTGTAAAATTCTCTTGGCCCTCAATTGAAGTATTGAGCCATTGCACAATCGTCCGTGGTCCTGTGCTGGCACGCAAGACCATGTTGATATCTGCCATTGAAGAAGTTGCATTGAGGACGATAACAACACGGAAAGAATCCGCTTGCCCATCATCATTGGTGTCGAGAGAAGTGTCATTACGCATTGATACCAAACGCAGACCAATATCCTCTAGAGTGGTGTTTTCGCCGCTCTCCTCTCCGGCGCTATGCGGTATTCCAGCACCAAATACGAGCAACGTAACTAGGGTGATAAGAAACAATCTCTTAGACATCATTACCACCTCCATACGGCGATTCAGTGGCTGCTGCAGAATATTGATTGCTTGGGTCGAGTTGAGCTATTCCTGTATAGTGCGCAGCATGTTCTGCAACTTGCGGCGATAATTCTTGGACATGGCCGGTATTCATGTCGATTACTGGGACCTTTTCTTCTGTCTCAGGGGCAATCAATTCGGCCAAGACTTTGTCCTCAATCTTCTCACGGCGAATGAATAGACCGCCACCTCGCGTGATAATCAAAGCCAAGAATATCGCCGCTCCAACACTGGTAAATGATAACCATGAGCCGGTTGGATTACTACCCATTATAGTCAAGGCAGCCTCAAAATCACCAAATGAATCGCTGTAGCCATCTTTGTTACTGTCTGGACATCCTTGAAGGTCAATAGTCGAGGTGCCAGCGATTTTCGGGCAATCGTCGCGCTTAGCGCCGATGGCATTGTCACCGTAGCCATCATAATCACTATCCTTCCATTGCATTCTATCATTGGGGAAAGCATCAGCGCCATCCAAAGTACCCCAACCTTCGCTGGGATCAGACCAGCCGTCGGCATCACTATCACGGCAACCTGAGCGATCGAGTAAACTGTCACCACGTAATGTAGGACAAGCATCTCCTTCATGGCCCAATTCGTTATCACCCCAACCATCGCCATCAGAATCTCGCCATTGAGTCGGCTCGTGTGGGAAAGCATCGGATAGGTCAGACCAGCCATCGCCATCGGTGTCATGACAACCCCAACGGTCTCCACCCGCTTCGCTACCCAAACTAGTACCGGCATCATCAGGACAGACGTCAGCGGTCGTTCCCATCGGATTGTCACCATAGCCATCGCCATCTCGGTCGTGCCATTGAGTTTCATCACCTGACCATGCGTCGGCAAGTCCTTGTGGGCTGGCTAACCAATCCCAAGTTGGATTTGACCAGCCATCACCATCCGAATCTAGGCAACCCCAACGATCATCGGTGGAAGTACCTGCAGTATCCTTACAAGAATCACCACGGTATGCAGTCCCCATTCCTGTTCCGTTGAACCATTCTAGATTATCACCATAATTGTCCGAATCAGAATCATGCCATTGGCTCGGTTCATCGGGAAAGGCATCAGCGAAGCCTTCTGGGTGAGCAACCCATTGGTTTGATGGGTTGGAATAACCATCTTTGTCAGAATCATAACAGCCGAATCGGTCGTACATTGAAATTTGCGAATTCGCCACGTGTTCAATCAAAGAATCGGGGCAGACATCGCCCTCAAATCCACTTATATTATCGCCATAACCATCTCCGTCGACATCTTGCCATTGACTAATTTCCAAAGTGAAATTGTCTACTTGCCAAGCCCCCATTGTCTGGTTATCACCATAACCATCGCCATCGCTATCTAGCCATTGAGTCGGATTGTCAGGGAAGTCATCGACTTGAGTTGCACCAACTGTTTGATTATCACCCCAACCGTCATTATCACGGTCGGACCATTGAGATGGATTATCGGCAAAGGCATCGGCTCCATCACTTACCGACCAATTCTCATCGGGATTAGACCAACTATCTCCATCTCCGTCAGGACAACCCCAGCGGTCACTTTGCGATTGTCCGAAAACGGTTGGACATGCATCCGGTTCAGTAGAATTGTCGACCCATTGCCCAAGAGGTTCACTTTGATTGACACGAGAATCGTTCCAATTACCATCAGCCCAATTATCACCATAACCATCGCCATCAGTGTCATTCCATTGACTTACATCGTGTAAGAAAGCATCAGCTGAACCGAGTGGATGAGCCGGCCAAGGAGCGGTCCCGTTCAAGCCCAAGGGGTCGGGGTCGGACCAGCCATCGGTATCACTGTCAAAACAGCCGAAGCGGTCTTGGTCGGAAAAACCACGGTCATAGGTACAATGGTCACCCTCGAATCCAGAGATTTGGTCACCATAACCATCGCCATCGGTATCGTGCCACTGACTCGGCTCATTGGGAAAGGCATCGGCTTGACCTTGAGGGTGAGCTGACCATCCGGGCTCTGCATCTGAATATCCATCGCCGTCACTGTCTAGACAGCCATTGCGGTCGTTGGTTGAATTGCCCGAATTATCATCGCAATCGTCATCGGTATCGGTGAAGCCATCATCATCGGTATCACGATTATCTTTGAGTAAGATTGGCGTCAAAGTGTAGTCTATGCCGTCATTGCACCACGAATCTTCGGATTGGATTCGCAGATGAACATAATCGGCGCTAGCCATCGTCGTAGACAATACCGTCGAGGATGAAGCATCGGATATTGTGGTGTCACCGGCCAGCAAGTTTCCTTGTGGGTCGGTTAGTTTGACTTTCCCTTCATAGCCATCACCTGGACACCACCATGCGGGATTATTCATTGAGGTCGAGACCGATACCTGAACTACATCACCAGTCAAGGCATATATCTTCCACCAATCACGAACGTCACCTCCATAATCAACATTGCCGGTCACCGAATTACCATCGGTCATTAGACTTGAATTGGCAAGGTCGTCATCGGCTACAACTGTAGGTAACAATGGGAAAAAGAGTAGCGCTACGGCCAACAAAATAAGTAGGCGTGGCTTACGCTCCATGCCGTAGGCATGGTGATTTAGCATTTGAATGGTTGGGATACTATAATTTCAAGTGGAAATGAACAATCGCATAGTCCATTGTTCACTGTTACGAATTAGCAATACAGACCTCATGTGTGCATATTGGAACAGGATAGTACTGCCTTGTTTCGGGGTCAAATGTATCAATTTGTAATGTTGATCCTGCATTGCTGACGGTGACTACTGACGATGCCGCGGAAGGGAGGTAATCCTCTCCTGTACTGACCAATGACAGTCTGATTGTATGTCCTGCAGGCACCTCCACATCCATAGGGAAAAACTCCATTAGAGCAGTAATTTCTTCAAAGACAGGTGTCCATGTCTGTTCTTCAGTTCCACCGGCGTGATATCGCAAATCCATGATAGCGTGACCGATGTGGATGCATGAAGAGCCATTGCAATCTTCTAGAAGGGCATAAATTTGTCCACCTACAGTTGCTGTATTTACATTCACATGTAAACGAGGTAGGCCTCCAAAATACAGACTCTCTTCAAGCGGAGGAGTCTCATAAACTGGGCCGGAGTTTGCATCTGGTAGGATTGTATTTGAGCCACCGGCAGAAGTCAAATCACTACTTCCCAACTCCCATACAATTTCCGTGGTGTTAGTCATTGGGTAACTATTCTCAAGTCTCCACGAACCATGGTTAGATTGTATCTCTACGCCAAGCCAGGGCTGCGGTCCTTCATCGTGTAAATAGTAGGTGAACCACTCTAACAAATCTTGCATCCAATCCATTCGTACCATCTCCGGATATGCCTCACCGCCGCGTCCTACTCCACTTCTGTCAAACATTATCTCGGGTCTATCAGGGTAATCGTGATCCCATTGACCGAACAGTCCCTTCGCTTCAATTCCTTGATCATAAAGGAGATTAATTGTTGGCACCGCCATATGAGGATCTACATTCCAATCATGCATTCCTTGCACTATGTATACGCTACCATTGTAATTCTCTAGAACTCTGTCAAGGAAGTATCGTTCTGACCAATATGAACCTGCAGCCTCACCGCCCCATACCCATGCCGCCCCACCAGTTGCAGGACCTGTAAGATAATCTGGGCACATATTCTGGCTATCCTCCAAATCACCATCAATACCGTAAGAGCCGTAGACTCCATTGTGCATTATGGGTGCCCGTGCCTCATTGCTACCATTTCTCCACATCAATTCCATTACTCCAATGAGGCCAGAAATAGGAACGATTGTAGCAAGATATTCATTGCCAAACATTGCAGCCTGCCAAGGAGTACTACCATCGTAAGATTTACCAATCATACCAACCTTACCATTGCTCCATCCTTGTGAACCAAGCCAAGTTACTGCAGCATCCACGCCAAGTTGCTCAGCATTTCCCATTAAATCCATGCAGTGATTTGAGCGTCCAGTACCCATAACTGAAACTTGAGCGAAGGCAAAACCATGGGGTAAAATCTGCTCGATAATCATCTTTCCAAGCCATGTCCCAGGCTCTTCGATTCCAGGTGTGTCAACAGATGCTTCATCGAAGTAAGGTCCAAACTCAGCAATTACTGGAACCATTGTTCCATTGGGTACTTCTGGGATCCAGACTGCAAGGCTAACCTTACCATTTGGAGCCGCACCACCTTCTTCAATGGGCAATTCAAATTCAACAAAGTGATGAGTTCCAGACCAAACACTCTCTCCATTCGGACCTGCCAAGGTTCCGTTCTCTAGGATGTATGAATGGTCTCCATTAGTAGTGTAATCCTGCAAATATCTCTCCCAAATAGGTGTATATTCCCCTACAGGTTCGTCTCCAGTCAAGTTCTCCGCTATCTCACCGTCAAGAACTACAGACAATATGGTGGCTAATGCTATGATAATCGCAATGCTAGCCAATGCCATGTTGAAGTCGAGTAAATCGCGGCGCTCGGCGGCTAATTGTGATGGGTCTTCGACCATGACCGCCTCAACAGCCTCGGCCAAATCAGCTTCGAGGACATCCGCCATGAACATTCGAGACAATTCTCACCCTTGAGATTCACGGTAGGGACTCTAATTATTTTCCAACCAGTTATTTCTTGATTACAGACTGAAAAATCGCCGCAAAATCTTCAGCATTGTGTTCAAAGGTAAATGATTCGAGGACGCGGGCGCGTCCGACTTTAGCCTTGTTCGAAAGCACCTCGACAGACTGTAGTTCAGCGATTATCGCTTGTGAAAGCGAGTCAACTTGACCTAATTGGTATAGTCGTCCTACCGATTCATCGACCATTTCCGGAAGAGGGCCATGGTCAACCGTAACCACAGGTGTTCCACTAGCCATCGCTTCAAGTGGAATCAACCCTTGGCCTTCGTAATATGACGGATAAGCGGCCAAATCGGCAGTGCGGAATAATTGCGCTAAATCTTCAAACGGCATTCCAGAACGTATCTTTACTGCATGGTCAATTTTGAGACGCTTGGCGGCCTTGCGTAATTTCTTCTTCATATGGCCGCGCCCAACGATTACCAATCTCGCTTGTGGTATCGCTTGCAACACCGCCGGCATTGCCCGCAACAGAGTCATGAAACCTTTGCGGGCAACCAGTCTTCCGACTGCCAATATGAGAGGTTTCTCTATCGATGGATGGCCAGACATTGAGGCTTCATCAACGCAATCATACTTTTCACGCAAAGCAAGATGGGCAATGTGTTCCTCTTCATGGTCTTGATTATGGGGGCGGAACATTTTGACGTCGACACCCCAATGAACGACTGCACACTTCTCTTCCGGCAATCGGTATCTTGAAACGAAGTCGTCTTTGGTAGCATGTGAATTTGCAACACAAAGGTCGCTAGCGCGCGCCGCTTGACCTTCATAACCAGCATACCACCTTCCGCTGAGTAAAATCGCCAAGTCGTTAGGATTTCGCCAAGTGGCTGATTCACGATACTTGGCGGCTAATTTCATACCATCACGCTCACCCAACCAAGAGCCATGAAGGCTAGACACAACCGGTGCCACCTCGCGCTGTATCCGTTCAACCTGCTTGGTCGAAAGTGAAATCATCGGCAAATGCAAATGAACAACATCGACTGGGTCAAATTGATTGAGGGATATAAGAGCCTTTAGCGCTTTTTTCCCATATGAGCGAGTGAATTGCATTGGTAATGGCATCCACGGCACCATCAGCACCTTCACTCCTTCAATTGAGGGAATCAAGGAAGGGTCGTTGGACGCATCGTCATGCTTTCGGGTAATCACAGTCACTCGATGGCCAGATTGTGCAAGTTGAGAAGACAAATGATAGACTACTGAGCCCATTCCACCCCAGCGCGGGGGATATTCGCCCGATAACATCGCAATATGCACGCTAACCGTAGGTCGCCAGCACTCATTACCTTTCAACCGTATGCGTATCTTCGTACTACAAACGACAGGTTTCAAAGAGGGGGTGCTCGTCGGCGATTCGTTCAGCATGGCCGAGAAGTTACCAGTTTCAGTGACAATAATTCTCCCAACATGGAATGAAGAAGAGGCTGTGGGCTTGACCATAGACAGTATTCCACGCGATTGGTGCGACGAATTAGAGATCATGATTGTCGATGGAAATTCGACCGACAGAACGCGTGAAATCGCACTTGAGAAAGGGGCACGCGTCCACATTGAGCCGCGCAAGGGGTATGGGAGAGCATATCGTTCGGGCTTCGTCGTCGCCAAAGGCGACATTATCGTCACCATGGATGCCGATTGTACATATCCGGCAGAGGCTGTACCTGGACTCGTCAAACGTCTTCTCGACGAAAAACTCGATTTCATCACCTGTGACCGCCTTTCCAAAGCCGAAGATGGCTCAATGTCGGGTTTGCATGGCTTTGGTAATTGGGTACTATCATTCAATGCACGGATGTTATTTTGGTATGGAGTCAAAGATAGTCAATCAGGAATGTGGGTATTCCACAAATCAATTTTTGATAATCCAAAAATGCGTCCAACCAATGATGGGATGCCTCTTTCGCAAGAAATGAAAATCCTTGCACGTAAAGTATTAGGAAAGAAAAAAGCTATCGAAATCGCCGTCCCATATCGTCAAAGAGTCGGGGAAGCAGTCATCCACACTTGGGGTGATGGTTGGAAAAACCTCCGTTTCCTCTATTTCAAGCGCATTGGCTTGCATCGAACCCGTAGTCCTTGGGGCCCTCTTCCTGATAATCCGGATTCACTGAATGGTGATATTCCCGAGCAAAAATCATAATTGGTGTTGTATTTTACACCTCGAATTGTGTAAGAAAGGTTTTACGGCCATACCATTATAGGTTAACCTACTAACGTCGCTCCATGCGAAGACCAACGCGAATTGCAACCCTGCTGATGACCGCCCTGCTATTTACTGCAATTATTCCTGCCAACTCGGTGGCTACCGGGTCTGGGGATAATTCAGTTTACTACGGCATTGAATATGACTGGAAAAGCCTCGATAACGATTTTGAAGGATTGACTGGACTTGACATTAATGACATGCTGAAAGACGTAATGGATTCGGCTACAGAAGCCGGTTTCAACCTAGTCATTGCTGAGGTAACTACTGGTTCCTCAAACATGTACGTCTCATCGGTTGAAGACCACTCCTCGCATAGTATCCAAAATTCTAATGGAGTAAGCGTCGATGTATGGTCGCGAACCACTGACTTGACGATTCGCCATGCGGTTCTAATTGATACGGCTTTACTCACCGATTGGGATGAAACCAAATTTGGTGGAACCGAGACAAGTTTTGATGTTCAGTTGAGTGTAGATGCAGAAAGTGCAATTACCACAGATGCCATCCTTGTTGAATATTTTGACACAGATTACAACCTGATTGGCGCCGACTTTGACTTATCATTCAGTTATGATGCCGGACTTGATGTGACTATTGATGTCGAGTTAGTAGGGGATGGAGAGACACTCGACATTGATTTCGGAGCCGACGCGGATGTCGGTTTCGCGCTCGACTCCTCACACCTTGAGTGGCGTCTAGGAGAGGGCACAGCACTATACCCAACCCTAGCGAGTAATAACTACGTCGATTTCAGTTGCCGTGACGGCAACTTTGGTGTCGAAGGGGATGATGGGTACGCGGATGTTCTAGCCGATTGTGGTGAAATGGATGGAAATTATGCATCTTCTGCTGATTACAGTTTAAATGTCGATGGAATTCCTACCGAAGAATTCGGAATGGATGCAGGCGAATTTGATTTGGAGATCTCCGATTCAATAAGTGATTCTGGTACCTTTGAACTCGACAGCGATGACCTTGAATACGACGGGTTTAATCTTAGATTCGGTGATTCATATGCTATTGAAACCGATGCGGGAGAGACAACCAATGTCCGCAGTTGTAATGATTGTGGCCCAGTAAACCCGATGATGTTCTTCTTGATGGAGAAGATTTTGAAGTCAGCCGCTGAGGGTCTTGGTGAAAAGTTTGAGACCTCAATCGAAAATGAAGAACTTGAACTTCCATGGGAAATGGCAGGAAGCAATGCCGATGACGATTATGAAGAAGAGATGTTCACCTGTGATAACGGGAATGAAATTTCTAAATGGGATGTCAACGATGGATATGATGACTGTGGCGATAATTCCGATGAAGGAATTGTCATAGCACACGGGCAACTAGGCGGATATGAAGGAGATGTTAGCGGTCATGTTCAAGTCTATAATGCAAAGAAAAGTAATGATTTCTTGTGTGCGGATGACTATAAAACAATTCCCTTCAGTTATGTCAACGATGGATATGATGACTGTGGCGATAATTCTGATGAGGCTGGCACGTTCTACTGCGACGATGGCTCAAGTGTTTCAATCTCAGATGTTAATGACGGATACTATGACTGCCCGGATGGCGAAGATGAAGGAGTAGAGAATTACTATCTCGAATTAGAATTGGTCCTCACCAACGAAGGTGGTACTCCGCTATCCAGTTCTGTGACAGAATATTGTGAAGATACTTCCGTGTGTGACGAAAAACTTTATTCCACAACCTTGTATGAATCCATTCACCACAATGGCACCCACAATAGCAACGTATGTTTGAGTTGGGAAGTAAGCGATGATGTCGGAATTCTAGACTCCGGAAATACGTGTAGAAAATACGGCATTCAAGTTTCATACATGGATACTTGGGATAGTGATGGCTTATCGTTTGGACACCACACACGAATTGATAATACTCACGACAAGGATGGGTACACCGTAACTCTCTCATTGAAAGACTCAACAGGCGGCCAAGTGTGGAGTGATTCTACTCCTGTCGATGGTGATGAATATCAAATGATTCTAGAGGAAGATATCGACGTAACTGCAGAGGGAGACTACTGCTTGCACGTTAAAATCTTTGATTCATCTGGAGGTGAGGTAGATGCCGAGAATCGTTGTGAATTTGTCGAAGATGAACCTCGACCAAGCGCAAAGTTAGAGAAAATCGGTGAGGCATTTGCTGACTCAGGACTTGAAAGTGTGATGGAAGCATTCGGCCAGAATCTTGAAGAAAAATTCAGCGATATCGAAGAGGGCGAGTTCCCATATATGGATGGAGATGGTCACTTCTACTGGTCTGATTCCCATGCCACTATTGTTGGTTTTGGCGTTTATGTCGAAGATAATGATGAGAATTGGCACACTTGGGTCGGACCGACTACCGCTGGATTCTCCGATTCACCACCAGTACCGATAAGTGTGACATACCTAACCGGTCAAGCAGCTCTTGATGCAATGACTGATGCTGAGGATGACGACACTCTAGAGGAAATCATCGACGTAACCGAACACGATGTGGGAGAGATAGAAGAAGTTCTTGAAGAAGCAGGAGTTGACCCATCTGTTATCGACGATATTACTGATAATATTGATAATGCATCTACAGATGATACTCAGACCGCAGAGGATTTGGCCGAAGATGGTGGCTTTTTGCCATTCATCTCTCCAATAACCATGGTCGCAATTACCCTGCTTGCAGGTTTAGTTGCAAGACGACGCATGCGGCTTGAATGACGTAGTATAGCGAAGGCTTGAAACAAAATAGACGACCGGTAGGAGACATGGTCTCCTTTCGGCCGCCACCGACCAAGAGCGGCCAATGGCTTAGACTAGGCTTGACCGCATTGGTTGCAGTGCACGTCTTTATGTCGGCTTGGATTGTCGTCCAATTTGATGGCGTATACACCGAAGGTGCTCCGGCACCAAGTGAAAT
>CAZPME010000038.1:0-10169 GCA_964587885.1 uncultured Candidatus Poseidoniales archaeon
TTTTCTCTCGATGCTAGCACTGGCACTTTATCCAACCCGAGCAACTTTGCAAAAGCAAATTGTTGCTGACCCCAATGGTGGAGCAAATAATTACGTCGAGAAATCGGTCGCACGTTCGGCTGAAAATATTACCTTCACCTGGACTCTTAGAGCACCAGTGGCAGGCAATTACGATTTGCTAGCAAGCATCCATCATGGCGGTACATCACAACCCGCACATGGTAATTCACCGTCAATTTCTTTCGCGGTAGTCGAGCCACCAGCAAATCTCCCGCGCTTATCTACTGATTTCACCCCCCCATCAACTCGTTCATTGGGTGAAGAAACCACTATCGAATTGGTTACTGATGATGTCGACTCATTTTCAATTGAATGGCGTACTGAAGGCGGAGCCATAGAAATCCTCAATGTGACTGAAGGGAAATTCACCCTACCTGCAGCGGTTAATGCGGGGAAGATCGAATGGCGAGCCCATCTAAATGGCGAAGGGCCAAGTCAGACCACTCCTTGGTTTGCACTAATTTCACAGGAGCCAGCATGGCAGGTTGATGAACCAACATTATTCCTACAAGGTTTGGCAATGATGTTGTTATTAGCCGGCTTGGTAATGTTGCAACGTCCTAGTAGCGAGATAGAGAAAATTCCGATCGCCGTCGACGCTACTGCATTGGTTGAAGCAACCCATTTCGCTACTGGTCAACCTCCAGCAGCCCTCGCGCCAGAGCCTATGCCGGCTGCCCTCCCAGTCCCAGCCACACTACCGCAACTAATTCCTACACCAGCACCGATGCCAGCAATTCCCCTTGAGGGGATTCCAGTAGGCTGGAGTATGGAACAGTGGCGCCACTATGGACAAGAATATCTCGACAAAAATGAGGGTGGTGGCTAGCAATGATTTCTGCATCGACCCTTCATGTGATAACTACTGAGTTAACTATCGGAATGTTTTCTCTCGCTGGCTTCTGTTTTCTTTTAATGGTCATTGAGAAAGGTCCCGAGGTCAAAGATTCAGTTGCCCACTGGGCGCTGGCTGGCGGACTATTGTTTACGCCATTGGCAATAATTACTGGAATGAATTCAGTCCAAGGAGACGAGGTCAGTAGTCCATTATTAGCCAATAAAATGCTGGCTTCAATGTCCGCCATCGGCTTGTCTATTGGTATATTGTGGAAACGTATCAAAATGGGGCGACAAGAAGGCCGCTTGCACCCTTCAATTGGAATGGTAGCCACCGGACTGATTTTGCTGACAGCTGGAATGGGCGGCGAATATTCCCGCGGCGAGACCTTGATATTCTTCTTGCCGAAAACGATGGTATTTCTTTTCCCAATGTGGGCTAGTATGATTATTATGATACTCGGAATCACACTAATTGCTAAAGCAATCATAATGGCAAAACCAGAATTATCAAGGTCTTGATAAAAAACCTCTATTATTGTGCCAATATGGTGATGATATCGCGAGGCCTACGTGATACGCGAAGCCCTATTCAGCCCCTTCTGCTAATATATGAAGAGAATGAGGTCGTGAAACTTCGGGGGTATTCCATGACACCAACAAAGCAAGTAAAAACCATAGTAGAAAATAACCGCAAGACCTCAGCATCTGCCTTCATCGTACTGATGTTCGTGCTTTCGAGCCTCGGCATGATGAGTAGTTCAATCCTTGATGTTGGTCAAATCCCATCGGGCGACCAGATTGAGGTAGATGTTACTCCTGTCGCTCTTTCCAGTGCCCAAAGCACCCACCAAGGTGGCCAAGGTGATTGGAATGGAAATATGGGAGGTGCACAATATGGCACACAGATGCACGACATATTACTCAAGAACCAGTATTCTGATTACGGGGTAATGAATGGTAAAATCCACGATTTAGACTTGCTTTCTATCCTTTATGGTGGCTCACGAGGAGCCCTACTTGAGGAAACAATGTCGGACGACCACGATAACGACGGTATCCCGGATTTGACCGACCTTGATGACGATAATGATGGCGCTTATGACTTGTTGGAGCGTTTCGATGGTTGCTGGTCAACAGACCCCTACGACCATGATAATGATGGGGTGTCTGACCTCGATGACTTCGACGATGATAACGATGGAATTCTTGAAGGCCCGATAGATTTTGAATACCTCATTAGTTTAGGTCTCGACCCTTACAATGTATCGACTGATCGATTTGTCAACCAGTCGACAGTCCACCCATGGACTATGACTACAGTTGGTCCCGGATACCTCTCAGATCAACATCCATGGGATCATGATAACGATGGAGTTCCCGATGAAGATATCGATGGATCGGGTGCTGGACGATATGATGAAGACGATGATAACGATGGTCGCATCGATCAATTCCGTTGGCAGTGTGATAGCGATAATGATGGCATGCAGGATTATTTTGATGATGATGATGACAATGACGGCATGAAAGATTGGCTCGACGCTAATCCTTATGACAGTTCTAATTCCGCTTCAATGGCTTCAAGCGGTAATCTTTACAATGTTGCAGTAGAATGGACTTTTGCTCAATACCGTGATTATTCTGCCGGAGTAAATTTTGTAGAACTTGAAGCCAGTCGACACCCTGGTGCTGCGAGTTTTAACGATATTTGGGATGGTGACCTTGACAGTGATGGTATTCCAAATTTTATCGACCCCGATAACGATGATGATGGCCTCCCCGATTCTTCTGATACAGATGACGATAATGACGGCATTCTCGACATGTTTGATCCAGATGATGACAACGATGGAATCCGTGATGTATGTTGGGATATTGACACTAACAGCGACGGTCTGAATGATTATACTAGTGCTGACACTTCACCCTATGCAACTCCTGGTGGCAATACCGATGGCGTAGCTGGTATTGATTGTGAAATGGATTATGATTTTGATTTAGATGACGACCGTTGGCGACCATTCGACAGTAATTACAACGGTAAATGGGATTGGCTTGATCCTGACCTTGGCGGAACGCTCACACCGGATGATGCTGACCAAACCCAATTCAACGCTTCCGATTTCCCTAACGATATCGACAATGATAACCTCAATAACAGCGTAGATGCTTTCCCCCTAACCAAGACTAGTGATATGGTTGGCTGGAACTGCCCAACAATGCAAAACCCCAACCCACCGAACCCTGACCCGCGTTGTACGACAGAGCGAGCATCAACCGCTGGTTTCAATGATTGGGATGGTGATGGAATACACAATTGGATTGATATCGATGACGATGGCGATGGTATCATTGATTTTCTCGACATTGATTGGGATTGTGACTTGGATAACGATGCTGATTTACACAATATGAATGGTAGTAAATACCGTGATGATGGACCAAACAATGTCGATTCCGATATCGATGGTGATGGTTTAGAGAATGACATTGATTGGGATGATGACAACGATGGAATCAGCGACCTTTACGATCCTGATGATGGCAATTGCGGAATTATTGATTATGATACTTCAGATAACTACTACACACCTTGGTATCCAATTGGCGATGGTGGATTAACTGACGGCAGTGCTGATGGCGGCGGAGGGGGCAATTATGTCGCCAACGCTACCGACCATTGGAACATGATTTTCTTGGTTAACCCATTCGCTGATGTTATGTTAGATTACAACGGTAATGACTTCAGCCTAAACCCTCCAACTGGTGGAACCGTGCCTGAATTTTATTGGTACTTCTTGTCTCGTTGGTCACCGTACAATGGCGGAAATGATTGGGATATTGATTCCGATGGAGATTCATTATCTAATGGCCTTGATACCGATCAAGATGGTGATGGTATGCCCGATTGGTGGGACCAAGATGAGGGCAACGATGGAGTTTACGATGTCAATGATATCAAGATGGGTGGCACCTTTGACAACTCCCCTTGTGGTTGGACTGCAGGGCCTATTGGTGCTGGATTCATGTGCGGCTATTCTTTGGCCAGTGCTTGGCATATGCCTCTAAATGGTGCTAGTGCACAATTCGGCTCACCGTACTCTACTCGGCCGGATGCAAACTTGAATCAAGGTGCTTTCAACCATGCATCTGACTCTAATCTTTCTTGCACATCAAATTGCTATCACTATCAAATTGGTGGCTCTACTGAATCGGCAATTGAGTATAATGAATTAGTCGATAATAGTGACGCCTTCCTTACTTGGATTGGTTTAGCGAGCGGTATTTGGACTTGGGCAATTGATGCTAATGCCAATAGTTTCCCTGACGAAGTTGGCGCGGACATGGATAAGAACGACGTCGATGGTGACATTGATGGCGATGGGAGTGTAAATGTGATAGATATCGATGATGATTATGATGCGATTTATGATTGGAATGATGTCGATGATGACAACGATGGCATATGGGATTTCTTTGAAGTCGATACCGATGATGACCTCGATAACGATGCTACGCAATCGAATGGTAACTTCTTCAATGGTACAAATTGTGCTGATAATGATGATGACGGCAATGACCAAGATGTCGATGAAGACGGTTGGTACAATCCAGTTTGGGATCGTGGTGAAATGAGTCAAGGACTAATGGCGCCGAAATATTACGATGTCGATAATGACAATGATGGAGTTCCTGATGCCGAAGATCCCGATGATGATAATAACGGAGTTCTTGATTCAGTCCAAGAGACAATGGCGAGTTGCTTTGCTGGTGAGGAACAATCACCCTGGGATCACGATAATGATGGAATCACCGACTCTGAAGATGATGATTGGGATGCTGACGGAATTACCAATGCAGTTGAATTAGGTGAAGCATATCCATTCATTGCTGCATGGGACCATGATAATGACGGTTTACGCGACGATGTTGATAAGGACGACGATGCTGATGGCATGGAAGACGTGGACGAAGTACTATTGTGGCCAATGCGCTTTAACAGTCGTTCGACCAATCCTTGGGATCATGACGATTTCGGTGGTGCTGATAATTTGGCTAACCCAAATGATGCCCGCACCGGACCTGATGCAGTCGACAACGATGACGATAACGATAGCCGTGATGATTTGGATTTCGACCATCTTGAAGAGACCTTCACCTCTGATCCGTGCTATACTGGTGCCCAATCAAGTGACTGGGACCATGATAACGATTGCATTGCTGATGAAGACGATAAGGCTCCGACCAGTATCAATTTAGAAATACCCGAAACTCTTTGGCTTGACGCATTTAATCCAGCCATTTTCAAGGGCAATGTGTCATGGATTAATCCCTCGACCCAAATGCCTGAAGTAGGCGCTAATTTACCGGTTCAGGTTCAAATTGCCTGGGCCAGTAACAACACTACTGCTCTGCAAACCATTGACGTACTGACCGACCTAACAGGTAATTTCACGGTCGGACAATTCATCTATCCTGAAACTCTTGCTGTTGGCGATAATACCACTTATGTGGTATGGGCCGAAGTAACCGAGATGTTTGCCCATAATGGGGCTAAATCAACTGAATATTACATTGGAGCTGAAGGGAATGTCACTACTGATTTCAGTGCGTGGGAGTATTTCCGTAGCGATGAACAGCCATTTTGGATAGATTTCAAGGCACACTATACAGCCGATTGGGACCGAGCGATTTACGATAACCGAATACAACATATTCCGTTTACATTTGAGGTCATTGGTGGCCAATTCGGCAACCGTTCCAACCCGAGTAATTATACTGGTTTTGACGGCAATGGATACCGTACCGATGCTAACGGATTCGCCTCACTTACCTTCGTGCAAACTTCCGGTTCACAAGGAGTATGGAAACAGGTGCGTTGGAACTCGACCATGGATAATGGGATTGGACAACTACCTGGCGGATTTGAGCAAATCATTTGGAGTCCGACCCTAATGAAGCATACTGTAGCCGTCGATGGCGCGGGTAACCAAATTCGCTATAACTATACTAATACCAGTATGCCAGCAGGTGATTTGGAGATTAGGGGTTACAGTAACCCAGCTTTGGCCATCGAATATCCATTCCCATGGCTACACGGGTCATCAACCGACCCATTCTATGTTCGCGTTATGCACCGAATGTATGTTGAGGGAACCCTAGAGGTAGATGCAATCAAGCCGGTATATTATTGGAATTCTACTGTCAACAACGGTGATGGAACTTATGGAAATTGGGCAACTATTTACTTGCAGTCGGCTTTAGATAACGCCGGCATTTCCTTTGAAGATGCAAATGATTACCGACCTTGGCCAGTACTTTGGGATGGCGACCCAGATAATCTACCCGGTGCGAATGCAATTCAAGGCACGCCTTCACCTCTAGCCCCATTTTTGAGCGCTAATACCACTCATTGGCATATTGCCTTGACCAATGGCGGCGATGGTGACCTTCCACCATGTGGTCCATCAAATCCTTCTGATCCAACCAGTCAAGTACGTTGTGAAATCATTCCTGAAATGAGCACCGGTGAGACCCTAAGAGTTAGGGGGACTATCGCAAACCGCACCCATTCACCATGGACTGCAGATCCTGTAGCGTTGCAGGTTGATATTGATAGTAATGGAGTATTCCAAGGTGGTCAAGAGACCGCTTATACACAGAACCCACGCCTCATTGAAGGTGAAGCCCGATTCGATTACAATTGGACATGGAAGAGTCAGTATCAAGCCGGAGTCTATGGCATGCGTGTAGATTTCACAAATTCAGAATATTATTTCACAGGTAATGGCAGTAATTTGGCCCAAACTGGTGCATACATCAATGTCACCGTAATTGGAAACACAGACTTTGAAATGAATACCATTCCTCGACTTTATCGCAATTCAAGCAAGGTTATCGAAGCCCGTTTGATTGACAATTCCTTGCAACCGGTTCGTGATGCACCGGTCAATTGGACTTGGTCATTTGATAGTCGCACCGGTTTGAATTATACCGACGCCAATGGAATTGTGCGCATTGAGTTTAACATTTCAGCAGATGATGATTTAGGAAATTACACTTTGTCCTTCCAGTACGCAGGAGAATACGCTCCAGCCGATGAGAAGTATTTGGTAGGTAATTCCAAGCAACAAGAGGTTTGGGTAGTCAGCCGTACTCATTTGGATGTCACGCAAACTGGGGAAAAGGTGGTTGGTACAGGTGATAACTGGGACTTAACAGTCCAAGTTCTTGACGATAACAAGACCATCGGTAAGGACGAAGGAGGAATTGCTCTAGAAGGCGACTCAGCCCCCTATGGCGGCCTTGTAGATGTTATTTTTGAGGGCACTGATTTCATGGATGTCAAGCATCGACAAGTAGTTGCAACTCTTGCACCGAGCGCTGGTTCGGTAATTTTGCCAAAGTCACGCGCTGATAATAGCCACCTGTGTTTCAACGATGCCGATGGTGATGGTAAAATGGACCGAGATGTTGATGATGATGGATTGCTATCACGCAACGAATCGATTGGTTGCTTGCGTTCAGATATTTTCCCCTTCGACCCACAATTGCTCAAGGAGATGCCCGATAGTTTCCTTCCCGATGGATTTGGCGGAGTCAATGTTATTCTACGTTTTGAAGAAGCCTTACCAAATGAAGGCTGTGCGCCAATTGAGTTCGAATATCTTGGTAACGCTGGCAAGTGGGATCCTTGTGTCGATATCCTTGGTAACGATCACTACCGTGTGGAATTACGCTACAATAGTCGAGATGCCCTAAACCATGGCTTCAGTTTAATTGGTAGTACCACACTAGAAGTCGATGACCAAGTCGTCTACACCAGTGAGGTTGACCAACTAACTGGCCTAAATGTCGAAAAGCCGATGATAGTAACAGGACATTTATCCGATGAACTCGGAGCCAATTTGACCAGCCGCGCAATTCGTGTTTCGTATGAAATGCAGAATAGTAATGAAGGGCCAATTTCTTGCCAAACCGGTTTCACCGATGAGTATGGATTCTATTCCATCACCTGTCCTTTAGAGAATGTAAGGGCCGGACAAGCATATGTTTCAGTGGCTTACAATGCCTACGACAATAACGATGCATTCCGCTATCGCAACCGAACTGTGGAAGTTACTTTCGACGTCTTTAGTAACTCTACTATGATGATTTCTGAAGTTGGACCATATCGTAATTCATTCGAAACCTTTGAGGTCGAAGGGTACGGGCAACTTCCGGTTCTTTACCTCAAAGAGAGTTTCCACATAGATGGAACCTTGTTCCAAGCCAATGGTCAACACGTCGGTGGCAAGTGCCTCAATATCTACATTGATCCAGAGTCCAATGTTCGTCCAATCGCCACCGTTACTACTAACGAAGCCGATGGAACCATTGAATGGTATAGTGCTGATCCAACCCAAAATCCTTCACTGAAGGGAGTCGAACGTCTAAACGACAAACTTGAGGGTGTGCGAGTAGTTAGAGTGGCTTATGAGCCTGATATCCGTGTACCTGGTGGTTGTGATAAGGAGGCCAATGTAGTCTACAATAGTAGTTATGCTGACCAGATAGTATTGGTTCGCTCTAATGTGCAAATGCAACCTGAAAAGAGTTGGGCCGGATATGGCGAAAATGGTTATCGTGAAGGCGATACAGTATTCGGGTCGGTTGGAGTATTACGCGACCGCATGAATGTAGCAGTAGAAGGCGAAGAGGTTCTTTTCATCCGTGAATACTGTACCAATTGTACCAATACTGCCCTAATTGAATGGCATTTCGTTGATTCCAATTCGAGTATTACTAATGAGCAAGGTGAGGCCTCATTTGAGTGGATTTTCCCTGGTGACTTGTGTGAAGGGGCGCCATGTGAAGGCCGCTGGAGAATTTCAGCCCACTTCCCAGGTTCAACTTATTTCGCCACTTTAGAGCGAAATATTACCCATGAAGTTCAACTCAATACCATGAGTGTGATGGATGATAAAGGTGGAATAATTTCACCTCAGATGGGCTTTGCGATGGCAATCCTTCTATTGGCTGCAACTTTGGTTGGGGTTCTTTGGTACAAGCGTGCCCTTGACCGCAAGAGAATCGATTTGTTGCGTGGTATCCTAACCGATACGATGATGGAATTGAAGGTCGCAAACGAATACATTGCAGTAATTTTCAATTGCTACAAGGATTTGGTAACTTTCTTCCGTAAGCAGGGCTTCATGAAGAAGGTGTATGAAACAACTCGCGAATTCGAAAACGCAGTGCGTATGGCCTTCAACATGGTACCAGCTCAACAACTTGATGCCTTCTTGGCGATATTTGAAGAAGCGCGGTATTCCGACCACAATATCGGACCAACTCACCGTGACCGAGCAATCCAGACTTTGCAAGCGATTACTGCTAGCATTGACATGGCATTGGGCGCAGGAGGAATGATTACTCGTACCGATGAGCATGCTTCAAAACTGTATGGTGATGGAATCAAGGCTGGTTCGTTTACTGACCGAGAGGGCAATGTCATCATTCAAGGTCAAACTGATGGCGAGGAAACCCTGAAAATCTAGTCAGTCAAATCGACTATTGAATGCAAAACCCTGCAAAGGGGCTGTATTCTTGGGCATGACAGGCGTTAAGCGTGGGTGACGGAAACTCCAAGGGCGTGAGTAGTTTCAACGTCTAGATTAGACATTGGGGATCCATTGTTTGTGTTTAGTCATACATTTGGAGAATTCTTCAGAATGAAGATTTTCTGCTAACCACTGGTGAACATTTGGCCAATTTTGCTTGTCAAACCATTCGCGATTGTGATTTGCGAATTGCCTAACGAATGGAAAAATCGCATCACTAAGATTCCCTTTAGGAATTTCTCCTTCGAGGGATTCTATGAATTTGCACGCTGCATCTCTATGCTTTAACTCATCTACATTGTCGTATCGATTTGGATATTTATAGCGATCTAGGTGAAATTTGAATTCTTCATCATTGCGCCTTACCCAACTCCTTTCATGTTGCGATAATTCCCACTGAATAACATGCTCCATAATCTCCAAACTTTCTTCAATCACTGTTCCATTAGGTAAGAGTAATACGGGGACAGTACCCTTTGGCGAGATTTTCATCATATGCTCGGGACGGTCTCGTAAGACAACCTCCCGATGCTCAACTTCAAATCCAGATCGAATCAGAGACATTCGAGCACGCATAGCGTAGGGGCATCGCCTAAACGAATACAGAATAGGCAGGGTTTCTTGCATGAGAATAGGTAAGGGAGTGGGTAGTAAGTCATTTCCAAC
>CAZPME010000039.1:0-10153 GCA_964587885.1 uncultured Candidatus Poseidoniales archaeon
GCATATGTTTCTTATTCACAGGTTGAGGATTTATCTGAGGATGAAAAGAAAATGGAGATCTACCAAGATAATTTGCAACGCAAGTGGAAGAAACTCCAATCTGTTCCGGGTCTTGGCGGATTCATTGGAACTACTGAAGATAATGGTTCGATAACTCAATCTCTAGCTGATGCTGGATTGCTTGAGGGTGGTGGGACAAATATGCAGGGGCTATTCGGTAGCGTAATGTCGGCCGCAGGCTCAATGTTTGCCACCTTTATTACGGTAATTTTCTTTTTGATATTCATCATTTTCGAAGCCAATCTGTTGCCGGGTAGAATAGTTGCTGCATTCCCAGGTGAGGGTAATGCAACAGTAAAAAATGTAGTAGTAAAAATTGAAGAAAGCATCAACACATACATCGTAGTAAAAACCGGTGTAAGCTTTGGTACCGCGGCATTTGTAATGGCGATATTATTGGTCTTTGGAGTTGATTTGTGGTTCATCTGGGGATTACTTACCTTCCTTTTGAACTATGTACCATATATTGGCTCGTTGATGGCAACAGTTCCACCAATAATTCTCGGTTTAGCGGTTTTGCCAACAGGTGCTTGGGCCTTCATGGTATTGCTCTTAATCGTTAATCAACAAGTTTGGGGCAACCTCATTGAAACCAAATGGACTGGGACTCAATTGGACATCAGCCCAGTATTGCTTCTTCTTGTCGTTGCATTCTCGTTTTGGCTTTGGGGAATTATTGGCATGGTACTCTCAGTCCCTCTATTCGTGATTACCAAGATTGTTCTTGAAAACATCCCAACCACTCGCCCAATCGCTATTCTAATGTCGGAAAGTGCACCCGATTTGGTTACAGCATATGAGCGAGCTTTGGCTGATGGTGAGTTAAGCGAAGAGGAAATATCTGAACTAGGAGAATTGCGAGATGCTCTTGGATTATCTGCTAGCGACGACCAAGTAGTCGCCGAATTGGCGGCGATTAACATGGCCTTGGATGGAAAGTCAACTTCCGGCGACCCACACAGTTTGATATTATCTGCAGTCTCTGCTCATCTCGATAGCGAACAGGTGCAAGAAGTCAATGATGCTTTGGAAAAGAATGACCTAACGGGTTCACCAATGACTCTGCTGGAATATGTTAAGACCAAACTTGAAGAAGAAAATGACTGATTCTAGACTTCGGTCAATATTTGCTCTAAGGCAGTATTAATTTGTAGAATCAATGTGCCGAATTCTGGTGGCATATTGGGGTCCTCATACAATTCTTCTAACTTATTCTGCGTCATTGCGATACGGACGTCGAGTTGTTTGGCGTGGTTTAGGAGCCACTCCTCAATAACTTCCTTTGAGCCTGAGCGAATATTGCGAGGGACTTTGGGATCATCGAGTTGTTTGATAACCCCGGACACTTGTTGTAATTTGGTTTCAATATCTCCCATTAACACCACTCCCAATATGCTCGCGCAGGAACTGCCCACGGCTGACTGATTTAAGCCAATTGCCTTCTTCGGTTTCTCAATGCAGGTCGAGCCACTAGAGGTTTTGGGATGGGGGAGATGGTTATCTCTAATCGCTTGTTTTGCCGGAGCGGCATATCTAGACCATAAATATCGTAGAATTCCTAATGATTATTGGATGTCATGGGCTAAACCTGCAATATTCATCTGGGCACTTGAATTGTTAGTTATCGAAGCGGATTGGATAATTTGGGGAACTGCGGCCGCAGCAGTTGCATTTGCTAGTACTGCACTTATTGGCCGACCAACCATCAAGGATATTCTGGACGGTAACCCGCTAGATATTGTAGTCAGCCTTTGGTATGTATTCGGATTTGCCGGCGTCTTAGCAGGTGCGATGACCTACGGCTCCACAAGTACCCCGCTGGACCTAATGGCCGGTACAGCCGAGCCAGCGGCCAAGATGTGGTGGTCGGCACTTAGCGTGTTGCTACAGGTTTGGATTTTCGATGCGATGTGGAAGGTGCGATTACTACACGGTGGGGCTGATGCTAAGGCTTTGATGTGGGTGGCGATATTATTGCCGACATGGGCGACAATCGCCCCGATTGAACAGGGTGACTCGTGGACTCGTTTAGCGGTTCACATCCCGCCTTCATTCGCATTGTTGATATGGGGTTCACTTGCATTTTTGTTAATCCCATTTATCATGACAATTTACAATGCTAGCAAAGGTCACATTACATCGCTTGCAGATATGAGATTAGCTTGGCATGCAACTAGAATGCCACTTTCCGAGGTTATGGATTCGCACGTGTGGTTGCTCGACCATGTCATCGATAAGGCAGATGGGACTAGAGGAATACAGACACGGATTCGGGCTCCAACACGTACCCCTACTGATGAAAAATTAGCGGCTCAAATTGCCGAATTAGTTGAAGCCGGAAGTGATACTGGATGGGTGACTCATAAGTGGCCACTATTACTTGCATTGTTACCAGCGATCTTGCCGATGATAATTTGGGGTGACCCTTTCGGCTTCCTATTAGCGCCCCTTATTGGATAAGGAAAATTACCACAGTCTAATGGAAGCAATGGCGATGGATGGTAGAAATTTACCGACTTTGCGATACGGAAAAATCACAGGCCACGGCGTTCTTTGGCTTTGAGACGTAGTCCCTTGTAGCCACACTTGCGGCACGCACTGGCACGCAGTGCGTTTCTAGCGTTGCAATTCATGCATACGCGTACGTCGAGCAACCTCGCCTCTGCCTCTGGAAATCGTGCCATGCGATTCGCCGACCTGCTTCCGGTATTTAACCACAACGAGAGCATAATAGCCACTCAATGCCCCAATTTAGCAATATTTCTCATGCCCTTCTAGCGTTAGGGTGAAGGCATAGCGTAGGTTGCCTCGACCAATGCGAATCATTCGCTTGCCGGGTATACACCACGACGTGAATGCAACCCTCATTTGTGGAGATGCTGGAAATTACCTTATTGATGTTGGAACTAGTTGGTACCAATTACTCATCCAAGAACGTATCCGAGGAAAAATTGGTGATGATGGGAAATTAGATGGCGTCATTTTGACTTGTCGGCGCTACAATCATTCGGGTGGCGCGGCTTTCCTACATGAGGAATTTTCGGCTCCAGTCTATGCCCATCCCAATGCTGCACAGGCACTGGCGACCGGCGATTTTTTCACTACATGGGCTAATCGATACGATTCAGACATGCCTCCAATAGAGACTGAAGAATTAGTTGATGGACAACTATTTGCGATCGACGACGCTAGTATTGAGATTGTCGAAACTCCCGGTCACTGCAACGATGCAATCGCGGTGTGGCAGGCTGAGAAGTCGGTTTTGATAGCAGGTCCAACAATTCCTCGTGCTCAATCACCTGCCCGTTGGGATATGCCTACCGGATGTGCTCCAGATATACTCGATAGTATTGAGACATTGCTTGAATTAGAGGCAGAGACTCTTATTCCCGCACACGGAGAGGCAATACGCAGCAAATCAGCAGTTGAGGACATACTCAATAGGCATCATACTTTTTTTGCTGAAGTTATCGAGGATGATGGAAATATGCCGCACCTTTGGCCACGTCCGGCCCCAACTTGCAACTACCTAACCCCAAGGCCGACGTGGCCGGAACCACCTGCTAACTCAAAGCAACAAAATGACGATTGACTCATGCTACAATCGGTAACCGTTTTTGCAATTGACCGGGGTTCTGTTTGGGGCTGCCATCCCAATAGACAATTTTTCTCTCCCAGCCGCTGTGAACATGGATCAATTCTGATTCACAGCGCAAGGCATCAACTGTGTTCTCAACTTGAAATAATTGGACAGAACCAGATGGTAATTGCTGACCATATGCCATCACAGTCCCATCCTCATGTCCTGATAAAATGACCAAGCCTCCACTCCGTTGCTGTGCAGATAAGCAGGAAATAGGCTGTGAATGATTTTGCATTTCCTCAACTAAGAGCAAATGTGGAAGGCTAAGGAGTGTCAATTTCCCACTTCGGTCGCCAATCAATATCCTCCATGCTGCCCCATCCGGACCTGTTAAGGCCAGCAAGACTGTTGGCATTGAGTCGATTTTGTATTTGGAACGAATCCCTTTTGAATTGGTGGGACTGCTAAATTTGGATTCAACTGCACCATTTTGGTAAGCTACAATCATTAATCCTTCAGCGATTAGAGTTCGGCATGGTTTTCTTGCAATCATCAAGTCCAGCAAGCGCTGACCCATTGAGTTATTTCTGCTGAGAGTAAGGGTGAAAGTGAAACTGATTAGTAGTACTCTTTGTCGTCCTTAGTTTCCTTTTTCCAGGTCCTATAGCACGATTTGCAAACTCGTACGCGACCCTTTCTTTCGATGTAACTGCCATCGCCCCAAATTTCTTGCACATCTTGCAGCGAAATACTACGGCCACCCATTGTTTTGTCGGCCCAATTATCACATTCCTTGATGCCGCAACTCATCGTGCCTTCTACCTTTTTACGGTCTTTTTCTTTCTTGACCTCTCCCCTGGCTTCTTTGTGCTTTCTCGCTTTTGATTTGAAGCCCATATTATCCCTCGCAATCCCTCGTCTACGCCACCATTATTCAATCAATCGGCACGGTCGATAGTTGCGTCACGATCTGGCCCTACACCAACCGAAGTAATCGGCACACCAAGTAATTTCTCAACGTGCCGGATGTAGGATTGGGCCGCAGATGGAAGAACCGAATAGCCTAATCCTTCTTCATTAGACTTAATGGCGATTTCCAACCATTCAGATAACTCATGTTCAGGAAATCCAGGCATCTCAATTAGAATCGGTTCACATCGAGCAAGGGCTGAAGACGAAGCCGGCATTTCGTGAATTTCTTTTCCATCTAAGCGGTATCCAATGCAAATCTTGAGCGGGTCAAGACCGCCCAAGACATCAAGTTTAGTCATCGCTAATCCTGTAAATCCGTTTACTCGGTGGGCGTGTCGTAGAACTACGATATCGAGCCAACCGCAGCGCCGCCGCCGTCCAGTAGTGGTGCCGAATTCATGACCTATATCGGTCATATGATCTCCGACATCATCAAGTAACTCGGTAGGAAATGGTCCTGATCCAACACGAGTAGTATAGGCTTTGACAATGCCAATCACCTCACCTATATGTCCGGGGTGTATACCCGCTCCGTGGGTAGCGTTACCTCGGCTGGTAACTGAGGATGTGACGAAGGGAAAAGTACCCTGGTCTATATCGAGTAAGCAACCTTGCGCACCCTCAAGTAAAACGTCTTCACCCATCTTTAGGGCATTATCTAGCATCACTCCAGTATTTGCTACCGCCTTGCCAAATGTTTGGTTTATCCATGCAACATTTTCTGATAGTTCATCCGCACTAACCCGGCCATCTGCGCCAGCAGCAGACAAGTCAGCATTCATTCGTGCTGCAGTTTCAATAGCCCATTCAGAGTCTCCTTCAACTTCACCTAGGTCAGCAAAACGCAGACCTATACGATTTATTTTATCAGCATAGGTCGGTCCGATTCCGCGCCCGGTAGTACCGATTTTTTTGTCGAGTCCATCAAGCATACGATGGTATGGAAGGATAACATGCGCTCGCTCACTGATGTACAGTCTCTCTCCAGTGGGGTCTTCCCCAGTCTGTTCCTGCCAACTGTCGAGTTCTTCGCGCAAGACCCATGGGTCGATAACCATACCATCACCGAGAACAAGATTGCATTCTTTACGGGTGATTCCACTGGGAAGAAGGTGGAGTTTGATGACTCTCTCACCCAATACGACTGTGTGACCTGCGTTATTCCCACCTTGAAATCTCGCCACCCAAGTTGCCGATCCGGCTAATCGGTCGACGAGTTTTCCCTTTCCTTCATCGCCCCATTGGGCGCCGAGTACTACGCTTGCTGGCATGCTTCTCAAAGAGTGGGCGTAGCAATGGCTCTATGATAGATTCCCCTGTGCTGTTTGGTTTTTTTACCAAAAAGACTTTTCAAATTATAGTAATTGCATAGTTCATAAGTAGTGAAACCACACAACTCAATGTAGCCGTAATTATCCGAGTGTCAAAAAAAGCCTTTACTGAGCGTTATTCTTGAGGCACGAATACGAAATGTTAATATACGATAGGTTACAAACTATGTAACCCGAGGTTGATATAATGTCCGAACACCAAACTGAAAACGAAAACCAGAACCAAAAGAAGGGAGTAACCAACTCCAGAAGTAGTAGCCAACCATTTGGCGCATCACGACCATCGCAACAACGCCGAACAGTTGGAATGAATGAGCCCTGTAGCGATTGTGGCTCTGTATCATGGGACGAAGATCTTGAACGTGGCGAAGTTGTTTGTGGCCTTTGTGGGCTCGTCGCCGATGAGAACCTCATTGACCCTGGTGCCGAATGGACCAATTATGATGGCGCTGATAATTCCCGTGTTGGCTCTCCCATCACGCCTACCTTGTCTGATAAAGGACTCAATACCACGATTTCGCGTAGCGATCTCATTGGTGGTGCGGCAGCACGTCATGGTATGAATGCCCGTGCTCGTCGTGATTGGAATCGACGTCGCGTTATTGATGACCGCTCAAAAACCCGTAAGAGCCGTGACCGTAATCTTGCCAAGGCAATGTCACTATTGCGTTCATATGGGGACTTACCTGGAACCCTCCTTGACGAGGCAGCAGTATTCTATCGTAAGGCGGTCGAAGCCGGTGTAGTTACCGGCCGTAGTATCGCCGGTATCGCCGGAGCCTGTGCCTATTTAGCCGCGCGTGAACGCTCATTGCCAAGAAGCATTGAGGAGGTTTCCGAATCTTTCCAGGTGAATCCAAAGGAAATGAAGCGAAATATCCGCCTTGTATCGCGTATTATTGGAGCTCACACCATTTCTGACCCTTCCGAATACATCGACAAATTCTGCAGTCAACTTGGCCTACCCGCAGCCGTAAATGGTGAGGCTCACTACTTGTGGACTCGACTAAAAATTGCTGATGAATGGCAGGGTAAGAAGCCTTCTGGTGTGGCCGGAGTGATGATTTACAAGGCTGCTCAAGTACGTGGTAATACGCGTACACAGGCCGAAGTCTGTGAAGTTGCTGGGGTTAGCGAAGTTACCCTTCGAGGGTTGCTTAGAATTGTTGATGGCTTGATGAAGTATATCGGTGAAGCCACTGAAAATTGATCCATACGCGTGTTTCATCAACACATGTGTTGAGAGGATGGTTTTTCACTCCCTCCCTTCACCCGTAGGATATGGAGACCCTAATCCACCTCATCCCCGGTTGGGATAATCGAATTGCTGAACACCAAGTTGGCCTAATAGTAGCCATCGCAATAATCATTGGACTTGGCTTAATCATCCGCCAAATAATCATCAAGTTATTGCCCAAAGTTTTCAAAAGTTTTGGTGATGAGAAAGAAGGAATACAAACCTTCCAAATGAATTCACAAATGCCGATTGGTGCTGCTGCTGCCGGATTCTTGTGGTGGAATCTGCTCAGTGATTTGTATAATTCTCCTACAATGTTCCCCGGTGACACTCTAGTATTCTGGTCCTTAGCGCTATCTCAGGCAACCTACTTAGTTGGTGGATTAATAGGCGCAATGCGCTTAGTTGAAGTGGTTGAAATTGGGGCGCGTTGGGCTGACGATGATGGTGAACTGGATCCTGGACAGCAGACCATTTTACATGCAGTACAGAGTATCCTGAGGGTGCTGATTTTTGTTGTCGGAGTAGTCTTAATCGCTGATGTATTTGGATTTGATATCGGTGCAATCCTAACTGGATTGGGAATCGGCGGCTTGGCCTTTGCCTTCGCCGCTAAAGATACTATTTCCAATGTATTCGGAGCGATAACCCTCTTGCTCGACCGACCGTTTTCAATCGGTGATTGGATTTTGGTTGGCGGGGCTGAAGGTGAGGTTATCGGGATAGGTATGCGCACCACCCTACTTCGAACTAGTGCTGATACAGTTCTCACCCTACCTAACGGAAGTTTGGTCAACAAGGATATCGAGAATTTCGGTAAACGCCGATGGCGACGTTACCAGCCTGTTTTATCTATGGATTTGGCCAGCGATGCCGACCATTTAGAGAAGTTCTGTCGTGGTGTCGAGGAGATAATTTTCAATCATCCAAAAACGACCAAAGAGGATTCTTCATATGCTAAGGTTAGTGCCATCGCAAAGGATTCGATTGAGATTGCCTGCAACGTTTACTGGGATGTCTCGGGCGGAATGGAGGAGAAGGAGAGCCGTGAGGCTCTACTGATTGATATCACAGGTTTGGCCAATGAGATCGGCATTGATTTCTATGAGCCTAGATTGCGAGCATCTCGTGCATGATACGGTATAGGTTAACATCAAAGTCAAGAACTAAACCTGTTTCGCACAGACTACAGGGGCGTTTAACTCAGTTGGAAGAGTACCTGGTTTGCAACCAGGAAGCCGTGGGTTCAAATCCCACAACGTCCACTCCACTTTTGGATTTGAACCCCCCATTCATGCCACTGCCACGATATGCTCTGGCGGGATTTGAACCCCTCTTACGTTTCAGCCATTCTGGCTGTGCAGTACCTTCCGAAGAAATCACATTGGTTAGAGCATGTGCTTTCTCAAAAGCCAGCCTCTGTGAATCATTTGGTATTAGTTCAGCATAGTGCTTTTGGATGGTAGCTACATCATCACCCAGCACCATTGCTATGTTCTCAAATGTGCAACCTTTTGCTAGATATCGCATTGCAAGTGAGTGTCGATACGAGTGAGAGGGTAACTTCTGTATCATCTCTCCGCACAGAGTTGTTGAATCACGGATATTAGCCAGCCACTTCCGTATACTCTTGTCTGTTGCATGTGGTAGAGCCCTTTTCTTTGAGCCAGATGATTGTAGAATTGATGTCGGAAACAAGTATTCATCACCCCTCTCATACTGCATTACCCAGTTTCTATATCGCAGGAATATCGGGATGAAGCGTTCTTCAATAAACTGCGAACAAATTTTACAATTTTTGGTCGCTCTAAATTGTATGATTCCTTGATTGAAATTGATGTACTCCCACTTGAATGCGGCAGTATCTGAAATCCGTGGTGCTACGATACTGTGGATCAAGTGAGCCATAGCCCTAGGGCGCAGTTTTTCATCCTCAAACATCTTTATCGCTTGGTTATTCATTGCTTCTGTTTCATCAGCAGACCAGTATCGAATATCCTTCATTTCACGATCTGGTTTCCATAGTTCAACAAACTCCAACTGTTTTTTCAAACCCCCTGAGCGTAGAATTGCCCTAAGTATCTCGACACGTTTGCGAATCGTCTTTGAACTTAGTTTAGAAGTTCGAAACACCCCTTCCCTCATTCCTTGAATCCAATCAAGAAAATTCTGCTCACTCATATCATCCGGACTGAGAACACCTAGTTGTTGGAAGTCTGAGCCAACATAGACTGTCATCCTACGGATATTGTCCCTACTACCCTGTGAATTGTTTCTAGATTTACTTCGTTTCATTGTCGCTTCACGGTATTCTCGCCAAGCTTGAGATAACTCTGATTGGTCGTATAGTTTCATTGCCATGTGACTAACATTATTCTTAGCCATATGAACTTACCATATGGTGTACAGTGATGCACGGTGTGGCCGCAGAAACTGAAACCTTCAAACGGCTGACACCGTTCTAAGCGGAAAGGGCGAGGCATTGGCCAACGGTTGGCCAATGACTTACCAACAGTTGGAAATCAATTGACCAGTTGTTGTTCATAAATTGAGTGAACCTAATGAGGTGCAACTTCCACGGTATCTCATGACCCAACTCACTGCCAATCAGATATGGCTAATGATGATGGGCGGTGTTGGTGTTTTCTTCTTCTCAATTTTTCTACTCAAACGTAAAGGTGGGTGGTGGAATGATGAGAAATACGAAAAATCAGTGATGGCCAGAATTAAGAGACAGGGGTATTATACTCCAGACCTTGAAGGGCATTGGAGGCGCTGGTGGCTCATCGGATTGGCGTTCTTTCTCACCTATGCAATCATCGAAGGAGATTGGATTATGGGACTGGTATTTGCGGTGTTGCTTGTTGAGGATGTGCATCAACAATACGTGCTCTCCTCTAAATATCCCAGGAATACCGGTGATTCGGAATACGAAGAAAAGTGGAGAGTGTTCGGGATAGCATACATGGT
>CAZPME010000040.1:0-9485 GCA_964587885.1 uncultured Candidatus Poseidoniales archaeon
ACATCAGGTAAGATGGAGTGGAGGTGGTCTGTATGACCACATTACCCCCTGCCATAAACTGGCACTTCTGGCCTTGGTGCAACTATGGCTGCAAGTTCTGCTTTGCTCGCTTTGAGGACATCCCTCGTGCTGACCGCCTTCCCAAGGAAGTCGCTCTCACTGTTCCTGAGATGGTCGCAGAAGCCGGTGCAGACAAGATTACCTTCGTCGGAGGGGAACCCACACTCTGTCCGTATCTTGGTGATTTACTGGCTGTCTCAAAGGATGTTGGTCTGACAACCTGCATTGTCTCTAACGCATCAGGACTTACCGAAGAGTTCCTCGATAAATGGGGCCATCTCATCGATTGGGTTGGTCTATCGATTGATGCCTCAAATGATCAAATCCATGCAGAAATTGGACGTGGAATGCGTGGCGACTTAGCTCGTTCTCGCAGCCACCATCTAGAATTGGCAACCGATGCTTGGAATCGCTGTCGCAGTCGTGGAATCCGCATGAAGCTGAACACAGTTGTGTGCAAGCCCAATCTCGATGATGATATGACGGAACTCGTTCTCAAGTTGCGCCCGGAACGCTGGAAAATCTTCGAGGTTCTACCTGTAGATGGCCAGAACGATGGAGATGTGGACGATTTGCTCCTAGATGAAGGTGAATTCCAAACATGGGTTGATCGTCACGTCTGGATTGCTGACGAAGGTATCCAGTTCGTGCCTGAATCCAATGAACTCATGCGTGGATCCTATGCAATGATGGATGCCCTAGGTCGCTTCTACTCAAACACGGAAGGGGGACATGCTTACGGTCCTTCAATCCTAGATGTCGGTGTTCGTGATGCATGGGAACAGAATTGTTTCTTCGAAGATCGCTTTCATGACCGTGGTGGGGTGTATGAATGGGGCTCAAGTAAGTTCAATCTACCCGTTGCAGAGAAAGGATGTGATTTGTGATGCCCCCTCATATCATTGCACTATCGGGCCCTCGGGCGTGTGGAAAGAGTACCATTGCCAATCACTTGGTTAACAATCATGGATACACTCGTATCGCCTTCGCAGATGCATTGCGCGATATCGCCGCAGTTGCTGGCTCTGATTTCATCAATGACCGCTTGTATCTGGCGCGTTTGGGGGAGAAGTTGCGTGGCCAGGTACCCGATTTCCTCTTACAAGCGGTAAAAAACCGTCTTGACTCAATTGACGGCCACGTCGTCATTGAGGACATCCGTTTCCCTTCAGAGGTTGAGTTTTGCAAATCCATTGGAGTCACCACCATACGCTTTGATATTCCGATCGAAACACAGCGCGAACGGCTTGCAAATCGAGATGGAAAGGTTGGGTTTGATGTAGAATCATTAATTACATGTATGGATGAACACGCATTGGATAATGTGGTTGATTGGGATTATGTGATTCCAGCCGTAGGAGATTTCCGAGAATTGGCATTGGCCATTCATACAGGAGTTCCTTCGTTGAACATCGTTTGGGGAAGCACTCAAGATAGTGGAGATACTACGAAAATCTCCGATGGGGTGAGCGCGTGACTGAAGAGCCCGAATTCGATCTCGGTTTCGCGGACGAACACGATGATTGGGGGAAAGGGGTTGATCCCAAAAATCTGAATACTCTTCGATGCTTGAATGCCCATCTTTCTGCAGAGGAGGATTACCATCGCGACCCTCGAAGGAGGCCACGCTTTGCTTTCTTCGTTGATCATAAGTTGATTTCACCAGATTCTCTCTCACTAGAAAGAGAGTTTGTGTCTCATGATGTACTCCCCAAGGATTTGAAGAAACTCAAGGATGGAGGGGTGAATAAAGTCGGCCAAGTGCGCAAGGAAGGAGTGGAGCAACTCTCTAAGCGCTTTGACCTACACTCAAGCATGAAGTACGCACTAAAAAATATCCTTGAAAATCTCCCTAGCCCTGGTGCATGGTCTCGGATCTCACGTGGTCGCAATGCTGACCCATTCAGAGTACGCCTCAACAAGAATGAGATAGAACGAATGCCGCCACAATGGGGCGAAGGCAATTTCTCGATTGAAATTGAAGAACTTGAGAGATCGTGGGAGGACAGAAAAGGTCAGATGAAGACCCATGCATTTCGAGTGAGAGTTGCAACCTTTGATGCAGATTCAGGAATTATGACATTCCGACCCGATCAGTGGCAACGTCCTGAGAAGGTCAAGGAGTGGGCAAAACTCCTTGACAGAGCCAACGGCCCGCTTCATTTCCGTGAGGGAGCGGATGATTACAACACCTTCCGCAAGAGTCAGGCCGTTGGCATTCTGATTCATGAGAAGACCGAACAGGCGAAGAACCTCGCCCAGACCATCCGAGATGCCAATATTCTCCCTGTTTATTCGCAGAACAACAATGGTGAGAAACTCCTCAATCCCGGACTGAATTTGAAATCTAGGATGCCTGCACAAGATCGCAAGGGTGTGGAGACTCAGCGACTTGCTGTGTCAACTGGCCTTGCATGTCCAGACATCTCGTTGATCCGTGGTCCACCAGGTACAGGCAAGACGACTGTCATCTGCGAAATCATCCAGCAACTAGCAGTCGAGCGAGGACTTCGCATCCTCATGGTTGCACCTACACATGTCGCAGTTGACAACGTTCTAGAACGAATCGGCCTACTGGATGGGCCGAATTTCCTCCCAGGGGTATATCCACTTCGTCACGCTAGCAGTGCTCGCTCGGTGTCATCTCATCTGAGGATGTTCACTTGGGACGAACTCAGCAATGGTCTCCGAGGAAGATTGGGAGACGCCCTCGAATCTGGGTTGCATAATAACAAGAAGTCCGATGCGATTAGTACCATTCAGAGTGATTGGTTACAACAGTTACGCCAACCCACGACAGGCCTTGACGAGGCAGGTGAAGAGAGGCCAGACATCATCGGACATATGCTCAAACACAATGTGAACCTTGTGTGTGCAACAACAATTGGTATATCCACTGGAGGTAAGTACGAAGCAGAAGACATTCCCTTCGATCTCGCCATTATTGATGAAGCTTCGAAAGCCACTCTTGGAGAATTCCTAGTCCCGGGAATCAGGGCCAAGAGATGGCTACTCGTGGGTGATGAGAAGCAACTGAGTCCCCATGTGGACAAAGCAAAGATTGATTTCATTCTCGCGAGGATGATTTGGAAGCACTTCACTTGGAAACAGGGTGGGGGCAAGGATGAAAAAAAGAAGGGAAAGAGCATCTGGGTCGCTCCTCTGACCAACCCTGACAAGAAGCATATCAAGGGAAATCATATTCGAGAAGGTGTCACCGTTTCCAAGGATGGTAACGAACTGACTGGATTCTTCGCGATGAGTCCGGAAATCCAAGGCATGTTCCAAAAGTGTGCAACAGATGTCCGAGTCTCTCTTGAGCAATGGTTTGAACAACGTATGTCGAATAATGAAGCCCTGCGCCGCCAACATCAGTGGCGTATCTTCAGCTCAATCCTAAATCTGAGGGCTGACTTGGAAGACAAGTGGTCGGTCATCTCATACAACGTCGTAGTGCGTCGTTGGGAGAAAGCGAAGGAAAATATCGACAATAAATTCATTCGTGACATATCAAAATGGGAGAACGATTGCATCACCACGAAAGCACGACATGAGAAGAAGGTCAAGGCGCATGAGAAGAGCCTCGCAGAGATTGCAGAATACCCCAGTAAGTTGCAAGCAGCAGAGCAGGCTCATACATCTAAGGAGGCAGATCGACGACAAGATTACGACGCTAAGGTCGAGGCTCACCATGTCGCCGTTGCTGAATGGGAAGATAAGGACAAAAAGGAACGAGGAACCAAGCCTCGTGCACCTGGGGTATTCAAGGAGAACAAGTTCAATCCACCCAAGGAACCGAAAGAGATTTCGCATCCCGGCCAATATCAGAAACCCAAGAAACCCGTGAAGGAAACTTACCCCATTAAGCCGGAGCAGAGGCCGAAAACATGGCGAAGACTACCTCATCAAAGACCAAAAGTTCGCCAAATGAGATTGAACCACAAGTGGGTCGACTCAATGTGGGATTGGAAGGCTAAGAATGAAGTCCCACTCCCCTCGCATTTCGATCAACGCCCACCTGCTAAGCACAATTCAGATGCAATTCGACCTTGGTGCTATGAACAACGAACTTCAGATTACATCAATCGACTATGGCGCGAATTAGTTATGGTTGCCGACTTCGAATACAACAGTGGATTCGAACTACTCGCAGAGCGTTTGTCAAACAACGAGCGACAGGACCGAATCGTTACATTGAATGTGCAGCACCGAATGCATACAAAGATTGCAGAATTCAACAGTTCGGTCGTGTATGGAAATGAATACTTCAGTGGGTCCAAGATGGTTGAACGAGGCGTACCGATGCGCCTCCTCGGAACTCCGCTGAAGAAGGATGACAGCCTGATTCTACTAGATACTTCACTATTCGGAAAAGACGCTATGGAACAATTAGACGAGGGGAGACCTGGTCGCTACGTCAACATCGCAGAAGCCCAAGTCATCGTCGAAGCAATCGATGATGTTGCGAAGGATCTCGCGGCAATTCCTCATCCAGAAGATCGGTATTGGGAGGTCGCCGTCATTTCATTCTATAAGGCACAAGAAGCAGCTATTCGAAGAGCTCTGAAAGTCAGCGATGTCGTAGAACCCTCCGGATGGAAATTCCTTGACAAGAAGACAAAATCGGTGCGCATTGAAGTGAGTGTTGTTGATCGATTCCAGGGGCGAGAAGCGGATGTTGTACTACTCCCCATGACTCGTGCCAATAACAGGGGAAAACTCGGATTCATGACTGTTTTGAATCGCATTAATGTTGCAACTTCCCGAGGCAAGCATCGTCTAATTATTGTCGCAAACGCGAGGAAACTGAAGGAGATGGGTGCAAAATATGATGAGAGAAATGCTGACGAAGATTCAGAATCAAGTATGACTGAAAATACAGCTCCTCAGAACTTCGTCTCTCAATTAATCAATCACGTTCAGAAGCATGGCCGTTCCCTCCAAGTCGCTCCAAAAGATCTCCGAAATAATTGGAAGGGCATCGATTTGGTTCGAAAACCTAGAAATGGCGGAAAAAGAGGTGGTCGAAGATGAGTAAGGAACCGCGCGTACCACGTCCGCCACTTTCCAACCGCCTAATGAAGGAGGGGGCTTGGGCGATTCATACTGCTCCCGCTACCATCATCAAGATGGAATTTTCAAATCTCAGATGTCGTGAGGCTGGTGTCAAAGAAGACCCCTTGCTCGTGCATGCGACTAGATTGGCCGAAGAACTTGATGCTCTCTCTGCTAAGGATGTCCAACGCGTCTTTGGATTACCAATCAATCTTGCAAGAAAACTTCTCGAGATGTTGCTCTACCGTGATTTGATACAAGAATCAAAAAAGCGTAAATCACGCTTACTCAATCGAGACGGAGGCTTCCTCTTTGAAGAAGATTCTGAAGAGGCGAAGCGGCACCGAAAGGACCCAATCTTCGATCAGATGTTTGAATTGACGGAAGCCGGTCGTCTTGCGTCCAAAGACGGTGAAATACGCCCCATTGTATCAATGGATAAAACTCTGTACATGGTTGAAGAAACGGGTGAATTTTTACCAATCAACACCTCATTGAGTGGGGAGAAATGGGGTAAAATAAATTGGAAAAAAGTCACCTCACCTTCTAACGAAGAAGTCATCAATTGGTTTACTGGAGAGCAGAGAAATACTCGAAAGGTCGATGAATCAATTGAGGGTTTTTCAACAGAAAAAACCACCAGAAAGGATGATTTTGGCATAGAACTTGCGTCGTGGGCTGAGACGAAAATCAAAACATATCAGTCAGCGAAAGTACCAGGAATTTGGTTCAAGAGAACGCTGGTTGGCACACCTTCAGTCAATCTCAAAGAAGTTCATGTCGGCTCAACTACATTCATCAATTCATTTGGAGAAACAGAATTTGATTCCGATGAACCATTAACTGGTGCATTGGGGAAGATTGAATTCCGCAATCAATCTTCAAAAGCAAGAGCACACAAGGATATGTTGTCAATTGAAGTATCTGACCACGAACATCGAGATCTCCCAAGTAAATCAAGACCAAAACCGCACCGTGTACAATTCTCAATGGGAGACCACGTCGAAGTTGAAGCACTGCTTAGACCGATACCAACCCAGAATAAAATCACCTCTTGGATTGATGATGCAATAGATGACGCAATGCGTAAACTACCAGATGGCGCACTCGGCCGCGCTGGAGTTTCTTCAGAAATGACACTCCTCAAGAATTCAATTGAAGAGTTGTGGATGGATTCGGAGAATCTCCCGAAGAAATGGATTGAAACTCTTGAGAAATCCTTAGCAGCACTGTCTCTCGATGCAACATTGGAGCGATATCGAAAGACGGGAGAATGGGAATTACAGTATCGAATAGACGAAGCGGAGGTGTTCATACATGCCTACTGAATCAATCAACATCGAAGTCCCTGATCGGCCACTTCCCGATTTGGTTACTTGGCTTCCAATCGAGGGAAAGAAGGTAGATTTTGCATCTCTTGCATGGCAAGGAAATGCTGAGACGTTGATGAGTACGCACCCTAATAATCCTGCGATTTTACAGACCATGGTTGACATGATTACCTCTGCGGAGCATTCTGTGTTCCTCTTCAACTGGATGTTGAATCATCCTGAAATTGAGAAGAGTCTCGATGCAGCCGCGAATCGGTTGAATGGCAGAGTTCATGTTTTGACCACCTTGGGAACAAGTATTTTCAGTCGATATTCTGATGAGGAACAAGCAGAGAAAGACCTCGAAAGATTGCAAACTCTTGCTGGAAATGGAGTGTATATCCGATTGCACCCTGAATCCCACGCAAAATTCCTGATTGTCGACGATGAATTGTTGATTACATCCGCTAATATCGTCAAAACGTCGCTTGAGGAGAACATTGAGACTGGCATTCGAGTCAATGATGCGGATACAGTAACCTCCCTCCGTACGTTTTTCTCACATCTATGGCTTCATGAGGCAAATCAACACATTCGCCCAAGCAAGAATGATCCAAGGCTCGGAAACCCTTGGTCACAATCGAGTGCACCCGATGCCCCAGTTGCCTCTGCAAATGCAATCTGGACGTTAAGCAACAGAAGAATGAGCTTAGTGAAGGCGATTATTGATACCATTAAATCTGCAAGGAAGACATTACGAATTTCAACCTACGCACTTTCCAATGCTGAATCAGGGATTGGGAAACAAGTGGTTGATGAGTTGGTCAAAGCATCTGAAAAAGGTGTAGACCTTACAATCCTCTATCACGCCACAGACAAAGCGATTGGCCGACCACCTAGGGAGCATGAGGCCGTTGGTTTCCTTCGTCTAATGTCTTGCAAGGGGGTGTCAATGAGGGGGCACCCCGATCTTCATGCAAAACATGTTATTGCTGACAATGACACAGGTCTGCTTTTCACTGCGAATATAGATGGAAGCCATGGCCTAAACACCGGTATTGAAGTCGGCGTTCACTTGAGCAAAGAAGCAAGTCAAAATCTGGCTGAGTGGCATGATAATCTGTTTGAGTCGTTCCCATTGGAACTCGTATATTCTCCAACAAGTACTGCGTTGGCCAAACGTCAGGGAACGAAGTTGCTTGAACTGAACACAACCCTGCTGTGCAGTAGTAGAGAGCATGACAGCATGAAGACTCAAATTTCTGCAATCGCAGAATCACCAATCGTCCTATGCAAGCGCGACAATCGCTGGATTCCCCCGGAAACAAAGAGAGAACGAGAGAAACCGAAACCGTACGAACCCAGAGTAGCCATTCCATCGATTAAGACAGGATATTTGGTCGGCGGAATTCAGATGTACCAAGATGGGAAGATTGTCAAGGCTGAATTGTCGGATTCTCCTGATTTCGGCCTCCATCATGCACACGTTAAACCAGGAAAATATTCCATAGAATTGATTCGGCCTTTTACTGATGATGAAATTCTTGAAATGATTGAGGGTCACCTCCCTGCTCCTGAAAAAGGAGTGGCATTGAAGGAGATGATTGACACAATGAAGGGAGCAACTTCCCACCCCAATTTAGAGATTCATTTTCCATTGACTGCCAAAGGACTGGTTGAATATATTCAGAATAACTCAAACAAGGGTTTGCTGCGTTCCCATGAACTACAAGGACAGAAGTTAATGCCTGTTTTATCTGAGATTGAGGCTGCAGAACTGTTGAAAGATCTTCTGGATTCAGGTGACAAAGAAGAGATGCAGAAAATACTGGATAAGTCAAAGAAGCCACATAATTTTACAATAAGTAACAAATTAATCAAGAAACTCAGAAAATTATTGCCTGATGATAATCTGAATAACGATGAGTGAACGCCTTGAGTAATGGGGCCGAGTTGAGATTACGCATTGGTCGCAAAGGGCTGAGCACTTAACTCACAGGGTATGTGCAGTGACTACCCATTCATTCGTCATTTTGGTATTACCCTTCCTCGGCGCCTCAACATGATAACTATTCTAGACATGACTCTAGACGAAAATTAAAATAAGAACTTCAAAACAGTACCCATTGATGCCATTTTGTCAAAGTTGTGGAACGGAATTATCAGGGGATGCGAATTTTTGTCCATCTTGTGGTTCATCAACGTCAACAAATACAGAGTATTCTAAGGGATATACTAATCAGGGATATACTAATCAAATGTTCTTAGCACCTGATAAAGAGCCAAGAGAAGTGAATCAATCATATCTAATTGCATCATTTCTTTTTCTATTCGCTCTTGCTCTTGCGTTCTTCGCATTCCAATCTAGTTGGTATTCAGTAACAATGCAAATTACGGAAATAGATGGTACAGAAAGTGATATTCGATTTTCATCCGAAGATTATCTTGAAAAAAGAGATGATAAGTTTTCCTACGACTTTATGGACGAAACGGATTCCTCAAGTGAAGTATTGAATAATGATGAATTACAATTAGAATTTAGTGAAACAGCAAAAACCAAAAAAACGATGGTTAATCTCTATTACGTTGTGTTAGGTACAATCGCTATCCTCACAATGGCTTGTTTCATTAATTCTTTTTCCAGAACGGATAGTGGTGGTGCTCTATCTATATTTGGAATATTTGCATTTGCTGTCGTAGTGTCTACGGTGGTTTTCTTTACTGTTTTTTTTAACCCTATGGATGATGGTGTTACTTCAACAGAGGACGACCCCACATTAATTATCAATGAAGAAACAAGTTCGGGAACATTTTGGAGTTTGGAGGGAACGATGGATGGTGAGATGGATGGTTCTAACTTCAAAGCAAGGGTTTTTGGCGGTGTAAATAACGGATATTTATTTAGTCTAGCGGCCGCTTTACTACTCTTTATCGGCACCTTCTTTGTTGCATACGAATCTTACGACAGTTATTAGTTGGATTGTAATGGATTCTCCCCCTCTTCTAATTGTTTAACATTGAAGCAAAGGGTTAGTGCATAACACCCTTTGATTCAGAAAC
>CAZPME010000041.1:0-7730 GCA_964587885.1 uncultured Candidatus Poseidoniales archaeon
ACACACACACAAACACACACACACGCACACACGCATGATAAGGTTTCTACCGTGGCATGTGTTTCTCTTCGGTGATTTGTCATTCAAGAATATGGCCTTCGCCGCCCCTTCTACACCCACCATCTCAATACAAATGTCTCCATTGCACCTCGTACTGCTCGTCCCATTACATTAGGTCCCTCAACCTGTGAATAAGAAACATATGCCGCTGTAACAATTACAAGAATAAACAGCATGAACATTGTGAAGTATGAATAACCCAGAGGAAAGCCATTTGCAGACAATTTATCTGCACCCGGTTTCAAGACAAAATAGATTCCAAGAGCGATGAAGAATGGCTGCAATACTTCTTGCAACGTTTGCATCGCAACAATGACAATGGTAACCAAAATTGCTACGTTTGTAAAGATGCTCAGCCGCCGCATAAAGACATCGACAATGTCCTCATCCATAACCGGCGATAGAGTTGTGGGTTTTCATCGTTGGGGATGCACCTCTCTGCCCCTATACAGTCAATTCGTCATCGTTAACATAGCGAGGTTCATGACCCTTGGACTTGTGTAGCGCCAATATGGACTCGGTGCAGAGAGATGTCGGGTTCATTGAGTTGTTACGAATAAACCCAAAATTCCGAAAATATTGGATCGCTCTATCAATCTCACTTCTCGGTGAATGGTTCAATACTGTAGCTCTTTTTGTCCTAGTAGAATCTATGACTAATTCAGAGTTGGCCATTGGAGCGATTTTCATCCTCAGAATGTTTGCGTTAGCAATCCCCCAAATTTTCACTGGTGTGTTGGCTGACCGCTATTCGCGCAAATGGCTGATGGTTTTTGCTAACGTCGCCAGTGCACTTCTAGTAATGCTGTTATTTTTGGTTGATACCCCAAGTGATGTTTGGTTGGTCTATTTTGTCTCAGCCGGCTTGATGGTATTTCATGCGGTGTATGTTCCAGCGGAAAATGCTGCTTTACCTAATCTCGTCGAGGAAGACCAGTTACTAACTGCCAATGCTCTAAACTCTGCAACATGGTCGGCATCGTTAGCAATCGGAGCATCACTAGGTGGTCTTGTCGTCTCGGAATGGGGGGTTGAAGTGGCATTCATCGTCGATGCCGCTACCTTCGCCCTAGCTGCAATTGTGATAGCCACAATGTCGATACCACAAAATATACCGGAACCAGATGGAACATCATTTTGGCGTACTGGACTCAATGATATTGCGCAGGGTTGGAAGATTATTCGTAGCCGTGCCGAAGTAAGTCGCATCATCGTCGCCAAGGCTTTGTGGTCTATTTCGGGAGGTGGTTTGGTCTTCATGCTGATATTGATAGGCTCACAAGGACATTTTGGAGAAGTCGCTGCAGGGATTGGCATTCTATTTGCCGCCCGTGGCATTGGCACCGGTATCGGACCATTGCTTGCCCGTTACGCATTCACTGAACGTTCTACCTGGCCACTATTACTTGGATTACTAGTTTCCACATGTGGATTGGCCTACCTAGTCATTGGCCTAATTGAATGGAATTTTTGGATTGTCATAGTAGTGATTCTAGGACATGCCGCCAGCGGCGCTAATTGGGTGCTTTCGACAGTGCTTTTGCAAGAGCGAAGCGAGGATGAATGGCGTGGTAGAATGTTCGCAACAGATTTCTTTTTGATGACTAGTGTACATGGATTTTCCACTTTAGTTGCAAGTTTGCTACTTGAGAATACTGACATCACGCTAAGACAAGCGGTGATACTATTTTCCGCAGTACAAATCATCGTGGGATTGATTTGGCTACTAATGACCCGTAAGGGAGAAAGAGAATACTACCTCAATGTTTCAAAGGGTAGGGGAGCCATCGCTTGATGGCGTTAATTTATCGATAATCTTACTCAATCGTTCAACTAATCCCGGTTTGCTATCGGAAGTAACAAGCGCATGCTCCATCACTTCATCGAGACTATCAACAGCAATAACCTCAACCATCTCCTTGAATTTGTCATCGATGAGGACGTCTTGGGAATTAGCCTTTGGAATGAGAATGGTCTTTACTCCGCTTCGAGCTGCAGCCTCAATCTTTGCAGTCACACCACCGACTGGAAGTACTTCCCCGCGTACAGATAGGCTTCCCGTCATGGCCAAATCTTGACGGATGGAAATACCCTCAAGTGCACTGATAATCGCGGTTGCAATGGTAATACTTGCCGAATCACCATCGACACCATGGGTGTCGACGAATTGAATATGAATGTCGTAATCGGAAATATCCTTGCCCGTTAATTTCTTGATTACAGCGCTAACATTAGTTACACTTTCTTTGGCTATATCTGAGAGTCCTCCGGTTGCCAAAACTTTGCCGCCAGATGAATGCGATGGAGTTACCAAGGCTTCTACTGGAAGCATGATTCCGGAATAATCGGATAATCCACTATCAGCACCGAGTACAGCAAGACCATTGACCCGTCCAATTCTAGCACCTGAATTAACTACTAGTGAATATTCTTGCCGGCGCTCAATCATACGGTCAGCAACCTGTTGCTCAAGTGGCTTAGCGATTCGACGAGCATTCATTACGTGCGTGAAACCGACGTAATCAGCCCCATCTTCAAGCGCTAAGTCACCGGCGATTCTTACCAAACCACCCAGTTCACGCAAACGTAGTGATAATTTGCCACGGCGGCCGGCACGGCGCTGTGCTTCTCGCAGTACAACCTCAACAGCAGAACGGTCGAAATGAGGAATCTTCCTAGATGAAGTGGAATCACGAATGACCTCTTGGGCAATGAAACGTATCAAACGGCGACGATTACGAGCAGTATCCGGCATCTCAGAATGCATGTATACTTCGTAACCATAACCGCGGATTCGACTTCGAAGGGCAGGATGCATTCCTCGGATAGCATCTAGATTTCCAGCCGCTACAAGAACGAAATCACAAGGTACTGGCTCGGTCTTGGTTATCGCACCACTACTTCGCTCGCTACGACCGCTAATTGAGAACTCTCGTTCCTGCATTGCCGTCAATAGCGCCTGTTGGTCCTTAAGACGGAGTAAATTGATCTCGTCGATGAATAATACGCCGCCGTGAGCCTTGTGGATTGCGCCAGCTTCTACTCGCTCATGGGCTGGAGTCTCCATTCCACCAGACTGGAAAGGGTCGTGACGAACATCTCCAAGCAAACTTCCCTCAAGGGTTCCTGTTGCATCTACAAATGGTGGTAAATCATCAGCCTCTCGCTTGACGATTACCTTGGGCAAACTATCCTCATCACCAGAGCGCAAGCGGTTGGAGATGAACATATAGGCAATAGTAATTAGCAAGAATCCCCAAATTAATGAAAGAATATCGCCACTCTGAATTGCGAATACCGCCAAAATAAATGCCACAGCAACAGTTCCTATCAATAGAGTACGTTGTTGTTTTTCTCGTGCGGCTCGTAAATGATCTCGCTGAGTTTTGATAATACGACTAGCTCGGCCTGCAGGTACAGTACGGACCCTTGGCTCGTTGTCATCATCCTCATTGGGATAAGTCATGATATCTTCTAATTCATCTTCCGGTAACAGTTCAGTCATCGCCTTTGCTAGCATTGATTTACCAGTGCCTGGGTCACCAATCATCATAACGTGACGGCGCTGTTCAGCGGCCTTTCTAATCACAATACTGCCATCTTCTTGCCCGATAACTTGGTCGATCAAGCGGTCGGGAATTGGCACATCTTCTGTGGTTTCGAATTCCACATCCTCTAACCAATCATTTATTGAAGTGGAAATTATCTCATCCTTGACATCTAGAGAGGCAATTTGCTGGTCGATTGAAATCGAGTCTTGAGACTCCTCTACCTCGACAATCTCCCCTACGGGGAGGTCATCAGCACCACCGCTCATGGTATGTCCTCGCAAACGCTCCTTTCTTTACGTTTGCATTAACAGCAAATTCGCATTTAACGTGATTTTCGTCATTTTAGACGATTACTCAAGGCCATTCTGCTCTAGGTATTGGTGCCCGTAATATTGCCACTGCTCCATTGTCCAACCGGCAGGTAAACCTGTTGCTGGGACTGGTGGAACACCAGGTGGCATTGCAACTGGCGCAGGAGCGACCTGTTGCTGGAAGATTGGATCCGCTCCGCCATACATTGAGTTGGCGACATGGTCATGAGAAGGTAGCATATTGGAGAAATCCTTGAATTCAGGTTCTCCACCACGGCGAACTATTAGCATGCTAAGCAATGCTATGATTATGATAGCAAACAATCCCATACCTGCATAAACTAACATTTCGGTGCTGCCCATTGTTGTGGTGGTTTCATCTCCACCAGCAGCCACCTCATCCGAAGCACAGACAACACCTTCGGTGTTGCAAGCCATTGCGTAGGTTGTCTTAGTTGCCTCAAGTTTTGCTTCCTTACTCATTCGGGTGCTACTACCTTCTGGCAGAGCCTTGATTTCCTCCTCGAGGGTGATTATTTCAGCCTCCATCTCAGAAATAAGAGTCTCTAATTTCTCCGACTCCATATCGCCAAAGGCAGGATGAGTAGTGATATTCCAATAGAGGTGTTCATGACTATCAGGCATTGCTCGGTCCACTCCATTAGCATCTACTCCACTAACCCCTGATAACTTGATTTGGTCACCAAGAATTAGGCCACCATTGTCGACTATTCTCTTGAATGATACTTCGTAACTCCAACCGGTTGCAGCATTCGCATTGGGGTGCTCCTTCTTAATGAGGTCGTAACACAATCCAGTTTCCATGTTACAAATCTGCCATTCGGTTTGAACATCGGTCAGCAGACCAATTTCGCTACCCAGAGTCATCAAGAAACTCGGGGTGCGACCAATATTCGTATCCATGCCAACAAAGAATACATCTACTTCAGATGAATCTTCCTTACCCACAGATAGAGGAAGGCTTGAGATTACCTCGACCGAAAAGGCGTATGATGAAACCTCATCTTCGTCATCGACAACCGTAATAGTAACATCTTGAGTGCCTGACTCTTCCCATTGTAGGGTTAGTATTCCAGTCTGCATTGAGTACAATGCAGCAATCTGAGGTGATGATAAAACATTGACATATAGGTCAGCAATATTTTGGTCAGCATCGGCATCGCTTAGATGACTGCGAAGGTCAATTAGCATCTGTTCACCCTTGAATAAGGTGATATTCTCAAAAGCGCTGATGTCCAGTACCGGAGCATCATTGACGTTTTGCACATAGACCTTCATTGTGGTCTCACTGAATTGGATGCCGTCGCTAGCGCGGACGGTCAATGTGGCTTCACCGGTAGCATCGTCATCGACTGTTTCGATTTCCAAGTTGAAACCATTTACTGATGCGGTCAGCAAGTCGGCATTGTCGTTACCAACGATAGCCAAACTTAGGTGGTCAACGCCATTGGTTGGTGTACCATCAGAATTACTATCGGAGAGTGAATTCTTTAGGAATACAACTGTTGAACTAGCTTCATTCATAGTAACCGGAGAGACTGCAGCCCACCTAGGCATACCATTCTCGATTACGTTGAAGAGAAGTGTACCACCTGAATTACCGCCGTCTTCATCAGTTACAGATAGGTAGATCCCGCTCTGGGTTGGATTGCCACTGCTATCTCGTTGAATCTTACTGAAGTGAACATTCATCATCCCAGTCGCTGGATCCCAGCCCTTGAAAGAACTTGAGGTACTAGTAATGGTGAGGTCTTCAAGTGCAGTTTCTTCATCTTCGACGTGGCCAAGCAAAGAAACTTGAGTCTCGACATCGACCATGACGGTCGGCACAGGATTAACAGTGATAGTTGGCAAAGAATTTAGCAACTCAAATGCTCCACCACCACTTTGACCGTTATTTACGGCCCAATCGCTCACCAATCCACGTGCATCGGTGAATTTGACTCTAACATCATACATGCCTGAGTTCATTTCCAAAGTTGGTTTTACGAAGAACTCGTAGCGAGGGTTGCCGGCTGCAGCGCCAAGTAGTACATCGCCACCGGTTACTCCGTCGGTTGTCCAAGCATCAAGACCATTGGGGCTGAATTCAAATGTCGGAGTCATAGTCGACATATTGTCAACTCCATCCATTGATTGAGCCTTGACTTCAACCTGAGCAGTACCTGCTCGGTCAACTGAGGTTGAACCTACAATGGTCGGCGAATTTGCCACAGGCACCATGTCGTGAGCAATGTTTGAGGTGCCTACATTGTTGCCACTATTCTTATCAGCAACCAAATCGGTCAAGCGAGCACGGAATTTAGCATCGTAAGCACTAGCAGTGAACGAAGAGGAGTCAATCTGAACTTGCACAGATTGAGTTGCACCAGGAGCTAGAGAGTTCAAAGCCGTAGGAGAGCCAATTTGATTTTCGATGGATCCGCTTAATTGGTAAAGGGTGATTGTACCGCCATCAGCGTATTGCTCATCACCAACATTCTGAATTACTGCGTCAATTGTTAGCATATCACCATTGACGTATCCGCTGTAGCCAGCATCATTGCTAACCTCAAGAGATTGAATACTTACATCAACTAGTGGTCCCATTGTCGAATCTGTAGCGTGGTAAACATTCTCATTTGCTGAGGAAGTACCCCATCCACCAAATAGTGCTGCGATTGTATTCATGTTTCCTGCACCACCATTGACTAGATTATTAGGTACTGTCCATGTATAGTTAGTCCACTGATTACCGGAAAGCGAAATCGTCTGGAAGCCAGTTCCGCTTCCTACATTTCCACTATTACTGGCATATGCGCCACCGTTGAGTAGCCATGCTTCCCAACAATTTCCACCTTTGCTACCATCATTGTATACGTGCGAGTTACATGTTTCTTCAGTGACTGCAGCATACAGTTTGAGAGAAGAAGGTGCTGTTCCTGAACCTGTATATTTGGTAGCGACTAAGACATCTGAAGTACCATCTCCGTTATCCGACTGAATGACTCTCATCGAATAGTCATTCACAGTACTGTGCATTCCACCACCAGATGAGAACGGGGCATCCCAGCAGGTGTTAGCACCACAACCAATCCGGAAATAAGTAGTCGACGACGCCACTCCACCTTCAGCGTCCCCAAAAGATGTCTTTGGCGCACCACCAGACTCCTTAAGATGACTTACACCTAGAATTGGGTTGATGTTACCCGCTTCAGGATCAGCGGTACCTGGGTTGCCAGAGAAAGATGCACTATGGTATGAAATGTAGACATATTCATCAGCGTAAGTTTGTTTTAGTAATTTGTGTGCAGGACTGCCATAATTGTAGCAAAAACTGCAATTGTCAGATGTGATATACTGAGCAAATACTACATGCCCAGGTGAAGTTGCTTCCATCACTGGCGGCTCTTCCTCAAGCGATGTAGGAGTTATTTCTAACTCTTCGATTTCTATCCATCCACTTCCCATAACTTGTAATAGCATGGTCAATGATAGGATGATGACGGTCAAACGTGCGTGCTTCATGCCCTGTGCTGTCCAAGGGGTATGATAAACCTGCCTCACTATGGCAAGGGGTTTAATATCATTATATAATATCAAAATCATATTAAAATATCTTATGTGGTATCATTAGAATGTCAACATCCCCCCTATTAGTATCATGACGGTAGCGAAATCTTGACCATCACCTCGCTCTCGCAGAAGTATGAGCGAAGACCTCGTACCCGGACTTATTGCACTGCGTGAGCCCGAAGGTCGAATACATATCGTCGAATTAATCGACAAGGTATGCAAAGTCAAGGGC
>CAZPME010000042.1:0-6281 GCA_964587885.1 uncultured Candidatus Poseidoniales archaeon
GATTAAAAGGGCTTACTATTTTGAAGGTTTGATGTTATTAAGTGGGGCAATCGGATGGATGTTTTGGTGCTTTTTAATCACCATGCATATTCTTCAATTCAACGGAAGTGAATTTTATGAAAACTGGTGGGATAACGAAGATGATTTATTTGCTGTAATATTAACACCTTTTGGGGCCATAATCGCGGCGTTTTGGTGGTTTAAGCGTTACTCTAGGATGAGTCCAGATAGTTGGCCATTTCCCAAGAAGATGGACGATAACTAACTGACCTTGACGTACTGGTAATATTGGACTCTTGTGGATCAGGCCTAGTGATGTTGTCGCTTTGAAAATCTCATATTTTTGTCGGTTACAATGAGGGATATTTCCGGGTACTTTTCGCACCCCTTTAGTACGTATAATCGCAAAAACACGGGCAAACTTTAGAAGGAGTACGCAAGAAGTGAAATTGCTTCCGTGACTGTGGGGGTCCACTTCGGTGAGGGAGCGGTGTGTGAAAACATGAGGCAACTAAAGATTAGATTAGAGACCGATGAGTACGTTTACGAGGAATACGTTGAAGCTTGATTATTCAGACTTCCACGCCCGCGGATAAACGTCGACATCCATCAATACGGATTGAGATTTGGCGACTTCTCCAGCATTTAGATCTGGGATGGCGTCGGATTCAATGAGTAATTGTGCTAAGGCAACAACTTCACCTTTTAGGGTCATTAATCGAACGATTGACCCCTTAGCTAATCCTTTGGCAATACTTACGATTCCTGGGCGCGCCAATGGTGCGCCGTGAGAAATGGCTCCAACAGCGGCATCTTTGATTACGACTTTTGGATAATGTGAGACTAATACTTCAATTGGCAGAAGAATTTTGCGCATTGCTTTGTCATCCTCGTTGGCCTTATACATCCACATTGCATCGGATATGGTTTCCATACTCACACAATGTTTCTCGTCAAAGGTGCCCGAGTAAGGTCGTCGTAGTTCAACTAACTCAACATTTTGGCCAAGCAATAGTCCTAGGTCGCGAGCAAGAGTGCGAACATATGTTCCAGCCTCACACTCAATCAGTGCAACAGCGAATTTCTCGTCATTCTCAAGAATTTCAAAGGTCTTGATTGTTCGAGTACGTACCTGAACTTTAACCGCCGAGATCTCTGGAGGGACATTGTAGATTCTTCCGCTAAGTCGTGCAACAGCCGCCGACAATTCATCTTCCGATGGAGCCGCGTCAAATCTCAATACCGCGATATAGCATTTGTCGTGACCGAGCATCGCTCCAGTTAGTCGCATGGTTTTTCCTAGCAATAATGGCAAAACACCTGTCGCGAAGGGGTCCAAAGTTCCTCCGTGCCCCATCTTTTCCAATCCAATAATATCTTTTGCCCATGCTGCAAGTTGATGTGATGAAGGCCCAGCGGGCTTGTCAAGAAGAATCACACTAGCGGCGAGCATTTGCTCGAAAGTTCGCTCGCTTGGTGCACAACCGTGCGCTGGCTCGGTCGTCGCACTTTCATCTATCATCCACATTTCAGCCATTGGTTATCCCTCGCTTATCTAATAACGCAATGGTTTGGTCGAAAACCTGGTCTGCGTCTAAATTGGTGCCGTCGATGCTGGCATTATATGGTTCTTCATCAGCCGGTTGAAATCCATACAGTTCAGCAAATCTTGCTTGATCGGTAGCCATTCTCTCATCAGCCTGTTGCAAGCGCTGCTCAATTGACCCTCCCTCGCGGGCGACAATGCGGCGTGCTCTCTCGTTCACAGAAACTTCTATCCAAAGCCTCACACAATCTATATTCAGTTCGTATGCCCACCATCCGGCGAGTCTACTCTCGATGATTTCTGGTCCATTCACGGTTTGCATACGCTGTTTGAGAATTGCGTCTAATTCACGGTCAACAGAAAGGTCTTCCTTGCATAATTTGCCGAATTCTAGTAATTCCATCCCTCTATCGGTTGCTGCATCGCGAAAGACTTGGCCACCATTCAGTGCACTCCAGCCAAAATGTTGGCACAATTTATCAACCAAAGTTGAAGTCCCACTCCCAGGTTGTCCTGAGACTGTAAGTCGAACCATTGTCTAACGCCACCTATGCAGACAAACCTTGCATTGCGTCATACCTTCGCTTTTTTGTGTGATTGAATTATCACATTTTGGGCAGGAAACATGAATTTCCGAAATCACATCAGCGCCAGAAAACCCATATTCAGATTGTTCTTGATTTCCCTTTTGCTTACGGGGACCTCCTCGACGTTGACGGTTACGGCGAGATTTTCGGGTCTGGCTTGGCTCGGCGGCGACCAGGTGAATCAGTGGTTCCTTGATAGTCTCGCCAGCCATTACTACTGGATGAGAGCGATAACGGAATAATTTGATGTGTCGGTCAACTGCCCGGCCAAGTGGTGCTGAAAGACAAATATAGGTGGCTATCCAAGCAGGGAAGAATAGGAATTTGTCCCCTAACAGACTCCATTTTGGTATCCATGGTAGACTGACATAATCGACGCGAAAGTCTTCGACAACTTGGCCAATCCATGAAAATATGGCAATAATGAAAACAAGAGTGAACATCATAGGTTTCATGCCACCCATTGTGATTTTAGTCTGTTCGGGCATTATGTGAAGTTGTAATTTTTGCGCCTTTTCCATCCTTGCTGCATCCCTTGACATGCGAGCTTCATTACTCATTTTCCTGACTTGACTCATACGGTGTCCGACGTGTGCTTGCTCAATTGGGTCAATGAATAGATTGCGCAAAATTGTATTCACTAGCATCGAGCAGGATCCAATAATTAGTACAGTAATAACAAAATAAGCCTCTTCGGGAAGCCATGGAGATAGAATGGGGTGTGCATAATTGCCCATGGCGCCACGAAACTCGTCATTCATCATCATGAATGTCATTATTAGCATAAAGATGAGCATGAAGAACATCTGCCCTCCTTCTGGAGCAGGTGGTTGGTTGCCACCGCCCCCTTGACTCATGTATCTGTGCGGCAACCTACTGTCCTTGAACGTTGGCCTGCCAACATTCTAACGAGCAGAATTGACAAAACATTGCTAGTCATATAATGGTGAGATTCAAAGATGATTACCTTTTCGACCGCATGTAGGACATGTCAGGAGACAAAAGGTCAAGTCGCATCACTCCAGATGCAGAGCGTGCGGAGGTAACCGATGGGGGTGTTGTCGGTAGTCGCTATTGGTTGCACAGTCAGCCGATGCCAATGGTTGGCCGCCCATGCTCATGTCCTCTAGAAAAGATGGTTGAACAATTAGATAAATTACCACAGAAGCCATCTGTATGGTGTTGGACAAATTCAGCCGATAATGTTCCCGAAGGCATGCAATTTTTGCGTAGCAGTCCAGATTCCCATGCTGCATCAGTGCGGCCTGAATTAGATTCTTGGATGCTACAAAATCCCAAATCATGGCTAGTTATCGATGGCCGAGGCCAACGCATACCTTCTGCCGGTGGGAAGTTAGAAGAAATATTACGGGAATTACCAACGGTTGTCATCATGATAGTAGAGGATACAAACAAGGCTCTATTATTCCCACAATGGGACTTCCCGCTTTGATACTAATTCATTTTGCTTCACGCAATCAATGCTAACGCATATTGTGTTAATGGCTTAAAACCCAAGTAGGAAATATTAGTTTCTAGAAAACAAATCCACAGGTGATACAAGTTCCTGCTGTACCGGAGTTTGTAGTTCCACAGGCTAGGCATTCCTTGTCGCCATCGCCGGTTACAGGAGCAGCTTCTTCAACGGCCATTGCACCATCATCCGTTGCAGCATCACTTTCGGCACCGCCGGCTTCAGGAGCAGCCTCTTCAACGGCCATTGCACCATCATCCGTTGCGGCATCACTTTCGACACCAGCAGTTTCAGGAGCAGCCTCTTCAACAGACATTTCCGTATCGTCTGCCGCACCTTCTACATCGGCGGGTGTATCAGCTACATCCATTACCTCATCAGATTCTTGTTCTACCTCGCCATCAGATCCGCTTTCAGCATCATCCTTTGGAGCACAAAGGCGTTCAACAATCAGTTTCTTGGTACCTGAAGTATCTAATCCTGCGGCCTCCGCTAGAGCAACTAATTCAGCCTTCTTTAATTTCATCAAAGCAGCAGCATCAGCCACTGGTTCATCTGCGGCTTCTTCCTGAGAAGTAGTAGAGGCCAATCCGGGGTCGTCATCAACTTCGTCACCAAATGTGGCGCCATGGAATTTCTGCATCTCGCCAGCATCGAATTCACCTTCACCCTTGATTTCATATGATACTTCAAGGCGCTCATTCTTACCGATAACAGGGACATTCCATTGTACGTTAGTGCCCATTTCTGTTGCCTCACTCGACATATCAACGTCATCTCGTTTATCTCTGCCTGCACCGCGAACAATACAATCAAGGATTTCAAAGTTCGATGGAACAATATCATGCAAGATTAGATCTTTCAGTGCTGTATCAGAACGATTCTCAAACATAATGAGGATTTCATATCGTCCAGTTCCACCAGCCGGTATTACGGTCTTTCCAGCACTAAATTTGCGGCGCTTATGACTAACTCTAATCGCTGGATCATTCGCTGCGGAACGAGAACATACTGGTCCAAATCGTTCTGCACTGAATTCAATTTTTGCCGGTGCAGCGACATCGGTATTATCTGGACTTGGGTCGGGAGCAGTCAATGAGTAAGTAATATCAATTGCTTTTCCAGGTTTTAGGCCTAGTGGACCCTTGGTTCCGATTGTTAGAGTAAGTGTGTGGCCTGCTCCATCAGGGCTACGTCGGAAGTCCTCCAAAGAAACTCCTTCTTTGAGTTCGGCACGGTATTGGTCGGTTGAAAGTAACTTACCATTCATGTTAATTCGTAATGCATCAAGGTCAGGTGCATTGAAAAGACCTGGGACGTCATCGGTAATACGCATCAAATTGATGTCCGAAGAACCATCGTTAGAGATGGTCAACTTTGCGTTTACAACTTGTTCACGGTAACTGCGTAGGATTTCTGCATCGTAAGTTTTGTCGACGCCAGCTTCCAGAACCTCGAAAACTTGCTCTTCTAACTTCAAACTACCTTCGGTTGAATGACTGACTCGTGGCAGAACTGAATATCCGAGTTCGTTGGTGAAATCTGGGCGCTCTGTTGCCTCGACAACCTTGACATCGGATTCCCACTTACCATCTGGCAAGACATCATCTTCTACATCACTAATATCGAATAGCATTTGGTCTGAACCAGACATTCTTACTTGCAATTTCACTAAGTCTACTGCAAAGGAACTTCGATTTTCAAACACCGCTTGGCATTGCCAATTATCTGGGCGCTCATCTTCATCTACTACCATGTAGGAGAAGCCGCGGCAAAATGCATCAAGTTCTCTAAAGTTCAATGTTGAAAGTGTTGCATTTGAGCCGTATGTGGCGCTGGTCTTTCCGGCCTTAATTGGCTTAACTCCATCGACTAATATGTTTGCATCTATAGAAAGAGTTCGACTCTCACCCGAGTTCATTTGTCCTACATTCCATGTGAGCATTCCACCCTCAATTTCAGCACCTGCTGCATTCATTTCCAATTCGCTAGGAACCTCACGAATTACTACTACGTCATCAAGAGCAACTGCAGAAACATTTTCCACTTCAAGTTCAATAGCAATTTGACTTGCTTCATCAGCAAGAGCGACTGAAAGACTGCGCTCTTGGTCACGATCAGGATTAGTATCAATACGCTCCCGTACAATAAGCATTCGTGCATTCTTCACCTTGTAGGTTTGTGAATGAGTCTTGCCCGCTTCCAATTCCGAAATCGCCAAGTGGTCTCCACCGATATTGGTGTTGTCGACATCACCTAGGTAGACATCAATGTCCCAAAGTCTATCAGAAGAACTTGGATTATCTACTGTTAAAGTTCCACTAACTTTTTGCTTTACAACTTCTCCATCAGAGTTTAAGGTGGCAGTTTCTGCTTCATGAATACTGCCAATAATCTTGTCACCAGGAATCGAATCTACATCATCACTCGTGCGAATAGTCGCTCCCGCACTAGTGCCGGGAACTTCAACTGGTGCTGCAAGAGCACTGGCTGCAGCCAATGCATCACTGGCTGGTGTATCCAAGGCTGAAATATCTGGGGCAGATTCCTCGACGGTCTCTGGCTCCGGTGGTTTCGGAGGTGCGAGCAGGGCATCCATTCCAGCTGCCGACATATCGGGTGGTGCCGGTGGCATTTCACCCATGTCTGGTGGTGCAGGAGGCATTTCGGGTGG
>CAZPME010000043.1:0-5685 GCA_964587885.1 uncultured Candidatus Poseidoniales archaeon
ATACTTTGGTGTTCTTCCCTATCGTTTGGTTCTTCATTCCAGCGTTTTCAGCAGAAAATGATGATGAATCAAATGAGTCGACAAAGAAATATACTGACGACGTCGATATTGATGAAAGTGAATAATCACTCAATGTCGACTAAATCTTTGCCCACAGAGCCTAAATCCATCATACTCGGTAAATCCTCGTTATTATCATCCGCAATTGCAGGTTGTGATTCGAGAGATTGATTTTGCGTTTGGTCTAGCAGTCCTGCTTCGACGCTTTGAGCCTGCTCAATTTCAGCCTCAACCACTCCGGATTGCTCAACACTAGTGGTTACATCGCTAAACGATGTCCATGACTCAATAACATCAATTGCAGCAATACGACGACGTCGCCAAGCGATAAACAGATTGATGATGATAATCAAAACTAAAATTCCGCCAATACCGGCTCCAATTTCTGCAACGCCAAAACTATCGTCAAAAGGATCGACTACAAGGGACTCATCTGTCAATTGGGCGACTTTCGGCTCGGTCTGACCTGCTAATATTTCGTCGATGGCTAATAGTCGTAGAAATGGCCGACCAACCCCCTCCGGATTGACTTCAACCGTTCCAGTCCAAATTCCATCTCCAGATATTTCATCGCGACCCTGTCCAGCATCGTTGAGAACGAATTCCCAAACTTGAATTCCATGGGTGATTTTACCCCCTACATTTTGCAAAGTTCCATCGGTATCGACGATTTCAACTTTAACGGTGATTTCAGTTAATTCCCCTTCAGTCAAGTGGGTATCACTCAACCAGAGGCTGGATTTATTGAAAACTGGCGCAGAATCAAGCAACGAGATATTGGTGTGTACCCAATCACTATCGCCGCGAGTATCCCTAACCAAGAGCGCAATTTGATAATCACCAGGAGGGAGATTTACCTGACACCATTTTCCACATTCGATTTCTTCTAACAGTGTATTATTGACGATATACCAATCAAAAGAAGCAATGTCATTATCCCAATCTATTGACGCATTAGCAGAGAGAGTAAGGGTGCTAGATGGTGGGTAAGAGCGCCCATTTTCAGGGCTAGTCATCGCCGCATATGGCCCACTTTCGTAGACTTCGAATGTAAATCCAGTAGTGCTATTCATTCCACTCTCATCTGCTAAGATTACCGAAAGTGTATGGGTTCCAGAAGCAAGTCTAAAGCTATGGATAAAAGTAGAATCTACCGCATCTAGTAGGATGTTACCGTCTTCATCAAGCACTGTCATTGAGAAATTGTCGCCATCGTAATCGATACTACCACTTGCATCCCAATCTACCTCTTGGTCTGAGTTGAATAAATCTCCATCACTTGGGGTATACAAGCCTAATACCGGAGCACTAGGACTAATGTCGATAATGATTGAAGCGGTAGCCGGAGATGAAATTCCATCATCAACTGTCAAGGTAATGGTATGATTTCCAGCCGACAACCTACCGGTCCAATTGAGATAATCTTGGGCGATTATTCCTGAAATATTACTCTCCCATTTCACTTGCAGATAATCTGAGCCACTAGCTGGATCGGTTGGCGAACAATGCCATTCAATTCCCGATAAATCGGGGAAAGTTGCACACCATGAATCCCAATCTCCCGTTCCTGCCGCGGTGAAAGTTAACAGCGTCGAAGATTCGGCTGCTGATGCGTTTGAGGGTGCAGAAATAACCGCCCTAGGTCGCGAATTGTCGACGACAAGTTGCTGGCTCGCCAAATCAAATAATCCAGCATTTTCTGGAGTGTTGTCGCCAACGTAAAGCGATATTGAATGCACACCCTTACTCAAGTGGCCAGTCCAAATCAGTGATTCACCACCACTACCATTGTAGAGCAAGCCATCAAGGCTTGAAATCCATTGCACATTGATCAAATCACCTTCGGGGTCAATGGTTTCCGAACCATTGAGGGTGACAGCAAACTCAGATGATGTGCCGTCTCGGGATATCATAAAAGTCGCGTTTGGTAACTCATTATCAAGTTCAACTGCAATTGAATATTCGTTCGCCGGATTGACCCCATCGCTAAACGAAAGGGTGAGTATGCAGGAGTAGGAAAAAGCCTCGGTAAAGGTGATGTTCCATTCCATTTCAGAACCTGTAAAACCACCGTTTCCATTCCACCAACCATCACCGGAAAAACATCCGCTGGCTCTTATTGTTGTCTGCAGTTGGTCCCCTTCAGGGTCATAGGTCGCATTAGCATCGACATGCACCAACTGCGTCCACGGCACTCGCAAAACCCCATCAGTGTCGACCGGCGGAGAAGTATCAACCGAGATAATCGGCGGCAGATTGGTCAGTTCAATCGCTCTTTGTTCTGTGGAACATAATCCTTGATCATCGCACACTTCGAGAGTGATGATATGCTCACCATCTGAAAGCGGACAATACCAGCCCCCTGACCATTGAACATTGGCTTCAAGGTACATCCAAGAGTTTCCACCGGAACCCCAACCGCTACCTCCAGAACATCCGGCGAATAAATCTCCATCAATACTGCTGGTCCATGTCGAAGATATTGCACCGAATTCCAAATCCCAAGATTCCGTGGAGTTGAAAATAACTATTCCGCCGCTGGGGAACTGCTCTCCATCTTGAGGGGTCGACCAGATGATGAAGGGCGCCTGATTGGCCAAGTCGAGGCGACAATACATGACTTGGTCCTGGTCGAGGGTGGAACTGGTCGAATTGGTGGTATTATCGTATTCGCAATCAACATCAACAGTAGTATGTGGGCCCGCGCCTGCCGATGTCCATACCTGACCCAAGTAATTGGGGAAAAAGTTGTAGCCGATGTAAGCGCTGTCGTAGGTGTGGTCCTGATTGAGTTGGTCGAAAGTGACACTCATCTCGGCACCAGGTATCCCCTTGTTGACTTGGTTAACCACCCAAATTGCATAATCCCAAGCCACACCAATCGATGCACTGCCCGCCATTGAGGCGAGGGTTATGTCGACACCAATCGGCTGATGAAGGCGCATATCGCTGGTGGCATCAAGCACCAATGAATGAACACCGGTATCGTCGGCTAATCTCGACCAATTAACTTGCGAATTAGCAAAGGTAACCGTTCCAGTACAAGCGCTGGTTAGGTTAATGTTTTCTCCCATGAGATAAGTATGGTCGGACAAATTGAGGCAATTTCCTTGGCCGGATAATTGAGCATTTGAAAGGTTACTAGATAGTACGAGATTGTGGTCAGCATTCCAATACAATCCAGCATGAGAGCCGCTCATTTCCAGACCATCAATATTGGCCGCAGCATTATCCAACTTCACAGCATTGGACGAGCCATTGGTCCAAGTTTGGATATCCATCATATCTACCCAGCCGCCTTGTTGAGTACCTGACAAACCCGAGTTGTCGACTACGACAGCCGGAACATCATTATCGGGGTCATGAATCGCAAATCCTTCAAGAATGAGATCAACGCTATCCTTAGCCCACACACCACCCCAATTATCACCAGTACTCGAACAAGTCATACAGCGTACATCACCTGATTGTGTTTCAATATCGTTTGATTCAATGAAGACAAATCCTGCTCCACCGTCAGGGCCACTGGCTGAATCACCATTCTCACTGCTAACAACATTAGCTAACTGGACATGGCGTCCAGATTCAACCCGCACCGCTGAAAGTCCGTTATCATGGATTTCAAGGGTGTTTGCTTCGACTGTGGCAGCATCGATGTACAATCCCTCATCGGTATTGTTAGAGAGATTCCAATATGCGCCGCGTAAAGCCCCCCCACCCCACGACCATATTCCAGCACCTGCAGATTCGGTAATAGTGAGGTTATCGAATTTAGGGGCGAAATATGAGGAGCGCACGGTAAGGCCAGCAGCATGAGCGGCACCATTGCTCTTGCCTGAGCGCGTGATGGTGACATTGTAGGCTTCGGTATTCCAATCTACAAAGTAAAGGCGGACACCGCTGGCTTCATTGTCGGAAATATTGGCATTTTTGAGCCACATTCCACTAGCATTTACCTCAAGAGCGGCTTGGGCTAAACCTTGAGTTTTTGCGTTTGGACCACCAGTTCCTGAGATGGTTAAATCGGTAATTACCGCGGCTTGATAATTGGTATAATTTGTTCCGTCGTATTTATCGATTTTGAGACCGCGATACATACTGTCCTCAATGATGACTCTGCGCATGACCGCACGAGTAACGACCGAATCGTCGTTATGGCGAACATATACTCCACTATCACACTTCTCAACGTGTAAATCTTGGATAAGTGGTCGTGAATCCATTACCCAAACTCCGACTGAAATAGCGTTGATCGCCCCCGTTACATTGCGCACTGTGACATTGTTGAACAGCCCTCCAGCATTACCCCAAAAATTCAGCCCACTAGTAACAAGAGTATTCATTTCAACTCGGTTGACAATTGGGGTCGAGAGATTACCAACCGACATACCAATACCATAGCGCCAATAAGTCGGGGTGGCGATGTAGTCTTGGCCGGCTTCATCAATAATCAAATCGTTGATAATTGGGGCGGCTCCATCGTAAATATCAATGCCTACATCGTCAGCATTCTTGATGGTGACATTGTTCATTTTTGGATTGCTACCGAAAATAGTGATTCCGTAAATCGCGTTGTTGACAGTGAGATTTTCCACTACACTACCCCTGCCATTGGATGATGAGTTGAAACTGATTCCCCAATGATCACCTTGTCCTTGGGAATGTAATTTGGCGGGACATGCTTGAGTGCCTAATACCGTCAATCGACCATCGATGTATATTCTTGTGCCACCATCCATCCATACTTGGGTACAAGCACTAATTACTAATTCATCAGTAACCGAGACGGTATAAGATGAATTGAGCCAGATATTTCCACTCCAAGTTGTCACTGCGCGAGCGCTCACCTCAGTGGTCTCGGAGGAGGGTTCCGATTCAAGTTCGGGAGAGTAAAAAATAGTCGCAGACCATGAAGAGAAAAGCAATAGCGCGATAATTGAAATTACCGACAACCGATCAACTTGTATTCCTTGCACAACTGTGCCAGCAACGGAACGCATATCATACCTTTCGCCCTAAGATTCAACTTTTAAGTGACAGATTTAGGCATAAGGTAGTATGAAAATCCGATTATTTACAAGGGGAACGGTCAAATGGGGACGGTCGGTCGGCGGCTCGGTGATAGTTGATGCCGCCTGAAGCATTTGTCCTTTTCAAGACCCAAACCGCCCATGAGCAAGAAGTCTACATGCAATTGCGTGACCACCCCTTAGTCGCTGAGACACATGCTCTTTACGGCGAATATGACCTAATTGCACGAGTCTCTTCAAGCGGGCAAAAAGAATTGTCCCAATTATTGTTGTCCGATTTTCGCCAAATCAAGGGCGTTAAAGAAACCCAGACCCTCATCGCGGTCGATTACTGAGGTGATATGATGCCAATTGGATTTATCTTGATAACTACTGAGCCTGGCCGTGAACATGACGTTCGAGATACCCTCGACGGAGTGGAATTAGTTACAAACCGCTGGATGCTATTCGGCGAATTTGACCTTATTGTACGAATTCAAGCCGACGATGAGTCGGCATTAACTCGATGTATCGTCGAAAATATTCGTACAATTGACGGAGTCTGCGATACCCGCACATTGCTTGGAGCTGAACTCTAGTTCACTACGCATTGAAT
>CAZPME010000044.1:0-5439 GCA_964587885.1 uncultured Candidatus Poseidoniales archaeon
TGGAGTACTGTTGATGAAGCCACGGATTCCCCGTGGTTCAAGATTAAATCTGAGACTTTTAACTCATGATGAGGATACAGCAGAGGCTAATTCAGGATCTAGCGTACTTGCACTAGATCCCGATGATGATATGATTCCCCCTGCACGTTCTCCTGTTTGTGGATTTTTACTTCCTGACCACATTGAATGGGCAATGGAGGTATTCAATCAGAATGGGGATGCACAAGGCCAACTTAGGGTGGCTGACAGACATTGGGGTCACATGGGTATCCAGAAGGGCCAATTGGCTTGGGATTCTGCACCAGGAAGCCAATCATCTGTAGGGTCATTACCAGACACTGGTAATTTACATATGGACCGTTTACTAAATTCTTTGATGGACATCGGTTACATTGATGACATTGAGCGAGGAACCTGGGATGACGTAGACGAAGAAGATTTAGGAGATTACTCGGGAGAAAACACAGGTGAGGGTGTGCTTTCTGCCCTTCTAAGAGCGATTGATACGACTAATTGGTATTCTGATCCTTACGGAAAGGGAGGAGATGAATATCCAGTATTTTACATGGGCCGCCCTGTCGCTGTAGTTCGTGCAGTATTACGCCTAGAGGTTTCTCAAACTACTCCTATGCCTGAGAATCTTAAAAATCATGCATTCGAGGTACGTCTAGGAGCCATCCAAAACAGACTTGATGGCCTTCTTGGATATTTCGTTAATGACGATTATACGAGATTCAATACCGTATATCCGATTCAGAATGGAGCCCCTGATCACCCCGAAACCTCCATCGACCATGAGTTCCTTGATTTTGATCCCACACTTGAGGTTCGTCCTGAACAGGATGTTTATCTTACCTTGTTGATGATTCCTCAATCAGCAGTGCATGTCACTTCTGGAATACTTCCTCAGAAAGAGATAGTTCTATTGAGAGAGCATTGGCAGGATGCTGTTGCTAAGATTGCGCCTTCATTTAAAGTGGGCCCAGTTTTAGTTGATCCTACTTCAGTTAGAATGCCGATAGATGATATGAAGCCAAACCTAATCTGGAAATGGACTCATCGAGAAACTCCTTCTGAATGGATTGAAGGACCTATTAAGCGTTCAGATTCCAAAGCAGGACTTCCACATGGTAAGATGACTGCTTACGAAGGCTGGATTAAACTAGACATAGATGAATCTCAAGAGAATTAGGAAGTGAAGAAATGAGTGACGAAAGCAAAAATGAAACGGTATGGGGCGTTATAATTCTAGCATTGATGATGACTCTGTCAGCAAGCGTGATGATGTTCGGGGGTCAAGCTACTGAACTTCCCAATGAGGATAAAGTAAGTGCGGCTGCATTTCATCAAGACGGATATCAGATTCAATATTCTATGGATTTTTTCCGCGCTGGTGTGTGGGATAATGGGGATAAAATGGTTGTAAACGATGCAGTCACTTCAAGCGAAGGAGTCACGTATATTGTAGGTACTATGTATGGTGCAAATTGGTTATTTGATGGTATATCTGGTTCTACTGCGGATGTAGAAAAGGGATTTGTTGCCGCGTTAACCTCTGCTGGGGAATGGTCTTGGGTAAGAGTTGATACATCATCAAATGGCACTTCAAGTTTGAATGCAGTTGATTTGACTACTACTAATAATTTGATTGTAGGTGGTACCTTCATCGGTGAAACAAGTTGGCTTAATACAACAGGTGGATATGATCAGCTCTATGGTTTAGGTTCAGGTAATTCACCGTTTGCTTTCAATATGGGCGGGGATGGTGATGTAACTTGGTTAGAGTCATTAAGAGGCTCCGCTAATCGATTAAATAATGCAGATTTGAATGACATAGTTGTTAATGGAGATGCAGCTTATGCAACAGGGACCTCTCATGGAGTAATGTTTTGGCAAGAGAGCAAACAAACGATTGGTGACTACTTCGGAGATGCTTATGTGGTTAAATTCTCAATTAATGATGGACAGGTATCACATGCAGTGGATAGTTGTACTGAAAATGATGATGATGACGAGGATGGGAATGGATATTGTAATTCTGATACACAGATAATACCACGTGAATCGGGGGATGCGATTACTGTTATGAAAGATGGTTCACTTCTTGTGGGGGTTTCATACGATAATGTAACTACATTCGGTACTAGTTCAACAGGTGAAATGAGTGAAGCCACTGACCTTATCTTCCCCCATTCTGATATTGCAGTATGGAAATTGAGTAGTGGATTATTCTCTGTTGATTTTTCAACATTTCAAACAGACCAATCAGATATGGTAGTTGGTATAGAAGAATTAGAGGAAGGGAAGTATTACTTGGCAACAAACGCGAATGGATTCCAGGGTAGATTATTGGAAATAGATGTAGATTTACAACTCACTCAGACTAATACAGCAACAGGTGGTAATTTAAAAATTCTTGACATTACTGTTGATTCAGGTAAACTTGAACTTGTAGGATTTGGTGCCGAGGATATTGATGGAAATAAATTCATATTCGAAGGGCAAGCATATAATCCAACCAACAATGCTTCAATGTTTGTAGCTGAATATTCAGATTCCGGTTTTGAGCACGGCCAAGCGATGGATTTACCACCGACTCAAAGTGGAGAATTTTTATTCCCACCAACTACTACTAGTATTACATCACAGGATGGTTCGATTCGTGTTGTCACGGTATCATTGCCTGTTTGGGTTTATTCTCCAACTTCAGGGCTACAGATATCATCACAGCCAAAACCAATAAGTTTTGGTGGGACTGATACAATGGTGCGCCCTAATGTTGGAATTGTCGGTCATTTTGAATGGGATACAGACCAAGATGGAATTCCAAACAGATTGGATAATTACAACGATAACATTGACCCCGACCATGACGGGCTTGCTAACGACGTAGATAATTGCCCTAATGATTGGAACCCTCAACAAGATAATAGCGATGATAATCAAGACGATGGTGGGGATGCTTGTGATGATGATGATGATAACGATGGTGTACTTGACGAAGATGATAGTTGTCCATTAATTTCAGCTGGAGATTTGGATGAGAATGGAGATGGTTGCCCCGACGAAATTTTGGTGGGTTGTATGGATGATAATGCTCACAATTACACTAATTTGGCGAATTCAAACTCAACGACTTGTGATTATGATTGGGATAATGATGGAACAGATGACGATGATGAAATTGTAGGTTGTATGGATGATACTGCAGACAATTTTGACCCTAGTGCTACAGACCCGGGGCAATGTAATTTCACGCCCTCTTGCCCGGATTGTTCAGTTGATGGTGATGATGATGAAGATGGGGTACCAAATGAAACAGATCAATGTCCTGAAACACCAGGTGGTACACCAGTGCACCCTGATGGTTGCGGGGGAGATGGAACGGTGGATCCACAAGGTAATGCATCTGTTTGGGGTGCAATTGGTGATTGTGACCCAACAAACACATCGGTTAATTGTCAAGAAGAGATGATTATTGCTGGTGTAGGTGGTGCGGGCTTATTTGGTGGTTCAATAATTACTCGTGTGCTTAGACCAGGCGTAGGCAAAGGCAAAGGCCCACGGTTGGGAATAGGTGATGTAGCGGATGCTAAGGACGCATACGATTTCATCGCTAAAAAGGATGCTAAAAAGGTGAAGACAACCGGTGGCTCAGATCACTACTTCAAACCAGGAGTTGAGCGCCAAGGAGCGATGTCTACAGCAGCAGATACTGCGCTAGACGATTATGTTGAGGATTGATTTCAATTAATTTCATACTCAACTTTTGACTAATCCACGAGCTACAAGTCCAATTCCAATCATCGCAAGGAACCATGCAATCTCTTGTGCCAAGATGACATCGTACTTGTATGTGATTTCTGTTGTTTGTGATGTGCCATCAACTGAATTCCCTGCCACAAACCGATAGTCACCTCCAGAAAGCGTCCAATCAATTTCACCAGAACTATCGGGGCCACCCTCAAAGAAAGCCAAGTCTTCAGTATCACACAGTAAGTAACCTTCACCGCTATTGACGCATTGGTCTGCGTCGCTTGCATCAACAATTCCTATCCAAGCATCAGGTGAATCCCATTGGATGACAAAATTCCCTACAATGATCCCATTTACAGCGTTAGGAATAGGAATATTTTGTTCAAGCATAGCCGATTTGTCACAAAAATCTAATCCAGAAATTCCTGTTGAGCAGGATGGCACATCCATACTCTCTGTTCCTTCCCCAGAAAAGCCAATGAAACCAGCAAATATCGTAACAACCAATATCACAGAGCCAATAATTAGGGGAATCAACTTCATGTTACTCAATTATCTACGCACTCCTTCACCTCTAAATCACTTTTTATTGTTAATTTTCATACCCGCAGGTTTGAGATAGATGGTGCATTCCCCAACTCATGGGCGAAGCATACGAGGCACTGATGGTGCAAATGCGAGAGTTGGATGTAATAGGACAAATCAGTGGATTACTAGGTTGGGACCAAGAAGTCATGATGCCACCCAAAGCGGCAGCAATGAGGGCCGAGCAACTAGCATGGTTGTCTAAGGAAGGACATACCCGGATGACTACTCCTGAAGTTGGTGAATTGATTTCTGCCGCAGAATCAGAAGTCAATGGTAGCGAAGTGGAGCAGGGTAACATTCGAATTATTCGTGACTCCTATGATAAGGCTACAAAGAAGCCAACCGAGTTTGTTGAAGAAAAGGCTCGTCACACCTCAAAGAGTATTGTCTCATGGACAGAAGCAAGAGAGAAAAACGATTTCTCACTTTTCCGCGACGACTTAGCAAAAATGATTGACATGTCACGTCAATTAGCCGGTTATCTTGGATATGAAGACAATCCATACGACGCTCTTCTAGACCTTTACGAATCAGGACTTTCTGTTGCAAAACTAGATCCATTATTCCAAGGGCTACGAGATTCATCAGTCCCACTCATCAAAGCAGTTTCAGAATTAGAGAACAAGCCGGATTGTTCGTGGGTTCACAAGCATCCATGGCCAAAGGCCTCTCAAGAGGCTCTCAGTCAAGCGATTTCAGAAGCAATTGGTTTTGACTTCCAAGCAGGACGCAGAGACGAATCAACCCACCCGTTCTGTGGTGGCTCTAATCCCGATGATGTTCGTTGGACAACTCGTTACGACGAGAAAGAACCCTATGGGGCAATTTATGGAACCATGCATGAGACTGGACACGCACTGTATGAACAGGGTAGACCTAGAGACCTTGACTTTCAACCAGTAGGTGAGGCAAACGGACTAGGGGTCCACGAGAGCCAAAGCAGATTGTGGGAAAACCAAGTTGGGCGCTCTCTTGCATTTTGCGAGTGGTCTTTCCCAATGTGGCAGGAGCACTTTCCTGCTAATTTTGAAGGAGTTACCCCAGAAATGTTGTGGCAGGCAGTTAACCAAGTAGAACCAAGTCTGATACGTGTCG
>CAZPME010000045.1:0-5088 GCA_964587885.1 uncultured Candidatus Poseidoniales archaeon
TCATTTCGGGTTTTCATCCCGGCGACCCGGGTTCAAATCCCGGCACGAGCACTTTACCCTAAATGACTCACGTAAAGCCGATAACGGGTGAGTTTTTTGCACCACTTTGGTTTTAGACCCCTATATTTAAGGCATATTTTGACTATTCCCTTTTTCACGATAGCAAGTGGTATATCAATACAATTTTTGCTTTTACCGTATTGTTTATCGTGCATCTGTCATTATAATGTTCATGGCGAAGCGAATACCTAGTCTCCTCTTACTCATGACTAAGTCATCACCTAGGCAAGCTCGTAGGAATACAAAAGGCATTATGGCTGGCCTCTTCATTGTCGTTTTACTAGGGATAATTGATAGGTGGATTTACGATATTCCGTTAGATTGGACATGGAGCAATGAGTTAGCCTTCATGTTTGGTCTCTGTTTTCTAATTGGCCTAATAATCGGAGTAATGTCGCATATAGGCTGGCCTGAAGTCTTTGATGCGGAAGAGGAAGAGGAAGAGTAGCCAAACCCCATTTCTAAGGTCTCGTTATTCGGCGTTATACCAACGACCCTGCCATTCATCCCCGGTATTGTCGATGTGGACGAAGAGATTTAGTGAGATCCAAACTAAAGTGTTGAATCCATCTCCCAATTCTTCCTCGCCGCCGGCTTTGGTAATCATGAAGTCAAGATTGTCCGTACCCGAATGCCATTCCTGCCAGAATGATATATCGCCACCTGCAGAAAAGAAGTTGAATGTGGCGAAATCATGGGTGAAAAACGAGCAATGGTCGCTAGCACAGGATTCGGCTGATTGCCAATAAATTTCGTTTGAAGAGACATAATTCATCGCCAATTCTTCATCGATTGATAAATCCAACCAACCATTCATGATGCTGAGGTTTTCCTCATAGGCTCCGGCTGTTGCAATCGAAAGGTCGTAGGGCCCATACCCAGGGGGTGGAACAATTGGATAGTTTAGAGAAACCATGTCGAAGTTCATGTAGGCTTTCACCGCTTTATCTTCAGGCAGATGGGAGACGAATGCAGCACTCCCTAGAAGACCCTCTTCTTCGCATGCCCACAATGCGGCTACCACAGTGTGGTCCCATTCTCGACTGGCCAAAGCTTGAGCCATCTCCATACTAACAGTCGAACCACTAGTATCGTCATTGGCTCCTTCACTAGTTCCACCACCTGGTGGAGTGAATGCATATGCAACGTCAAAATGACCTCCAACGACGATGTACTGGTCTGGGTAGAGTCGGCCATACTTGTAGCCGACAACGTTACGCTGGTCAGGGTCATCAGCATAATCGGTGACCTCGACATAGTCGAATCCATAGGTTTCCCATTCTGCTTTCATCGCTTCGGCAGCGGCGAGATAATTCGCCCCACCATCATGTATTGACGCTGAAGCGCACCAGCGATTATTGTATGAAGTGGTTAACATGTCGATTGTATCAAAGGCACGTCGACCATCGACCAACATCATTTCACTACTATCCTGTAATTCCAAAGTAATATTCCAAGTCAAGCCACCCGCTTCTACCGCTAGGTCGATGGTCGCTAATTCGGTATCGAGAATTAACAAGTCGACAGACTTGTTTTCGGGTTGTAAAGTCATATTCAAGGCATCTCGAAAAACACCGAACTCATCAATGAAAAAGGCTCCTGCGCTACGATTAACGGTCCATTCAACGTTGGAATCAACCGTCAACGTGTAGATTTGGCCGCGGGTAGCATTTGTCGGATTTACCTTCTCGTCAATTAGTAATTCGGGCTCAATTTCCCCGGCCTCATTACCGAAGCATCCGCCGAGGGGTAGACTGAACATCAGCAATACCAGAAACATGGCGCGGCCGAAGTGCATGTCTTATCCTGAAGAGCAGGAGTATATTTTGCTATGGGCAAATAGTCAAGTTGCCTCAAAAAGGTGTTTATACCGCCAAAACCCGAGCAATAACAGTGTTCTAGATTATTGCGATAATTGGTTTCTATGTTTCCTTACCTTGTATGGTTCTTCTTTTGACCTATGTATGTTAAATAGCGATGTTCGGCGGCTTGAATCATGCAAGGACAGGTCTCATTCTCAGACCTCGGCGTCGAGCGTCGACTGGTGCATGCTTTGCAGGAGCAAGGAATCACCGAACCGTTCGAAGTACAGCGTGAGGCTATCCCCGACGGAATGCTTGGCCGTGACGTCTGTTGTCGTGCCCCTACTGGCTCGGGAAAGACCTTGGCATTCGGGCTACCAATGATCAGTTCATGCGAGCGGGCTGAACCGCACATGCCGACTGCTTTGATTCTAACTCCAACCCGTGAATTGGCCGAACAAATTTGCTCGGTACTTTCGCCATTGGCGTGGTCGGTTGACCGCGAAGTAATGGCGATTTATGGCGGTACTTCGTATTCAAAACAACGCCGAGCTTTACAGCGCGGAGTCGACATTGTAGTAGCCTGCCCAGGACGACTGCTAGATTTGATGAGCAATGGTACCGTTGAACTTGATCACGTAACTACTGTTGCCATCGACGAGGCTGACCGAATGGCTGACATGGGGTTCATGGAACCAGTGTGCGAAATACTCGACCATTGTGCATTTGAACGTCAGACAATTCTTTTCAGTGCAACCTTGGATGACGAAGTTGCTGATTTGGTGGATAAGTACCTAGTCGAGCCGGTTACAATTGAGGTTGGACCAAAGGAAGTCAGTATGGATAGCATGCAGCATTTCTTTTGGATGGTACGAGGAGGAAGGAAAACAGAAATGGCTGGAGATGCAGTATTTCGTAGTGGTCGCAGTATTATTTTCTGCCGGACTCGTGCTGGCGTCGATAGAATAGGATACGACATGGAAGATTACGGTCTAAGTGTCGCCACCCTGCATGGTGGACTTTCCCAACGAGAACGTGACCGAGCCATGCGTAGATTCAGTGAAGGTGATTGTATCGCTCTAATCGCAACCGATGTTGCCGCCCGAGGAATAGACATCGAAAATGTCGCCTGTGTAATCCACTATGACCCGCCAGAAAACGGCAAAGCGTACAAGCATCGCAGTGGTAGGACCGCTCGTGCTGGTGCCCAAGGAGTGGTTATCTCACTAATTCAAAACTCGCAAAAGAGGAGTTCTATCCGCGTTCAAAAAGAGGTTGGAATTCGCTGTGAATTTACTCCCCCAAATCTAGAAGAAATTCCGAAAAATGAAATCGACCACTTCCCCGCACCCGACCGCTCAAGGCGATCTAATCGCTCGTCAAGAGATAACCGACGTGGCAATTCTCATGGTGGCCGCAGGTCCGGCGGCAGGAATAGTGGAGGCCGACGCAATGGTGGCGGTCGCAATGGTGGAGGCCGACGTAGTGGTTCACAGCGTGGACAAAGCAATGGTTACCGTGGAAAATCTCATCGCAACAAGAACCGTTCATCGGCAAAATCTGGAAAAGGTTACGGTGGACGTTCAGAAGGTGGTAATTCCGACGGTGGCCATTCCAATAGTGGCCGCAATGATGGCGGCAGAAATCATCGTGGTCATGATGGAAATGAAAGAAGTGGTGACCACAGAAGTGGAAATCGCCGAAATAATGACCGCTCCAACAACAGGAGTAATGATGGTGGATACCGCAAAGGTGGAGACAAAGGCCGCTCCTCTCGACATGGCGACCAAGGTGGGAATCGAGGCGGTAATCGACGTAATCAACGCCGTGGTCGAGGTTCATATTCAAAGGGAAGCAGCAAGAAAAATTTCTCCAGCCAATGAGGTTAATAGGGCCAGTATGCTCAATTAATCTCTAACTACAATTATTGCTGTATTTTGTAGTCTTGACCTTTTGGATAAATGAATAAGTGTGAATGGCCTATGCCGTGTGAGAGCCATGCCAAGAATCCGTTCAGTCGAAGTCGTGCGCTGTCCGCCGCGCTGGTTACTTCTACGCGTGGAAACCGATGATGGAGAGGTTGGTTGGGGCGAAGCCATCGGAGATTTGCACGAGGAAGTTGAAACTGCTTTAGCCTCAGCTGGTGAGAAAATCATCGGGCGTGATTCCAGCGAAATTGAGCGTATTCACCAAGAATTATTGTACGGCCGGTTTTGGCGGGATGGACCCATTTTGAATACCGTCGCTGCAGCAGTCGAAATGGCTCTATGGGATTTACATGGCAAAGAACTCGGTGCACCAATTCACCAATTGCTCGGCGGGAAAGTACGTGACCGAGTCTTAGTCTATCGTAACCTATGGGGTAGTAATGCCGAGCAATTTGCGAGTTCGGCGAAAGCGGCTCTTGATGAGGGGCTAACTGCGATGAAGGTTAGTCCAGCCGGACCTCTAGCAAATGTAGTCAGCGATGCTGATTTGACCGAAATGTCCGAAATTGTCGCCGCTGTTCGCAATGCTGTTGGCAGTGAAACAAAGGTGGCGGTAGACCTGCACGGGCGTTGCTCGCCAAGCGCCGCCCGTCGGGCAATCGCACTTCTAGCGCCGAATGACCCTTGGTTTGTCGAGGAGCCGATGTTGCCAGGAAGTGCCGAAGCGATGAGAGAATTTCGAGAATTGAAGGTCAGCCAACCGATTAGCATCGCTTGTGGCGAACGACTTCTCACCCGCCGCTCGGCTCTCGACCACTTATTTCCAACTCCAGCGGTCGATATCATTCAGCCCGATATCTCACTGATGGGACTACGCGATACCTTTGCAGTTGGGCTGGCCGCCGAGGCCGTCCAGATTGGCCTTGCCCCACATTGCCCATATGGCCCAATCCAAACCGCAGCCAGCCTACAAATCGCTGCCGCCTGTCCTGCCCATATTGGCCAAGAAGTACAATCACTTGGCGGAGCAGGTTTGCCTGGTGGTCAAGCGGGAGCAGGCTGGGCATGGTCATTCAACCTTCTAAGCAAACCCTTCGAAGTTGTAGAAGGTCATGTCGAAGTACGCACTGGAGCAGGCAATGCCGGATTAGGAATTGAGATTTGTGAAGATAAAATTAGTGAATTTTCCGAGCAATGGAATCCCCACCCCCCAACCGTTTGGACTACCCCTGATGGGGGACGTGCAGAGTGGTAAGTTCCCAATAGGCAAAGGACTTTTCTCAATTGGTTTCTTCATC
>CAZPME010000046.1:0-4782 GCA_964587885.1 uncultured Candidatus Poseidoniales archaeon
GTCGGCAATGACAATTGTGGTTGGTCTCAATTATACTGAGTTGATATATCGTCTTGATACGGATAACAAACTCTATTCTGCCACTAATAGCGATGGAACTTGGAGTGAATCAACACTTGGAGAGACTCTCATTTCAGGCCATGAAAGGGTTGAATTAGCCAATGGCAGCCATTTCCTTTCGACATGGAATTTGTCCGGAAACTCTACTTTTGGATTAATGCCGAGCGATGCTAACGAATCAAATTTCATTACTATTCCACTAAACATTTCTGCAAATTCAGCCTTTGCCGCCAGCCAAATTCCTAATGGTTCACTATTGGTCACTTGGGTAAATTCCAGTGGTGAAGGTGGTGTCCTTACCAATATGCAAAATGGAAATTGGACGATGTTAGAGGCGTGGAACAGTACAAATTCCACCTCTGCGGGATTATCGCTAAATCAACTTGGAAACACCACATATTTGTCTCTCTACAATGATGCTGAACGTGGCGATTTTCATGCGTGGTGGTACAATAATTCTAGTCTTTCTCATATCGTAAATCAAAGCGAGGTAATAGCCATTACGTCATCAGATATTGCTGGTGGATTTATTCCTAATGGTGTGCAAGCGATTACCCATCGAAATTCAGAAGTTATAGCTAATATTTCAGCATTTGAAGTCTATTCACAATCTGCCTCCTACCTTATGCGAACTTCAAACGGAGCGCTTTCATTTGTTGACCACTCAACCTTTGACTCGACTCCAGCGCAATTGGGAATTTCCACCAGTGCGGGTCCGTTTGGCTATGCTCAGACCAGTGATGGAGGATTAAGGATAGCAGTTTATGATTCTCTTAATCATGATTTACTCGTCTATCGCTTAGAAGCAGATAGTGATGGAGATAATATTCCTGACTTTGATGATGGTCTACCTTTGGTCACCAGCCAATGGCTCGACCAAGATGGTGATGGATGGGGCGACAACCCCGATGGCCAATCGCCAGATTCTTGCCCTAGCGATGCTGGAAACAGTATTTTTGTTGATTTTGGTTGTCCTGATATTGATGGAGATGGTTGGGCAAATACGCTAGAGAGCGCTGGATGTAATGGTGAGATAGGTATTTCTTTCATCGACAGAACCGGCTGTCGCGATTGGGATAGTGATGGATGGTCTAACAATGGCAATAATTGGGTCAAAGGCGATGCTTACATGTCGAATTGGAAACAGACCAAGGAGAGTGATGGCGACACTCGTGGTGATAATCATGGACCTGATTGTTGTGACACCTTCCATCCTTCAACCGGATATACGCATCAGAGTGAACCCGATCCATTCCCATTCAATTTTCATCAATGGTATGATACCGATGGCGATGGTTTTGGAGATAATTTCTCCCATGAGAGTGGAGACCAATGCGTGTACATTTACGGCACTTCGGAATACGACCGACCTGGATGTGACGATAGTGATGGTGATGGTTACTCGGATCCAGTCGAAGGAGTTTGGGGAGTTGAACAAGGTGCAGATATTTGGCCTGATGATGGCTCACAATGGCGCGATAGCGATGGCGATGGCCATGGTGATAATTCTAGTGATGATGCTACTAATCCAGATAAGTTCCCCAATAGTTCAATTGCTGCCATAGATGATGATAACGATGGATATCCTGACACATGGACTCATCTATACAATGGCTCAAACAGTACGGGTGGTCTCATTCTCGACGCTTGCCCTGGAGTAGGAGGCTATGGTGAATCTTTCCGCGATCGTTATGGCTGCCCAGATTCCGATGGCGATGGAGCTAGCGATTTAGGCGATCCATTTCCTCTTGAATCAAGTCAATGGCAAGATACTGATGAAGATGGCTTTGGCGACAATCCAGCAGGAGTATTAGGTGATATTTGTCCGACAATCTTCGGCTTTTACAATGGGACAAGCGGAGTAGGTTGCCCGATTATCAATGCGAATGATGATGATCTTGATGGGGTGATTAACGATGATGACAATTGTCCCGATACTCCAGCACTTGAGGTGGTAAATTTCGCCGGATGCTCCGATAGCCAACTTGACGATGATCTTGATGGAGTGGTTAATTCCCTTGATAGTTGTCCTGATACCATTGGTGGTGCTACCGTTGATGAAATCGGTTGTAGCCAAGTTCAAAGTGAATCAGATAGTGATGACGATGGCGTCCTTGACCCTGCAGACAATTGCGCCGATACTGTAAATGGTAGTCAAGTGGATAATAATGGATGTTCCGCAGAGCAACGTGATAGTGACGAAGACGGTGTTAGTGATGCCGATGATAATTGCCCCAATACTCCACTCGGTGCGGCCACCGATCAAGATGGGTGTATCGTTGCAGGAGTAGACTCAGATCAAGATGGATGGGATGATATTGATGACCCCTTCCCTGCAGATTCTACTCAGTGGGCAGATAGTGATAATGATGGATATGGTGATAATTCGACTGGATTAAATGCCGATCGTTGTCCCACAGCAAATGGTTCGAGTTCGCAAGACCGACTTGGCTGTCCAGATACCGATGACGATGGCTGGTCAGATCCTGATTTGCCTAGTGTTGGAACTTGGGGTGTCTCAAGTGGGGCTGATGCATTCATCGATGATTCTACCCAATGGAAAGATGCAGATGGCGATGGTTTTGGAGACAACATAAGTGGAAATTTGGGTGACCAGTGCCCTAATACCGACTTTGGTTGGCTCGACAAAATTGATGGCAATGGCTGTGCTCCAAATCAAATTGATAGTGATGGCGATGGTATTTCAGACATTTCCGATTCATGCCCAACAGAATTTGGTCCAATGGTCAATAGCGGCTGTCCTCTTGCTGGAAATTCCGGTGACGGTGCGGATGCAGAAGACGGTTTGTTTGGAATAAGCATGATGACACTAGGGATTACAGGTGGGGCAATTTTTGGTGTAATAATGCTAGTAATCGTAATGATGATATTGTTACGAAGTGATGATGATTGGGATGATGATGATTGGGATGATGATGATGATTATTATGATGATGAAGATGACGACTATGATGATGATGACTTCATGTCCAGTTTTGGCTCTAAGGCAAAGCAATCAAAACCCGACAAATCCAAATCTCGAGCCGGCCCTAAGAGCGGCCCTAGTGGGGGTCCAAGCGGGGGTCCAAGCGGTGGCCCTCCTTCTCGTTCAACAGGTGGCCCTAGTGGGGGTCCACCGTCGCGAGGTCCATCTCGCGGACCGTCTTCTGGCCCGAGTGGTGCCCCATCTGGTAATCCACCACAACAGGGCGCAAATGTCTCAACTGGCGCGGTAAAGCGTGCAACCAAGAAAGCGGTCGGGGCTAGTTCCGAGACGAGCAATGGCGTGGCAAAGGTTAGGAAAACCCGAACTTCGCAAAAATCGGTGAGTCAAGAGGCTAGTCCACCGTGGATGAATGATACTACTTCTCTATTCAGTGAGTCTGATGAAAGTAACAAAAAGGACAGCGTAAGTTGGGCATGGGATGAAATACAAGCCTCGACTCCCGAGCGAAGTATCCTAATGCAATTGCAGGAAAGTGGCTGGTCGGTTGAGCAATCGAGAGCGATTATTGATGAGGCATCTAATTACTGAGTGATTGGTTTCAAGTGACGGAGTGGGTGTTGAATTGAGCGAAGAAGAATTGGCTGGAGCAGCATTACCGGAAGGCATTGAAGTCGATGAGACTGCAGCATATTTTGGGATTACTGAAAGTAGTGATATTCTCAACGAATTAAAAAATATTGATCGGCATGTTGCTTTGGCACGATTTATCGAACTTACCGCCGACCTTCATCTTAGTAAGGAAGAATTTGATTTCTCTGCAGCAAGCGAGAGAATGAATTGTGAAGGGGGAGAAATCTACTATTTGGTTGTCAGTCATTTTGGATTTAGTGCAATGAGTGACCCTTTGCGATTATTTTTGGGGATGGAAGATAGCCAAGGAAATCAAGGAACTTTGCCGGAAATACCACCTGAAAATATCGAAGCATTGAGTGATTTGACTGATGCAATGTCGCTATTAGGTATTATGGCGGTCGCTCATCTTACTTCAGGTCAAGGAATGGTAGTAACTTATGCCCGTAAACTTGAATCATTATTGGTCAATCCTGCTGCAAATATTGCGGCATTAATTGAAATCACTCAAGGTTATCAAAGTGCTTTATCTAATGCTGCAGAGGGTAATTATCCAGAACCGATTGCTTCTCTTGCTGCCGGCGGCGAAGCGATAATTTCCGACGACGGCACCTCTCAGCCAAGTGTCCCCCTCCCCTCTTCACAACCAGCAGAAAGTTCTGCGCCTGCGGCAACGAGTCCACCTGCGCCCTCCCCTGTTCTTGCTCCAAGCCCAGCAATGTCTGGTGTAACTCCCTCTCCAATTGAGCAATCTGAAGAAGAAAATGTTCCATTACCGAGTTCTCAACATCCTTCTACTGCCGTGCCGACAATTCAAAACAAAGATGTGGTACCACTACCGGTTGAAGCAGAGACTGTTTCACGGCCACCTGCAGTTAGCTCCGAAGTACCTGTTGAATCCTTGACTGAAAAACAGGTTGCTGTTCGAGCCGACAACGTTTTTGGAGACGCCTTTGGTGAAGCGATAGGTGTTGAAGAATCAGTACCTGTACAACCCGAAACAGTTTCAACTCCTGTCGCTGAGACACCGGCCGAACCAGTACAAGTGGAAGAAGAAACATCTGAGGTGGTAACAGAGTCTATTCCACAACCAGTGGATAATTTGGTTACTGAGGTAGTTGAAGAATCAGTAGTCGAGGCTACGG
>CAZPME010000047.1:0-4755 GCA_964587885.1 uncultured Candidatus Poseidoniales archaeon
AATCCACCATATCCACTAGGGGGGTCAATCCAGAAACTTACTAGAATAATTAGAAACAAAACTAGACCAATAACGAAAATTACCCCTGTAATAATATTTATCCATTTCAAAATATTATTCAATGACCACTTCGATACACTACTCCATGAGAATTCCGCATCACAATGAGGGCAATCGAATAGCCCAGAAACACCATCTTCCAATTCAACATCTTCTTCACAATGAGGACATTGAATTTCGACCATGTTAGTTTCACTCATTGCGGCTGAATAAGGGTTGAGCCCCCATCCTGTTTCAAAGGACCCCCCTTTGTTCTTGAAATGATAGGTAAAAGGAAATTCTGTATTATTGAAATATTGCTGTATAATTGAGCAAAAGGTAAATTGACCGAATTAGTCATTTGCTAATCAATACCCTCTCTTGGGTAATGTTCATCCCTCACAACCACCACAGTCTACTAGAGGAGTGGACGGTATGAACGCCAAGAAAATTCTGGCCATACTAGTAACAATCGTACTATTGACACTATTCCCGCCGTCTCCGGCAAGTGCCGAAAGTGGTGATGGCGGCCGCAACGAAGGGGCAACACCTGAATCAATGACTCGCATCATGATGTTACCTCCCGATGCTGAAGCTACTGGTATGCACATTGACGCCAATGGTAATTTCTTCGTGAACGCGATGCATCCCGATGAGGACAACTACAAAGCAACAATTGGAGTAATCAATGGAATTAATTGGAATGACCTACCTAGTTCTGTTCCAGAATTAGCATCGTCCAGCAGCGCGTCGGACATATGGCATGGCATTCGAACTTCTTACGGAGATTATCAGGTTCTCCTACAGAGTGAAGACATCCTCTCCGAAGGGGGAGTTGCAGGTGGAATCTACGCCGCTGATGATGGAAATAAAATTTTCACCAGCCAAAAACCGGACTACAATGCCTTCGTACCTTTGAATGTCGATGGTAGCCGAGGATACCTTTACACTGCCTGGGAAGATCGACCCGCGGGCATCAGTCAATTGGAGATTGAATGGAATATATCTACTTCAAAATGGGATATATTGGGTGGAAAAATGTTGGACCTTGGTAGTGTCAACGGTGGATGGGTTCTCTGCTTCGGTAGTATGAGTCCTTGGGGGACGCCGCTATTATCTGAGGAACTCTACTTTTCCAATACTGGGAGTTGGAATGACGAGACTTACAATTACCACTACGACCAAGAGAGATTAGCGGATTATCTTGGTTACTACCCCAATCCTTACGATTATGGTTACATTATGGAAATTGAGGACTCGAACACCTCCGAACCTGACTTTATCAAACATTTTGCGATGGGGCGATTCTCGCATGAAAATGCGCAGGTAATGCCAGATGAGAGAACAGTTTATCTCTCCGATGACGGCTATGACACAGTATTGTTCAAATTCGTCGCTGATACTGCTGGAGACCTCAGTTCAGGAATCCTTTACTCTGCTAAAGTTACTCAAGACGATGGCAGTGACTCGACTACAACCGGATTTGCTGTGGAATGGCTGGAAATGGCTACGTCGTCAAATTCAGTTATTCAAACCTGGATTAATGAGTACGATGGCATCACCACAGCAGACTTCATCTCTGGAGATAATTCTTACATCTCTGATGAAGAGATAGGAGATTGGGCCGAAGGGCGACTAAATGAAGACTTGAATGGTGATGGAACGATTGGTTCTGCACCGGATGATCGGGTAGCCTTCCTTGAATCACGCAAGGCCGCTGCTGCGCTTGGAGCCAGCGATGAATGGAACAAGATGGAAGGAGTGGGATTCAATCCAAACACGCCTGACCACCTCTATCTAGCGATGTCTGATGTTGGTTACGATATGAGTGATGGACAAGGAGATATTGATGTCACCCAGAATCGTTGTGGAATCGTTTACCGCATGACTTTGGATGATGAATGGAATGTGAGCAGGATTGAACCAGCAATATCCGGTGGCCCTTACACATCCTCAGAAACATACGAATGTGATGTGAACAACCTCGCTGGCCCAGACAACCTCGTCGTTCTAGATGACGGGCGAGTGTTGATTGGTGAAGACACTGGCAAGCATGAGTACAACATGGTTTGGCTCTGGGAGCCGCCCGCTGAGACTGAAATTGGTGGCGGCGATGATGGTAATGGGAGTGCAGGTTCTGGAATAGGCGACGGCAGCGAAAATATCACAGTAAATCACGTGGTTATTGTTGATACCCCCCCACACCCAGAATGGGAATGGAATTACAGTTACCAAATTGAGGTCACTGACCTGCAAATTGAGGTGAATTATACTGCTGTAATCCTCATCAAGAGGATTGCTGATGATGAATGGGGAGGTCTAGATTGGTGGTGGGATATCGATTGGGAAGGCGGCTATGATGAAGGTAATGATGGCTACCATAACCAATACAATTTCACATTTTCACTACAGCGAGGGTGCTATCGCATAAATGCCGATCTCTATGAAAGCGGTACTCTCCATTCGGACGAAGAAAGTGCAGCAATTTTGGCATCTGCAGACCTAGTATTTGGCGTGGGAGGAATCTGTTTAGATGGTGTGTTTTCTCCTGTATTCGATAGTGATGCAGATGGGATTATTGACAATCTAGACTACTGTCCTGATACATTACAAGGCGAAATAGTCAATGCGAAAGGTTGCACTGAGGCACAGTTGGCTGAAACAGATGACGGCGTAGAAGAGGGCGATGCAACATCCATCCCGGGCTTTGGATTCATGCTTTGTATTGCTGCAACTCTTGGAGCCAGTATTACAGTGACTCGACGTGGGAATTGAGGAATAGGTGTTTCAGAGGGTACCCTCTGAGTCAAACCACATAAAGCAGTGGGCAAAGATACTAATTCGGTTTCCATGCATTACGAGAGCCGCCAATCCACTTGAACTGAACTTTCCCTGCTTCATTGGTTCTTTTCTTCTGTGTTCCAACAACTTTGCCACTATTGTTCACCTTGCGCTTCTCGATACAAGGCCCCCCTTGCCCCAGCATTCCAATATCTGGATTAGCCCAAGCACTGAGAATAGTTGAAACAGATGCAGGTGAAACTAGAGGAGATGTTGCTTGAGAAACCTGTTCGCGAGTTAGCCAAACACCCTTGTTCTTCGTGTCAAGCCTTTTGATGGCTTTCTCAACAGCAACCCACTTCCATCTCTGGGCCATCTATTCTTCCTCGTCACCCACTAGGGAAAATTGAGAATGAAATGTTTTGATCAATTTTCGGTGAACATCGTCCACCTTGTTGAATTTACAAGCTTCTATTGCATCACGTAGGCAATCTTTGACATTCTCATTGAGATTTTCATTTTCATAGATCTCATTCATCATGTCCGTTGCATCTGGATGGAGAGAACCCCATTTAAGGAATAAATCAGAGATTTTCACTAGTTGCAGAGCAATGATACAAGGGCACTTCTCATTACTACAATTCATACTATGTCCATCTAGCAATTCCTTTCGTTCAACAAATTTAATCAATGAATCTTCTTCTTCCCAATTCATTCAATTTCACCTATTCTTCGTTTTGTTCCACTACTGCTTCCAAACAGTTCAGGACACCTTTTCTTACTTCTATGGGATCCCTTTCACCGCCTAAATATTGTGCATGGAGCTCAGGATACAACTCGCTCAAAAAGTATGCAGTGTAAGAAAAAATTTCGTTCAATGCTTCATTTTCATCTCCAATGCACACGACCTCATCATCGTCATCCGTAAATTGATGATATTCAATAAACCAATTCAGAATCTGCACACATACGCGTGGCATTGCTTCAATCAAATCCATCCAACCCGCGACTAAATCTGTGTTGGTGTCATGTGTGTCAAAGATTTCTTTCACTTTGCGCAACGATAGTTCCTTTTGGGTAGCGGTTAGGCTGGTTGGAGCGTCGACCCAAAGATCAGTATAAGGCGAGCGCAAAGAAGGGTCGTATCCAAAGTAATGAGGTAAGAGAGGGACAACTAACCACTTTATCGCATACAATGTATCGTCCTCACTCCACGCATTCGCTGCACTCTCGCATGTGAATTTGTAATCATAGAAATATGTATCAAAAATTGGTAGCAATGATGGTATGAAATCTACATTCCCATCTTTATCGCGTATCTCGGTATACCGGTTCACGAAACTCGGTGACACAGGCGTCCATCCGGCCGGAACTTCATTGAAAACATTGCAACTCCATTCCTCTTTAATGGGGTAGTCAAACTCACTTCCACCTGGATAGAAATCAATCAAATCACATTCCGCCGCATCAATTGTTTCCACATGATCTAATGTCCAATGTGTATGTGTCTTTATCCAGAAATCCAAGAACAAATGGAATCCCCCATCGGATTTAGGACACCATCCTTCATCCAAGATAGATTGATCTATCCATTCCGACTTACCATCGCCGATATCGAATGCCACAAGCCCATCCGCACCAACCTCGGTTTCCGGAAGTGACCAAAAATGGATTGCACAACCTATGGCGTCGTCATCATCGGGGTTTGGATCGTACTCAACCAATCCTTTGTAAACCACCTCGTTGGCTATCACAGTAGGCTCAATGATTGGGGAAAACCAAGTGATTTCGCAAGAACTTGCAAAGCGAACAGCACGAGGGTCATACTCGTATTCCTTGCCGTTGTGATTAATTGTGACCATCGTCATCTTCCTCCTCTTCAAAGAACACTGAATGCATGATGCTGTCGTCAATTTGTGATATACCTTTCTTCAA
>CAZPME010000048.1:0-4427 GCA_964587885.1 uncultured Candidatus Poseidoniales archaeon
ACGTGATTTCCATCCTCATCATGTCCAGTGACATTCAATTCACGATACTCAGTATCGGGCGAAAACAATACATCCAATGGATTGACATCTTTTTCGTCGTCAATCAAAGCGGCTGCTTGTGGTTCGAGATCAATCTTCAACGTGACATCATTGGTACTCTTGGTTACATCCTTCCATCCATGTCGGATTCCATTTGAATCATACAGGTATTTATCCGTAGGTAGTAAATCCAAAGCAATTGAGTCGCCGGCTCGGACCCTGCTCACAACCTGACGACCGGTGTTTCCATCCTTCAATGGACCAAATATTTCTGAACCAGGCACAATCTCCCATTCCATTCTTTGTCCATCGATGAGCAAATTGGATGAATCTTCGATTTCACCATCTGAATCAAGAACAAGATTGAACCATTCAGCAGTGGATTCCTGTGCTTTGATGACGAGTTCCTTATCACCATATGTAATTGAACTGATGGGGCGTACTGATCGGTTATGAGACCAACTAAATGTATTCATGTTCTCATCGAAAAATTTCCACCCATCATCTATTGTCAAATCTTGATCTGTGGCGAACTCAACCCCATCATCTGTAACTCGAACTCGCAAAATTTCAGCAATTTGCTTTGTTTTTGGATGAATAATCTGACTACCCGATTTGATGAAGGTCGATTCTTCGTCATCAACAACATAAGGTAAAATCGTTCGACGTATTCTAATGTTGACTCCGAATCGTTCTGTGACCTCAATGCGCTTCTGATTCTCGACAACTGTCCAGACGAAGCGTGCGCGCTTCTTCAAGTGCGCATGCGATTTCTTTGCCAATTCAACATACTCAATGAATGGGGCTAGGCTTTCTGCACGGCTCTCAAGTTTGGCTAAATCGATATTTGAACCACCCATTGCATACAGGTACATCTTACGCATATAGCCAGCTTGGCCCTTCAACAAACGATTGATTGTTTTCTTCGCTGAAGATGCGCCCCTCTGAACGATACCTTGTTTCTTCTTTTGCTGTTTATTCCCTCTCTTCTGTTTCGTAGATTGGGTTTTGGATTTAGGTGATTGGCCATTGATTGTGACGATTTCTGAGACAAGCCAACGCCCATCATTATGCCTAGACATACGCACTTGGATTTTAGAACCTATAGATAATATGAGGCCTACAGGAGTCTTGTCCCACATGATGAAAGCATCGCCAATACCGACTATTGAAAGAAGAACTCTACGTTTTCCTTTATTCTTGCTTTGAGGATGACCTCTTTTTACAGCCTTAATGGTGCCATTGTAGATTTTATCTGACAATGCCTCACCCCTACGCTCCGATATCGTCATGATGAATCCTCCTCAATGAAAAGGTTGCGGCGTTCATTTGGAAGACGTGGAACATCTTCTCCATCCTCAGGCAGAACTTCTTTCTCCTCACTAGAGGCAAGACGAGCACGATACTTAGCCCACTTGCGCATTCCTTCGATATTCTCACGCATCGTCTTAGAGAGAGGATAAGTTGCTTCCAATGCCTGTTGGATATCTTGTACCTCTATCTCACGGCCAGCATCAAATGCACGGAATAGAGAATCCTTCACTGCCTCCTCAAGTTCAGCACCAGAAAACCCTACGCTAGCTGTGGCCAAACGTGACAAATCAAAGTTCTCAGCTTCTTCATGGCGACCTTTCTTCTTGAGATGTATTTCAAGGATTTCAGCACGAGTAACTGCACCAGGAAGATCAACAAAGAATATCTCATCAAAACGCCCCTTGCGAAGCATCTCAGGAGGTAGTTGATCGATATTGTTGGAAGTTGCAAGAACGAAAACTGGTTCCTCCTTCTCTTGCATCCATGTCAGGAAAGTTCCCATCACACGAGCTGTTACCCCCGAATCAAGTGAGCCGGAACCTTGGGAACCAGCCATACCCTTCTCTATCTCATCAATCCATAGGATACATGGAGAGATTGCTTGAGCAACCTGTAGTGCTTTACGCATATTGGCCTCTGATTCACCAACTATGCCGCCGAATACACGACCGAGATCAAAACGGAGTAGAGGGAAGCGCCAGAGACCTGCTACAGCCTTCGCTGTCAGGCTCTTACCACAACCAGGTACACCAAGAAGCAAAGCACCACGAGGAGGTTCTAGGCCAAACGCCTTTGCTTGTGAAGTAAATGCACGACCGCGATTCTTGAGCCAGTGCTTCAACTCATCTAGACCACCAACATCATCCCAATCCGTGCGAGGGTGGAAGTATTCGAGAACACCACTTTGGCGGATGATGCGCTCCTTCTCTTGGATTACGAAATCAATTTCTGCTGAAGTCAGACGACCTTTTGTTGCAACCGCTTTGCTGAACGCAAGACGCGCTTCCATGATAGTCAAACCAAGTGCGGCATCAAGTAGAGCCTCGTTCTTCTCGATTTGGTGAGGTTGAAGGCTTGCTTCCTCTACAACATCATCAAAGATGATTCCTATCGTATGACGGCGTGGCAAATCTAGTTCTATGATTGGCATTTCCTTATCCAATTCCAATGGTGTTGTTGGAGTTACTGTTCCAAGGATCAGGCACTTACCTTCTGACTTGGTCATGCGAGCTATTTCACGTAGCCACCAGATTACAAAACCACGTTCAGTATTGTTTTGGTCAAGCAACATATGACCGTCCTCAAGCAATAGAATTGCCTTCTCGTCAAGGTCACGATACCATTCAAGAAGATCGACTGGCATCATCTCATCAACCACGTCAAAACGTGATTCAGTAGCATTCCACGTCTGTAAACGACGTGCCCCTGTCCATTTGTAGAGTGTACGTTCCATGCGTAGAGCTGCGGTGATAAGAGCGCCATCAACACGTTCCCACTCATACGATACAAGTTGGAATAGCGAACTGCCTGAATCAAGTAAAGGACGAAGACGGTCACGATCAAAATCGACCTGATTGATATTACTCAAAAAACCACCTCCTGCTCAGCCATAGGTAACACCATCTTACCTGAACCCCATTCATAGAGTCCTCCGCGATTTACGAAGCGCTCCTCAAGAAAGCTGTTCTCATCCCATGCGCGTTTGACTCCTACATCGAGAATTGAGGGGCCATAGGTGTGCCCACCGTCGACATTGGTATAGAAGCGACCAAGCGCATCTAGCATGGCATAGGATCCTCGCATCATCTCATTTGATTCAGGAACAAACTGGATTCCTTGTTCAGCGACCCATGCATGACGATTAACCCATGTAGTGAATTCACCATCTTCTAAAAGCATCTCGTCTACGTCACCATCGTTTTGTCCTTCGACAGGAAGAACCTGGAAGATTTTCCAACGCTCCGGACGTAACTCCAGCACAAGTGAAGACATGTCGTCCTCGAGATTCGCCTTACAGACGACTGTGTTTAGCTTCATACGGATTCCGCGAGAACGGCAACGATGCCATGCATCCTTGGCAAGTTCTAGATGATAACTACGTAAGCGAGCCAAATCACTGCGCATACCACGCCCGATTTCTACATGGGTTTCATCATTGGATGCATCGATAGACAGACCAACCCAATCGATGAGATGCCCCCATTTGTCAAGAAATAATTCTGTGAGGCCCGTTGCATTAGAAACGATGCACGTGGTCAAACCTACGTCCTTGGATACTTGGAGAAGGTCCCCTAGATATGGGCATAGAGTGGGTTCTCCACCTACGAAAGTGATTTTGTCTGCACCAGCCTCAGCTAGCATCTGTGGTACTGTAAGAGCGATTTCCTTGGGTAAGCGTTCCGCGCGTGGGATATCCTCAAAACGAGCAAAACAGAACTTACAGCCGTAGTTACACCATGGCCAGAAATGCCAATTAACTGCTGGAGGTAGAGATGAGTCTAAACGCGCTTTATCCTTGAAATCCTCGTGATCGAAATCAGTTTGCGATGTTGTGTTCATTCGCCCACCTCCAAAGAATATTGTTGGACCACAGGGGGGGATTTGAACCCCCGTAAATGGATTTGCAATCCACCGCGTGACCAGGCTCTGCTACCTGTGGAATTCGATTCAAAACCCTGCACGGGCATCTTTACATCAACATCGATTTGGGTATGAGAATAGAATCCCAACTGATGGGAAGTGCTTGAGAACACACCCTCGTTGGACGGGGGGTTCAATATCTGGCTAACACTGACTAAGTCAGCGCCTTCGAAAATGGGTTGCGTCCACATTTGGATCGCACAGGGCTACGTGCCCCTCTAACCTATGGGGGTACTCCGTACTATTTTAATGTTGAGAAATGACCATTTTTGCACGCCCCTTTAGGGGCGTAAGACAAAATGAAATTTTGAATACTACAAGAAACACAAGACACATTTTTCCCCTTTTCAACTATGAAAGAAGAGGAAGTGAACCAGTAATTGAATCAATCTTGTCTCTATCACCAGGGCCTAAACCAGCAACTGTAACAGTTC
>CAZPME010000049.1:0-3903 GCA_964587885.1 uncultured Candidatus Poseidoniales archaeon
TTTCTGTCACACGGTTCAAAAAATAGATCGGGTAATTTACGATTGATCGATAAATGGGAATTTATGAAACTACTATAGTTTCTACAATAAAATGGCTCTAATCACTAACTGTATTTTGTAGATATGCAATATTTTCAATGGATTTACAGTGCTTGGCTAAGTTGCACTAAGGGGCTATGTAGTTGACTAAGCATTGGTTTCAAGGGATGAATAGAGGGATTAGCACGTTGTACTGAGGGCTGACACAGTGACTACCCCCTGATTCGTACTACTTGAATCAGTGCGTTTTTCACCTATTTTAAAGGATACGAAAGGGCAACAGTAGGCTATTCAGAACCAAACTCTTCTCCGAAAGTTAGCACTTCCTTCGCTCCGCTGATTCAACGCTTCACTTTGCTCAGTCAAGTGCTCAGCCCTTAGCAACCTATGCGTAGTCCTTGATCATACTCCTCAATATGCACATTACACAATCAGATGTTCACTTCATCCTTCTCCGATACTGCCACCTGTGCATCTCCAACCCCACTGAGGGTATGGGCCTGGACCGGTGTCTGATGAATATTCATAACTCCACATATGCTCATTTTCTCCGTAATAATCTCCGGGTGGATCGTCAATATGAGATTCAACTACTATATGCATTGGTGGTGAAGGTTCGGAACCCCAAGGAGGTATAGAGAAATGTCCTGTCTCACCAGCCCAAGAGTCACTATCGTCCATGTTACCAGAATGAGGAGGGCATAGGTAGTACCAAGCCATGGGCATAGAGATCGTGTTGACGCGGATGGTGTACACACCGGGTCCGATGGCGTATCGGATGAAGGTGCGTGTAGTTCGCCAATCACCGTCCTCTCTCTCGGTTGTGACTGAATATTCCTCACGCTCTCTGGTGTTGCGCCAGCAATTGTCAGGTTCTGCCTCTCTGGTGGACTCATCCGCCCAGCCAGTTGGCGAAAGGCAGTTGGGGTCCAAGGGGTCGGTGCCGTTGTTGACCTCGTCACCGTCGCTGACACCATCTCCATCGGTGTCAGGGTTGGTTGCATTGGTGTTGTAGATGTTCAATTCATCCCAGTCCGATAGTCCGTCACCGTCGGTGTCGACCGCTTCCATCACCAGACAGTCGTAGACGTCTCTCGTTGAGGGGATGGGGGGTTCGGGATTACCAGCATTGTAGTAGGCAAGTGTTTCGCGGAATGTCCTGAGTTGAACACTGGTGGTGTCCGGCCACCACTTCTGGCAGTATTCCAACTTGCGATCAAAATAACCAGTTGCGTATTCTGTGCTGTTGTCCCATCCAGACACGCCGTCTGGGTCAGTCATCCAAGTGCCGTTGAATATGTGCTGGTTCACCTTTCCTGCCCAGCCCGATATGCAGCGGTTGTAGCAATCAACCGCGTCATTGACCGGGACGACATCGATGACGAAGGCTCCTGTACAAATGTCAAGGCTGACGCCGTTATCGTCAACGCATGGATTTTCCAGGCCAACGCCATCATCATCATCAACATCATCGGATCCCTTACCAGTCCAAGGCCCTAGGAGAGACCAATTGACTACCAGAGATATGCTGGTGAAACCCTGACCACCGGTTCCTGGATTAGCGTCGACAACGACTTCAGGACCAAGTAATAACATCTCGTCAATTTCCATTACGGGGCATGGAAAGACCCAAAACGGTTTTGGATGGTGTCCATTATACCACCAGCAGCCAAATACTGGTACATCCCTGCCTTCAGTTCCTGATGATTGCGCTGCAGGATTACCTGCTATGCTTCCAGATTCAGCTGTGACGGTGACTTCCATTCCAGTATTGCCGTTTTCATCATAGCAGTCAATAATCACGGTTACAAATCCGGGCTCGACCAACAATTCGACAAGGCCATCCGAGTTCGGTTCTCCTATCACTGCCCCACTATCCTCAGTCGGTGCGGTGAAAACATCGCAACTCACATCAGGCTCCACTACAACAGCGGCTGCAGGTTCACCTTCATCATCGCTCCATGTGCACGAGCCATCATCATCCGTCGCGTTACTGTCGTAGTTGTCAGCATCTTCGTATGTACAACCAAGAATTTCTGTTGCGGTGTTTTCCACCGTTTCGTCAGCACCAATGCAACCGGCGAAAGCCGCACCCAGCATCAGCAATACCATCACTATAGTCCTCTGCATGACTTAGGTCAGTTAATTTATGATATGTGATTCATTCACCGAACATCTTCGGCTGATGGATGATGGAAAGTTCGAGGTTCGCGCTGACCATGCCAAATCTGATATTTGGTATCAATCATTCTTCTGTAACAATTCTCTTTCTTGATTTCGGATTAGTAAAACTGTGAATCAATGGGTAAGTATTGGTTACGAAGGGAAGCGTAGCCAACGCAGTGGGTATGTGCAGTGACTAGGCATTGGAAGGGCCCACTGAAAGCCCATTCATTCACCGATTCTGAATCAAAGGGTGTTATGCACTAACCCTTTGCTTTAATCTATTAATCTAAATCAAGGACACTTTCAAGAAAAATTCCTTTTGAAAAACCGCCGCGTTTATCTTTCTTAGATTGGCGTATTGCTTCTATTTCCTCTAGAGTAGAACCATTGGATTCAATCAACGCATAGAGTACTTCGAGTATGTCTGCTAATTCCTCTGAGTCCATGCATTCTAAGTATTCCCGACCTTCTTCTGAAAGTTTCTCAACAAGAGCTCGCTTTAACTCATCGCCATTGATTTCTCGTACCTTTGAAGACTTACCATCATTGTCAATTATTTCCGGAATTCTGTCACGAACTAATTTATTATACACTTTCTCTGTCATTTTCACACCTAACCAATTATTGAATTCCATAATCTTCTCAATTCATTATTACTTCTTTCAAATTCCAAATCTCTTCTTGCATTCCTAATGCTAGTATTCTTTATACTTGCATCATCGTAATTTTCTAGCCATTTCAGCATAGATTTGTTACGTTCTTCTGTCCGCATTATTTCTTCATCCGAAGGCATCCTTGCAGATTTTTTCTGATTACAGTTAGAGGAAGTCCCTGAATGAGGCCCACAAGTAGGCATGAAATTCCAAATATCGTGACCTCCAATATAACTGAACGGCAAAACATGGTCCCAATCAGGAGTCCTTGGAATCTGAGCGCCACAGAGATAGCACTCTAATTTCTCATGAAATACACTCAAAATTTCAGTCATATAACCTGGCCTAGTTGGCCGCTTTTTCTCCCATGCAATCTTCACCTTTTGATTAATTCTAGGACTAGATGAATTGAACTTCTCTAGAAACTCACCGAGGCGGCATCTAGCAAAAGTTGTCAATGCCTTCCTATTGGCTTTAATTACCTCAATTGAGGATTCTGGAATGACAATCCGATCTGCATGAACATAATACAATTCGTCATCCTCAGAGGTAGGGAGTTTTTCTAATGGCATTTCACATAGTTTGGCCCAGATTGTATCTCTCCTAGCACGTCTTCCGCGTTTCACTGTTAAATCCAATTGATTCTTAACTGAATTCCATCTTTCTTTATTGTCAGCATTCTTCATGCATTCTATGATTTGCCCATGGATTTCATTGTTAACCGGTCCATGCTTAAGTTGAAATCTTGTTTCTAATTGCCAAAAGAATTCTGAAACACGGTTAACAAAATCCTTGCTACTTATTTCCTTGTCTACCAACTCGAATATTGTTAGAGCAACGATTGGTTTGTATGATTGATTCATCGTTCCACTAAGGGCATCTGTCCAAGATTTAAGAGTACTCACAAATTAGGGTTTATTCAATCTGTAATTAACTTAATTGTATAGAGTGAATGAAAGGGCCCCCCTCTATTTCATTTTGAATACTAGGGTAGCGATGCGAAGGACGGACTGAAAGCCCCTTGAAATTGTAAATCCGTTTCAAT
>CAZPME010000050.1:0-3866 GCA_964587885.1 uncultured Candidatus Poseidoniales archaeon
ATTCAATTCGTCGCCTTCCCTGCTGCCTTCTTCTTCACTTGGTTGGCCGACCGATGGTCGACGAAGCGAGCCTTGACCTTCTCACTAATTCTATGGTGCGTGATGATTGTAGGTGCGATGTCTTTCGCCCCTTTGGAACTAAAGGAGCACGAAGAATATAATTTCCAAGCACAGTGGGATGGGGGCCAATACATCATCACCCCATCTGCGCTCGACCTAGTAGGAGTTGGAGACGAAGATTCTGATTTCAAGCAGGAATGGAAGGACATCCTACCATTTTGTGTTGATTGTAAGGACAACAAATTCGCAGAGGATACCAATGGTACTTCTGATGCTTCGAATCTAAGTGCATTCTTAGCCGCCAATGAGGACACCCGATACAGTGTTTCAGTCAAAGGTGGAGTTTTGGATGGCCAAACTATGATCGGGATTGACCACCCTACAAACTTGGGCGATGGAAAGGTTGATTTCATTCCCATTACAGTGCGATCGATGATTTGGGAACCCCTCGGATTAACGGTTTTCTGGCAATGGCTAATGCTTGGATGCCTTGCTGGAGTATTACTCGGTGGTAGCCAAGGATTAGCCCGCAGTCTATTCGGGCAAATGGTTCCCGAAACACGCAGTACCGAATTCTTCGGTTTCTTCGGATTCTTCGGCAAGGTTGCTGCCTTCATGGGGCCAATGCTCTATACGGCATTAGCAGTAATGTACGATAGTCGTGTAGCCATCTCAAGTTTGGCTTTCCTCATTATCGGTGGCACGATAATGATGCTTTGGGTCGATGTTGAAGATGGAATCGCCGTTGCACAAGCAGAGGATGCTCGCAACCGAGGCATTACTGAAGCAGAATGATTAGGTGCGGCGAGGCAATATCGCATCGACTATCAATGCCAATTCAAATAATGTAATGACCGGTAGAGCCACTAGGAATAGCGATAGCGGGTCAGGAGGCGATAATAAGGCTCCAAATACACATGACGCAAACCAAATGTGGCGCCTTAATCCGGTAATAGCAGAACGATCCACCGCCCCACTGCGCAGGACGAGGAGTGTGAGTAGTGGAGTTTGAAAACCGAGCATACTGGCTACAGACATATTGATGATGAAACCAATATAAGAAGATAAACGCCATTCGGTTTTCAAACCAACACTAGCGGCATCTTGGGCAAGATATTCTAGCAATAACGGCAGCAATAATTCGTAGGCATAATACAATCCTGCCGCAGCCAATAATGGCACGGATAACATCGTCAATACGAGTTGCCGTTCCGGTTTGGGTATTCGAATATCAGCTTCGGCCAAACGCGCCTGTAGTACACTTGAACGAGCCGCACCAAGGGCCGCATCGCCGATGAGTAAGGCAGCCACTGCTAGAATCCCGATGGCGGCAGAAAAACGGATTTTTATCGCGATGAACTCAACTGGTGATAGGACAGCAATTTCTGTATCATCAGGCGCCAATGTAGCATCTGAGACCAGCCATTCAACCCCAACCGATGCTGCTGGATAGCCGATGACTAGGCCAACAAAAAATGCCCCAGCCAATATTGGCATTCGCTTGATAATATGATTGCGAACATCGAGGAGAAGTTTACCTCCTGGTGAATCCATCAAGTCAGCAAATTGCTCCTCAACACCTTGCGATGACTGCATTCAGACACGGCGAGGGGCAAGTCTCGTTTGAATGATGCGCGCCATCATATATCGGGGAGAGGGGGCAATCCTTCGCTACTTGCTGTGTTCTCAGACCCCTGATTTTCTAATTCAGTCGATGTGCTGGCAAGTTCCGAATCAGTAAAAGACGGCAGACTTGGTAAATCCAATTCCAACTCTGGAAAGGCGACTAACTCTTCCAATTCAGGACTTGATGGTAATGCCGGTAAGTCTGAATCCGAAATAATCTCAACGACTGGCTCAACGACTGGCTCAACGACTGGAAGTGGGGGGATCTCTACAGGCATAGGCACAGTAGGCAGTTCGACCGCTCCCGGCAGAGGAACATTGGACGATTCAGCAGATGACGCTGACGCCACACCAAGAGCGGGGAGGTGCGGTAATTCAACCGATTGCATGGACATAGAGGTAGTCGTAGAAGGAGTTTCAGGTAAATCTGGAACCGGCGGCTGATTGGAGTCCGCCCCTGGTAGAGGGACATTCTCCACCGTGCCAACTCCTCCAAATTCTCGCGCTCCACCAACTCCACTTATTGGAGCAGAAAATGTGCTCTCCTCAAGTTTAGGTAAACTTAGAGCCGAAGCAGGAGTAGGAATATCCTGCGACAGATTATCCAATGCCGGTGATTCTAACGCTACCACATTACGTATTTCTGCAAATGACTTTTCAGTACTAGCATCGGCAGTTGGGGTTCGACCAATAATACTCTCAACTATGGAAGAAGTAGCCGGATTTTGGCCAACGATTCCTTGACTACCGACTTGAGTTTTTGCGAATTCTCTCTCACCATGTTCCGATAATGTCATGCCAGTTGGAACAACAAAATCAGGTCGGTATCGGCGCGCCCAATAGGATATACCTCCTGTGATGGCCACAATTGTCAGAAGTAAGTATTCCTGTGAACTGAAAACCCCTGTAGGGCCCCAGATTGGTTGGCTTGTCTCAACCCCAAATATACCCAGCAACAACGGCATTCCGTACAACTTCTCACCGAAGTGTCCTGGCCATGGGCCAAACACTGTATTTAGCAGAATAAATGCCGTAATAATTGATGCAATGATGAGGGTGGCGCTACCCAATTGGGGATGGTAACGTTCGCCGGACATGTTGATGCATTCGGGGGCATATTGATGAAACCTCTTACCTAAGTATCGACTTACAATTTACGATTCTTAGCGATCAATACCGCATTGGTCATCAACATCGCAATAGTCATCGGACCAACTCCTCCAGGCACAGGTGAGATTAGGCGTGCGGAATTGGCAGCATCAGGGTGGACGTCTCCGGTCAAGCGGTATCCTTTGGCAAGATTCTCATCAGTAACGCGATTAACTCCCACATCAACCACTACTGAGCCCTCTTTAACCCAATCTGGTTTGATGAATTCCGGTTTACCGACTGCAGCGATGAGGATATCAGCACTGCGACATAAGTTGGCCAAATCTTCGGTGCGGCTATGGGCTAGAGTTACTGTCGCATCTGCACCTTTGCGACTGAGCATTAGGGCTTGCGGCATACCGACAATTCGACTTCGTCCAACTATTACTGCCCTTTCTCCTGTCAACTCGACATCAGCCCATTCAAGCAATTTCATGACTCCGTGTGGGGTGCAAGGAAGCAATCCATCTACTCGTCCTTGAACCAATTTACCTAAGTTCACCGGATGGAAACCATCGACATCTTTGCTCGGTAATATCTTCTCAGTTAGGGCGATTTCATCAAGCCAAGCAGGCAAGGGAGATTGTACGAGAATCCCATCAATATCAATATCTTCATTTAACTCATTAATCAGGGACTCCATTTCAACCATAGTTGCAGATTCGGGCAAAGCAAATTTGCTCGATTTAATACCAAGTCGAGCGCAGGCTGATTCCTTGGCATTTACGTAGATATGACTCGCAGGATCATTGCCAACGATAACCACCGCGAGATGAGGGAAAACTCCCAATTCATCCAATTCTCTAACCTCTTTAGCAAGGTCAAACATGATTGAATCAGCGCATGAGCGGCCATCAAGCACTCCTTCGACCATGGGACTCATGAAGGGGGGAGAGATGCTCACTCTTGAACACTTGTGAGTGGGAGGGTTCATCAAAGAAAACCACCGCGAGGGGATTGCCGGCGTAGCATAGTGGTAGTGCACCTGATTTGTAATCAGGCGGTCGGGGGTTCGAATCCCCCTGTCGGCT
>CAZPME010000051.1:0-3573 GCA_964587885.1 uncultured Candidatus Poseidoniales archaeon
AATAGATATGTCTAGGCGCTCACCAATCATCGATTCTCCAAGAACAACATGGACACCTTCTTGTCCGGTTAATGCCTCAACAGTGAGGCGCACCTCGGAATCAATGTTGTTAATCTCACCTGCACCCAACTGAACATAGATTGCAGTGGCATCTTCAGGTATCATCAATCTTCTTCTAGCCGCCTCGCGGGAGAGTAGTTCGTCATCGTCAAGTAAAACAATTGGGGGGCAAGTTAGTGTCTCGACCCCATGATCGACCTCAGCGGCTGAAAGAGGCACAGAGTCTTCCGGGTGTACGATGAGGTCGAAATAGGCGATGCTATCGACTGGGATTGATGAACCTGCGCGAAAGGTGCCTCGTCTCATCCATACCTTCTTCATTGTTGTTTGGGCTGTAATCGCACGCAACATGCCACGATAAGGAAAGGCCCCGTCAAAAATGAACATTGATGGCTTATGGGCATCGAAGCAAATATTCAACTCCTCTTCAAGCAAACCATTCCATTTGGTGCTGTCTAGACCCCTGAAGTACTTGGGACCAGATATATGATGGGCAGGAAATCCCGCTTCCTTCAAAATATGCAGAGTTGGCATTGTTGTAAAAAACACAATCTCCAATTCTGGATCCTCGGTTCTCATCCGCTTAGCCAGAGCGAGCATTCGAGTAAAATGGCCGAATCCTACTCCGTTAGTCGGAAACATCACCACAGTGTTTGTCGCTGCTGATTCTAGATTTGGCAACGCTGGGACTGTTGGTGCGGGCAGTCTTCCAAGCATCTCAAGGCCAATCTTGAACATCAGGAACGGTAGTGTAACGGGTAGAAAGGGGGCTCGCCATGGCTTCCTCATAGCATCGGTAATATGACTGCCCAAACGTAACGATGGAGATAACCGCAAACGGTTTAATTCCCGCTCAAGGCGGGCCGTTTTGGTAGAAGATTCGTCGCTCACATCAATCCCCCTTCAACAACCCATTCGGGTGGTTCCGTTATTGAACCTTCATCATCACCTTCAAGCCCTTTCCAAAATGTTGCTAAGTACTTATCAGCCCATTCAGTGTATCCTTTACCACCTTCAGGAGTGGGGGTAAATTCACCAAATACTGGGCCCTTGTCGGTAGCAAACATATCTATTCGCATGAAGCAACCCATCTCCTTACCAAGAGTTCGTACATCTTTCACCATCGCGGCCCAGCAATCAGGCATTGGAAAAGCGTCTTCTGGAACTTCTCGTGTAGTGATCATCTTTCTAGAAATCTCTCTAAAATCACTATCAAGATAATGATGCACGTTTGCGTATTTGTCCTTAACTGACCTCCTCAGAACGACGTGGACAAGGGCTATTTCTTCTCCAAAACAGTAGAATTTGTAATCACGCGGAATGACATCGGATTCTCTCCCTGATTCTGGAATCAGAAACTCTTCACACATATAAGTCGCAGATTGACCACTTAGAAATGCATCACCCTCAAGGATCTTGAGAATTTTTTCAAGATTATATGATTCGTTATCAAGCACATTGACGCCGTCTATTAGGCAGAATACATTATTGGCACTCCATCCGACTGAAGGTTTGATAACAACTCTTGATGGAAGATCTTCAAGTTGTGGTATTTCGGACATTTCTAACCCTTTCCAGTACATTTCAGGAACGGCTACCTCCGCTGTTTCAGCAAATCGCCGCCCTCGCATCTTCTGAGAGAAATAAGATTGCCACGGTGCCTTCTTCTCAACCCACCACCTATGATTTCGTTGTGCAATGAGTTCTGAAAAAAGTGGTTTCTCACTATCCCACTGATATGGTCCGGACAACATTTCCTTAGGCGCTTCAAATGGTCTAACTCGAAGGGGGTGTGGAAGATAAGGAAGGGCCTCCCCGTGAATGATTTTCTTATGCCAAGCCCTGAAGACACTATGATGACCTAGGCGATGCCCAGTGATTGAGCGCCAAGAAATATGAAACCTACCGCCGCCAGTTAAACTGGTACCATGCTGAGTCATCAGCATGGTTGGGATATTAGTAAAATGAAATGCATCTTCTCCGAAAGATGCTGAAATGCGTTCGATGTATTCGGTATCAGCTCCAACTCTTAAGGCATCAAAGAAACCATTACGCTCCAACACCTCTCTTCGCATAAGGAGGGATATGCATGCCATCCTTGATGCCCCCTTGCCTCGATAGGGGATATGGCTTTCATCATCAATTCTAAAGTAAGCATCACATATACCCATTATTTTTTTATTTTCAAAACTAGAGAGTTGCCTTTCAATACGTTGAGGATGAGTCCAATCGTCACTATCCATGAATCCAATGAATTTTCCTTTAGATTTTATCAAACCGAGATTCTTTGCAAGGTAGGTTCCCCCATTGACTGTGGTTTGAAAGGCCCTAATGCGGGGTTCCTTTTCAGCACGGGATTGAATATATTCAAAAGTATCATCCGGAGAAAAATCATCTATTATGATTAATTCAAGGTTAGAATGGGTTTGATTTAATATTGAATCAATTGCAACATCAAGCAAGTCGTCCCGCTGATATGCGGTCATAATGATTGAAACCAGTGGCTGCCCACTCTCAACTGCATTAGGGGTTTCTGACGAAAGGTACTGAATATTGAGACGATGTTCGTTGTCTCTGCTATTGATTGATGAATATCCGTTTCTTTCAAAAATTCGGTTCACCGAACATATTTGACCAAAACCATCACCTTGTTGTCTAGCCACTTCTGCGAATGCCAAGTCAACCTCATTGTTCTCCGGGTGTATTCTCTTGGCTTCCTCTAAAATTATTGCGGATTTATCAAAGAATCCCAATCTAGCAAGTGCGATTGCTTTGTGGCAAAGTGCACGCCTATCTGCTGGATTGACAGTAAGGATAGTATCACTCAGTTCAATCGTTAACTGCCAATCGCAATCTTCACTGAAAGCGAGGTCAGTTGCAGTCCTTAACGCATCTAAATTATTGGGATTTAGATGAAGAGTTTTTTTGACTGCCACCCTTAGATTAGGCATATCTCCTTTCTTCACTAGAGCTTGGATTCTAAACCTAGTCGCTATCGGCTCCTGATTCTTATCTTTGAGGAGTTTCTCTGATAATTCAATGACCCCATCCATATCTCCTATGTCCCATGCAAGACGAATTGATGCGAGCAAGATGCCATGGTCATCACTAACAGATGCCTTGTCAATTATTTTAGATGCTTCGTTGTGCTCACCGCGAAGTCTTTGTGCGGTAATTTCAATTCTATTCCTTCTTGGTTCATTTTCCTCGAGGGTTGACACTAAATTAATTGCCTCCTTATGAAGATCCGCGTTGAGAAGGATTTCTGCGACTAGAACCCGCCATTTTGGCGTCATTATAATGTGTTCTTGTGAATTCGTTTCGTTCATTGTTAATAGGGTGCTGAAAGTGTCCGCAGCGGCACTTGGATTATTTGTTAAGATGTCAAGCCGTAGTTGAACTGAGCCAAGGGCCACCTGAGGTATCTCCTCCGTCTCTAAAGAGTCTCGAAATTTGATAATTTGATTTATGTTCTCCGCCGAGTCGATGGTTTTGTGAATTTCTTCCCACACA
>CAZPME010000052.1:0-3292 GCA_964587885.1 uncultured Candidatus Poseidoniales archaeon
AGCATCGAACTGGACCCCGGGCGACAGTGAGGCCGAGGTGTTCCGGCCCGAGCAAGAGGAGCCCGAGCAAGATAGGACAGTCCGCCAGAATTGCTCCTCGTGTGACAAGAGGTTCGAGGTAGAACTGCCATCTGGCGTAGACGCTGCCAGAACGGCATGCCCACACTGCGGCTCAATAGAATCAGTTAGTATGGACTAACACTTTCATTGAACTCCCTCCCCTCCATTTTATACCGTGCAACGGTTGTCGTTCTGAGGGGGAAATGCATGAACGCTCGTGATGGCTTATTAGGAGCAATCAATGGACTCTCAATGGAGGACAAAGAGTCGTTGATAGTGAAGACATTTGTATCCATCAACGGGGTTGAAGAAACTCTTTTCGCGAACAATCCCGAATTCGCGGAGGTGTACAACCGTGTGGATGAAAGAGAACATAATCTAGGAGATTACTCATCCCAAGATACTGAATCAATGTCGAAGGAGATGAATCTGCAAGATGTAGAAGCATTGTTTGAAGAGGTGATTCACCCAAAGAAGAAGAAGGAGGAAGGAGTCGTCTACACACCTGATTATATTGTCAATTATTTGCTATCAGAAGCTCTGTCAATGGTTCCAAAGAAGCCCGATGAGGTAAGTATCTGCGATCCCGCTTGCGGTAGTGGAGGCTTTTTGGTTGGTGCAGTAGAGATTCTGTGTGAGCAGGGGATTGATCCAATCAAAGCAATTAATGAACAGATTGTTGGTTTTGATATTGATAATAACGCAGTTAAATTTGCAAAATCTCATCTATATCTGTACCTTCTATTGAATGGACATTCCATTGAAGGAGTCTCGCCTCGTGTGTACAGAAAGGATACGTTGCTAACAACACCCGAAGAACTTTGGAAGACAGCCGACCGACAAATCGGATTCGACATTATAGGGACAAATCCACCCTATGTCAAATTGCAGAACCTTCCAAGTGAATACAGACCTAGAGTGTTGGAGGCATATTCTGACTATGCTACCGGCAGTTACAGTATGGCAATGCTGTTCTTCATCGCGTGTCATCGCATGATCAATTCCGAAGGGGTTGTCGCAGTCATTACTCAGAACAATTTTTTCACCTCGAAAGCAGCGACAAAGACCCGAGAATATGCTCAGGAGAAGAAGTGTATTCGCAGAGTGGTTGATTTCTCCAACCACCTCATTTTCAAAGGAGTATTGGCGTACACTTGCCTATTATTCTTGGATGCAAACGAACGAAAAACGCATTTTGAGTACCGTGATTTGTACAAGCATGGAGTAGGGCCGAATCTGTTACCGACTTCTGATTTTTCACTCATCCCTTATTCGGAGTTAAAATCGAAGAAGTGGAGACTTGCTGAGGACCCCCACCGCTTGAACATTCTGAAAATCGAAAAGACCGGGATTCAGTTGGGTGAGTTATGCGACATCAAAGTCGGTTTTGCCACATTGAGAGACAAAATTTTCTTTGCCCTCAAGAAAGACAAACACTGGTATTGCAAGGATGCTGATGGTGTGAACGTCCAAGTTGAGAAGGGAGTAATCGTGCCCGCGGTCAAGATTGCGGATTTCTCTTCGGAAGCCGAGCTGAGGAAGAACAATCGGGGGTTGATTTTCCCCTATTCTGAAGTTGGTGGTGAACTCAATATCATCGAGGAGTCAACTTTCAAGAGAACCGCCCCTCTTGCATTCGCTCATCTAGAATCTTTCAAGGAAGAGCTTGCGAAAAGAGACAAGGGAAACAAACAGTACGAGGCGTGGTATGCGTGGGGTAGGACCCAAGGCCGACAAGCACCGGGACCAAAGTTGCTGACGAAGACATTTGATGCGAAACCCAGTTTCAAATTAGATCGTACGAACAGCCTTTTCTGCAATGGATATGCCGTCATGCCTCCTAACGAATTTGAGAACAGTGTGAAGCTCTCAATCAAGGGGTTGAAGAAGATTATCAACAGCAGATTCATGCATTATTACACGAAGGCCACATCATTCCAGATCGATGGCGATTACCAGTGCTATCAGAAGAACTTCATTGAATTGTTCGGTATACCGATTCTGGGCCAGGAAGAATGCAAGGAGATTGAGAAGGGTTCTGTCGCAGAGATCGAAGAGATCCTTTCAAAGAAGTACGACATTCCGCTGAAACACATTGACGAGTACTTCGACTACTGATTTTCATCTTCGTATTGAAGCAAATCGAGATTCATTCATTCACCTCGGTGGATGCCTCTCACCATGGATTCTCACAAGGTCTTTCGAGAATCCGGTTATTGATACAGAGTCATAATCACAGGTTGAATCGAGAGGGATTAGGCCGTCCTTAACAAGATCCGAATGACTCTGGTAAATTTTCGGTGGACTCTGCCTAAAATCAGCCACAATCAATGCAGTTCTCTCGTACTTGTATGATTGCTCAAAATCTTCAGCATCAATCCTGTCTGAAATCATGTTGAATATCTTGACAAACTTCTCAATATCAGTCGCATCAGCATTGAATCTAACTGAGTTTGACTTCATTGGTTCGGACAAATACTCGTGAGTTGGAATAAGATAAATTTCTCCCATCACAATTTCAGGCAACCTCAGTCTAAGATTGAGCGTCTCAGCGAAGGATCGCTCCATTAGGGTATCAATGTTCTTGGCGATGCTGGAAAGTTGGCTTCTAACCCCTACTACTATCGAACGCTCTGAGGTTTCCTTTCCTACTGGGTCAAACTGATCCTTTAACGCACCCACCTTAATGACCTCCTCTTCCAACTTATCGTCATCAAAAATATAAGTCAAATCTTGAGCTTTTGTTTTGATGAATCCTGTGACTTTCAGCTCGGGACCTCTCTGTCCAAGAGGCGGGTGGACGACATAATTTCGACCAATTTTCTCTATTTGTTTACAAATAGAGATTTTCCCAACTTCGTGAACATACAATATTAGTCTTGATGACCTGATTAGCGCCATTCTAGCTCGTTCTCCATTTTCATATGTCTTGCCCTTGAAAGTTGCAGTCCTCACTGCATCTTCATATTCAATTTTGAAACGGGTCAGAGCCTCATGTAGTAGATCAAACCTCATTTCTCACAACTCCAAATCATCTCACGAACTAAATTCACAACCAATGCTGGGAGGGCAATACCCTATATCGCACCTTTCTCAGGTTGTACGTATGGGTAGTGCTGGTGTCCGTCTGGTATGTAAGGCGCCGAGGGCGAACAATTCGCACACCTTGCTGATGGCCCTGCTGTTCCTCCTTCCTATCCTCTCGCCGTTCTCCGCGGTCAGCGCCGAGGCC
>CAZPME010000053.1:0-3245 GCA_964587885.1 uncultured Candidatus Poseidoniales archaeon
GAGCGCCATACCCACCGGATAGAGTTGTTGCGGATAAGACGACCGCTCACCAATCAAGAATTGCAGCGAACAATAAAGGCAGAACGATGGTGGCATCAGATTCAATAATGAATTTTGGTGTTTCGACCGCTAATTTGCCCCATGAAATTTTTTCTTCGGGGGGGGCACCTGAATAGCCCCCATACGAAGTAGTCGCATCGCTAATTTGTGCGAACCACGACCACATATCAACCTCCTCCCCTAGGTCTTGGCGCAACATCGGCACTACACAAATTGGGAAATCTCCGGCTATTCCACCGCCGACTTGCAGCAATCCGGTTGGGCGAGCCTCAAGACGGTACCATTCGGCTAGATTGAGCATTGCCGCGACCCCGCTCTCGACAATATTTGGATTACTTAATGTGCCATCTAAGAGACGTGCGGCGAAGATATTTCCGAGTGTACTATCTTCCCATCCAGGGGTGAAAATAGGTAGATTGGCTTGCGCCGCGGCCAATAGCCATGAGTTTTCAGTTGCTGCCTCAAAGGATTCTTCAAGGGCACCAGAAAGAAGAATATCGTAGAGAAATTGATGGGGGAATTTACTCACTCCAGATTCTTCCGCAGCTTTCCAAGCGGCAATGAGATGACCTTCAATGCGGCGAATAGCGGCATCTTCTGGGATTGCCGTATCGGTGACTCGGTTGAAACCACTCGCGTGTAGGTCAGCGTCATCTTCAGCAGAGAGTGAGCGCCAATCAGGTATTCTCGCATAGTTATCATAAGCGATGAGATTGAAAACATCCTCCTCTAGATTTGCGCCGGTAACGCACAGTGCTGCGACATTTCCGGCGCGAATCATTGGGGCTAGACTTCGACCGATTTCTGCGGTACTCATAGCCCCAGCCAAACTGATTACTAGGCGGCCATCATTTTCTAGAAATTCACTAAGTGAAGTTGCACAATCATGCAATTGGCCGGCATTAAAGTGACGATAGTGTTCCTCAAGGAAATGGCGAATTCCACTTGGGGTGGCCTCAGCGAGAGCAGTTGAGGCTGAATTAAAACGAGTGATTTCATCACGTGAGGCAATTTCTAATGCAGGGATTGCTTCAAATAATTCCCCAAGAACTTCGTCAATGATTGATTGTGGGTCACAATTACCACAAGTGAATGAGTCAATTGCCAGCAACCCTTCTTCAGAATAACAGTGAGCGGTAATATGGCTCTCATCAATCAAGACGACTGCGGCAAATCCTAGGGGGCTTACCTTTCCATCGAAGCATTCTACGTGGGCGTGGACCTCGCGGGCTGAACTATTAGCAACAGCCTGGCGCATCACTTGCAAAATCCATTCGGCATCGTTGTCAGTATGAGCAGAATAGCCGACTAAGTCGACCATCACATGCGAACCCTTAGGACTAGGGGTGCTAGAAACTTCACTCGCTTCAGTCATCATTTATTCCTCATTATTCAACTTGGTCGAGATATGCGCCGCTACAATCTTGGTTGCTAACATTGCCGCCGTAAACTCTGAGACATGATTGTTTGCATCGGGGACAATTTCATTGATATCTGCGCCGAGCCAATTTGCTCCACATGATTTTGCCACAGCTTCGATAGTGTCAACAACCTGCCAATACGCCAAACCACCTGGAACAGGAGTACCTGTGGTAGGCACATATGCAGGGTCGAGGCCATCGACATCAATGGTTAGCCATACTGGCCCTTGGATACCTCGTATTGTATCAAGCCAAGTCTGCCAATGTGCCTGACCATCACAAATGCTGAGGACATCTCGTGCCATCCAAGTTGTGACTCTTTCATCACTCTCGATGACCTCCGCCTCTTCACGAGAAATGGCTCGAATTCCCATTTGCAAGAGTTGGCCAATTCCTAAGTCAAGGGCTCGGCGAGCCGCACAGGCGTGGCTATCAGCATCTCCGTCGAGTTGGTTACGTAAATCAGCATGTGCATCAATTTGTACGAGGGTCAATTTACTGAGGTCAGTATTTAGAACTGGAAGATTTCCTAACGCGGACAAAATGGCAGGAAGCATTCCATGTTCACCACCTAGGGCTATTGGAAAAGCCCCGCTAGCTAAATTGGTTGAAACGTATTCAGTAATTCCTGCTAATTGCTCCTTGAGGGTATTTCCTTGACCATTCCAAGCGGGAGCGGTTTTGATTTTATACCCGCAAGGCAAATCTTCGGGTAAGAGTGGATCATATAGTTCGACCTGGGTACTGGCGGTAATTGTCGCGGCTGGGCCATGCTCGGTACCTTGGCCGTATGATGTCGTCAACTCGTATGGAATTGGCATGATTACGATGTCTGGGGTGGCCGTTGAATCCTCGAGTCCGAGGAATGTGGCTGGCGGTGAGTCGGCCTGCATCGGCCATCGCACCGGCTCAGCATGAAAAGACGTTTGTTGGTGGCGGCGATGAAAAAAGAGCCGATTTGGCCACATTGTCTATAAGGGATGAAGTACAAATAAAACTGTCCGTCCGGCCATAATAGGCCGAGTTGGGGGTAGAGATATGGGAATGACACTCAATGAATTAACCAATGCAATTTGCCAACACATCGACAAAGAGATGGAATTTGATGTCGCTTCCGGAATGGCTGAGCACGCTCTAGGATTTTTCGGCTTCTACGACCGTATCATTGACAATGCCCTTGAACCAACCGACCGCAACCTATTCTACATGTTTCAAGATTATGGATTATTAACTACTGAATCCGAGGAGACTACCCTGTGGGATGGTAGGGAATGGCGTATCCACTATTGGCGCTTCAAGCCTGAACTTCGAGAAAAAGTCAAGGATTACATGTCCCGCACTCGTGAAGAAGAGGTTGTTATCGATCCATTCTCGGATGTATATGGCGAAATTGGTGAGCGTATTTGGGATCGAGAGGCAGAAAAGGTAGTCAATCCTAATGCCTTTACCGCCGATCAAAGTTGGTAATATTCGGATAAACACCGAAGCAATGGATTATCATACTACGCGCCGCCACTTCGGGTTATGAGGCGGCACTCTTGGCTAGCAATAGCCGTTCCATTGGTTTTGATTTTTTCAGCCTCGGCGCCGCTTTTGGTAAGCGCTGATGAAGGCGTTCCTTCGGTCTCAATTCACGCCCATTGGATGAATTCCAATCAGACTGGCCATGACAATGCTTGGGTTTTTACCTTCGAATCATCCCCTCATCAATTTCTTGATTTGATGACGATGAGTATTGTGCACGAATCTAGTGGTGGTGCAGTA
>CAZPME010000054.1:0-2508 GCA_964587885.1 uncultured Candidatus Poseidoniales archaeon
ACTGAAGTAAGTTACACTATCACAATTTGGTTTGAACAATCAATTTGGACATACACAACGATTGTTGATTTTGATTGGGTTCTTCCATTCTTATTCCCACGTTCAGATATCAGCATCACAGGAATTGAGGTGACTCAAGCAATCCAGACTGCTGACATGGAGATGCGATTAGTCGAAGGTAAGACTTCACTGGCAAGAGTGTATATCGACAGTGGCTCACTTGCAACAGCGAATGTAGAAGTCACCTTGAAGTTCTGCATTTTCATTTTCTGCGTCGATGAATTGACAAAGACTCATGTGGCCGTACAGAATCCAGATCGAACTGATTTTTCCCATAGCGCAAATTTTGTTTTACCAGATCATTGGGTTACACATGAAGGAATAGATGAACCCTTCCCTATTGGCTTGATTGCCAGTATCAAACCGTCTTATCCTACTGGCGCAATTGACTACTTAGATCCCGATACTAGCAATAATTACGATGTAGGTGTATTTTGGTTCAACAGCACACATGACATGAACATCTACTATGTCCCTCTAACCCGTTCGAGTTCTGTACCTAGCAATGCCAATCTAAACACGGCAATGAGTAACTTTGAACTTGTCGTACCAACTAATCCCAACTGGAATGTCCTTGCTACTGATGTTATCGGTTCAACAGATGGAATGACTGGAGATGAAATTGCAGTGGCAGGTATGGAATTAATTCCTGGATTGGCATTTTTGGCAGCTTTGACTGGTGGTGGATTTGCATTACCTGATCAGATTTGGTTGGCCGGCGGTTTTACTATTCCAGTGGGGGGTGGGAAAGTTTTGTTAGGTACCAGTACCCCTGGTTGGTCTAGTGATTTTGAGGATTTATTGCATTCATTCTCTGTTTACTCATGTGTTTCCGGCTCTGCTAACTGCCTGTATGAAAATGTCTTGGTTCATGAAATGAATCATAATTTCGGCCCACTAGGTGGTACAAACACATGGTGTGCCTGGTATTTCGATAACAATGAAAATGGAGTTTTTGATTCAGGTATCGACGACTGTGATGAATGGGAAAGCGAGGATTGGGGTTATGGCCCTGGTGGCGAACATTGGGGTGGCCACATTGGGGGCTGTGGTGCAGGCGATGACGATTCAGTATGGGCCGCAACATATGGTACTGATAGGGCCATCCAAGATATTGGTTGGGCTTATACAGTTCCCGACCCTGAGACGAACCCAGATGCTTTGATTCCATCATCATATCCTGATTACCAGAGTTATTGTAACAATGGAGATTGGGGAATTCCAGGTGGTGCTACTACACCCGTAGGTAATTGGGTCTCAACTTACCGTTGGGAGAATACATACGATGCTTTCTTAGATTGGGATGTTGGTAATCCGAGTGGCCGCCAATCACCCACATCGTCAACAACAATATTCACAGTTGTGACCGTAAATGAAGACGGCACAGGTTCCATTGATTATACATATGAAAGAGATGGGTCGTTTAACGAATTAACCAACCATCGCTCTGGAAATGCATCAAACAGTCCTTTTTCACTTGTTGCAAAGAATTCTAATGGTGGAATACTTGAAGAATTTGCAATCGATCCAGAGTTTGAAAACGAGCCAAATGGAACGTTGTACGAAGCAGACTTTGGTCCTTCAAGAACCTATATTTTCAGCATGCCAGGAAATAGTCAAATTGACTCAATAGCCTTGCGTGGCAAGAATTTTACTCTCGATAATGTCACATCTGCCGATTCAGTGCCGACAATTCGTATGCAATCTATTTCAGGCGATACCGGGTCAAGAACAACCTCGTTTAACTTATCTTGGACCTCAGCACAAACCTCGTCTAATCGAGAAGTTTTGTACCAATTAGAGTATTCTTGGAGTCCAGAAATTTGGCTTCCAATTGGCACTCCTACAAATCTAACTTCGGTCAGTATGGATATGTCAACTCTCCCGGGAGGAAATGATTCGAAATTCAGGGTAAGGGCTATGCATGGCTTGTCCACATATTATTCGGAGTCGACACCGTTCAGTGTACTCAATCAAGCGCCTGAACTCACGCTAGAAACATCAGGGGCCTTATCTCTAGCACCTTTCAAGGGTCGGCTTAACGAAGTAACTCAAGGAGCTTCTTTCAGTATAACTCCCAGTATTACGGATGCAGACTGGACCTCTTTGAACAGAGATGGATTTAGTGCAGTATTGAAACAAGATGGCGAGATTGTCTGGGATGCAGCAAATGAACCAAAGAACCGAATCGGTGGATCTAAAGATCTGGGAGGGCTGAACCTCAACCGACAAGACATGGGTGTCGCAGTTCCAGAAGTGTGCTCTCTAGCCGCGCCTTTCGTACCGGGCGGGGCAGTCTTGTCATTGGTTGGAGGGACGATGTGCTCATTCAATTTCCCAAATAGTCAATTGCTGCCAGGCGAGATGACACCCGGAGACTATGAGTTTGAGATGACCTATGTCGATGTAGGTGGAGCCTCGGTCACCGAGACGGTTTCATTCTCAATC
>CAZPME010000055.1:0-2434 GCA_964587885.1 uncultured Candidatus Poseidoniales archaeon
CAGGTTGACGACTCTGGAGATGTTTTTGACTTATCTAAAATCCCCGAACATCTCCCACTTCTTATCGAATGCCACGTCCTAGATGATTCAACTTTTGAAAGCACTGGGTTATCAGCTAGCCAAATAAGTTGCTTACTGGAAGAAAACGGAGAAAAAACGATCCAGATAATGGAATCAGCCTCAGATGGCTCTTTGGAAATAAAAGATCTGATCGAAATTTCTGTGGCGATCGAAGCATGTGAGTTAACAGTAGAGGAACTAATTCAAGCAGCTGATTTACAAGTAACGCCGCAACCCAAAGCAAACAAACCAGCAAGTTCGCAATTAGCCCCTAAAGCAACGTCTTCAGAACCGGAAAATTCGCCCGCAAAGCCACATCCAAGTGCAACTGAATCGACCACTTTACAGGTAACCCCTGAACCAACTTCTGAGAAATTGTCAGAGGACAAACAACCCGCCGACATTCCGACTCCCATGACTTCTCCCGATTTAGAATCCATATTCTCAGACGACCAACTCGAATGCCTCAGAAAAGAATTAGGAGAAGAGACAATCGATATGCTAGTGGCTGGTGGCCCGCCAAATATAACCATGTTTCCAGTACTAACTTCTTGCAGCATTGATGTAAGTACACTGCTCAAACTGAGATAGTGATGGATGGATACTGAATGAGTAGAATGGCAACATACTAATCGATGGTTTGCAGAAATATCCGGATAATAAATAGGTTTGCTAAGTTGTGCGCATCTAAACATTGAACTCGCTGATGACTACGAAAAAAGGATCAATAAAACATGAAAAGTAGAGCCGCCATCCATACTGGTCACGGCAATCCGCTGGTAATCGATGAGGTCAACATCCCTGATCCACAAGATGATCAGGTCATCGTAAAACTATACTCAAGTGGAGTGTGCCATTCGCAGCTGCACCAAATGCACAATCCTGAAACCGTCACACCCTCACTCCTAGGTCATGAGGGCTTCGGAGTGGTAACGCATATCGGCTCGAGCGTAACGCATATCAAAGAAGGTGATGCTGCAATCGTTACTTGGGTGCCGCGTGAACCAACGCGTGGTCGATGGCGTGCTCCATCTGCAGGAGTAACTTGGAACGAACAACCACTAGATGCCTCAACATATACATGGGGGGAAGATGCGATCGTCTGGGGCGGATATGTGGTCAAAGTCGAAGATGACTCTCCAAAAGACCTGTCATCCATTGTAGGTTGCGCTGTCCTGACTGGTGCCGGAGCTGTTACTCACACAGCGAAAGTTCGACCTCAAGAATCAGTCGCCATATTCGGTGTTGGAGGAGTTGGTATGTCCGCAATACAAATGGCCTCAATCTTGGAAGCCTACCCAATAATTGCAGTTGACCTTGATGAGGAGAAACTTAAATTCGCTAAAGAGTTTGGTGCAACTCATACAGTGAATGCAAAAAATGTTGATCCAGTAGAAGCAATCATAGAGATTACTGGTGGGGGTGCAGATTACGCGTTTGACGCCATTGGACTTCGAATCACAAATGAACAGATACTCCCGGCAACTCGCAGCGGTGGTTCAGGTGCGGACAACATCGGTGGTATGGCTGTGCTTATAGGTATGCCTGGCCCAGAGATGACAGTTTGGCCAGGGCACTTTATGTTTCACCAGCGCCAGTACCGCGGTTCCTTAGGTGCAACTTATCCCGACAAAGATTTCAACATGTATTTACGCCTCCACAAAGAAGGTAAATTTCCTCTGGATAAATTAGTGACAAAGCGATACCGACTTGATGAGATCAATCAAGCTTGCCACGAATTAGAGAGCGGCAATATTATGGGTCGCGCTATCCTGGAATACTGAGAACCACAGCCATTGCAGTACAGAGAAATAGGTGAAACTGGCGTCAAAGTTTCGCTACTAAGCTACGGTACCGGAGGACCATCTCAATTCGGCCAAAAGACAGGGCTAGACGATACCGGTCGAGCTGCGTTGGTCAGTCGCGCCATCGACCTTGGGGTTAACCTATTCGACACAGCTGAGGACTACGGCGAAAGTGAAGGTATGCTAGGCCGAGCCCTCAAAGAACACACGAGAGATTCCTACCTGATTGCAACTAAATGGTCCTACCGACGCCCGGATGGAATCACAACAGATCCAAAAACAGCAATACGCTCTATTGAACAAAGTCTTAGATTATTACAAACCGACTACGTGGATATATTCCAAGTACATGGAGTCAGACCCGAGCACTACGACTTACTATCCGAAATATTCATCCCAGTGTTACAAAAACTTCAACAGCAAGGGAAAACTCGACTTCTTGGAGTAACCGAAATGCTTAGCACTGACCCAAAACATTACGGAATGTCTTTATGTATGGAACGGCATCCTGATGTTTGGGATTCCGTCATGCTCAAATATGGAATTATGAATCAATGGGCAGCCAAGCG
>CAZPME010000056.1:0-1740 GCA_964587885.1 uncultured Candidatus Poseidoniales archaeon
AGTTGCTCAATTGGAACCCAAGCTGCAGATACAGCGTCATCGTCACCTATGGGTTTAGCAGAAGGATCGGCATCAACTAGGTAGAATAGCCCAACACAGTGCTTTCGAGGATCTCTTCCCGGCTCTCCAAGCACATGCAGAATTCGTGGATTTTCACCCTTAACTCCAGTCTCTTCCATTAATTCTCGGATTACTGCATCCTCGGGATCTTCTCCATAGTCGACAAAACCTCCGGGGAACGCCCACATACCTTGCCATACAACAGGGTCGGGCCCTCTTTCAATCATCAGTAATTCAAGTCCATTGTTCGTCTCACGAGAGGCTACAGCATCTACTGTAACGGATGGGTTTCGATAGCCATCTCGACCACACTCTGTGCATTTTTCATTCGCCATATTTTCTCTTCCTTAATTGATAGTCTTCTATAGCATTGTATAGATCAACCCTTGAAAATGATGGCCAGTGCACATCTGTGAAGTATAGTTCAGCATAGGCGATTTGCCAAAGAAGGAAGTTTGACACCCTCTCTTCCCCTGAAGTTCGGATAACAAGGTCGGGGTCTGGAAGTTTGGCCGTATATAATCGACTCGAGATAGTTGAGGGGTCAATTGCCTCGATATCCAGAGTTCCCGATGCGTGTTCAGAGGCAATTCTTTTCACTGCATCAACAATCTCTTCCCGGCCACCATATGCAAGACAAACGGTAAACAAGAAATCATCGTACTCAGCCGTTGCTTCACTAGCCTTATCGATTGCATCTCTAACTCTTTGAGGTAGTAACTCAGTACGTCCAACAACCTGCACTTTCACTCTATTTTTGTGAATTAGCGGGTCAACACTAATTTCCTCAAGTCCACTGACATATAGGTCAAATAGTGCATTCAATTCATCTTCATCTCGTCCACTGAGATTTTCAGTAGATAGTGCATAAACGGTAAGATATGGAATTTTTAGTTCTAAAATCCATTTCATTACTTCTTTCAATCGTTCTTTTCCTGCTGCATGGCCAGTTTCAGTCTGCAAAGATTTGGACCACGCAAATCTTCTATTTCCATCCATAATCATCGAAACATGTTGCGGCATCATTTCAGGACCAGCCAACAGAATACGATCTCGCATTCGATTTCTTCGAATTCGATCAACTCTAGAAACAAAACTCCAAGCCAGTGAGGAATTTGCCATCCAACGTGCAGGAATCGCAATTATTCGGAATTTCAACAACCAATGAGCAAGCGCATCTAAACGCAGACCCGTAGTCTTACGTGCGCGACCCATGCAGTAACCAAATGAGGTTCGCGCTAAAGGTCGTCGGCGCAAAGTCCTGATTCATTCAAAGATGAGGTTCGCCGAATCTCCCACTTTATCGAGCAGACCACTTTCAGCATTGACAACAATAACTTGTCCACAGTGTTCCCAAACCGGGATGTCATGCTTGCTGTTACCTGCATAACCGAATTGTTTTTCTCCAAAACGTGCGATTAATGCCTCGGCTTTGCGCTTCCCTCGTAGATTGGTAATCCCATCAGAACCCATGACATCATCGAACAACCCAACATGTGCTGCTATGATTTCAGCCAAAGTTCGATCTGATGCGGTAGCTAGAAGGATTGTCCTTCCACGTGCCTTTTCTCCTGTCAACCAATCTACAAATGCCTCATGGTAGATTAGTTCTGAGGGATCAAAAACGAGACTTCTGGCAAGTTGTTTTTTCCACTTAGCCCGCTGCCCTGTCAATTCAAG
>CAZPME010000057.1:0-1589 GCA_964587885.1 uncultured Candidatus Poseidoniales archaeon
CGCCCTGTTCCACCTCTCCCACAACGTTTTTCATGTTCTTTCTGAAGGACAGAACTTGCAAGACTCACAAGGCATCGTGAATTTTGATCTTCATTGGAATCCCGTAAGGATGATTCAGAGAGTTGGTCGTGTGGATCGCCTGTTCTCACCCCATGAAATTTTGAATATTTGCAATGTATTTCCAGACACCGCACTTGAGGGATTGATGGACCTTGTAGGTCGAATTATGCGTCGCTCTCAATCAATCGATCGTATCATCGGACTTGATGGGTCAGTACTTGGTGAGGAAATCAGTGGAGACACCTACAAGGAACGGCAGCGACTGTGGGAATGCGATGAGGAAGTGTTGGATGAATTGGAACGTATTGCGGATTTCGCCAGTATTGATGAAATGCGCTTCCCACTTCTTGATTTCTTAGCCGAAGAAGGCGATGGTGCACGAAGTATTCTTTCCAAGATGCAAGTCGGAGTCCACAGCCGAGTGCTAGGTGTTCATAGGGTCTCCAAGTCCGCAAAAGACAGAGGAGTATTCCTTTCCTTCAAACTCGGAAACGAGAAAGATGGGACTCTACAACATGAATGGATTTGGTGGCCCGCATCAACAATTCCGGCTATGGCCGATGAGGATTTGATTTCAGAATCTCTTGATTTGCTACGTCTTGAGAATGAGGGGTGGACAAAAGACCAAGAGAAACGTCTAGATGAAATCTGGAAGCCAGAGGGCTCTCCTTTGACTAGCAAAACGCACATATTCCCTGAGATTCATGTTGAAGGGATGAGTGAAGAGGTTTGGTTTGGGGAATGGGTTGATGACCGCCTGAAACATTGGATTTGGCCGTTGGTAGACCAGACCATCCGACACATCATGAGAGAAAGAATGGAGATATCTCAGAAGGATAAATTTGCAAGGAAACAGAAGACGGGGATTAATGCAAAACTAGCACCGATTCTTCGAAAGTATGGTTTATCAGGCCCACCTTCAAGACGAGCTGACCCACGTAGATTCCAACGTATTGCAAAGTTAATTGATGATAATCGCATCCCTGGAAGCGAACCATACAAACAATTGCTCAAACAGTTGAGTGAAATGGAAAATATGTATGAGGCAGATCCAATCACGCATTCTGAAGTGGATTTTGGTTGGTTCATACATGAGTTTGACAAGCAATTAGAAAGGGATAGAATTTACTCTGCGGCTGACATTATTAGGACGGTTGAAGCGATAAAAAAGGAAGAGATTCAGTTAGTAGCATATCTTGTTGTCAATTAGGTCAACCCTATTGGTTTAAGCGAGATGAACTAGAGGGTAGGGACTGATTCGGCCCACTGAAGGCCCACTGATCCACATCTAACGTAATATATGAATGGCTCAACGGATATACATGGCTCATTATTTGCATTATCATTCATATCCAGACGTTTCGAAAAGGAGAGAGAAATTCCCTCACGCTCCGTTTGATAAAATTACAACTGATTGGGGCATTCCTGATGGATTCGAAAACGGTGATACAATTTGGGGATTCACTGCAAAAAAAATTGGTGATGAAGTACGCTGGTATGTACTTGGGAGATTGGATGTTACTTGGCAC
>CAZPME010000058.1:0-1524 GCA_964587885.1 uncultured Candidatus Poseidoniales archaeon
AGCACGAGGGTGTTGAGGGTGTTCCGTTCCACGTGGCTAGTGATTTTTGGCCGCATGGTGCTGTGACAAAGGCATATGGAGTATTTAACGAAGATCGTGGAAATTCTAGACGTTCAGTTTTCATCATTGATTCTGATGGCATAATCTACTGGTCAAATCTTTATACGGAATCAATACCGGCTGCAGGAGAACTTCTTCACGAGATAGAAAAGCTTCAGAATCGCTGAGCCGAATATTTTGCGTGAGTTTCTGTTCATATGAGATCGAAATTCCAATTTGTTTAGAATTACTTTGGGTTGTTCCTGAAGAATAGTTAAATCGATAAACTATCGGATGGGATTTGATTTTTGACTGTAATAAGGAGAATCTGAGTTGGCGAGGCATACGCGACTGCAGGTATTGACTGCAGTTAATAAAATTGGCGTTGTGCCAGTTTTCTATAACGGTGATATTGCGACTGCTCAGAATATTGCGAAGGCGTGCGTGAACGGTGGAATCAAGGTTCTTGAATTTACTAACCGTGGTGATCATGCATGGGAAGTGTTTTCTGCTCTGGAAAAATTTTGCGCTTCTGAATTACCCGACGCTATTCTTGGTGCTGGTTCGGTACTCGATGCAGGTACAGCGTCGATGTACATCGGCTCAGGGGCTTGCTTCATCGTCGGACCAGTGACAAATCCAGACGTTGCAAAGGTCTGCAATAGACGAAAAATCGGTTATATTCCTGGTTGTGGCACAGCTTCAGAAATATCTGCTGCCGAAGAGTTAGGTGTTGAGATAGTGAAGGTCTTTCCTGGCAGTGCCGTTGGAGGTCCGGGATTTGTCAAAGATTTACTTGGACCCATGCCATGGTCATCAATCATGCCAACCGGAGGAGTGGATATAACTGAAGAGTCGCTACGGCCCTGGTTCGAATCTGGTGTATCTGCGGTTGGCATGGGTTCCAAGCTTGTGTCGGCTGACATCCTTAAAGATGGAGCCTGGGATGAACTAGAAAATCGCAGCAGAGATACGGTTGAACTTATCAAGTCGATACGAGGTCGGTAAGGGATAGGTGATGGCTGACTAGGTCAGTCGCATTTCAATCCTGTATTTATGCAGTAAGAGGAAAAGAATTGAGATTTTTATGGTTAAGGTCGTAACTTTTGGAGAGGTAATGCTTCGTTTGGCAACAATGCGACGAGAGCGATTTACTCAGGCACGAGAATTTGAAGTTACCTATGGTGGCGGTGAATGCAATGTTGCAGTTTCACTCGCTCAGTTCGGCGTTGATGCTACATTCGTCACAGCCATTCCTGACAATGACATCGGGCAGGCATGTATAAATTATATTCGTCAGTTTGGCGTTGACACTTCGAATATTTTGCGGCAAGGGAAGCGGCTAGGAACGTATTACTTGGAATCTGGGGCATCAATGCGTGCTTCAAAAGTGGTTTACGACCGCGCTGCATCTGCAATTGCTGAAATACAGCCCGGTGATATCGATTGGGAGACAGTGTTCGCTGGTCAGGACTGGTTTCACTT